>NZ_JARXWN010000002.1 GCF_029892965.1 Dysgonomonas sp. PF1-14 | reverse complement strand
CTTTCGGCTTCTCGGCGCCGTACAAGGTGCTGGACGAGAAACTGGGATTCACTGCTGATAACGTTTACAAACAGGTAAAAGAGTATCTAAAATAAGGGTCCCTGTATTCCCCGAAGGGGGAACTCTGATAACAAGAATTGTCTAATAAAATACCTCATCGGCAAGACCTCCCCATTGGGGAGGCTCGGAGGGGCTCGAATTATAACTATTAGAATCTAATTGCAATGAAAAAACTATTTGTATTCACTTTATTATTTGTCACTGCTATTTTGCTGAAAGCACAGGTAGAACCTAAGGTTGAATATTTCCATTTGCAGGATGTTGAATTGCTTAATAGCCCTTTCAGCCATGCGCAGAATCTGGATAAGCGATATCTGCTGGAACTGAGTGCCGACAGGTTGCTCGCTCCCTTTCTTCGCGAAGCGGGATTGACACCGAAAGCGGAGAGTTACACCAACTGGGAAAATACAGGTCTGGACGGACATATCGGAGGCCATTACCTCTCAGCTTTGTCATTAATGTATGCATCGACAGGCGATCAGGATATAAAAGGCCGCCTCGACTATATGATAAGTGAACTGAAACGCTGTCAGGATGCTAACGGTAACGGCTATATCGGTGGTGTACCCGGAGGGAAAGTTATCTGGCAGGAAGTAGCAGACGGAAATATAAAGGCAGGTGGTTTTGATTTGAATGGTAGGTGGGTTCCATTGTATAACATTCATAAAACATATGCCGGTCTACGTGATGCTTATCTGTATGCGGAAAATAATACTGCAAAAGAGATGTTGATAAAAATGACTGATTGGGCAATAAATCTTGTTTCTAAATTATCAGAAGATCAGATTCAGGATATGCTTCGCAGCGAGCATGGCGGCTTGAATGAAACATTCGCCGATGTGGCAGCTATTACAGGTAATGAAAAGTATCTGAAACTGGCTCATCAGTTTTCGCATCATGCTATTCTCGATCCTCTGACAAAGCACGAGGATAAGTTGACAGGTATGCACGCAAATACGCAGATACCGAAAGTGCTAGGATTTAAACGTGTGGCAGATATTGAAGGGAACGAATCATGGAATGATGCTGCCCGTTTCTTTTGGGAAACAGTGATCGAACATCGTTCGGTGTGCATAGGTGGGAACAGTGTAGGAGAGCACTTCAATCCGGTGAATGATTTTTCGCGTATGATAAAACATATCGAAGGACCTGAAACTTGTAACACCTACAATATGCTTCGCCTGTCCAAGATGCTTTATCAGACATCTTTAGATAAAAAATATGTAGACTATTATGAGCGTGCCTTGTACAATCATATCCTGTCTACCCAGCATCCCGAAACCGGAGGTTTCGTGTACTTTACACAGATGCGTCCGGGGCATTATCGTGTGTATTCCCAACCTCAGACTAGTTTTTGGTGTTGTGTAGGATCAGGGATAGAAAATCATGCCAAGTACGGCGAAATGATCTATGCCCATACAGATAAGGAGTTGTATGTGAACCTTTTTATCCCTTCACGATTGAACTGGACGGAGAAAGAAACTGAAATTATTCAGGAGAATACATTTCCCGATGAGCCGAAAACTACTTTGACCATTAATCCTAAGAAAGCTCAGAAATTTACATTGAAACTCCGTTATCCTTCGTGGGTACAGCAAGGAACTGTAAAAGTTTTGCTGAATGGTAAACCTCAGTCTGTTACAGAGGAAAATGGTTATGTGTCAATAAACAGAACATGGAAAAAAGGAGATAAAGTGGTATTGGAAGTTCCGATGCACATTGCAGCAGAACAATTACCAGACAAATCGAATTATTATTCGTTTCGGTATGGTCCTGTTGTGTTGGCTGCCAAAACCGGAACAGAAGATATGATCGGACTATTTGCTGATGATAGTCGTGGTGGACATATTGCACATGGCAGGCAAATTCCGATGAAGGAAATGCCGATAATAGTCAGTAATCCGGAGGATATTGCTTCATTACTGAAACCTGTAAATGGTAAATCGTTAACATTCCATCTCAACAATTTATATACGGATAAATATAAAGACGGATTAGAATTAATTCCATTTTTCCGTCTGCACGATTCACGTTATGTTATATACTGGCCGCAGGCAACTCAGGAAGGAGTAAAAAAGCTTCAAGAACAGATAGCGGAGGAAGAGCAGGAACGTATAAAACTAGATGCAATTACCATCGATAAAGTTGTATGCGGAGAACAGCAACCCGAATCGGATCATTTCATTCAGTCTGAAAAATCGTATACAGGTTTCGAAGAAGATGTACACTGGCGCGAAGCTCGTGGCTGGTTCAGCTATCAGATGAAAAACAAGGACAAAAATGCAAAATATCTTATGTTGAAAGTTTTTAATAATAAGAATTTCAGTAATTTTGATGTCTATGTAAACGATCAGAAGGTTGCAGATTTCGACTTGATAGAAGTTAGCAAAAGTTTTGCCCACTTGTATTTCAATATCCCTGCCGATGTGAAGGAAACGGAGTTTGTTGTAAAAATCCAAGCTCGATCTGATGCTGTAACACCCAGAATAGTAGAAGTAAGAATATTATCGGACAGATAAATTGCATAATGATATTTTATTGAGAATTTGGATATTGGAGTAAAATAATAGTATATTTGCGCACTTAAAAGATGATAATTGTATAATGTACACTTATCTATAAATAATACAGCTTTAAATGACACCACTATTTTATAGAGAACAGGAACAATTTTATGTATCAGTCGATTGTATCATATTAGGTTTCAAAGAAGGTAAATTATATTTACTGGTATCGAAGCGTAAATTTGAACCGCTCGAAGGGCATGATACTTTGATGGGTGGTTTCCTCCGTTCCGACGAAAGCCTTTCCGAGACTGTTTCACGAGTTCTTTATGAATATACAGGTATTCAGGATGTATATATGGAACAGGTGGGTACGTACGGTGAGATCAATCGTGACGAAGGGGAACGTGTAATCTCTATTGCCTACTATGCATTGATAGATCTGGAATTATTTGATGAGGAACTGTGTAAGATACATAATGCCCGTTGGGAGGAGTTGGATAAGGTGGGAAAACTTGTGTTCGACCACAATCAGATGCTCGATGATACGATAGATATCCTGAGGAAGAAAACTGCTACCCAGCCAATCGGGTTCAATCTGCTGCCTGAGAAATTTACCTTACCTCAGCTTCAGTCACTTTACGAAGCCATTTATCAGACTGTATTGGATAAACGTAATTTTAGAAAGAAAATACTGGAAATGGATATTCTCGAAAAACAGGATGATAAAGATAAATCAAGCTCGAAAAGAGGTGCATTTTATTATACATTCAACAAAGAAAAGTACGATCAACTACTGCAAAAAGGATTTTATTTTTCACTCTGAAAAGAAAGTAATCTTTAATATAATATTCAATAAGAGAGAGTGTTATGCTCTCTCTTTTCTTTTATCCTTACTTTTTTTTAAAACATGTTTTACAACATAACGAAAATAAGTGTATAATCGGACACTTATTATTAATATTGCAAGTGTAAACGCTACACTTATTTGAATCTTATTCTTAAAAAATAATATGCTGGAATCATTAAAACAAAAAGTATTTGAAGCTAACCTTGATTTAGTAAAACATGGGTTGGTTATTTTTACTTGGGGTAATGTAAGTGCTATAGATCGTGAAAAGGGTCTGGTGATAATAAAGCCTTCGGGTGTATCGTACGATACGATGAAAGCCGACGACATGGTTGTGCTTGATCTTGACGGAAATATAGTGGAAGGAAAACTAAAACCATCGTCCGATACTGCTACTCATTTGGTATTGTACAAGGCTTTTCCGAATATTGGAGGGATTGTGCATACTCATTCTACATACGCCACTTCATGGGCACAGGCCGGATGCGACATTCCTAATATTGGCACTACGCATGCCGACTATTTCAAAGATGAAATTCCTTGTACCCGTCAGATGACTAAAGAAGAAATAGAGGGGAAATATGAACTGGAAACAGGGAATGTTATTGTAGAGCGTTTCAAAGATCTGAATGCTGACTTTACACCCGGTGTATTGGTGAACAATCATGGTCCTTTTTCATGGGGCAAAGATGCGCACGATGCAGTACACAATGCTGTGGTAATGGAGCAGGTGGCAAAAATGGCGTTCATTTCTTATAGCGTCAACCCGCAGTTGAAGATGAACGATGAACTGATAAAGAAACACTTTTTCAGAAAGCATGGTCCGGGTGCATATTACGGACAATGAGCCCCCTAACCCCCGCAGGGGGGATAATTAAAGAAAAGATAAATACAACTAAATATTAACATACTCTGAAAGCCTCCCTTCGGGGAGGTTGGAGGGGCTTTAAAAAAACTAATATCATGGAATTTAAAGACTTAGAAATTTGGTTTATCACCGGAGCACAGTTGTTATATGGTGGAGATGCAGTAGTAGCAGTAGACTCACACTCTTCTCAGATGGTAAAAGGATTGAACGACTCGGGCAGATTGCCGGTAAAAGTTGTTTATAAAGGTACAGCCAACTCATCGGCTGAAATTTCAGAACTTATGCGTAATGCAAACGGCGATACTAAGTGTGTTGGCGTTATCACATGGATGCACACTTTCTCTCCTGCAAAAATGTGGATACATGGCTTGATGGATTATAAGAAACCATTACTGCATCTTCATACTCAGTTCAATAAGGAAATTCCTTGGAATGAAATAGATATGGACTTCATGAACCTGAATCAGTCGGCTCATGGTGACCGTGAATTCGGACATATTACCAGTCGCCTGCGTAAACCTCGCAAAGTAGTGGTTGGTTACTGGCAAGACAAAGATACTCAGGATAAGATCGCTTCATGGATGCGTGTTTGTGCCGGATGGGCAGATTCGCAAAACATGCTTATCATCCGTTTTGGTGACAATATGAATAATGTAGCTGTAACAGATGGTGACAAGGTAGAAGCAGAAATTCGTTTGGGTTATCACGTAGACAATGCACCTATCGCAACACTTGTACCTTATGTAGAAGCAGTAACAGAAGCTGAGATAGATGCGCTTGTTGCTGAGTACGAAAAAGTTTATGACTTTGCAGCTGATTGCAAAAAAGGAGCAGAGAAACATCAGTTTGTACGCGATGCTGCTGCACAGGAAATAGGGCTTCGCCGCTTCCTTCAGGATAAAGGAGCGAAAGCCTTTACAACAAGCTTCAACGAATTGGAAGGTATGAAACAGTTGATGGGCTTTGCTTCTCAGCGTTTGATGGCCGAAGGTTACGGTTTCGGAGCTGAGGGTGACTGGAAAACAGCAGCCCTTGTACGTACCATGTGGGTAATGGGTAAAGGCTTGCCTGGCGGACAATCGTTCCTTGAAGATTATACATTGAACTTCGACGGCGAAAACAGTACAATCCTGCAATCGCACATGTTGGAGATCAATCCTGATATTACAGGTGTAAAACCACGTATCGAAGTGCATTTCTTAGGAATTGGTGATGCCCGTACTTGTGCCCGTCTTGTATTCCAGGCTCATAAGGGAGAAGGTGTAGCAGCAACTATTGTTGACATGGGTAACCGTTTCCGTATGATAGTGAACGAAGTTGAGGTAACAGAACCTAAACCGCTTCCAAAATTGCCTGTTGCTTGTGCATTGTGGAAACCAATGCCTAACTTTGAAGTTGGTGCAGGTGCATGGATTCTGGCAGGTGGAACTCACCACTCTAGTTTCTCATTTTCAGTAACAACTGAAATGCTTGAAGATTATGCCGAAATCGCTGATATTGAATTACTGATAATTGATAAGGATACTACTATCCGTCAGTTCCGTCAGGATTTACGCAACAATGAAGTATATTATATGCTGAATAAAGCATTAAGATAAATTTGTTAACTTAACTATTTCAAAATTTCAAGTTTCGGGTTTCAAGATTTCCACGCTCTTTTGGAGATTGACAAAAATTTTGAAACTTGAAATTTTGAAACTTGAAATCTTAATAATAATGAGTAAATACACAATAGGACTCGATTACGGTTCGGACTCGTGCCGCGCTGTAATTATTGAAGCCGAAACCGGAAAGGAAATAGCTTCTTCCGTTAAATATTACAAGCGTTGGATGCAGGGTAAATACTGCGATCCGCAAAGCAATCAGTACAGACAACATCCGCTCGACTATGTAGAAGCTCTCGAAGAATCTGTAAAGGAAGCTTTGAGCAAGTCTCCTGCCGGAACAGCAGCGAGCGTAGTAGGTATGTCGTTCGATACCACAGGTTCTACTCCGGCTCTGATAGATAAGGACGGACAGGTATTGGCATTGCGCCCCGAATATGCAGAGAATCCGAATGCCATGTTTGTGCTTTGGAAAGATCATACAGCTATTAAAGAAGCTGCCAGAATAAACGAAGTAGCCGCTAAATGGCCTATCGACTATACCGCTTACGAAGGTGGTATCTATTCCAGCGAATGGGTATGGGCAAAGATGGCACATGTGTTGAAAGAAGATAAGACCATTGTAGGCGATGCTTACAGCTGGATAGAGCATTGCGACTGGATGCCTGCGCTGATCACAGGAACTACAAAGCCTGCCGATATTGTACGCAGCCGTTGTGCAGCCGGACACAAAGCCATGTGGCTGAAGGAATGGGACGGATTGCCAACAGAGGATTTCCTTGTTGAAATAGCTCCCGAACTGAAAGGTTTCAGAGAGCACTTGTTCCACGAAACATATACAAGCGATGTGAAAGTAGGTAATCTGACTCAGGAGTGGGCAGACCGCTTAGGACTTACAACGAATGTAGCCGTTGGGGTAGGAGCCTTCGACTGTCACATGGGTGCAGTGGGTGCAGAAATAGAGCCGAAAACCTTTGTGCGTGTTATCGGTACTTCTACATGTGACATTATGATTGCTCCGTACGAAGATATGCACGGAAAACTTATTCCGGGTATTTGCGGACAGGTTGATGGTTCTGTTGTTCCGGGAATGATCGGGCTTGAAGCCGGACAATCAGGTTTCGGAGATATCTACGCATGGTTTAAGAATGTATTGGCTTGGCCACTTGAAAATATACTGAAAGATTCTTCGTTGATAGATCAGGCTACAAAAGATAAACTGATAGAAGAAGCTTTAGATAAGATGATACCAGCCCTTTCGGAAGCAGCAGCGAAAATACCTACAACAGAAAGTTCTGCACTTGCGATAGACTGGATGAACGGTCGCCGTACACCGGATGCTAATCAACTGGTAAAGGGTACGATTACAGGATTGAATCTCGGAAGTTCGGCTCCGCTTATTTTCAAAGCATTGGTCGAAGCTACAGCATTCGGATCTAAAGCGATTGTCGACCGTTTCCTCGAAAACGGAATAGAGATTGACAGCGTAATTGGTATTGGTGGTATTTCACTGAAATCTCCACTGGTAATGCAGACTTTAGCCGATGTGCTGGGAATGCCTATCAAGGTTGCAAAATCGGAACAGGCTTGTGCATTTGGTGCTGCCATGTTTGCATCTGTTGCAGCAGGAGTACATCCTGATATTAAAGCAGCTCAGAAAGCAATGGGACAGGGATTTGCCAATGAGTACAAACCGGATATGGCTAAGCATGAGGTTTATATGAAATTATATGCTAAATATCAGAAACTCGGTAAGTTTACAGAAACTGAATTATTTCAATAAATTATAAGTGAAGAATGAAGAATGAAAAACTGGCGCAAAGCGGCAATGATTTAATCTCTAATTCTTAATTTATAATTCTTAATTTATAATTTAAAACATACTATGAATTGGAATTCACATGAATTTATTTGGCTCGACTGGCTGGTTCTTGTAGTCGGGATATTAGCGGTAACTTGGGCGGTCTGGCGTTCTGTGCAAAAAGACAAACGCTTGCAGCAGGGAGCCGATAGCGAAGATTACCTGTTTGGTAAAGGTGAACCATGGTATATCATCGGTGCAGCTATTTTTGCCGCGAACATTGGTTCGGAGCATCTTGTCGGCCTTGCCGGTACAGGTGCCAAATCGGGTGTAGGTATGGCGCACTGGGAAATGCAAGGTTGGATGATACTTATTCTGGGTTGGCTTTTTGTGCCATTCTACCAACTTATGAACAATAAGATGGGTAAAATTATCACAATGCCTGACTTCCTTAAGTATCGTTATACACCAAAGACTGGTTCTTGGTTGTCTATCATTACCCTTATAGCGTACGTACTCACTAAAGTAAGTGTAACGGCATTTACCGGAGGTATCTTTATGGAGAGCCTTCTTGGTTTACCATTCTGGTACGGTGCAATCGGCCTGATTGTTCTGACAGGTATCTTTACCGTTCTCGGAGGCATGAAAGGTGTGATGACATTATCGGCAATTCAGACGCCGATACTTATCATCGGTTCATTCCTTGTACTTTTCTTAGGATTGTCGGCACTCGGAGGCGGTAGCATAGCAGAGGGTTGGACTACAATGATGGAATTCGCCAAAACACAGAATGTAGGAACAGACGGTGTTGCATACGGTACAAATCATATGTTCCACTTTGAGACAGGCGATCCGCTGTATGACGACTATCCGGGCTTCTGGGTATTTATCGGAGCTTCTATTATTGGTTTCTGGTATTGGTGTACCGACCAGCATATCGTTCAGCGTGTACTTGGACAACGTAAAGGTGAAGATAACGACGTAGTAATGAAACGTGCGCGCAGAGGTACTATCGCTGCAGGTTATTTCAAATTGCTACCTGTATTTATGTTCCTTATACCGGGTATGGTAGCTGCTGCTTTAGCAGCACGCCCCGACAGTGGCTTTACACTGGACGACCCTGATACCGCTTTCGGATCAATGGTTAAGTTTGTATTGCCTGCCGGAGTAAAAGGTATTGTTACTATTGGATTTATCTCGGCATTGGTTGCTTCATTGGCAGCATTCTTCAACTCTTGTGCTACGCTGTTTACTGAAGACTTCTATAAACCGATGTTCAAAAATAAGAGTGAAGCGAATTATGTAATGGCTGGTCGTGTTGCTACGATTGTAGTTGTCGTACTTGGTATCGTATGGATTCCTATCATGATGAGTCTCGGTAGCCTTTACGATTATCTGCAAGGTATTCAGTCTCTGCTTGCTCCTGCTATGGTTGCAGTATTTGCACTTGGTATATTCTCTAAAAGAATTACGCCTAAGGCCGGAGAAGTAGGTATGATAGTAGGTTTTATTATCGGTATGGTACGTTTGCTGACCAATATCTTTACAGATACAGGTAAGGCTGTAATGGAAGGCGGATTATGGGAAGCTACAACATGGTTCTGGCAAACCAACTGGCTTATCTTTGAGATATGGCTGCTTGTCTTCATCATGCTGTTGATGGTTGTGGTATCGTTCTTCACACCGAAACCAACTGCTAAGCAGATAGAAGCCATTACTTTCACCGACGATTATAAAAAACTCATCGGAAAGAGCTGGAACAAGTGGGATGTTATTGCATCGCTAGGTGTTGTTGTTCTTTGCGGATTGTTCTATTGGTATTTCTGGTAAGAAAAACATAGATTAGTAAATGGAAAGTGGCCGGGAGAATTTCCGGCCGTTTTTTCAAAAACTTATTGATAAACAGGTCTTTTAAAATGAAAAATTTGTATTTTTATGATTTGGAAGTTAAAAACATATTTTGCCTGTATAAATCTGCCTATATTGCCAATGAAGGAGCAAAAAGAAATCTATTATAAAATAATCAGTAAATTATGAGAAAAACATTTTTAGCAGCGCTGGCTACCATTTTTATTGTAACCGGCTGTACTGACCCGAATCCTGCGGCAAAACTGACGCAGTCGGGATTGGATATGAAAAATTTTGAAACTGAAGTAAACGGTAAAAAATCGGGCTTGTATGTGTTGACCAATACAAGTGGAATGGAAGTATGTATCACCAACTTTGGCGGACGTATTGTATCTGTTCTCGTTCCCGACAAAGAAGGCAATATGAAAGATGTTGTTCTGGGATTCGATTCTATACAGGATTACATCAATATTCCGAGCGATTTCGGTGCAGCAATAGGCCGTTATGCCAACCGTATAGGAAAAGGTACATTTGAACTGGACGGTGTAAAATACGACTTACCTAAAAATAATTTCGGACACACATTGCATGGAGGCCCTAAAGGATTCCAGTATGTGCTTTTCGATGCTAAACAGTTAGATGACAAAGTGCTGGAGCTTACTTATCTGGCTAAAGACGGAGAAGAAGGCTTTCCCGGCAACCTGACATGTAAGGTAACTTATATATTGGGTGAGGATAATGCCTTACACATGCAATACGAAGCAGAAACAGATAAACCGACTGTAGTGAATATGACCAACCATTCTTACTTCAATCTGGATGGTGACCCGAATGTGAAAAGTACAGACTGGTTGCTTACAATCAACGGAGACCAATACACTCCTGTAGATTCTACATATATGACAACAGGCGAAATACTCACAGTAGAAGGTACTGATATGGATTTCCGTACGCCTACAGCAGTGGGTGCAAGAATAGACAACTTTGCTTTCGAGCAATTGAAGAATGGAAACGGATATGACCACAACTGGGTACTGAATACTCAGGGAGATATCAGTAAAGTCGCTGCAACACTGGAGTCGCCTAAAACAGGTATTGTACTGGATGTATATACCACCGAACCGGGAATACAATTCTATTCGGGTAATTTCCTTGATGGAACTGCAAAAGGTAAAAAAGGCATTGCATATCAGCAACGTGTAGGGGTTTGCCTCGAAACACAGAAATATCCTGACACACCGAACAAAAAAGACTGGCCGTCGGCTACTCTTCGTCCGGGAGAAAAATATAAGAGTGAAACAATATATAAGTTCTCTGTGAAGAAATAAGCTGTATATAGCAGATATACAATGAAAAAATAGACGCCTGATCAGGTGTCTATTTTTTGTATATAATACGAATTAGTCATTGAAACTAATGGTTCGACTATTTTGAGCATAAACTTCATTGGAGCTTTGTCTTTATAGTTCTGCTCATGACTAACGCGCACTCCCGTGCTTGTTTTTCATTTTGGCATTGCCCAAAACGAAACAAAAGGCTAGTGCTCCGCTCCTCAGCGACCTGTCAACGGCTTGCCGGCTAAAAGGGACAAACGGGCTATCGCCCCATCCCTTTTTACGCCAACTGCGCCGGACAGGTGCCCGCTTGCGGAGCTAATGCACAGAGTCGCGATGCGCTGACAAAACAGGGTGATTACCAGCCAATCGTGCGTTAGCCCGCGCCGTTAGCTTTATGGACGGGGTACCCGTAGGGTGAAAAAGGCGTGAAACGAAAACGTGTTTGAGCTTAGCAAAAGATTCATATTTTAGAAACGCCCAGAGCGAGTTTTTTCGTTTAGCCTTTGAGCCCTGTAACGGGTCGGCCTATGAAGCGGGGCGCTGAAGCGTTTTGCTTACTTTGCGGCTTTGGGCAAAGTAAGGCAAGCAATCTGTGATTGCGCGCAGAAATAAATAGAACATTTTCGTTAAGCAATGAGGGCAGAATCAAGTTTACTTGAATTATGCCATTGCGAGAACCAACGGTCACAGGAGTGAAACGTATGTAAAATGACTAATGAAATTGAACATATAATATATATTCAACTCCTAATTTATACAAAAAGAGAATGGCTCAGTCTTCCGAGTCATTCTCTTTTTTATTCTTCATTAGATATATTAATCTTACAATTTATCGGCCAGCTCTCGCGGAATATAAAATGTATCGTTTTTGTCTATATACACCGTTACCGAGCGTAATGTAATCGGTTGATCGTTGAGATAGGCAACTGATTTGAAGGCAGGAATTGCCAGTGTTTTATTTCCTTTCTTCACTTTCAGTACAGGGAAATCGGTCGATTTATCTATCGTATATTCCATTCCTTTGAACACATCTGTATGTTTGGCAAATATTTCCTTTGTCATATCCTGCAAAGACATTTTCAGCCCAGCCACGTCATGTAGATACTGGTTGATTTCTATATTTGTGTTCATACCCATAGGCACATCGCCATTAGGATGATAGGCTGCCAGAAATACCTCTTCGCCCGTATGTCCGCCTGTAGTGAATCCAAAATATGTGTGCGAGTTCATTATGCTCACAATACTTGAGCCCATATTCACACTATTGCTCACTTTCATATAATCGGCTTCATGATAGTTTTTAGAGCTAAGAAGCAGGTTCAATTCCTCTTCTGTCAGGTCGATATTCGTATATTCCTTGAAGACGCTTTTGAAATCCTCAGGTTTGGATTTTAGCAGTATTCTCTCCAGTCCTTCACCTGTTTTCTTATATTGCGATACATTTTTGAATAGCTTATCTATCGAAGCCCTGTCATACCTTTTTAGGTCTCTGCGCCCGATTGTAAATCCGCTGTTCCCATGATCGGGAAGGACTATAACTGTTGTATTGCCGTCCTTTTTCGCATAGTCCATTACTGCACCTACAGCCTTGTCGAAAGCAAGGTACTCGGTGATGCAGCCTATTGCGTCGTTCCCATGTGCCGACCAGTCTATTTTGCTTCCTTCTACCATAAGGAAGAATCCGTTTTCGTTTTGAGACAGTCGATCCAGTGCTTTTTGTGTCATTTCAGCCAGAGACGGTACTACTTCCGGATCTCTGTCCAGATCGTATGGCAATTCCCTGTCTCCGAACAGCGCCCATATTTTTTCTTTTCCGTTAAAGTTGCGGAACGCCTTAATGTCATTTTGTATCAGGCTGGTTCCTGTGTTTTTGAAATGCTGTTTGATATCGTCCGTCAATATTGAATTACCGCCGCCAAACATAACATCAAAGTTTTGGTATGCCATTTGTGGTGCTATATATTCATATTTTCCCCTTGCGTAATAGTGTGCCGAACAGTCGGCCGGAGTTGCATGCGGAAATTCGACCGTAACCACCAGTCCGGTTGCTTTGTTTTGCTGATACCTCATCGCTTCGAGAATTGTAGCCAACGGCTGATAAGCCATTTCGGGATCGACAGGTATCAGGTCGTTTTCAGGATCGGCAACAGGATATATAGCTACGTTTCCTGTCTGCTGAGGCATACCGGTCATATAGGCCGATGTTGTAGGGGCAGAATCCCCGATAGGAGCATTAGATGAAAATGTTTTTACTGTACCGCACAAGTAGGGGTCTATAGCCAGATTATCACTACCCAATTTGTTATATATCTGATACCATCGGGCAGCCGAAACAACACCGATAGAGGTTCCGTCAGGAATCATTACAATAACATTTTTAGTTGGTTTTACAGGTTTGCGATACTGCTGTTGAGCCCATGCAGTAGTGGCAAAAACAAAGATGAGCAGCACACTCAGATTTATTTTTTTCATGATGATGTTAAATTAAGATAAGATGTCTTCAAAGGTACAAAATATCCTTTGGCAGGACAAAACTACTAAGAAGGATTTAAAATTGTTTAAATTTTATGCGAATATTTTATTACCTTTCTTTCTTCGTTCATTTTTAGCCTGTTTCAGGTTGATTTTCACTTTCACTCGGCTCAAGTAGTCCGCTACTATCGCTTCGCAGAAGCAAAAATCATCTCTAAAACAATTCTAAAAATTGGAACGAATAAAATTTAAACAGCTACTTAAAAATATTGATGTATCTTTGCATTTTAACTGAAAATTCATAATTAAAAATATTCGCGGTGATGGAGAACAGAAAGCCCCTTATATTGGTAACAAACGATGACGGTTATCAGGCTAAGGGTATAAATGCTCTGATAAATAGTGTGAAAGATTTGGGTGAAGTATTAGTCGTAGCACCGGACGGGCCACGTTCGGGGATGTCGAGTGCGATAACATCTTTGCAGCCAATTCGAGCCCATTTAGTAGAAGAACAACAGGATTTGAAAATATATGCCTGTACCGGAACGCCGGTAGATTGTATTAAACTCGGTGTAAATGAAATAGCCGGGCGTAAACCCGATATAGTGATTTCTGGCATCAATCACGGGTCGAATGCTGCGGTGGCTGTTCTCTATTCGGGTACGATGGGAGCCGCCCTCGAAGGTGCTGTATTTAAAATTCCTGCTATTGGCTTTTCGTTACTCGATCATAGTCATAATGCAGATTTTTCCTATACCGAAAAGTACACACATCTGCTTACCAAGCAAGTGTTGGACGAAGGATTGCCAACCGGTACCTGCCTGAATGTAAATATTCCGAAAGGGAACGATATAAAGGGAATGAAAGTTTGTCGCCAGACTTCGGGGCGTTGGACTAATGAGTTCGTAAAGTCGAAGGATGGGGCAAATAAGGAAATATATTGGTTGGCCGGTAATTTCTCGAATGATGAACCTCACGATGAAATGACTGACGAATGGGCATTAGCTCATGGTTATGTATCTGTGGTACCTGTAAAGGTAGATATGACTAACCATGACCATATAGATGAAATAAAGAGCTGGGAAAAACTTATCAGTTAACAGTCAACAGTTATCAGATTTAATTCATAATTGACTCTGTTAATTCTACGAATTCATAATTTATAACTCATAATTCCATGAAGTATTTTCTGGTTGCGGGAGAAGCCTCCGGCGATTTGCACGGATCTAATCTGATGGCTGCATTAAAAGAGAAGGATGCGCAAGCCGAGTTTTGTTTCTTCGGTGGCGACCTGATGCAGGCACAGGGAGGAAGGCTGATAAAACATTATCGGGAGATGGCTTTTATGGGCTTTATTCCGGTATTGCTGAATCTGAGAACCATTCTCCGCAATATGAAAATGTGTCAGGAAGAAATTCTGAAATTCCAGCCGGACGTTCTTATTCTGATAGATTATCCGGGCTTCAATCTGAAAGTAGCCAAATATATCAAAACGCATACATCTATTCCTGTTTACTATTACATCTCGCCTAAAGTATGGGCATGGAAAGAATACAGGGTGAAATCCTTTAAGAAATATGTAGATGAGATGCTTTCCATTCTGCCATTCGAAGTAGAATTCTACAAAAAGCATAACTACCGCATAGACTATGTGGGAAATCCTGTCGTAGATGCAGTCGCTAATTTCAGGGAAGAGAATAAGGATGATTCATTCGACCGCTTTATCGCTGAGAATAATCTGGAAAACAAACCTGTTGTCGCCCTGCTTGCAGGAAGCCGTCAGCAGGAAATCAAAGATAACCTTCCTGCTATGTTGGAAGTTATAACTAAGTTTACCGATTATCAACCTGTAATAGCCGGAGCACCGGGTATCGATCCCGATTACTATAAGAAATATATGGGAGACAGCCCTTGCAAGATAGTTTTCGGACAAACATACCGCCTGTTGCAATATTCGTGGGCGGCACTGGTTACCTCCGGTACGGCAACACTGGAGACTGCTTTGTTTCGCGTGCCTCAGGTAGTTTGCTACAAAACACCTATTCCGCATATTGTATATTGGGTATTCAAGAATGTGCTACATACAAAATATATCTCGCTAGTCAATCTTATTGCCGACAGGGAGGTCGTACAAGAACTATTCTCAAAGTTCTTTTCGGTAGAATCTATCAGTAATGAAGTAGAGAAGTTGCTGAATAATGCAACTTACAGAGAAAAAATGTTGTCGGACTACGATGAGATTATCGGGATACTGGGAGACGCCGGAGCATCTACTAAGGCTGCAAAACTGATAGTAGAAAAGTTGAGAAAATGATAAATTAAAAATAAAACTTCATTTTTCCGTCAAACCAAGCCATATAGCTATACAACTTATTACCGAGTATCCTTTTCTGTTCTTCTTTCGATTTTTGTTCCATTTCGGCATACTGCCCTTTGCTAGTTGAATAATTATAATTGTATTCCCGATTATTTATCTGTATTGAAATAAGGATTAATGTCAGGCTTAATACTATTGTTGTAACGTACTTACGTTTTTCTCTGATGAATACAGGGATTGTTAAGTTAATAATGATAGATAAAAGAATTAAAAGGAATATGTCATAATTGTTCCACCACCATATCTTACCATAACCTCCAATATAATTTCCCGAAGGCCAAAAGAACGCTATGCCTCCCCACGATGAAGATGGGGTTGGTAAATCTCCGGCCAGATGTGCCCAATACGCCAGAACGAAAGTAATGAGATAGATTACATTCGATTTAATAAAGGTAGTTGTCGGAAGTGTCTTGTTGCTTTTAAAGTTGGAAAGGTAGATTAACAACAAGATAAATAGTCCGATACAGACACTCGCTAATAGAGAATGAAAAAAAGCATGATGCGAATACCAATACTTACTCGAATATATAATCTTTCCACTTGCCGGAAGATTAAATAAATGTCCGATTGTAGAGTCGAACTTGCTCCACATACTTATAGCATCGATATCGGGTAATATTCCTCCAATCAGACCGATAGCGAGTATCTTACACTTGCCTTTTACCGAAGGTTTTGTAAAGGTAGATGTACAAGAGGCAATCGCTACACCGGATATTGCATGAGTCAATATATCCATTTACAGTCTACTTCAAAAACTCACTGATCTTTTCAAAAGTCAACCTGTATTGTTCATCCACTTCGTCTGCTATCTTAGGCAGGGCAGGGAACGGGTCTTCGTGTATATATTTGTACGGATAGTCCAGTTCTTCTATACGGACAGGTATATCTCTCATCGAACCTTGTAGTGTGTTCACTACTTCATAAGTAGGCACTACCTCGTCTTTGGCAAGGGTTACGGCGTAGAATTGGTCTGCCATTTCCCTGAATTTCACTTCGCGTTCGCGTGTGAGCGATCTGTAATTGAGCATGCTGCGGAAATTATTGCCTTCAGGGTGTGTGTGCATATAGTGGCGAAGCACTTCATCACGCTTCATATGGCTTTCGAGATGCTCTACAACAAACGAATACAGGCTGACATTCGCTTCGCTGTCGAGTATGAATTTGGATACAGGTGACAGGCGGTTAAATACAGCACCACCACAGAATGTTGCATATTTGGAATTGGTGAAATGTCCGTCTTTATTGCTCATCATCAGTATCTCACCCAGAAACGTACCGATGGAGTATGAGAAGAAGTCGATAGACGCATCTTTCTCTATAGCGGGATGCAGTCCTTCTTTGAAGTTTTCTACAAAGTCTATTACATCATAGTATGTTTGCAGCCCCGACCATAGAAAGCGTTGAGGCTTATTGTGCAGGCGTGTACTGATGGCAACATTCGACAGGCTGGAACAGATAACATCGGGATGCCGTTCCTTACGTTGTTCGCTCACCCTGTACATTTCGCGTGTACTGCTCCATGTAGCAGGAGCGCGGTTCATGTGGAATGCGATAGGGAACATAACGATAGACTTTCCTGTTTTGTCTACAATGTATTTAGCCCAAGGCAGGTATTTGTACCATGTCTTTTCATTAAAGCCATGAAACATGAAGATAATTCCCTTCGATTTCGTTACATTCTTAGGCATCATCATGTGATAGCGGAACTGGATATTCTCCATTATTTCCGAGTCTTTCTTATTCAGCATCTGCTGTATAATATCCGGTTCATAGTCTTCCGGAATACTCGGGATGAATTCGTAATCATCGTTATTTCCCAATCCTCCCGGTAGGATAAAACGGTAATTGGAACTGAAGTTGAAGTTACGTATTACCAGATTTTCATCTACGTCAATTTCGTTATCCGTATAATTCTCTATCTTTTTCAGATGATTAAAAATGTCTATGTACTTCATTTCTCTATCTTTTTCGGTAATCTACATATCTATTGTCAGCTGGTAAGCAGCTGATGTCCTATTCTGCAAAACAAACATTTGCGCGGTTCGCAATATTCCCGTTTCAGCTGAATCATAGCCTGCGAGTCGGCAGCATTGTTCAGTGGCATTTTCAGTTTAGAAAAACGCTTCGTTATGCTGTTTTGTTCGGGTTTCATTGCTTCTAAAAAACTCAGTGCCCGCTCGCAAAGCATTTCGCTATCGGTACTTTTTCCGTATATAAATAATATTGGAGCAACTGTATTGATCAGAATAATATCGAGTGAGGCATCGCCCAGATATTTCGATTTCCGTTCCGACGATATGCCGAAACTATAGTGTGTTTGCCAATATTCCGATGCGTTGATGTGAAACATTAGTCTTATACGTCCTAAATCTTCGTTAGCCACAGTTTTGGAGAACAATCCATGCGAACTATGCAGCAGGGCGGCTAACTGCGCTATTCTGATCTGGGGAAAAGCTGTCGGCCGCGTTCTCAAATTCTTGAATATATATGATTCTAACGGTTTCAGATCGTATTTATTTTTCAGGAAAGCGTATTCTTTTTGCAGTAGGCTGAAATAGTCGTCATCCGCTTTCAAGGAATCAAGCATACCCGACTGTCCGAACAGCAATGCTTCTATCTGTACAAGATTGTCTGCCTGCTTCCGGATGTATTTTAATGGAAGGCTGAGTGCCAGCCGCTCGAAAGAATCGGAATTAAGCCCGAATCCGAAGTTGCGGGAGAGTAGTACATAGAACACATCTTCCCACGAGTTGCCGAACCGCGTAAGTAGCTCCTGTATATGATTTGACTTTCTTTCCATACGCTCTATAAGGAGGCTATTCATCCACGAGTTCATATGAAATGAAGACATGGAACCTATATAGTTGGCGCAGGGTATATCAGTGTTAGAATGTATAAGGAACTCATAATTCTCTTTGATGTGTGCAGGGCAAGCAATTTCGCATTGGATAACGGCTTGTCCGAGTTCGTTATATACATCGCAATTAGCCTTTTCTACTACATGGAGTATGACGGAGTTATAGTTTTTGTTATTATGATGGTTGTGCTTTTTCCATTCGTCAGCGTTCTTATGTATTTCTACATTTCCCGCCCAGAGTTTATCTCCGATTTTTATCTTAGCATTGAAGAAATCAGGCCCTTCATTTGTATTGGGTAGCCCTACGTCTATTACCTCTATCGGTTGGCCATCTGTTGTTTTCAGGTCTTTCTGGAATAGGCGGAATTTCCAAATGTAGTGAAGTATGTCTTCCATGTTTTAGTTATTTGGTAGTCTGTGTAAATTCATAACTCATAATTAACTTACAGCCCCGTTATTCCCATTTTCTTCATCAGGAAGCTGGCATTCATATTTTGTGCTACACCTTCCCGTATTTTGTATGTAAACGATAGCTGTTCGTCTTTTATATCAGCTTCAAAACGATAATTTTTGATAGCATCGGGGAATTCCTTTTCCAGATTGCCTAATATAAGGTCGTGTGTGGCTATAATGCCGTTTCCGTCAAGGGAAACAAGCTGTTTCATAAGGGCAATAGAGCCTTTTTGCTTGTCCTCCGAGTTTGTACCTTTCAGTATTTCGTCGAGGATGATGAAGAGAGGTTCACCCGATTGCAGGCGGTCTATTATCATTTTCAGTCGTTTCAGTTCGGCAAAGAAGTATGATTCATTGTCGGTAAGTGAATCGGATGTCCGCAGATTGGTTACTAATCTGAATGGATAGAATGTAAGAGATGAGGCACATACGGGAGCACCTGTGCAGGCCAGAATGAGATTGAGGCCGATAGTACGCAGATATGTACTTTTTCCCGCCATATTGGCACCGGTGACTACAAGGAAGAACGGACGCTTGCCGACCGTAACATCGTTGCGTACGCATACCGACCTGTTGAGCATGGGGTGCCCCAGTTCTTTTCCTTCGAGTACAAATGTGTCCGATACTTCGGGATAGGTATAATCGGGATGATTGTACCCGTATATGGCGAAGGAAACAAGGCTGTCGAATTTGGCTAATACTTTAAACCAGTTTGCAATATGGTCTTTATGCTGTACAATCCATTTCTCTATTTTTATGGAGAAAATGACGTTCCAGAAAAATATCGGATTTAGTATGAGTAGTCCAAGCACAGTAGAAGACTGGTCGAGATTGTTGCTGTATGATTTTAATTTGTGTATAGCCAGTGATGCCGAAGTTTCTCCTCTGACCTTGTTTTGCAGTTTCCTCAACAATTCGGAATCAAATTGCTCTGTCTCTATAATCTTGAACAGTTTGGAATAGGTTTGCAGGGTATCTACCCGTTTTTCGAATAGGTTTTTCTTTTTGTTTATATCTTTCAACGGCACAAGGCTGAGGGTGAAGAATACAGTCCAGCACAATCCTAATACTGAGATTGGTATTATATCTGCAATGTACAAAGCAAGTGAGGCGGCAAATACAACAGGAGCAATATATACGAAATAGCGCCAAAAGCTTTTCGATAACAGATTGGTTTGCATAAACTGTTGGGAAAAGTAATGTACGCTAATGTCTTCCGATTCGGTCATTTGCCCTACAGCCCTGAAGTGGGAGAGTAGCTCGGGGCGTGAAACCAGTTCTTTTATAGCTTCTTGTTGAGCTATGATGTCTTCTTTTTTCTCGTAGGGTAGCAGTAGCGAGTCAGCCAGCCTGTTCTTGCCAAAGCAGGTGACACTTCTGTTTATCGACTGGAAAAAGGAATGATTGCCAAACATATCCAGATCTACACTGTAGCTGTGGCCGGCATCGGCAAGTTCGGGCGCTCCGTCGAAAGCTGAGAAATCGTAGTTAATGCCGTTTAGTTCGTGCTCAGCATTTTGTATCAGTAGCTCAGTATATCTTTTTTGCAGGAAGAGCCTGTTATGGTATTTCATAAGGAAAAGAAACAAGATTATAGAAATACCTATCGAGCCTACTACAAATGGCGTATTTCCCCACAGTAGCCAGCAAAGTACAGCGCAAGCTACGACAATAGTCAGGCGTATAGAACCTATCTGAAAGATCGTTCTTTTCAGCTTTGATAGTTTAAGTTTTTCGGTTTCTATTTGTTTTTTATATGATTCTTTTACTTCTATCAGTGTCATGTCGTTTTATTTAGTGGACTAAGGTAGCAAAAATATGCAGAGGTGTTAAAATAATTCGTGCAATACGTCTAACGACTTCAATGCAGGGAAATCGTAGAGATGCAGCCTATAGTATTCCAGTATTTTGTTTATAATATTTATTCTGTCCTGCCGCGAGAATACAAACCGGTGCATGTTCTCGAATGAAATACGAGCCAGTAATGAAAGAGCCTTGCTATCGGTTCTATTTAGAAAATGTTTGTGTAACGGCTGGTATGTAATAAACTCGCCGTTTATCATATCGAACAGGCTGTTTTCCCTGTATTCTTCCAAGTTGGGATAGAAGCCCATAAAGTGACTCAGTTTGAGCATAAAGACCAGATGGTAATTAGCTATGCTTTTATCGGTTATTTCCAGTATCTGCACCGATTGTTCGAGAAAGCTGAACAGCAGCTGGCTGTCGTTCGTGTCACGTAATACGCGTGAAAGGAACTCGGACAGGAAGAATGCCATTGAGGTCTTACTCAGACTGCCCGAAATATCGTACAAAAACAACTCGGAACGGGCTTCGCGTATGCGTTGTATGTCGCGTGATGCCTGATGTTCTACTTCCAGATCGAGTAAGGCCAGTGGCGAAAAGAGAGATTTGGGGGCTTTGGTATTTTTTCCTTTGGCCTTGGATACCATATAGGTTACCCGCCCGAAGGATTCGGTAAATATCTGTACAAGGACATATTTATCGTTATAATTGATGGTGCTCAGCACCAACCCTCTCGTTTTATATTGCACTTTTCTTTATACTGATTACTTTTTTACTTGTCGTCTTATATCTTTTCTACATTGAAAAGTACAAGATAAGATTACTAACAAAAATACAAATACAAAATTGAAAACAAGGGCTATTAAGGAATAAATAACTAACTTCGTGGCGGAATGAGCATTCTGTATTTTATCCCTGCTGTTTTATCTATAAGATGACGGGAGGATTTATGAGTTATAAATAATGAATGCAGGATGAAAAGTAAAAACGATGAAATTCATTACTTTCGTTACCTTTTAGTTAAAATTACTAATTGCCTCCTGTTTTGCCGGAGGATAAAAGGATAAATAAATGGAAGGCTTTAGCCAAACAATTTCGACTAAAGTCGTTCTCGGATAGCCTCATAGTCCATGACTTGAAAGTCGTGGCAACTAAAGAAAAGTAATAGAAGAATGAAAATAAAGCAAATCCGTTACATTCGTTACTTTTTAGTTAAATTTGATTGTCAGATAAATATATAGATTTAGTTATGAGTGAAATAAAAAATATTCTTTTCGATTTTGGCGGTGTTATCGTTAGTCTGAACAAACAACAGGCTTTAGACCGTTTTACGGCAATAGGTTTCCCTAATATAGAAGATTACCTTAACGAGTTTCGTCAGGAGGGTATCTTCCTCGAATATGAAGAGGGCAAAATCAACAGAGAAGATTTTTGTAAGGAATTTCGTCGTCTGTCCGGAAATGATAATATTACGGCAGAAGACATAGATCATGGGTGGCTTGGTTTCCTGGTCAATATTCCCGAATACAAATATGAATTGCTGAAGGAATTACGTAAAAAATATAAAGTATATCTGTTGAGCAATACCAATCCCTCTGTTATGGGTTGGGCTATGACAAGCGATTTTTCCCCCGAAGGATTGCCTATATCTGCTTTTTTCGATAAATGTTACCTTTCGTATGAGATAGGTCATGCTAAACCGGACAGGGAGATATTCGACTTTATTATTGCCGATTCGGGAATGAACCCTGCCGAAACATTGTTTCTGGACGACGGAAAAGCAAATGTAGAGATTGGCAGCAAACTCGGATTCCAGACTTATCAGGCAAATCAGGATGAAGACCTTAGACAGGTATTTGTAGATAAAGGTTTGCTATAATTAGTATATACAGATAGCCTGAGCTATGATAATAATAGATAAAGACCATAAACCGGAACATTTGCCTTTGGTAGCCACCATCGGTTTTTTCGATGGGGTGCATATCGGGCATCGGTTTCTGATAGAGCAGGTGAAGACTGAAGCGGCACGACGGGGATTACCGTCAGCTGTTATTACTTTTCCTGTGCATCCCCGTAAGGTTCTGCAAAAAGACTATCAGCCGGCGCTTCTTTGCGGATTCGATGAAAAGATAGAACGTTTGTCAACAACCGGAATCGACTATTGTATATGCCTCGACTTTACGGTCGATATATCGAAGCTTTCAGCTCATGACTTTATGCAGAAAGTGTTGAAAGACAGTCTTTCGGTCGATACTCTGATTATCGGTTACGATCATCGTTTCGGACACAATCGTGAAGATGGTTTCAGCGATTATAAGCGTTATGGCGATGCAATGGATATGAATGTGGTGGAGGCGATAGCCCTGCCGGGAACAGAGCATGTGAGTTCGTCACGTATTCGTCGCCTGTTAGGAGAGGGGCAGGTGCGTAAGGCAGCGCAACTACTTTCTTATAATTATACCATATCGGGAAAAATAGTAGAGGGATTCAAGGTCGGACGCACCATTGGTTTTCCTACTGCTAATATTCAGTTATGGGAGACTTACAAGGTAATCCCTGCATTCGGGGTGTATGCCGTTTATGTGCATGTAGATGGTAAGAAGTATGACGGAATGCTGTATATCGGCAGGCGTCCAACCTTGCACAACGGTGACAATATCAGCGTAGAGGTAAATCTGTTCGACTTTGAGGACAATCTCTATAATAAAGACCTTACAGCGGAGTTTCTCGAGTTTATGCGCCATGATGAGAAGTTCTCGGATATAGATACGTTAAAAGATCAGATCAGGGCTGATAAGGATAACGTTATTAAATATATAGAGAGATATAAGAGGATTGGAATGTGAGTTTTTTTGTCATAGTATTACAATAAAATATTAAATTGTAGTACTTAACAAAAAAATAATCAGATAAATCATTAAATAACTGATTTTTATTTTTACATTTGCTTTTGCATTAGAGTTCTTAACGTATAGTTTAAATTTTCTTTTCAAGTCATTTTCCCTTCTTGGTAACCTTTCTTGTCTAGTTTCTTTTAGCTTTCTGTGTATTTACTTCTTCTGCAAAGAGTATTTATTATTTAAATTTTATTTTTTTACAATGAACATTTTTATCGCAGGGTTGAGCTACAGCATCAACGACAATGATTTGAAAGATTTATTCAGCGAGTATGGTGAAATTTCTTCAGCTAAAGTTATCATGGACAGAGCTACAGGCCGTTCTAAAGGTTATGGCTTTGTAGAACTAGCTGATGATGCTGCTGGACAAAAAGCTATTGAAGAACTTAATGGTGCTGAATATGATGGCAGAACTATTTCTGTTTCAGAAGCTCGTCCTCGCACAGAAGGAGGAGATCGTCCTCGCAGAAGTTATGACAATAACAGAGGTGGTGGAAACGGAGGTTTCAGAAAACGTGAATATTAATCAAGATCACAGATAAAAGTAAAAGAGGCTATCCGATGGATAGCCTCTTTTTTTTGTATGTTGGTGCCTTATTATCAGAGGTTTAGCCCCATTATGATGGAGGGGAATACTCCAAGTAGTATATTGAGGCATATAGCGACTATAGCAACAGTCTTGTACTCGAATGGAACAGCTAACGGCTCTTCTGTTTCAGCCTCTTTTGTGATCATCACATTGGCTACACCCAGATAGTAAGATACGGCTATTACCGAATTGATGATACCAAAGATAACAAGTATGAGGTGACCTGTCTGCAACATCTGGTCGAATACGAAGAATTTGGCAAAGAACCCTGCAAAAATAGGTATCCCGCTCAGTGAGAGGAAGGCACAGGTAAGAATGGCAGTAAGTACAGGTTGACGCTTTACCAGTCCGAAGAAGTTGGATATATCTTCATTGCCTTTCCCATTACATACACCAAGTATGACAGCAAATGCTGCAATACCTGCGAAGCTGTATGCGGCTGCATAGTATAAGACAGTATTGGCAGATGTACCTATGGCAAGCAATGCCATCATCATGAATCCGGCGTGGGAGATACCCGAATAGGCCATCATACGTTTGATGTTCTTCTGTTTCATTGCTGTGATATTTCCTACCGACATGGTTAATATAGACAATACGATCAGAGCTATCTGATAAGCCGGACTGATAGCTGCAAATAAGATATATACGATCTTAAATAGTGCCCCGATAGCAGCTACCTTAACGAGTGTACTCATCATAGCAGTTACCAGTGTAGGAGAGCCTTCATATACGTCCGGTGCCCAGAAATGGAAGGGAACAATAGAGGCTTTAAACATCATTCCTACGGTTATCATTACGAATCCTATATTGAACCATACAGGCAGGCTATCGGCCATTGTAACGGATGTAGCGGATATTGTAGCTACATCAAATGATCCGGTCGCACCATATACCAATGCAATCCCAAACAGGATAAAGCTGGAAGCAAATGCTCCCATGATGAAGTATTTCATTCCTGCCTCATTGCTCTTTAGGCTTTTAGGCTCGCTGGCAGCCAATACATATGCAGCAATGGATAAGACTTCTAGTCCGATGAAGAACATCGCAAAGTTACCGAAAGATATCATTGCTACAGCTCCTGCCAGCATAAACACTTTGAGGGCGACATAATCTGCTATCTTAACCAGTTTTTCCTGATAAAATTTAGGGCTCATTGCAATAATGAGGATGGCGATAATGATGAACAGAGCCGAGAATCCTTGTGAGAATCCGGATGGCACTATCATGTTATATTTATCTGCTCCCAGAAAGGGTTCACCCAAATAATATTCACTTACAGTCAGCCCTAATGCTGCTACCAGTCCGATGAGGGTAACCGGTATAAGTATCTTTCTCAAATTGAATATCTCTAACAGCAGGCAAACTATTCCTAATCCCGAGATGGCTATCAATGTACTCATTATATATCTGGCTAAATTTTTATCTGTTAATATACATTACTATTTCTGTAAGACTGGTTGAGACAAGATCTGTAACCGGTTTTACATATACGCCGAAGAATATCAGTACAATCACAATAAGGGTAAATACAGTGATTTCTGTTTTCGACAGGTCTCTGAATGGCTTTTTAGACGGTTCTCCCAACATGGTGTACTGGAACATACGCAGCATGAATAATGCACCTAAGAACAACGATGTTCCTATTGTCAACGCAAACCACAAACTTACCTGATACAGACCGTACATGATTGTAAATTCTCCGATGAAGTTAAATGTCAGCGGTATTCCTATAGATGAAAGGATACTCAGGAAGAATGCAACAGCAAATTTAGGTGCGTGGCTCTTTATTCCTCCCAGTTCGCTTATTTTCAATGTGTTTGTTCTATTTTGAATTACGTCCGCAGCATAGAACATAGCAACTATTCCAAATCCGTGTGCTAATATTAGTACTACTGCTCCTTCGATACCATCGTAAGTAAGCGCATAAGATCCGGCTGCTATAAATCCTACGTGAGATAAAGAAGCATATGCAAGGAAGCGTTTCAGGTCATCTTGTCTGAGTGCCATGATAGCACCATATACAACTCCGATGATACACAAGATGAGAATAACGGTTCTGAACTCGTGTGAAGCATAAGGAGTCATTGGTATTTGCCAGCGGATCACACTGTATGCACCCATTTTAGACATTATTCCGGCAAGAAGCATTGTTCCTACCGCCGGAGCTTTCTGATATACATTTGCCTGCCATGTGTGAAATGGAAATACCGGTATCTTAATGGCGTAAGCAAGGAAGAAGGCTAGGAATATCCATATCTGCTCTGTTTCGCTCAAGTTGGCATTATAAAATGCTTCGAGTTGGAAACTTCCGGTTTTTGTGTAAAGGTATATGATAGCAGCCATCATAAACAGCGATCCTGCAAACGTAAACAGGAAGAAGGTCATCGCTGCCTTGCGCCTTTTTGCCAGTTCGCCGTTCCCCCACAATACTATAATGAAGTAGATCGGAATAAGTGACATTTCCCAGAATACATAGTACAGTAGAGCATCACTACTGAGGAATGCTCCTGTCATGGCAAAAGCCATGAACATAATGAGGCTGTATAAGAGTTTCTCATTCTTAAACTCACGATGCAGTGAGGCCAGTATAATAATGGGTAACAGGATAGTCGTAAGCAAAATCATTGCTATGGCTAATCCGTCTGCCTTTAAGGAGAACGATATATTCGGGTTTCTGATCCACTCTATACTGAATTCTGTCCCCGCTGCTCCATATTTCAGGTATAAGGCAACAGAGAATACGGCTGCCGCAACACTGAATAGTATAGCAACCTTCGACGCAAATCTATTTCCTGAGAGGTATGTGAAAATTGCACCTCCTAACAATATGATTAATATAATAGCTATATTCATGTTTCCTAAATAGTTTTATACAAGAAATAAATAGATGATGAGCGCACAGAATCCCAATACAAAGAAGAACATATAAAACCCGAGACTTCCGTTTTGCAATCTCTTGGCCGGAGTAGTAAGAGACTCTACTAGTAAGCCGCCTCCTTTGAAGAAAGTTTTCAATGCCGGCTCTATAACCTTATCGAAAAAGTTAGCCAGAGCATAAGTCGGTTTTACAAACAGGGTATTGTATATCTCATCTATGTAATACTTATTGTACAGGACTTTCGCAAAGCCTGTGATCTTATCATCTTCGGCAGGAACTTCAGATTTCTTAATGTATTTATAATAAGCAAGTACTATACCGATAATAGCAATGACTGTAGATATTACCATTGTTGTTATCATTTGCCCTGTAGATGGATGATGGTCTGTTATACCCTGAATAATTGGCTCGAGATAACCATTCAACCAACTAAGATTTCCGAATGGAATACTGATTGCACCACCAATGAACGCAAGGAAAGCCAATACAATAAGCGGTAATGTCATGCTCTTTGGTGACTCATGCAAATGATGTTTTTGTTCTTCCGTTCCTCTGAATTCTTTAAAGAATGTAAGATATAATAAACGGAACATATAGAATGCTGTTAGTAACGATGCCAATGCAGCTATAATCCACAACACTTTATTATGTTCAAAGGCTGTTAACATGATCTCATCTTTAGAGAAGAAACCTGCTAATGGCGGAATGCCTGCAATAGATAAGGTAGAAATAAGGAATGTGTAATATGTAGTTTTCATCTTGCTTTTCAGTCCACCCATCTTACGCATATCTTGTTCTCCACCCATTGCATGTATCACAGAACCCGATCCTAAGAAAAGGCATGCTTTGAAGAATGCGTGTGTTATCACATGGAATACAGCTACATGATATGCACCCAATCCCAACGCGAGGAACATCAGTCCCAGTTGCGATACGGTAGAGTAGGCGAGTACCTTCTTTATATCTGTTTGAGCAAGGGCTATCGAAGCGGCGAACAATGCAGTTACAGCTCCTACTATTGCTATCAGTGTCTGAATGTCGGGTGTAAGGTCGAACAGGAAGTTCAAACGGGTAACCATGAAGATACCGGCTGTAACCATCGTTGCCGCATGTATCAGAGCCGACACTGGTGTCGGGCCTGCCATCGCATCAGGCAACCATGTGTATAAAGGTATCTGCGCGCTCTTTCCTGTTGCACCTATAAAGAGTGCAAATGTGGCTACTCCCAATAGAGCAGATACATCAGGATTAGACGTTGTAGATACGGCTTCTTTCAATGTTACATAGTCTACGGTCTTGAACAGATAGCCTAGTGTGAAGATCCCGATGAGGAAACCTAAGTCCCCGATACGGTTCATGATAAAGGCTTTTTTTGCAGCATCATTGTTTTTGTGATCTTTCGACCAGAATCCGATAAGCAGGTAAGAACATAGTCCTACACCTTCCCATCCGATAAACATGATAAGCAGGTTGCCACCGGAAACCAATACAGACATGAAGAAGATAAAGAGATTTAGGTATGCAAAATACCTGTCTATGTCTTCATCATCTTTCATATACCCTATCGAATAAATATGGATCAATGCCCCGATGCCTGTTACAAACAGTAACCAGAGCAGTGAAAGCTGATCGAGGGTGAATGCAAAGTCTGTTGTAAACTCTCCAAGTGCAATCCATTGAAACAGGTTGACATGGATTGCTTCGCCTGTAGTTAATACCTGGATGAAAAATATCAGGGATATAACAAAACTTATAATTACTGCTGTTGTAGCAATAATTCCTGTCATAGCACGTCCTATCAGCTTTTTACCAACCAGCAGATTGATAAGGAAGCCTACAAACGGACTGAGCAGAAGTATTAATACCAATAATGTTTCCATCCAAAATTATCCTTTTAAGTTTTTTAATTCATCAATATCGATTGTGCCAATATTCCTGTATATGGCAACAAGGATAGCCAGACCTACTGCGACTTCGGCAGCGGCCACAGCCAGCGAAAATATAACGAATACCTGTCCGCTAGTATCCTGATGATACACCGAAAATACGGCGAGCAACATGTTTGCTGCGGCAAGCATCAACTCTACCGACATGAGCATTACTATTGTACTCCGGCGATACAAAAGACCGATCGCACCTACCATAAACAAAAGGATGCAGAGGTAGATGTAATTGTCAATTCCTACTTGTTCTAATATATTATTCAGCATAGCTTAAGCTTTTTTTTCTTTTTTAGAAATAAGGACAGCACCTATCATAGCTGTAATGAGCAGGATGGATGCAAATTCGAATGGTACCAGATATTCATTCAGCAATACCTGTCCGATAATACTTACCGACTGATAGTCCAATCCTTCGGCTTTATATGTTTCTATTACCGGTGTAGATTTCAGTAATGCAGCAAGAAGTACTACACCCATCAGGCATGCCGATACGGTAGCTGCTACGCGGCTTATTACTTTCTTCTTCGGCTCGTGTTGTTCACTCAGGTTCATGAGCATCAGGGTAAACAGCAATAATACCATGATCGCACCTGCGTAAACAACGATGTTGACTACCGCGAGGAACAATGCATTAAGCAGCAGGAAGTGCCCCGATATGGAGAAGAAACAGATAATCATATACACTGCACTATGTATAGGGTTCTTTGACAAAACAGTCAGAATACCCGTACCCAGTGTAATGGCTGCCAGAATGTAAAAAATTATAGTTATCATATTAGTATATAAGTTTTTCAGTTTACTAGTTTACTATATTTGCTAGTAAACTAGCATGCTTTTTAACTCAAAATCTAGTCGTACTTTCTTGCTTTAGCATCTTCAACTGAAATTACCAGTTTATCTTTACCATAGATAAAATCTTCTCTTTCCAGTTTCGGTTTCACCAGAAGTTTCGATTTGGTCAGGAAGATAGCCTCTTTAGGACAGGCATCTTCGCATAATCCGCAGAATATGCAGCGTAGCATGTTTATTTCATACACAGCCGCATATTTTTCCTCACGATATAGTTGCTCCTCGCCTTTCTTCCGTTCTGCGGCCGTCATCGTAATGGCTTCTGCAGGACAGGCTAAGGCGCACAATCCGCATGCCGTACACCGTTCGCGTCCCTGATCGTCACGCATCAGGACGTGCTGACCACGATATACAGGACTGAATTCGCGTTGCTGCTCAGGATACTGTATCGTATTTTTCTTTGCGAAAAAATGTTTTATGGTTATCCCTAAGCCTTGCACTATGGCAGGAAGATAGATGCGTTCGATGAAGGTCATCTTCTTATTGGTGACTTCTTCTTTCTTTCCTGATAATGATATATCTTTTATTGACATGACTAATCTCTTATTTTCATTTAAAAATCAGGATACATATTCCTACAAGGAAGATATTTACTATTGCCAGAGGAAATAGCATTTTCCATCCTAACCGCATTAGCTGGTCGTATCTGAATCTTGGTATTGTCCAACGTACCCACATATAGAAGAATATAAAGAACGTTGTTTTGGCAAGCAGTGACAGTACGCCAAGTCCGCTGGCTACATTGATGCCCCAGTTTACCCTTACCCAGTCGATGAACGGATAGTTGTACCCTCCGAAGAACAGGACAGAGATAAAAGCAGATGAGAAGAACATACTTGCATATTCCGAAAACATGAAGAATCCCATTCCTAAAGACGAGTATTCTGTATGGTGTCCGTTGACTAGCTCTGATTCACATTCAGCGAGGTCGAACGGTGTACGGTTACATTCAGCAAAAGAACATACAAGAAATATGATGAAAGTCAACGGCTGATAGATTACATTCCACTGCATGCCATGCCATCCGCTTTGTTGTTCTGTAATGGTTACCAAGCTAAGGCTACCTGTCATCATCACAAGGGCGATGATGGACAACCCCATAGCGACTTCGTACGAAATCATCTGAGCACCTGCACGTATACTGCCGATCAGTGAGTATTTATTGTTTGAAGCCCAACCTCCGATCACAACTCCGTACACACTGGTGGAAAGAACTGCTACAATGTACAGGACAGCTACATTTACATCACCGATATAAGGCTTTACTTCGCCATATCCGGCAATAACGAATTTTTCGGCCCAAGGAATAACAGAAACCCCGAGCAGCGAAACACTCATGGCTATCGCCGGTCCGCAAATAAACAGTATTTTGTTGGGGGTATTCGGCATAAACTCTTCTTTAGAGAATAGTTTGGCGCCATCACAGATTGGTTGTAACAGCCCGAATATTCCGGCACGGTTCGGTCCGTAACGGTCTTGCAGGAATCCGGCTACTTTACGCTCTGCATAAGTTGCGTACAATGCAAAGAACATCGTAACAGCAAAAACGAGAACGATCAGAATCAGTTTTTCTAAAATAAATGCAACTTCCATAAATTCAGTTATCAGTCAACAGTTAACAGTTATCAATAGAAGAGAAACAACTCATAATTCATAACTTATAACTTATTTCATTTTTTTGTTTTCTTTATTGCTTCCAGTTCGTTGGCATCATAAGGCGAGCTTTCCATGCTTATTTTCTTCCGGTCTTCCTCGCGTCCTTCGAGCACCATGTCATCAGTCTTTATTTTCACCTTTTTGGTAGGCTCGGTGTAGTTGTTCACATTATTCACCGAATATTTCTCGAATTTGCGTGGTCCTTCTATAGTCCAGTCTCCTACATTCTTATGCTCGAAACGGCATTCGTTACAGATAAACTCTTCCACTTCCTTCCACTGGTCTTTGCGGGCGCTTACACGCAGAACGCTATCCCCGAACATCCATAGTGTCACTTTACCCGAACACTTTGTACAATGGCGGTGCGCGTTGAATTTCTTGGTAAACCATACACGCGATTTGAAGCGGAATGTCTTATCTGTCAATGCGCCTACAGGACAGACATCAATCACATTGCCCGAAAAGTCGTTATCTATGGCACGTTCTATATATGTAGATATCTGTGCATGATCGCCTCTGCCTACAACTCCATGAACACGCTCCGGTGTAAGTTGGTCGGCCAGTTTCACACAACGGTAGCATAAGATACATCTGTTCATGTGCAACTGTATGTACGGGCCTATATCCTCAGGTTCGAATGTGCGTTTTTGCTCTATAAAGCGCGACTTGAAGTTGTCATTGCCATAGGCAAGGTCTTGCAGGTCGCATTCTCCGGCCTGATCGCATACCGGACAGTCGAGCGGGTGATTGATCAGCAGAAACTCAGATACGGCTTTACGTGATACTTTTGCTCTCTCCGATGTAGCGCTTTTTACTTCCATTCCGTCCTGAACGGCAGTAACGCATGACGGTTGTAACTTTGGCATAGGGCGAGGGTCTTTCTCACTGCCTTTCGATACTTCCACGAGACAACAACGACATTTGCCCCCGCAATCTTTCAGTTTGGAATAATAACACATAGTAGGAGGGACGCTGTCGCCACCCACAAGGCGTGCTGCCTGTAGGATAGTAGTTCCCGGTTCGACCTCTACTGTATGTCCGTCTATTGTAATTTTCATATTTTTTAGCTGTTAGCTGTTAGCGTATAGCTATTTAGCTCTTTTGAAAATATTTTCAATCGTTTTATTTTTTTAATCCGTTACAGGCTCGCAATGCTGCCTGATAACAAATGCCTCACTTTTTCCATCGGTTCGTTCACAAAATGGTTTCTGTCTTTCACTTTTTCAGGGAAACGAACGTGGTACTCAAACTCTTCGCGGAAGTGGCGTATAGCCGCAGCTACAGGCCACGATGCAGCATCACCAAGCGGACATATAGTATTGCCCTCTATCTGGCTTTGAATACTCCATAGTAGGTCTATATCTTCTTCACGTCCCTGTCCGGTTTCTATGCGATAAAGGATTTTATCCATCCATCCGGTTCCTTCGCGACAAGGTGAACATTGTCCGCAGCTTTCGTGGTGGAAGAAACGAGAGAAGTTCCATGTGTTACGTACAATACAGGCTGTATCGTTGTACACTATGAATCCTCCCGAACCGAGTGACGAGCCTGTAATAAATCCACCATCGGCAAGCGATTCGTAAGATATCAGTCTGTCGTCTCCATTAGCAGTCTTGAACAAATACTGAGGTGGTAGAATCGGAACCGAACATCCGCCCGGAATACAAGCTTTGAGTGGACGGTCGTCCATCATTCCGCCGCAGTATTCATCTGAGTGGAAGAACTCCTCCATCGACAGGCCAAGCTCTATTTCGTAAACACCCGGATTTTTGATGTGTCCCGATGCCGACATAAGTTTTGTTCCTGTAGATTTACCAACTCCTATTTTTGCATATTCATCGCCGCCATTGTTAATAATCCACGATACGGTCGATATAGATTCCACATTGTTTACAACGGTAGGCTCACCCCACAATCCGCTAACGGCAGGGAATGGCGGTTTGATGCGCGGATTGCCACGCTTGCCTTCCAATGATTCGATAAGGGCGGTTTCTTCCCCGCAGATGTATGCTCCTGCTCCGCAGTGCACATACAGGTCGAGGTCGTATCCTGTACCGAGTATGTTTTTGCCCAGCCATCCGTTAGCATAAGCTTCTTTTATGGCTTTTTCCAATATTTTGAATATCCACATATATTCACCGCGAATATATATGTAAGAAAGGTTTGCTTCTAATGCGTAACTGGAAACAATAGCTCCTTCTATCAGCAAGTGCGGAATATGGTGCATCAGGAAGCGGTCTTTGAATGTGCCCGGTTCCGATTCGTCGGCATTCACTACAAGGTGGCGGGGTTTTCCGGATTTCTTGTCTATGAAACTCCACTTCATTCCCATCGGGAAACCTGCTCCACCACGTCCACGCATACCGGAAGCTTTTACCTGCTCCACTGCATCGTCGGGAGTCATAGTCTTCAGCGCTTTCTCTACCGATGCGTAACCGCCGTTTTTGCGATAAACTTCATATTCCTGGATTCCGGGAATATCTATCTTTTCGAGTAATATCTTTCTGGCCATCGCAAAATATTAATATAGGTTTACTTTACCTTGTTTACAATCTTCTAGCAGCGTATCTATCTTTTCTTTTGTAAGATTTTCATGATAGTTGTCTCCGAGTTGGAGCATCGGGCCAAAACCACATGCACCGAGACATTCTACACCTACTACACTGAACATACCATCGGGAGTGATTTCTCCGGGTTTTACGCCCAGCTTTTGGCAGGTATAATCCATCAGATTCTCTCCTCCACGCAAGCCACAGCATGCGGTACGGCAGAATTCAAGCATGTATTTTGCTATTGGTTTCTGGTTGAACATCGAATAGAATGTAACAACTTCATATACTTCGATAGGCGTCACTTCCAAAATCTCGGCTACCTTGTCCATCAGTTCGAGGCTCAACCAGTTGTCATGAGCATCCTGTACGGCATGTAATACCGGTAGCATAGCCGATTTCTTTTTGTCGGCAGGGTAATGGCTCAGCAGTTCGTTGATGCGTGCCATCAAGGTGTCCGACATATTTATTGTTTGTTTCATATTCAGTTTACTAATTTTAAGTATACTGGTTTACTAGTTTTTATATTTAAAGGCTTCGCAGTTTTCAGAGTTTTTTTACTAGTAGACTAGTAAACTCTAAACTAGCAAGCTAATTAAGCGTCTAATTCTCCTGCAATAACGTTAATACTCGATAATGTAGCTACGGCATCCGAAAACATACCGCCTTTGATCATTTCAGGGAATGCCTGATAGTAGATAAAGCATGGTCTGCGGAAGTGTACGCGGAACGGAGCGCGCGAACCGTCGGTTATGAGGTATATACCCAGTTCTCCGTTCGCACCTTCTACCGAGTGGTAAACTTCGGATATAGGAACAGGTATTTCACCCATTACTATTTTAAAGTGATTGATCAGTGCTTCCATCTCTGTATATACTTCTTCTTTCGGAGGCAGATAATAGTCGGGTACATCGGCATGATATGTTCCTGCCGGCATATTATCTCGCGCCTGTTTCATTATTTTCAGGCTTTCTTTTATTTCTGCTGTACGTACACACCAGCGGTCATAAGTGTCCCCTGATTGCCCGACAGGCACTTTGAAGTCGAAATCTTCGTATGAACTGTAAGGTTGTGCCACACGTACATCATAGTCAACGCCTGTAGCACGCAGGTTCGGACCGGTGAAACCATAACTAATGGCTTTTTCTGCCGATATAGTCCCCACACCGATAAGGCGATCCATAAAGATACGGTTGCGGGCGAAGAGTCTTTCCAGCTGATCCCATGCTTTAGGGAATCCTTCGAGAAATTCGTCTATCTTGCGCCATGCCGCTTCGCTGAAGTCTCTTTCGAAACCTCCGATGCGTCCCATATTGGTCGTCATACGCGCACCGCAGATCTCTTCATATATTTCGTATGCCAGTTCGCGATACTTCATAACGTACAAAAATGGGGTGTATGCACCCAAGTCGACACCTAATATGGAGTTACATATAAGGTGGTCGGTGATGCGTGCCATTTCCATTATTATTACGCGCATGTATTGAGCCCGTTTAGGTACTTCTACTCCGAGCGCTTTTTCTACGGTCATCCACCATGCCATATTATTTATAGGTGCAGAGCAGTAATTGAGACGGTCTGTCAGGGTGGTGATCTGATAGAAAGTCCTGTGTTCGGCTATCTTTTCAAATGCACGATGAATATAGCCAACAGTGGTGTCGGCATCTATGATGCGTTCGCCGTCCATCAGCAGTATATTCTGGAACACACCATGTGTAGAGGGGTGCGTAGGGCCGAAATTAAGTACATTCAGCTCACGTCCATCCTCAAAGGTTTGTTCTCTTACAATTTTCGCAAAGCGATGTTCCGGATTTATTAGTTGATCTGACATTTCCTTACTTTGCTATTATTTAGTTGGTTCATAATTGTTCGGCGTTCTTCCGAAGAATCTGTCGTCTTTATCGGTACGTCCCGAGTCTTCGAGCGGATAATCTTTACGCATCGGGAACGAAACCATTCCTTCATCGTTTAGTATCCGTTTCAGGTTTGGATGTCCTTTAAATATAATGCCGTAAAAGTCGTATGTTTCGCGTTCCATCCAGTTGGCAGCATCGAATACTCCGGTTACAGTGTCTACTTCCGGTTTAGCACCGTTCAGAAAGGTCTTAACCCTTACGCGTACATTATCTATCCAGTTATGTAAAAGATAGACAACAGCAAATTGATTGTCCTTTTCATTGTCCGGATAATGCACTCCGCACAGGTCGGTCAGGAAATTGAAACGCAGGGTTTCGTCATCTCTCATGAACCGAATCACATCTTTAATGACAGCCGGTGTAGCTTCAAAAGTGAATATGTCGCGTTCCATTCTGAAATTGAGAACTTCAGCGCCGAATTTTTCACCTATCTTGTTTTCGATAATCGTAGTTTCAAGAGCCATTATTGATTATTATTCAAGTTTATATGATTTGAGAAGTTCTTCATATCTTTCCGAGCTTCTGCGATGTATAGATTCATGCTTCACAAGTTCCTGTAGTTGCATTACACCGTCCAATATTTGTTCGGGGCGTGGAGGGCATCCGGGTACATATACATCTACCGGGATTACTTTGTCTATTCCCTGCAATACGGAGTAAGTGTCGAATATACCTCCCGAAGAGGCACAGGCACCAACTGCAATCACCCATTTAGGTTCGGCCATTTGTTCATATACATGGCGGAGTATTGGTGCCATCTTTTTAGAGATCGTACCCATAACCAGTAGCATATCGGCTTGTCGTGGCGAGAAGCTGTTGCGTTCTGCCCCGAATCGTCCCATATCGTAGGTAGATGCCATAGTTGCCATAAACTCGATGCCACAGCAAGATGTTGCAAATGGCAGAGGCCATAGCGAGTTGGCACGAGCCAGACCTATGACATAATCGAATTTGGTAGCAAAGAAACCGTTCCCTGTGTATCCCTCAGGAGCCGGTACTACATTTATATTAGAAGTTTTGCTCATAACTTTAGAATTATAGAGGTCGTAACCTGTTTATTTAATCACCCTGTATATAAATAACAAAGCCCGTTGGCTATGGTTTAAGTCCAGAGATTTAATTAAATATTATTATTTTTCCCACTCCAATGCTTTACGTTTTACTATATAAAGATAGCCCACAAGCAGCAGTCCTATAAATCCTCCCATTTTAAGTAGACCTTCCCAGCCTATAGCTTTAAAGTTTACAGCCCACGGGTACATGAATACGATTTCGATATCGAATAGTACAAACAGGATGGCTACTAAAAAATATTTGATAGGGAAAGGAGAACGGGCATTGCCCAATGGATCGAGGCCGCATTCGAAATTGGCCATTTTGTTAGCGTTTTTACGCTTAGGTCCTAACATATTAGATGCAAGTACTGTGGCAAATACAAAAACGACAGAAAAAGCTATCTGCATCAATATGGGTAAAAAATCATACAGATTTGAACTCATAATTTCCTTTTTAACATACTTTGTTTTTACAGGCACAAAGATAATTTTTTTATTTGTCAAAAAAGAACAAAATGACTGATATATTTTATCAATATTATTAATAAAAAAGCGCTCATACACAAAATTATAGCGTTTTGCTTACTGAGGATTGCAATTTGACATTAAAGGAGGTTTTTGACCTCTTGTGTTTGGTTTTATTTATGGTAGATAGACGATCTTTATTAAATGTTAATTAAGATTTAGGTTTTAGGGTTGGTAGTTATTCGAAATAGTGCTTTTTAAACATGTTTAATAACATATTTTCACAAAATATGTTTAAATATATTTTATTATTTTGTGTTATATTGCTTGTTATTAGCGTATTATTGTTATTGGTGGCTTTCTTGTTTAAGTTTTCTTCAAAATGTTAATTAACACTTTAGGTATTTGAAGTATCATTTTCTAATATACTTTTGCATTATCACAATTTGCGAACCCTTAAATTAAAAAAACTATGATGTGTAAAACTAAACGAAAAAGGTCTAATCCTTTTGGGGCGAAAGTCCGTTTTCTCATTTGTTTCCTTGCTTTTTTTATGATGCTAAGCGGGACTGTCTATTCTCAGACAGGGAACAAAACTACTGTCAAAGGCATAGTTACCGATGCTTTGGGTGATCCTCTTATCGGGGCAACCGTAGCAGAGAAAGGTACAACAAATGCCACTATGACAGGTGTGGACGGAGATTATACATTGAATGTATCTCCTGATGGAACATTGGCTGTAACTTTTGTAGGCTTTATATCTATGGATGTTCCGGTGAATGGTCAGTCGACAGTTGACATCGTATTGCAGGAAGATTCGAAACTGCTGGACGAAGTCGTTGTTACTGCTTTAGGTATCAAGCGTGACAAGAAATCGCTGGGATATGCGCTGCAAGAAATCAAAGGCGATCAACTAACTGAAACCAGAGATAACAATGTTGCAAATGCTTTGGCCGGTAAAGTAGCCGGATTGCAGATCAAGCAATCGGGAACAGGTATTGCCGGTTCCAGTAGAATTGTATTGCGTGGTAATAACTCGATCGGAGGTAACAATCAGCCGCTGATAGTAGTAGACGGTGTGCCTATCAACAGTGATACCAGTGGAACTGACGACTATTGGGGAAATCGTGGTATAGACAAAGGTTCGGGTATGGCCGATATTTCTCCGGATGATATTGAAACAATGTCTGTACTGAAAGGGCCAGCTGCAGCCGCTCTTTACGGATCACGTGCCGGTAACGGTGTTATTATGATTACGACTAAAACGGGAGCCAATAAAAAGGGTATTGGCATAACCCTCAACTCTAATCTGACATTTGATTCTCCTATGCAGATGCCAAAATACCAAAATGTTTACGGACAGGGTACAGCTGGTGAATACGTACAAAATGCCATTGGTAGCTGGGGTGCTAAAATGACAGGGCAAGAGACTACAGACCTGATGGGCAGAAAAACTAAATATTCGCCGGAAGGCAACGATATAACAGACTTTCTTAGAACAGGTACAACCTGGACTAACAGTGCAGAACTGGTAAGTACATCGGATAAAAATACATTACGTCTGTCTGTAATGAATCTGAGCAATCAGAGCATCGTTCCGAACAGTGACTTTAAGAAGACTTCTGTAACATTGCGTGGTACGGCTAAATTAACTGATAAATTATCTTTTGATGCGAAATTGACTTATGTGAATCAGAAAACTGAAAATCGTGTGAAACTGGCATATGACCCGGATAACGTTTTCCTTAACCATCTGATGATGCCGCGATCTTTCCATTTCAGTGACTTTACTGGAACTGAGGGGTATGCTTTCCCTAAAGGAACAATCAATCCTGTATCTAAAAATCCTTTATCCGGAATCCCTGTGGCTTGGACAGACGGTATAAGCGGGATGGTACTGAACCCGTATTGGGCAACAGAAAAAGATACGAATAGCGACAGAAAACATCGTTTTATTGGTTTCGCTTCATTGAAATATGAGTTCACCGAATGGCTGAATATACAGGGACGCTATGGTATGGATTATATGTCGTCACAATATAAAGACCAGTTGGCGGCAGGTCCTACCTACTGGTATCCTACCGGAGACTTTATGATGAGCAAAGAAGACTCGTATGAAGTGAATGCTGACTTCCTTATAACATTCAACAAGAACTTAACAGAGAAATTGGGCCTGGTAGCCACTGCCGGTGGAAACATTATGTACAGACATGGTGAGGGTATGCTGGGACAAACTACAGGCTTGATCAATCCTGCTTATGGCTTCACACTCGCAAATGGTAAGAAACAGGCTGTATCTAACAGTGCTTTCCGTAAGCAAATAAATTCGTTATATGCTACAGCATCTTTTGCATGGAATAATATGGTATATCTGGATCTGACAGCACGTAACGACTGGTCTTCTACATTGAACTCAGACAACCGCTCTTATTTCTATCCTTCGGTAGGTGCAAGCTGGTTGTTTACAGAGACATTCAAGAATACAGGTCCTCTAAATTATGGTAAAATACGTTTGTCGTGGGCGCAGGTAGGTAACGATACAGAAGCTTATCAACTATTCAATTACAGAACTCTGACCACGCAGTATGTTTATAATCCTGCTACAGAGCAGATTGAGACGATAATACAGCCATTGAAGAGTGATACAAAATCATCATATGACCTGAAAAACGAAACAATCAACTCTTATGAACTAGGTTTGGAACTGAAAGCATTCAACAATCGTCTCGGGCTGGATTTTGCTTACTATAATAAAGAAGCAAAAGATCAGATATTGAAAATGAACGTGCCTTCGGCAACAGGATATAATTATAAATATGTGAATGCTGGTAATGTAAGAAACAGAGGTATAGAATTGGTGTTGTCAGGTACTCCTGTACAAACAAAAGATTTTACTTGGGACGTAGCTTTGAACTTTTCTAAAAACAGTAATAAGATATTGAAACTGGCCGATGGTATAACTCAACAACAGCTGCAACATCCGAGTCTTACCCAGTTACTGAAGATTGTAGCTACCGAAGGTGGCGCCTATGGAGATCTGCTGGGTAAAGCTTATAAAAGAGATGATAATGGAAATATTATAGTAAATGAAAAAGGTTTACCTGAATTTGCCAGTGGTGATGTGAAACTGGGTAATAACAATCCTGACTGGATGGGTGGAATTAGCAATACATTCAAATACAGAGATTTCGATTTCGGTTTCCAGATCGATATGAGATATGGCGGAGAGGTTTATATGGGATCAATCAAAACAGGAGCACAATACGGAACACTTGATCTTACTTTGGATGGACGTGAGTCAATGGTAGTAAAAGGTGTAACGGCGAGTGGTGCTGAAAATACCGTAGCAACTACAGCTCAGGCTTATTGGGCTCATTTGCAGGACGGAGCTGAACCTTGGATATATGACGCAACTAACGTAAGGTTGAGAGAAGTTAGCTTAGGTTATAAATTGCCTCGTAAGGTTTTGGCAAAAACACCTATCTATAGTGTAAAACTTTCTCTCGTAGCCAGAAACTTATGGATGATATACAGTAAGACTAAAGGTTTTGATCCAGAGGCCGGATACACAACAGGTAATGCTCAGGGCTTTGAAATGGGTTCTATGCCAACTCTAAGAAGTATAGGATTTAATCTGAATGTTGCATTTTAAATAAAAGACACAAATGAAAACAAGAAATATATTATTATCATTTATTGTAGGTATCGGACTGCTTGGAGCAAGCTGTACAAATGGTTTTGACGCAATTAACGTAGATCCGGTAAATCCGCCTGATTCATTAGACTTTTCCAAGCCCGATCTTAGCGGTGTGCTTTGGGATGGTGCGACATATAATGTCGGTGAAAATGGAGCAGCTGACCTGCACCAACGTGTGAAAGCTTTGGGTTATGACATTTTCTCTCAATATGTGTTAGGAAACTCAGTACGTAAATATACTCCGAATGATGGATATTCAGATTTGTACTGGAAATCACATTATAATAACTATCTGGCTGTACTGAATATCGTGATTTACGATGCAAGAAGATACGGAGGCCGTGAAAATTCAATGGCACTGGCACGTATATGGAGAGTATATCTGCATTCAAGATTCGTAGATTTCTTTGGACCAGCTCCGTTTCCTAAATCTCCGGAAGATACTGATTCTAAATATGAAACGTTGGAAGACCAGTTTAAATTCTTCTTCAGTGAATTAGATGAGTCTGTGAAACAGTTTGACGTAAACGAAGAATTCCTATCTGGTGAAGATCAGGTGTATTGGGGTGGAATTACAAAATGGAAACGTTTTGCAAATACCCTACGTCTGAGGCTTGCGATGCAGGTATCGGAAATAGATCCGGCATTGAGTAAACAGCAGGCAGAAGCCGCATTGAAGGCAGACGGCGGTCTGTTGCAGGCCGGAGACGATGCTCGTATCGCTATGCGTTCGGCAGGTTGGGGTAATCAGTATCCATACAGAATGTATCAGGTTTCGTGGGGAGACAGACAAAGTTTGACTACTACAATGGAAAAGATACTGAAAGGTATCGGAGGCATGCCATACACAGGTACTGCGACAGTAAATCCGGGAAATGTAGACCCTCGAGGTGAAAGAATGTTTGACCCGAGCCTTCAGGGAAAATGGGTTGGTATAATACCGGGATATGATGATAATGCAAGTGTAACAACTGCTAAAGAAAATGCAGGGACAATGAGTACGACCTGGATTATTCCGAATGATACGCGTAAGACAGATATTATGCTGTATGCTGAAGCTTGTTTCTTAGCAGCAGAGGCGCTAGAGCGTTATGGTATTGCAGATCCAACAGGAAAAACAGCCAAGACCAGATATGAGGACGGAGTTGTAGCTTCATTCGGTTACCTGGGGCTTTCTGAAAGTCAGGCCAGAACTTATTTAGCATCAGATGCAAAAAATGACTGGGGTACATCGGCAAACTATGATGATGCAACCGGTGCGGGAAATACCAAACTAGAGAAAATCATTACTCAGAAATATATTGCAGGATATCCTGATATTTCGGCTCAGGCGTGGAATGACAAACGTCGACTAAATCTGCCTGCATTCGATATACCTGAGTCCAGAGATTCCGGATCGGGAACATATCCGAGTGACGGAGATATTCAAAATCCGGCTAACTATATTTCCAGAGTGATTTATCCTCAGAGTGAAAAATTGATCAATGAAACAAATTATAACGCTGGTGTTGCCCAACTGCAAGGTGGTGACAAAACATCATCAGCTCTATGGTGGGCATCGAAAAGAAGTAATTATTGCACATCAGCAAGATAAGGAAAGGTTCTTTTAAATCAAGTTTCGGGGCTACTCTGGTTGCAGGGTAGCCCCGATTGTTTTTATGTTCTGACATTATTAAGTCTACGTGTTGCTGAATATTTAATGCTATGAAAAGAAATGTATTGTTTCAAATATGGAATCTCAAATAGCGACAACTCTATTATATATATTGATATGTTATACGGCATGTCGCCTGAATTGGTGTTTTTTAGCATTTTTTATACTTTTGTTTTTCTGTAAGGAAACTCATAAATGTCTATATACCACTATTACGATGAAAAATATCTATACTTTGTACATTTTTATGCTGATATTCATTTGTTTTACTCAAAATATTCAGCCACAGTCTAAATTCGGAAATGTGACAATGGATGAAATGAATCTGTCTGTCTGTCCACTTGATACATCGGCTTCTGCTGTAATGCTGTTAAAGGTTGGCGATACTCGTTTTGTATATAATAGTATATATGGTTTTCAATTTGAATATACGATACAGACAAAAATAAAAATTCTGAAAAGTGAAGGTCTTGAATGGGCTGATCAGGAGGTGGGTTATTATCAGGAGAGTAATAGTAGGAAAGAAGATATAAGGGGTTTATCGGGGACGACCTATAATCTGGAAAATGGAAAGATTACGAAAACGAAACTGTCGAAAGAGCATATTTTCGACGAAGAAAGTGAAAAGAAACTGAAACTGAAGAAATTTACAATGCCTGCCGCTAAAGTAGGATCTGTGATAGAATATAAATATACTATCGTCTCCGATTTCTTTTACGATCTGAGAGATTTTAATTTTCAGGCATCTATTCCGATTCTTTATACATCATATGAAATAACGATACCTGAATATTTTAGATTTAATACCAACTATCAGGGGTATGTAAGGTTGGATACGCGTAGGACCCCGGAGAATGAGTCATTCAGTATCAATTATAAGGATGGTAGCGGGAGGACGCAAACCCATACCGAAAGATGTGCGGCTGAACGGATAAGCTACGAAGCAAAAGATGTTCCTTCCATAAAGAAGGAAGTCTATTTGTGGACAATCAGAGATTATATAACCAAAGTGTCTTTTGAACTTAAATCTATACAGTATCCACACTCTCTGATGAAAACATTTGCCATATCGTGGGAAAAAATTGATGAAGATCTGTTAGAAGCAAGCTATTTTGGAGGTAATGCTAAAAAAGCCGATATGTTCAAAAATGAAGTGTCGAAAGGAGAAACTACTTTAAGCAGAGCTAAAGAAATACAGGATATGATAAAAAATAAGGTGAAATGGAATGACAAGAATACGGCTTTCCCGAGAGATATGAAAAATGCCTTGAAGAATGGTACAGGCACTAGTGCCGAAGTAAATTTCCTGTTGATAAATGCCCTTCAGGCAGGAGGATTCGATGCTTTTCCTGTATTGATGAGTACACGATCTAACGGGCGTATGCCGATCACCCACCCAAGTGTCGATGCCTTTAATTATACAATTACGGGAATACGTATAGATACAATGACTTACTTTACCGATGCGGCAGCAAAATATGGAGATTGGAACCTGTTGCCGGAAAAGTGTATGGTGCCGCAAGCCCGCATCATGAAACGGAATAATACAGAATGGGTAGACCTCACTATGCTTGCAAACAGTTCTATATTGAAAACATCGATCTTCTCGTTTACTGATTCCAAGTATGAGGGAAAGGTGACTGATACGAGGAAAGGATGTACAGCTTATAATGCAAGGGCAAGTTATTCAAATCATAAAGATGAAAAAGATTACATCGAATCCTTAAAGAAAAACTTAGCTTGTGAAATAGATGGTTTCAGTATTACAAATCTGGAAAATACAGGTGAGCCTCTTAAAATGGAATATGTACAGTCTATTGATGCAGCTTTAGGCGATGAATTTCTATATATAAGCCCTCTGCAAGACAAACTGTATTCGGAAAACCCGTTTAAAGAAGAAAAACGAGTGTTTCCTGTTCAGTTCAATTATCCGATGAATTATGTGCAGCTTATTGAAATAGATATTCCTGAAGGCTATGTAGTAGATGAACTGCCAAAAGCCGAAAGAATACTATTTAACGAGAATGAAATAAGCTTTACTTACAGAATCGCTCAATCTGGCAATAAAGTCAAACTGCATTATCAATATCAACTTAGGAAACTTCAGTTTTTACCGGATGAATACGAGTCGTTACGGGATTTCTTTGCAAAAATCGTACTTAAAAATTCAGAACAAGTAGTCTTGAAGAAAGCTGCTATATAGATCAGATAAAGAAAGAAGCAATGTTCAAGTATATATTATTTACACTTTTTTTTACGTCGACAATAGTGATGCAAGCGACCGGAATATCCATATCTGCTATTCCGGACAGTTTATCAGAAAATGCTTTTGCCGTAGTTGACAACTATGAAGCCATTTTCTCCCAGACCGATCAGAATAATGCCACATATAAAGTGAGCAAGACTGTTACCATACTGAGCCAACAGGGAGAGGTATATGGGCATTTTTTTACTTATGGAGATAAATTCAGGGAGTTGAAAGATTTTTCAGGGATAGTAAAGAATGCAGTCGGAACAGTGATAAGAAAGATAGGTAAAAAGGACTTAAAGATATCTTCTTTTTCAGAACATATGGCAACAGATAACTATTCTATTGTTTACGAGTGTAAAGTTCCCGCCTATCCCTATACTGTGGAATATACATATACAATGAGGTGGAAGAACGGTATATTGGCTTATCCTGCATTTGTCCCTTTCGACGGTTATATGCAATCGGTTGTAAAAGCGAATTATACGTTAGAATTGCCCGCTGATAAAAATCTCAGACATAAGTCTAATTTTGGTGTACTTATCAGTGATGAGGTAGTTAATAATAAGCATGTGTACACATTCTCGGCTAATAACCTGAAAGCAATGGAAAAAGAGCCGTTAGCTCCTTCATACAGGGAGATATGTCCTCGTGTACTTATCGGGACATCCGATTTCTGTTATGATTCTTCCTGCGGAAATATGGAGGATTGGAAGAGTTATGGGCTGTGGGTAAACGGGTTGCTGACAGATAGGGATGTATTGCCCGAACCGGTGATCAGCAAAATAAAAGATCAGGTAAAAGATGCAAAAACAGAGAGAGAGAAAGTAGAGATACTCTATAAATATCTTCAGGATAATTCACGCTATGTAAGCATCCAGCTTGGTATAGGTGGTTTTCAGCCGATAGAGGCCTCCTCAGTGGCTAAAAGCGGATATGGTGACTGTAAGGGTTTATCTAATCTGATGAAGGCTTATCTGAATGTAGTAGGTATTGCGTCCAATTACTGTGAAATTAGTATGAAAGAGAAAAATTTACATAAGGATTTTGCTAATGTGTCGCAAACAGACCATGCCATCTTGCTGGTTCCACTCAGGAATGATAGTATATGGCTCGAATGTACATCCCAGACTTTGCCTTTTGGATACATTCATGATGATATTTCCGGACACGATGCTTTAGTTATAACAGCCGAAGGTGGTAAAATTTGCAGGCTTCCTGTATATTCGGATACAGACAATAAAACGATTTCAAAATTAACTCTCAATATTACAGAGGACGGGGCTGCTAAAGGCAATCTTACATTAAGTGAGTATCTTCATACATACGCTTATAATGTAAGCCGGATGACATCTAAAGACAGGGATAAGGTCGTAAATTACATAAACAAGAATGTAAAATTTCCGAAAGTACAGTTAGATAATATAAATGTGACTGAAAATAAAGCTTCTCAGCCATCGTGTACACTGACGGCCGACCTGACTGTCGGAGATTTTGTGAATAAGACAGGGACACGTTTGTTTATACCGATATGTCCTCTGAAAAAGGGTCACTATGAATTATTCTCTTCAAATAAAAGGACTTATGATATTTGTCGAGATTATGGATTCTCCGAATCCGATACAATAATATATATCATACCGGATGGTTATACTTTTGAATCTATACCTAAAGATATTGATCTAAGTACACCTTATGGAAAACTGAAAACGATTATAGAGCAGAGTGAAGGAAGAATTACATATACTCAGAATATAGATGTGTTTTCGGGAATTTATAGCAAATCAGTGTACAATGATATAAAAGCCTTTTTCGGAGAAATAGCGGCGGCGACCAAAAGACGGATTGTACTGAAAAAGATATAAACGATCTGTGTTTATATCTTTCTAAACCTCAGACAATAACTGCTGATAGCTACACTTATGGTGCTCAGAACTATTACGATACCGGCAATAGTAGGGTTCAGCGAAATGTTTGTGATAGGGTAGAGGATGCCGGCCGCGACTGGTATTCCTATAATATTATATATGAAGGCAAAGAATAAGTTTCTCTTCATGGTTTGCACTGTCGCTTTTGACAGTCTGATCGTCTGGCAAAACTTATTAAGATCGGACGAGGTAATAGTCATTTGAGCAACCTCCATTGCAATGTCACTTCCCTGCCCCATAGCTACACTTACGTCGGCAGCAGCCAGTGCGCCACTGTCGTTGATTCCGTCGCCGGTCATAGCCACTATTTCACCTTTGTCTTGTAATTCTTTTATAAAAGCTGCTTTTCCTGACGGCAGAGCTCCGGCTCTTACATTGTCGGTACTTACACCTACTTGCCGGGCTATCAGGTCGGCAGCCCGCTTGTTGTCGCCTGTAAGCATATATAGTTCCAATCCCATGTGTTTCATTGTGCCTATCGCTTCTAAGGATGTCGGTTTCACCCTGTCGGTAATTGCGATAATGGCAAGTAGAGAGGTCTCTTTGGCAAACAATACAATCATGTTCGAATTATCCGTTTCTTTCTCTATCCATTCCTGTTGACTATCGGTGAATACAATATGTTGCTCTTCCAACATTCTCAGCGTTCCAACATAATATTTATCACCATCTTTTTCACCCATCAGCCCGCGTCCCGACAGAGAAGATACTTTTATATCCGGTTCTGTCTGCAATTCGTTTTTCAGGTGTGACCTTACAGCATCGGCAAGTGGATGAGCTGAATAAGTTTCGATGGCATATAAGATGCCCTTTAGTTCAGGTGTTGTCGCTGTAAACCATTCCATATTTGTTACATAAAACACGCCTTCAGTGATTGTTCCTGTCTTATCGAGAACTACGGAGGTCAGCTTGTAGGCATTTTCAAGAGCCTCAGAGCCTTTTATCAGAATGCCTTTTGTCATCCCTCTGTTGATTCCCGCCATTATAGCAGTAGGAGCAGCCAAGCCTAATGCGCATGGACAAGCTATAATCAGTATATTGATAGCAGGTAGCATTCCCTGTGTGAAACGATCGGTCTCTGATGTGATGAACCAGAAAAGGAATGCCGTTATGGCTACTATGCCAACGATGGGAATGTAGACGACACAGACTTTATCTACCATCTTTTGTATAGGGCGCCGGCGCAGCTGAGCTTCCTGCACCATCTTTATCGTTTGCGCCAAAAGGGTTTCCTTGTCAGCCTTAGATGCTATAAAGTGGAATGTATTAGCTTCATTTACTGTTCCTGCAAATATTTTCTGCCCTTCACCTTTTTCTACAGGTAGAGGTTCCCCGCTTATCATGCTTTCATTTATAAAAGAAGTCCCTTTACATATCTTTCCGTCTGCAGGAATCCGCTCACCCGGTTTTACTATTATTTCATCTCCTTCGGCTATATCTTTGACACGTATTATCTGCTGAGTATTATCTCTTATAACTGTTGCTGTACGTGGTTGCAGACCTATCAGCTTTTTAATGGCCAACTCTGTGTTTTTCTTAGCTTTTTCTTCCATATACCTTCCCAGCAGTACAAATGCAACCACGATAGCCGAGATACTGAAATATACATGTACATCGGTTGTTTTGCCATCTCTGAAAGCGGGTGGTAATGTATTGAACACACTTACCAGATATGCGGTTCCTGTACTCAGGGCTACCAGTGTATCCATATTGGTCGAAAAACGCTTTAGTTGCTGCCATGCCCTGATGTAGAATTGTCTCCCGAAAATAACGACGACAGGAGTTGCCAGTGCCCACATAATGTAGTTGGCATAGGGGATTGGACGAAAGAATAAGGCTATTGTTACCAGAGGAATGCATAGGATAAGAGACAATATGCAGTTCTTCCTTAGTTCGCTCAGATTGCTGTCGGTAACGATATCTCTGGTTTCGGATATGTTTCTGTCTTTCATGGATATTCTGATTATCAATAAACTGTTACAAGCCGTTAAAATATAGAGAATTCTGTTTGAACGTTAAAAACAAGTGAAAATTCCGATACCTGAAAACAGGCAGGAGTCTGTCTCAGTGGGCTTGAATGGAATCTAAATAACGATTTAAAGTTAAATAAAGTTTCGGCTTAAATGCTTTTTTACGAAATAAATCTTTAGCTCCTAGACATTGTTTTAAGATTAGACTTAAAATCTTTATTTATTAAAAAAAACTTTGTACCTTTGTCGCCGTTCTTTTTTCGTTAAAATACAAGACGTGGGAAAGTTTAGCTTATACAATATTCCTTTGAGAGGCTTATCTGAAGGGAAACATGAGTTCAAATATGATTTGGACAATAAGTATTTTTCGCTGATTGACGACGGTACAGCCGATGTCAAGAGAGGTAGTTTGCAGGCGATCGTGTCTTTAAAGAAGACTTCGGTTACCTTCGAACTTAATTTTGAGATAAAAGGTACGGTACACGTTCCATGCGACAGGTGTCTGGATGACATTGCAATGGATGTAGATGTTAAAAATAAGCTGATCGTAAAGTTCGGGAAAGAGTATTCCGAAGAAAGTGACGAGATTGTTATTATCCCCGAAGAAGACGGAGAGATAAATATTGCTTGGTTTTTGTACGAATTTATAGTGCTGAGTTTGCCGACAAAGAAAGTGCATCCTCCGGGTACATGCAATAAAGCAATGTCTTCTAAGTTAAATAAGCATAGAGCTAAAAGTTCGGATGATGAGTCGGACGACGATATGGGTGATGATGATATAGATACCGATGATGATTCTTCTTTCTCCGATCCACGATGGGATGGGCTTAAAGATGTATCGGTAGACGAAGATTAAAAAACTAAAAGTAGAAATATATTTTTCTAATTCAGATAAATAAAAATAACTAAATAAAGAAAACGAAAAATGGCACATCCTAAACGAAGACAGTCGAAGTCTAGAACAGCTAAGAGAAGAACTCACGATAAAGCAGTAGCACCTACATTGGCAGTATGCTCTAATTGTGGATCATGGCACGTTTTTCACACAGTTTGCCCTGAGTGCGGATACTACAGAGGAAAACTGGCTATTGAAAAAGGAGCAGCGGTTTAAATAAAAAACCGTACCTTAAAGCCCTAACACAATAGGGCATTTTTTTTATTAATTATTCACAAAACCAGAAAAGATGATTCGAGCTGCGATTACTGCTGTTGGTGCATATGTTCCGGATGAGGTATTGACTAATGATGATTTATCAAAAATAGTTGATACTACCGATGAGTGGATCATGACACGTGTAGGCATCAAAGAGCGTCGTGTACTGCCTAAGGGGCAGGGGACTTCTGTGATGGGAGCAGAGGCTGTTAAAATAGTTTTAGAGAAATCGAATACTAAGCCTGAGGAAGTAGAGGTAATTATTTTTGCCACAACTACACCTGATTATATATTTCCGTCGACTGCTGCGATGACAGCCGAAGCTTGTGGTATAAAAAATGCTTTGGGCTTTGATATTCAGGCTGCATGTTCAGGATTTATATATGCTTTGGAGATAGGATCTAATTTTATCAGATCGGGACAATATAAAAAAGTTATTGTGGTTGCCGGAGATAAAATGACTTCTATTGCAAACTATAAAGACCGTACCACTTGTCCGCTATTTGGAGATGCTGCGGGAGCGGTAATGCTTGAGCCTACAACCGAAGAGGTTGGCGTAATGGACTCTATTCTGCATGTTGATGGTACAGGTAGACCCAATCTGCATATGTATGGTGGTGGCTCTGTATATCCTGCGTCATACGAAACTGTAGATAAAGATATGCATTATGTTTATCAGGAAGGACAGGTTGTTTTCAAACATGCTGTGTCTAAGATGGCAGATGTATCTGTAGAAATAATGGAGCGTAACGGTCTTACTAAAGATACAGTAGACTGGCTTGTTCCACATCAGGCAAATATTCGTATTATCGAAGCTGTTGGTAACCGTATGGGATTATCTTCCGAAAAAGTAATGGTGAACATACAGAAATACGGAAATACAAGCGCCGGAACAATACCATTGTGCCTTTACGAATGGGAACCAAAATTGAAAAAGGGAGATAACCTTGTTTTGGCAGCATTTGGTGGTGGATTTACATGGGGTGCTGTGTATCTGAAATGGGCATATTGATCTGTCTTTAATAAAATATAGAAGAGGATGACCTGATGGTTGTCCTCTTTTTTTGTCTGAGTACGGAAAAATGTTCATGTATTGTGGAAAATAGTATCTGTAAAAAGTCTTTTTATATATGCCTGTTTTTATTTATCTTTACAACCTTAAAAAACAGAAGAAATAATGAAAAAGATAATATATCTGTTCGCTGTGATTGTATTGTTCTTTGTCGCTTGTGGTGGTGATGATAAAGAGAGCAGTGTGATGATATGGACAGGAACTAACCAACTATCGGAAGTGGAATTATATGAAGGTTCCGCTGCCGGTGGTATAAAAAAGGATTATAGTGATATAGAGAATCAAGATAGCTTGCAGACAGCTTTAGTTCGTCGTTTTTTTTCAGGGTCGTATAATAGTCAGTTGTTTAAGGGTATGTATGTAGACTTCAACGAGGATAAGGTGACCTTTGTAGATTCTATATCCTCGCGTAAAATAGTGTCGAATTATGAATTTGACGGAGATTCACTCTTTGCTATTAAAACAGACGGAGGGCGGCGGTTTATAGGTGTCGGCAATATGGATAGCTTGTATCGGGTTAAAACATTTTCCCGTTACGCCAGTCCTAAGACAGGGAAAGACACTGTTGGCATATACGATGGGGAACCTACATTGGAAAAGCTGTTGAATGACGCCGGATATGAAAATCTCGGAGCTATGACAAACAAGACCGATACACTGATATGGTTCAGTGCTAAATATATATTTAAATAGAAGGAATTCTGCAATATAACTCTGTGATGGCTTGCCTTGTGCAAGCCATTTTTCGTTAATAGCATTTTTTTAGTGAATCTTTATCTATGTATTGGTTAACAGTGATCAGTCAGCAGTAAACAACAAAAAGCGTTCTTTGAAATAACATTCAGCGGAGCTAATTGGAAAACAGAAGGTAAAAAGTAACGAGAGATAAAAACAACGTAAATCCGTTACATTGACTCCGCTTCGCTCTGTCGAACGTTGTTTCGTTACTTTTTAGTTAAAATTTAAGTTGTCTCCTGTTTTAACCGAATAGTTTTGACTAAAGTCATTTTCGGGGCGGCTCACAGCCCACGACTTAAAAGTCGTGGCAACTAAGGGAAAGTAATGAAAAGCAAAATGATGAAAATTCGTTACCTTCGTTACATTTTAGTTAAAATTTCAGTGTTATGCGTAGGGGCGAAATAGAAAAGGTACGCGGGCGAAAAATATTTTGCCCCTACAGGTGCCGGAACTCATTATATAAATTTTGATGCGTTCCCCCCCTGATAGTTAACGGGCATCATTGAAGAATACAGAAAATTCTTAATATCTTTGCGCCAAAATTGTATTGCATACAACAATGCCAGAACTTACAGACAGAGTAGTACGGGAAAAGATACCGGCACAACGTTTTGCCGATCTTATATTAGACATAGGAACATATTTACTTGCTTCGGGTGCCCATTGCGGACGCATAAACAGTAATCTGGGGCGATTGGCCTCTACTTGGGAATTTGATATAAACATGAGTCTGACTTTTAAAGGACTACTTGTCACAGTCAGAGATATTAATGACCCTTCCAACTCGGTAACCTGCTATAAGAATTCGCCACCACACAGTGTACATTTAGCTGTACTGACCGAAATATCACATCTTTCGTGGAAGGTACAGGAAGAAAATCTCTCTATAACTGAGGTGGAAAAAGAGTTTGCCGGAATAAAGGAGAAACCCAACTATAAGGATATAGTGGTAGCCGTTGCAGTAGGATTTTCCTGTGCAGGCCTGTGTCTTTTCTCTATGGGTGATGAAAAGAATGCTATGGTAGCCTTTTGTGCTGCATTTATTGGCTTTATGGTAAAAAGCTTGTTTGCTAAAAAGAAGTTCAACCCGATGATATGTATTTCTATAGCTGCATTCGTTACTACACTTATCACCGGGCTCGGGCGTATATACGGCATTGGAGAACACCCTGAAGCGGCAATGGCTACGGCGGTGCTATACCTGATACCAGGTGTTCCGCTGATAAACTGTGTGATCGATCTCATCGAGGGTTATTTGTCCTCAGCTATCAACAGGGCGCTGTTCGGAGGATTTATCTTGTTATGTATTGCTGCGGGTATGACCCTGTGTATCACCCTTATGGGAATCGGTAACTTTTAAAGAAGAAAGAAAATGGAAGAACTTACCGTACTAAATATCCTGCGCGACTTCGGTATCGCATTTGTAGTAGGATTCTGCTGGGCTATTTTGTTTGGCGCACCTAAACGGCTGCTATGGGTAGCCGGACTACTGGGAGGAATGGGGCATTGCATACGGTTCATACTGGTACAGCTCGACTTTGGGCTTATTACGGCAACTTTGGCCGGTTCAGTATTGATCGGTCTGGTAGGAATATACGCTGCGCATAAGGTAGACAGTCCACCTGTGGTATTTACCATGCCGGCCTGCATTACAATGATACCGGGTATGTTTGCCTATAAAACCATGCTTGCGGGGATAAAGATAACCGATCTGCCAACAGTGGAGCAAAATCCGCATCTGTTGATAGAGATATCTCACAATCTGATGCTGACAATGTCACTGCTGTTTACGCTGGCAATAGGTATCTGTATCGGAGCCTTATTATTCCGCAAGCCGAGCGTGAAGAATATATCGTTTAAAGATGTAATAGGGAAGGGCTAAGCGATAGTCTTCTGCCGTTCATATTCTTGTTTCAGACGAACTACCCATCGGGAAACCAAGAACACTATAATCTGTGTGAAGATAATGAACACACCCGATGGCACATCCAGCACTGCAGACAGAAATAGTCCGACAACACAGCCAAGAAAGCCGATCAGAATGGATAGCAATATCATCTTCACAAAGCTAGACGTAAACAGATTGGCTGTCATCTGAGGCACAGTAAGTATCGACATCAGCAATACAATACCGACAAGCCTGATGGAGAGAACAATGGTAATAGCTATACCCATCATCATAGCATACTTTATCAGGTTGACAGGCAGATTGCGCGTCTTCGCGAAGTCGGGATCGAAAGCGGCAAAGAGTATCTGTTGTCCGAACAGCAGGAATACAACGATAAGAATCAAAGACAGAATCGCCAGATATACGATATCGGGCGTTGTGATGGTAAGTATGTTGCCGAAAAGGTAATCGGTGAGGTTCGGTGCAAAGCCAGGTTTCAGATAGATGAATATAATACCTATCGCCATCCCTAGTGACCAGAACGAGCCAATAGCCGAGTCTTCACGCACCCCCTGACGGGATGAAAGCCATTCGATACCGAAAGCGGAGAGAATGGAGAAGATCATAGCAGAGAAGATAGGATTCCACCCGAAGTAGAAGCCCATGCCTAGTCCGCCAAGCGATGCGTGGGTTATTCCCCCGCTGATAAATACCAACCGGCGGATTACAACATACGAGCCGATGATTCCACAGGCTATACTGGCAAACAGGCTACCCAGCAAAGCATTCTGAAAGAATGTATACGATAATAGATCGAAAAACTCCATACTATACCAAATTAGCCCCTAAGAACTTACGTATCAACTCAGCATCTTCGCCGCGTCTATCTACATAAGCATTAGCCTGATCTTCAAGGATATTACCTATATTGAAATATTTTGACTGGGGGTGAGAAATGATGATGCCACTCACCGAAGCATTCGGAATCATCACACCATTTTCAGTAAGGTCTACACCTATCTCTTTCGACTGCAATAAATCATTGTTCAGCAGGAAGTTGATGGACTGATCGGGGATAGACGGATAACCTACAGCTGGACGAATTCCTTGATATTTGAGAGCAAACATCTCATTCACAGATATGTTTTCATTGGCAGCGAAGCCCCAGTATTCTCTTCTTATTTTAGCATGCAACCACTCGGTAGTAGCTTCTGCAAGACGGTCTAAAACTGATTTCAACAACAAAACCTTGTATTCATCACCCTGACGCTCATAATCTGCCATCAGCTCATTTGCTCCTACTCCGGCCGTTACCGTAAAACCTCCGACGTAATCTTTCTTACCCGAAGACTTAGGTGCAACGAAGTCGCAAAGGGAGAGATATTCTCCTTTATCGTTCTTCTTCTGTTGGCGAAGCATTGGGAAGCAGACATCATTTATATACAAACTCTCGTTATCGCTGTAGGCCTCGAATACTCCAAATACAGCATTGATATAATCAGCCCTATTAAACACTAACTGGTCAAGTAAAGCTTTTGCATCTTTATACAACTGCATACCTTCAGCGGCCTTTTCTCGCTCCTGTTCGGAGAAAGAATCAAGCCATTGCTGCCTGCATGACGGGCAATCATCTATATGCTGAGCCGAAGCATAACGTGCAGATAGATTCCACGAATGAAAGAAGAATTTCCAGTCTACGTATGGAACTATTTCCTCTATCGGAATATGCTTCAGTGTCTGACGGCCTTTTACTTTCGGCTCGGGTGTTTTATAGTCAGTCCAGTCTATCTTCATGCCTTTACTCAATACTTCGGAGAAAGGGAGCAAATCGGCTTTCTTATCTCCTGCTGTATCGCGTAGTGAAGCATATTCGCTGCGAATCTCCTGTATATAGTCTCTCTTTGTGTTCGGATTGATCAGCTTATTTACGGCAGCAGGCGCTTGCGAAGCATCTTTCACATACACGACCGATCCGTTGTTGTATTTCGGATCGATCTTTATCGCTGTATGCAGCTTTGATGTTGTAGCACCTCCTATCATCAGTGGTATAGAGAAACCCGCCTTTTCCATTTCATGGGCAACAATGCTCATTTCTTCCAGCGATGGCGTAATTAGTCCACTAAGGCAAAGGATATCCGGTTGCTCTTCTTTTACTTTCTGAATGATCACTTCCGGCGGAGTCATTACCCCTAAGTCAATCACTTCGTAGTTATTACAAGCCAATATAATGCCTACAATATTCTTACCTATATCATGCACATCACCTTTAACAGTAGCAATCAAAAGCTTTCCGGCCTTGTTGCTTCCCGAAGACGACGCTTTCTGTGCTTCAAGTGTGGGTTGCAGGATAGCTACGGCGCGCTTCATGGTACGGGCGGTTTTTACTACCTGAGGCAAAAACATCTTACCCGAACCGAACAGGTCACCAACTTTATTCATGCCGTCCATTAAGGGCTTATCTATTATATCCACAGCTTTAGGATATACTTTCAATGCCTCTTCGAGATCTTCTTCGAGATAGTCGCTGATTCCTTTTATGAGGGCATACTGAATTCGTTCTTCAAGCCCGTAAGAACGCCATTCTTCAACTTTCTGCTCTGTCTGTCCGGTCTTTTCATTCTTTATCTTTTCCGCATATTCGATTAGTTCATCCGTAGCTTCCGCTCTGCGGTTGAAAATCACGTCTTCAATAAGGTTTCTCAGATCGAGCGGTATATCGTCATACACTACCGATTGTCCCGGATTAACAATTCCCATATCCATACCACGCTGAATAGCATAATAAAGAAATACGGCGTGCATTGCTTCACGTATATAATCGTTTCCTCTGAATGAGAAAGACAGATTACTTACTCCGCCGCTGATCTTGGCATGCGGCAGATTCTTTTTGATCCATGTTATCGTTTCCAGAAAATCGACTGCATAGCCTCTATGCTCTTCTATCCCTGTAGCAATAGCCAATATATTGGGATCGAAAATTATATCCAGTGGATTGAATCCGTCATTTACTAATAGTTTATATGCTCTTTCGCAAATCTCAATCCGGCGGGCGAAAGTATCGGCCTGCCCTGTTTCGTCGAAAGCCATCACTATGACTGCCGCACCGTATTCTCTTATCAGACGCGATTGACGTAAGAATTCTTCCTCGCCGCCCTTCAATGATATGGAGTTGACTATGGGCTTTCCCTGTACACATTTCAGTCCGGCTTCGAGTACTTCCCATTTTGATGAGTCTATCATTACGGGTACACGCGACACATCGGGATCGGAAGCCATCAAGTTGAGGAAAGTAGTCATTTCCTTCACTCCATCTAGCAAGCCTTCATCCATATTCACATCGAGTACTTGTGCACCGTCTTCTACCTGTTGGTGGGCAATAGTAAGCGCTTCTTCATACTTTTCTTCTTTTATCAGACGAAGAAATTTACGTGAACCGGCTACGTTCAGCCGCTCACCTATATTGATAAAGTTTATCTCGGGTTTGGCTTCGAGCAGTTCAAGCCCCGAAAGCCACATATATTCAGGTTTGCGAACACGCTTGTGAGGTGTTGCACCTTTTACCAGTTCTGCATATTTAGCGATATGTGCCGGCGTAGTTCCGCAACATCCGCCGATAATATTGATCAATCCTTCGTCTATAAACTCTCTGATCTGTCCTGCCATTATCTCCGGTGTCTGGTCATACTCGCCAAACTGATTTGGAAGCCCTGCATTAGGATAAGCTGAAATAAGTCCGGGAGCCATTCTAGCCAGTTCTTTCAGAAATGGCTTCATCTCCGATGCTCCGAAAGAACAGTTGAGCCCGACAGAGAGATAGTCGATATGACTTACCGACGCCAGAAAACCGCCAATCGTTTGCCCGGAGAGCGTGCGCCCTGCTTTATCGGACAGTGTTACGGAAATCATTATCGGCAACTCGATATTTCTCTCCCTGCGTACTTCATCGGCAGCAAACAAAGCAGCTTTGGCATTTAGTGTATCGAATATAGTTTCGATAAGCAACAAGTCTGAACCACCATCTACAAGCCCTTCTATCTGCTCTTTGTAAGCCACATACAGGTCATCAAAAGTCACCGCGCGGTAAATCGGATTTTCCACTTTAGGGCTCATTGATGCTGTCTTGTTGGTAGGACCTATCGAGCCTGCAACAAAGCGAGGCTTATCGGGATTTTGATTTGTATATTCAATAGCTACCTTTTTGGCAAGTTTGGCAGCTTCTGTATTTATCTCCTTTGCCAAATGCACCATATCATAGTCTTCCAGTGATATAGCAGTGGCATTGAATGTATTCGTTTCTATAATATCCGCACCTGCTTCGAGATATTTTCGGTGAATATCTTCAACCACATCAGGACGGGTAAGGCATAACAAGTCGTTATTCCCTTTTTGCAATATTGTTACATCCTTGAAACGCTCACCTCTGAAATCTTCCTCTGTCAGCTTATATTGTTGTATCTGACTGCCCATTGCGCCATCGAGGATAAGGATGCGCTCCTTTAATATATCTTGTATTCTATTCATATCGTTTACTATTCTTTATTGAGTGCCTTAACTGAACGGATACCATGAAACTTCGCATATTCTTTATTCATCCATGCGGTAGAATCAGATTCCAAATCCTGAAAACCATATTTCTCGTGAAAACCTATGCGCCCTTCAAAGACTATGTCTTGTATTCCTTTCGACTTCTGCTGTTCCAATAACAATTCTCTGTCTTTAAATGTTTCCGAGATCAGATGTATCGACGGATATTTGCGCCATACATCAAAGCTATACAGACAAAGCAGAAGAATTACAAATATACTATTTACAATCGCTTTACGCGAAGTGTCTATCTTTATTTCAGAATATAACAATCCGATAGCAATTGCCAGATAAAGAACCATTCCGAACATAGCCCTCAACGGAAATGTTGTAGATGCCAGCATAATGAAGAATGAAATATGTCCGCCAACAAAAAATGTGACGGAAGCATACATTTTCTTTCTTGTCAGACTGTTATCCGTATCTCTATACTTCTTATAGACAAAAAACATTATGATATATACAACAACAACCGGAAGCATATACAGCAGATAGTTCTTTGACATCATACGTCCCAAACGCCCTGCAAAGATAGAAAGCATGGAAGCATCCGACATTTTTTCGGCATGTACCAATTCAAATTCCATTCTCACATAGTTACCGGGAGCCAATACCATTACAGCATAACCGATACATAAGCCTATAAATCCGGCAACCATCCACTTAGGCAGTCTCTTCTTCCGGTATAGATAAATACCTAAGATAAATATCATCAATAATATCGGCGGAACAGTGTTCTCATTTGTCCAGCCTGCAATAATGCCAAACAGCAGCATCAAGGCAATCCGGACTATGCTGTCGTTCGACCTTTCATTTTTCAAAAAGCAGGTATAAAACGGATATGCGAACAACAAGAGTATCAACGTACCCCACAAGTAATTAGCACTTCCTGTTATCCAAAACACATTGCTGGTAAGCTGAGGTATGAATACCCATGAGAAACAAACTGCAAATATAAACACGCCTACATTTACCTTGCGTCCATAGTTCGCTATTGCATAAATAAGATATATATGGGCTATATATGCTAGACTATTCAACAGATCACATACAAGAGGATTGATAGAGAGCAAAAACTGGTCTATTGAGTGTACCACATTCCGCCCTCCCCAGAGAAAATAATGATTGTATTGCGATACAAATATATCTGAGACACTCGCGATAGGCTTCAACGAATGATCGAAAAATGAGTTCTCGAATATGAAGCTATATACCCAGTCGTCAGCAAACAAGGGGAATAGCCTATTGAACACAAATATCACAGCAAAGACAATCAAGGCAATAACAGCCATGAGTATTTTGCTTGTCCATATTTCATTCAACTTGTTCATTTACTAAACTGGCTTTCTATCTTTATCGATCTTATCCCGTAATACTTTGCATAGGCTTTCTCCCACAGATCGTCTCCTACATTAGGAATGTCATATACTTTTTGTGTGAAGACAGGCGCATCATAAGGCTCGAACCTGTCATAAAAAACAAAGTCCTCAATGCCCTTTTTCTTCTCTTCGCAAATATATGCTTCACGCCTGTCGAAAGTATCATTCAACCACATCACATCCCTGAGACTGTATAGATATGACGTTATAAAGAATATGATCAACGGAATCCAGATCACATAATTTGCAATACGAACCGGAGTATATGAAAAATCCAGATTAGCGCAAAGCAAAGATATGGCAATGATTATAAGTACAATGATTCCGAACCACACACGCTCGGGAAAAATAGGTGCAGCCGCCATCACCAACATAGCGACTATTGCCATACTGAAAAATAGCAGGGAAAGCCTTAGCACACTTCGTTTGTTTTCTTGTTGTCCTTTCCACCAGAAAGCAATAAGTGCGAGTATATATATAATAGTCGGTAGAATGCCATATACAAGGTAAGATTTAATCACCGAAACCATCCGGTAGAAGTAATACGAATAGTCCATTGTTTCCTTAGTGATACCATGCACTGTTTGTAGTTCTATCGCATTACGAATGAAGTTTCCCGGCGCCAGCAGCATAAACAGGCATCCGATGACAACACCAATAAAGCCCGAAATAACCCACTTAGGTATCGTCCTTTTTTCAAACTTCAAAATCACTATATACATGAACAGGAAGTATAACAATCCGGCTACCAGATTTTCATTTGTCCATCCGGCAACAATCCCCCAGAGAACGAGCAGGACGCAGCGGGCTATACGATCTTTCTTCTTGTGATGGTCTCCTTTCAGATAATACATACAGTAAGGAAAGGTAAACGACACTACGAGCATACAGCCCCACAGATAATTGGCACTACCCGTAATCCATGCAATACACACAAGCAGGTCGGGTATCAGAAACCAGATCATGGCACTTATTCCCAGATAAAGGAATATATTTACCCGCCATTTATAATCGGCGATGAGGTATATAAGGGTTATCAGTACAGCATAGGATATGCTATTCAGCAAGTCGCTCAGAAATGGCCCCATGTATAATAACGACTGTGCTATAGTATGTGCAACGGAACGGCCACCCCATGTAAAATAATGGTTGTATTGTGATTCTATAACATCGAGAAAACCGGCTACCCTGTCCCAGTCACGCCCGTAGACAAAGGCATATTTCCAGTCATCGGTATATAAAGGAAAGAAATGATTCAACGCAAAAATCCCAATGAATGTAATGAGCATCATTACTCCCAATGCAATATTCGCCTTTTTCCTGTTTATAGATTTATCCATTCTTCTGCATTTTAGAGGTTTCCCTCGTTCTTCTCTTTAAAAACAACCGTATTCACTCCGTAATATTTCCCGATTCGCTTATCCCATCCGGGATCGAGCATGAGCCAGTCCTGTAAATCAAGTACGATAAGACACGATTGCTTTTCCTGAAAAAGATGATCGTATATAACGATATCCCGTACTCCTTTGTTTCTTTCTTCAATTATCATCTGATCTCGTTGCCTGCTGATCTCACTGAATTTTGATAGCTCCACATAGTTGTCCTTGCAAGAGACAACATACACAATAAGAACTACAGCAAACAAGACATAGTTAACAGACCGAAAAGCTATTCCGCTAAAATCTATATTGGCATATAATAGCATTGCAGCTATAACCAACAGTATAAGAATACCAAACCATGCCCTCTCGGGAAACATCGGCGAACCGGCCATTACGGCTGTTGCTACAGCAGATGTGCAAACAAAAAGCATGGATAACAGAAAGATCTCCTTTCTACTTTCCTGCTTCCCCTTCCACCAGTACAAAGCTGATAAGGCTGCATAAATAAGAACAGAATATAACAGATAGCTACTAGCCAGTTTCGTTACTGTAACAAACCGATAGAAGTAAAATGACAGGTCTGTTTCACGCAACTGATGGGCAACCCAAAGATCATTCTTACTTCTTACCATGTTACCCGGTGAAAGCAGCATAAGGACACAACCTATAACAGCTCCAGCCAACCCGAACAGCATCCATGTAGGAATTCGCTGCCTCTGATATTTCAGCAAAAGAATTAACCCAGCAAGGAAAAACAAGAGCGCAACACTCATATTCTCATTTGTCCATCCGGCAAGAATACCAAAGAACAATAGTCCTGCGCTTTTCGCGACACCGTCTTTCGACACTTTTGCTATATAGTATGACACATAATTGTATATAAAGCCAAAGAGGATCACTCCTCCCCACAAATAATTGGCGCTACCGGTTTTCCACAAAAGGTTCTGAGACAACGACGGCAACACAAACCAAATGAAGATATTGATATACACAAACAGCACCGGATTAGCCTTATTCTTCTTATTAGCTATAAAGTAGATAAAGAAAGTCAGAACCAGATAGGCCAGAGTATTGAGTACATCTGCCCACGACTTGCCAAACCACAGTAATGCTTGTGCGATACTGTGCAATACCACCCTTCCGCCCCACTCGAAATAGTGAGCATACTGGCTATGAAAGATAGAAATGAATCCGTCTATCTTTTCTCCTCCATCGAGATTGAAGGTATAAAACCAATCATCAAGGTACACAGGATACAATACATTCAGCCCATAGAAGAATACGCCTACAACAATACCCGCTATAGCTAGCATTATCTTAGTGCCATTATCTTTTATCCAATCGGCAGTAACGTATTTCCTGGGTGTACTCATCCCTTATTGCTCCTTCATTGCCCTGTCCATAGCTCTCTTATCGTCTTTCTCGCGAAGAGACTGGCGCTTATCGTATTGCTTCTTCCCTTTGGCTACGGCAATGTTTACCTTTGCCAGTCCGCGATCGTTGAGGAAAATACGCGTAGGCACGATGGTATATCCGGTTTCCTTCACCAAACGCTCCATCTTTTTCAGCTCCTTTTTGTTTAATAACAACTTACGGTCACGTCGTGCCACATGATTATTGTAAGAGCCGTAAAAATATTCGGCAATGTACATATTGCGTACCCAAAGCTCTCCTTTTTCGAAGATACAAAAGGTATCTACCAGACTGGCTTTTCCCAACCGGATCGATTTAATTTCGGTGCCCGTAAGGACAATGCCGGCAGTGAAAGTCTCGATAAACTCGTAATCGAAACTGGCACGCTTATTCTTTATATTGACGTTAGTCTGACTCACTGATAGTTATATAAAAGTAATATTCATAATTCCGGAACCTACAAAAGTACAAATTTCAGAAGAATTTTCGATGATAATATCGATATATCAATCAAATAAGAGAACAAAAGGCAGACTTTATCTAAATCTGCCTCTATTCCTTATATTCTGAAACTTATTTCTCCCTGATAAAAATATTGATCGGTGTGCCCGACAAGTCCCAGTTATCTCTGATACGATTCTCCAGGAAACGCCTGTACGGTTCTTTTACCCATTGAGGCAGGTTACAGAAGAATACAAAAGATGGTACCTGAGTATTAGGTAATTGCGTAATATATTTTATCTTTATGTACTTCCCTTTATTTGCCGGAGGAGGAGTATGTTCTATTATCGGCAGCAACACCTCGTTCAGTTTATGAGTAGGTATCTTCGTCTTTCTGCGTACATAAACATCCTTTGCCGTCTCCAACACCTTCAGTATGCGTTGCTTAGTTAGTGCAGAGCCAAATACAATCGGGAAGTCGGTAAACGGAGCCAATCGGTCGCGGATAGCATTCTCAAACGTTTTGATAACGATCTGCTCTTTATTTTCTACCAAATCCCATTTGTTGACACATACGACCAGGCCTTTATTGTTCTTCTGGATCAATGAAAAGATATTCAAATCCTGGCTTTCTATCCCCTGTGTAGCATCGAGCATCAGCACGCAAACGTCTGAATTTTCGATGGCTTTAATAGAACGGATCACCGAATAATATTCCAGATCTTCTACCACTTTACCCTTTTTACGGATACCGGCAGTATCTACCAGATAGAAGTCCATGTTGAACCTGTCGAAACGGGTATAAATAGAATCCCTTGTCGTACCTGCTATATCGGTTACAATATTCCTTTCTTCATCCATCAGCGCATTTACAAACGAAGACTTTCCGGCATTTGGACGCCCTACTATAGCAATACGCGGGATATCTTCAAGAGGTTCATCTTCTGCTTTTTTTGTGAACTTGGAGATGACAAGATCAAGCAAATCACCGGTACCGGAACCGTTTATTGCAGATATATTGATCGGATCGCCCAAACCTAAAGCATAAAACTCTGCCGACTGTGCATGCAGATTGAAATTATCTGCCTTGTTGGAGACCAGTATGATAGGCTTCTTAGAACGGCGAAGCATATTACCCACACTCGAATCCAGATCGGTAAGCCCGTTCATTACATCCACAACAAGAAGGATTACCTCCGCTTCTTCGATAGCAATAGCTACCTGCTTATTTATCTCGCTTTCAAATACGTCTTCTGAATTGACAACCCAACCTCCTGTATCTACAAGAGAGAATTCCTGTCCGCCCCATTCTACTTTTCCGTACTGGCGGTCACGGGTTGTACCCGATGTTTCATCAACAATAGCTTGCCGGCTTTCGGTCAAACGGTTGAAAAGTGTTGATTTGCCCACGTTAGGCCTACCGACTATAGCTACTAAATTTCCCATAATGCTTATCTATATTCTCAATATTTTGGTGCAAAGGTACGCTTTTTTCAGTAAATAATAACTGTATAAAGGGTTAACAATAAATAGCAAGCAATACTTTTGTCAGTTAAAAGTCTACAGTGATCAGTTAACAAAAACTTGACAATTGAAAATCGACAAAGTGGAAACAAGGCAAACTTGACACTCTTTACACTATTCTTATACCTATCCTTTCCGTTCTCTTTTACAGGTACTTTGTCCCTCAGTATGGCTAGTCAGATGAATTTTAACTAAAAAGTAACGAATGTAATAGATTTGCATCCTTTTTACTTTTTATTACTTTCTCTTAGTTGCCACGACTTTTAAGTTGTGGGCTGTGAGCCGCCCCGAAAATGACTTTAGTCAAAACTATTCGGCTAAAGCAGGAGACAACTTAAATTTTAACTAAAAAGTAACGAAAGTAATGAAAAAGTTACAAGTTACTTCGCCCTATCGGACAGTTACAAGTTACAAATATTTCCCTTTGCATCTTAGCGCCTTTGACTCGCCTTCGCTTCGTCGATTTTCAATTGCGTGAGAAACATTTTAACTAAAATGTAACGAAACAACGTTCGACAGAGCGAAGCGGAGTCAATGTAACGGATTTACGTTGTTTTTATCTCTCGTTACTTTTTACCGCCCGTTTTCCAATTAGCTCCGCTGATTTTTATTCAAAGATCGCTTTCTGTTGTTAACTATTGACTGATCACTGTTAACTGCTATATAGATAAACCGATAAAGAAAAAATAAATTCCTCTATCCGACCAAATAATACCCGACAGTATGCAATCGTTTGCAAATTATTTTCGGTGAAAAGATAATCATATTGACTATAAGGTCATTTATAAATATGTAGTTTTGTTTAGCAGATATATTCTCTGTAGAGAGACCAATAATCTATAACCATAAAAATACAGCAATGAAACTGAAATTACATATTGATTACCACGCTATCTGGGGCCAGACACTTTGTGTTTGCGGATCGGCTGCCGTACTTGGCAAATGGGATGAAGGCAAGGCCTTGGAAATGATATGTATCTCTCCTAACGAATGGATCATAGAAATAGATACGGAAGAAACATTCCTTGAATACCGCTATCTGGTAAAAGAAAACAACATGGTTGTTGCCAGAGAATGGGGAAATCCGCATACAATGCAATTAGGACAAGGCAAGAAATTCGATATGCGGGATATCTGGTATGGGCTTCCCCAACAGAAGTTTCTGCATACTTCCGGTTTCTCCGAAAGCTTTTTCTATCATCCGGTAAATCGCGATCTGACTTACTTTAAAAGAACAATTCTGCTAAAAGTAAACTGTCCGCAGGTAAAGAAAGGGCAAACACTGATCCTTTCCGGAGCATCGGCTACGTTGGGCGATTGGAATATTGAGAAGGCTTTACGCTTTGAGCCTGTTGCATACGGAGAATGGCAACTTACACTGAATGCCACATCGGTAAAAGCACCTTTAGAATACAAACTTGCAATCTATGATGATGCAGAAAAGAACGTAGTACATTGGGAGATCGGTTATAACCGGATTCTGAACCCTGTAGCCGAGAAAGGGGATATTGTAAGAGGTGAATCCATACAGTATGATTATGGTTGGATGAACTGGAAAGCTGCCGGAGTAGCTATTCCTGTTTTCTCTCTACGTTCAAATGATAGTTTTGGAGTAGGAGAGTTTTCCGATATCAAAAAACTTGTAGACTGGGCAGCCGTAACCAATCAGAAAATTATACAGGTGTTGCCTATCAACGATACCACTATTACGCATACATGGCTCGATTCGTATCCATACAATGCCATATCCATATATGCGCTTCACCCGATCTATCTGGGATTGAAAGACTATCCGCTAAAAGATAAAGCTAAATATAAGAAGTACGAAGCAGAAGCAAAAGCACTGAATGCACTGACGGAACTCGATTATGAAAAAGTGTTGGCTCTGAAGTGGGCTTATCTTAAAGACTTGTTTGAGGAATCGGGTGCAGAAACACTCAAGAGTGAAGAATATCTTTCGTTCTACAAACAAAACGAAGAATGGCTGTTCCCTTATGCCTGTTTCTGCTATTTCAGAGATAAATACAGTACGGCTGATTTTTCGGTGTGGAAAACATACAGCACGTATGATAAGAAGAAACTGAAAGCCTTTGTTGATTCTAATAATGATGCGAAACAAGCGGTAGAACTGGCTTGTTTTATCCAATATCTGTCACACAAGCAACTTGTAGGAGTAAAAGAATATGCACATCGGCACAGTGTGATACTCAAAGGGGATATACCTATCGGTATCAGCCGCAACAGTGTAGAAGCATGGGTAGAACCTCACCTGTTCAATCTCGATGTGCAAACCGGAGCGCCACCCGATGATTTCTCTTTCTACGGACAAAACTGGGGATTCCCTACCTACAACTGGGAAGAAATGGCTAAAGACGGCTATCAGTGGTGGGTAAAACGCTTCCGTAAGATGGCCGATTATTTCGATGCTTATCGTATCGACCATATCTTAGGCTTCTTCCGTATATGGGAAATTCCGTTGTCGTCTGTTCAGGGATTGTTGGGGTATTTCAGTCCGGCACTGCCTATGTCCGAAGACGAAATACGCTCGTGGGGAATGTGGTTTGACGATTATCGCATGACAAGCCCATACATTCACGAACATTTCTTGGGAGATATATTCGGTGAGTACACAGAAGAAGTTATAGCTAACTATCTGAATCCGATAGCATGGCAGCGTTTCGAACTGAAAGAATTCTGCAATACGCAGGTAAAAATAAAAGGTCTGTTCAGCGGACAGACTGATGAAAAGAGCTTGCGGATGCGAGACGGGCTTTACAGCCTGTGCAACGAGGTGTTGTTTATAAGGGATAAACGCGAACCAGACAAGCTTCATCCGCGTATTACGGCACAATTCAGCTATTCATATAAAGATTTAGACGATGCTGCAAAAACAGCATTCAACCGCTTGTACGATGAATTCTTCTATCGCCGTCATTCTCAGTATTGGCGCGATCAGGCAATGACTAAATTGCCGTCACTCATATCTTCTACTTCCATGTTGGTTTGTGGCGAAGACTTGGGTATGGTCCCCGAATCTGTACCATCCGTTATGCACGAATTGCAGATTCTGAGCCTCGAAATAGAACGTATGCCTAAAGTGCGTGATATGCTTTTCAATTATCTCGGAAATTTGCCATATATGAGTGTTTGTACAACATCGACACACGATATGGCTCCGATACGGTCTTGGTGGCGCGAAAACAGAGAACTGACACAACAGTATTATAATTATGTGCTGTGGAGGAACGGAGCTGCTCCCGAAGATTGCGATTCAGACCTGTGTTGGCAAATCGTAAGCAATCATCTGAATTCACAGTCTATGCTTACAATTCTTCCGTTGCAGGACTGGCTTTCAGTAGACGATAATTTGAAAAGGGCGGATGCCGAAGAAGAACGGATAAACATTCCGGCAATAGCACAACATTACTGGCGATACCGGATGCACTTGTCCCTAGAAGAACTGATAAAAGCCGATACCTTCAATGCCCGTATACGGTCTATTGTAGAATCGTCAGGTAGAAAATAAACACCCCACCTGACCTCCCCAAGAGGGGAGGTACTGGGCCCCTCCTTTTGGAGGGGTTGGGGAGGTGGTAAATATAATATTTCATGAAAAAAAACTATTTATTCTTATTGTTTCTTGTCTTTATAGCACCATCACTTTTAGCTATCGAGATTAAGACCATAGATCCTGCATTTTGGTGGGCAGGAATGAAAAATCCCGAACTGCAAATCCTTATACATGGAGATAATGTAGCTAAATCGGATGTAACGATTACTTCTAAAACCGCGAGGCTGAAGGAAGTGGTGAAACTGGAAAGCCCGAACTATCTTATTCTATACCTTGATGTATCCGATGCTCAGCCCGAGAAGTTCGATGTAGTATTACAACAGGGTAAAGACAAAAAGGTAGTTCCATACGAACTGAAACAACGTAAACCGGGATCGTCAGACAGAGTCGGATTCAATTCCAGCGATGTGTTGTATCTGATCATGCCCGACCGTTTCGCAAACGGAGATCCGTCTAATGATGTAGTTGCGGGAATGAAAGAAGCAAAAGTCGATCGTAACGAGCAGTATGCCCGTCATGGAGGAGACTTTAAAGGTATCAGCAATCATATAGACTATATTCACGATCTGGGTGTCACCGCTATCTGGTTCAATCCTGTATTGGAGAACGATATGCCCGAAGGTTCGTATCATGGCTATGCTACAACAGACTATTATAAAGTAGACCGTCGTTTCGGATCGAATCAGGAATTTGTAGATATGGTAGATAAAGCACATGCTAAAGGAATGAAAATCGTAATGGATATGATCTTCAATCACTGTGGCAGCGAGCATTTCTTCTTTACCGACAGGCCGTCTAAAGACTGGTTCAACTATCCTGAGAAATATGTGCAGACTTCGTATAAAACAACGACACAGCACGACCCTTACGTGTCGGCAGCAGACAAGAAACTGGCTATCGATGGTTGGTTTGTAGAGTCGATGCCCGATCTTAATCAGCGTAACCGTCATGTGGCGAAATATCTGATACAAAACAGTATCTGGTGGATCGAATACAGCGGGCTCGATGGTATTCGTCAGGATACGCACCCTTATGCCGATTTCGATATGATGTCGCGCTGGTGCAAAGAAGTAACAGAAGAATACCCTGATTTCAATATTGTCGGCGAAACGTGGTTGAACAATAATGCTGCTATTGCTTTCTGGCAAAAAGACAGTAAGCTGGCTGCTCCGCGAAACTCCAATCTGCGTTGTGTGATGGACTTTCCGTTGCATGGGGTAATGGATAAGGCATTCGATGAAGAAACAACATGGGATATGGGTATGTCCCGTATATACGAATATCTGGGACAGGACTTTATCTATGAAAATCCGCACGAATTGCTGATATTCTTAGATAATCACGATACATCGCGTTTCTATAGGAATATAGAACAGACTTCTAACCTTAACCGTTACAAACAGGCTATTGCTTTCTTGTTAACCACACGCGGAATCCCTGAATTATATTACGGTACAGAGATATTGATGGCTGCCGATAAGAGCGAAGGTGACGGTTATCTGCGCCGCGATTTTCCCGGAGGATGGGGCGGTGATCAGGTTAATGCCTTTAATGCAAACGGACGCACAGCCGCACAGAACGAAGCTTTCGATTATATGCGTAAACTGCTGAACTGGCGCAAAGGCAACGAAGTCATTGCTAAGGGTACATTAAAGCATTTCGCTCCTACGAATGGGGTTTATGTGTACGAGCGTAAATACAATGGTAAATCAGTCGTTGTTATACTCAGTGGATCGGATAGCGAAAAGACAATCGATCTTTCATTCTATAAAGAAGTTCTGCCAAAAAATCAGGCAAAAGATATAATTAGCGGAAATACGATAAACTTAAATGAAACAAGTCTAACAATCAGTCCGAGAAGTGTCTTTGTATTAGAATTTTGATTACTTTTATAGGGTAATCAAAATAGGAATCCATGAAAAAGGGACCACTTACCATTAAAGACATAGCCAAAGACTTGAATATATCGCCCTCCACAGTCTCGAGGGCACTGAAAGATAATCCGGACATTAGTCCTGAAACAAGAAAACTGGTTCAGGACTATGCCCAAAAGCATAAGTATAAGCCAAATGCGTTGGCTTTAGGGTTGAGAACCCAGCATAACAATATTATTGGAGTAATTGTTCCCGAACTGGCCAATCATTTCTTCTCGGGTGTACTATCGGGAATGGAAACGGTGGCCGAAGAGAAAGACTACCATGTGATTGTCTGTCAGTCATTGGAAGACTATAAGAAGGAGGTACGTAATGTGCAGACGCTTATAAAAGCGCGTGTGTGCGGTGTACTGATCTCCCAGTCGAAGACAACAACCCAGTACGATCATTTTCAGGAATTGCTGGATAACGATATACCTGTTATTTTTTTCGATCGTATTTGCACAGGTATAGACAGCGATAAGGTCGTTGTCGATGACTATTCGGGGACATTCACTGCCGTAGAATATATGATAAAGACAGGCTGTAAGCGAATAGCCTTTTTCTCGGCACCTTTACATCTTGAAATATCGAAGAACCGCAAGAACGGATACTTAGATGCACTCCGGAAATATCACTTGCCTGTAGACGAAAGCCTTATGCGCATAGCCGATACAAAGCAACTGGGTTATGAGCGCGCTTTGGAGATATTACAGGAACCGAATCGTCCCGATGCTTTTATGGCGATGAACGATTATACTGCTTCGGGAATTCTGCTGGCTGCTAAAAAACTTAAATTGAAAGTGCCGGAGGAGATTTCAATATTCGGATTCTCTAATTCTAATATATCGCAGGATACCGATCCTATGTTGACTACAATGGATCAGCATCCGATAAAAGTAGGAGAGGAGGCAATGACCCTTATATTGGAAAAGGTAGAAAATCCGGAAAATACATCGCGGAAAAACAAGATAATAAAGACATCGCTGATACCACGTCAGACAACACGTCCGCTGCCTGACTAAAACGGATAAAAGTTTATAAACATACTATAACCATGAAACAAAAACCAACACTCACCTTCTGGCAAATCTGGAACCTCAGTTTCGGATTTTTTGGTGTACAGATTGCATATTCATTACAAAGCGCTAATATCAGCCGTATCTTTGCAACTTTAGGGGCTGATCCTCACAACCTGAGCTATTTTTGGATATTACCACCACTGATGGGGATGGTTGTACAACCGATTGTTGGTACATTGAGCGATCGTACATGGACTCGTTTTGGCAGGCGGATTCCGTATCTGTTCGTGGGAGCTTTGGCATCCATTGTTGTTATGTGTTTATTGCCTAATGCCGGTAGTTTTCATTTTACTATTGCAGGGGCAATGCTCTTTGGACTTATAGCATTAATGTTTCTTGACACATCTATTAATATGGCTATGCAGCCTTTCAAGATGCTAGTGGGTGACATGGTGAATGAAAAACAAAAAGGATTCGCATATTCGATCCAGAGTTTCCTGTCAAATGCAGGTAGCCTTGTCGGTTATTTATTCCCTTTTGTATTTGCTGCGATAGGTATATCTAATGTAGCGGCGGAAGGTGTAATCCCCGATTCTGTCATTTATTCGTTCTATGTGGGTGCGGCAATACTTATATTATGTGTAATATATACTGTGGCAAAAGTAAAAGAAATGCCACCCCGCGAATATGCTGAGTTTCATGGTATTCAGGAGAAAAGTGAGAAGAAAGAGAAATCAGACTTTATAACATTGTTGAAGAAGGCTCCTAAAGTATTCTGGACAGTCGGTTTGGTACAATTTTTCTGTTGGGCTGCATTTATGTATATGTGGACTTATACTAATGGAGGAATAGCCGAAACTGTATGGCATACGACCGAAGCAAAAAGTGCGGGGTATCAGGAAGCCGGAAACTGGGTTGGAGTTTTGTTTGCTGTACAGGCGATAGGCTCTGTATTGTGGTCTTTACTTATTCCAACATTCAAATCTCATAAGGTAGCCTATACAATAAGTCTGTTGTTGGGAGCTGTCGGTTTTATGTCGACGGTATTTATTGATAATCAGTATTTATTGTTTGTATCCTATTTGTTGATAGGATGTGCATGGGCAGCAATGCTAGCTCTTCCATTTACGATACTTACCAATGCTCTTAGCGGAAAAAACATGGGAGCTTATCTCGGTCTATTCAATGGCACAATATGTTTGCCTCAGATTGTAGCAGCAGCACTGGGCGGAGTTATATTGAAATATGTGGCAGGGGGAAGCTCAATTATAATGCTTGGTATTGCAGGAGCCTTATTGGTATTGGGTGCTATTGCTGTTAGGTTCGTAAAGGAAACAAGCGGAGAAAAAGAATTGGAAACAAATAGTTAGTCACCAAAATAGAACCATATGAGAAATCGACTATTATTATTGGCTGTTGCAGCAATTACCTTTATCGGTTATTCCTGTGATCCAAAAACAAAACCGGCAGCAGGACCTGTCGAAAAATGTACTGTGAAGCATGAAGACTGGACACGCAATGCAGTGATCTATGAAGTAAATGTAAGGCAATATACTAAAGAAGGTACTTTTGCGGCTTTTGAGCAGCATCTCCCACGACTGAAAGAACTGGGGGTAGATGTACTGTGGTTTATGCCGATACATCCTATTTCGGAGAAAAATCGTAAAGGAACTCTGGGCAGTTATTATGCAGTGAAAAATTATAAAGAAGTAAATCCTGAATTTGGAACAAAAGAAGACTTCAAAAGGGTAGTGGATAAAGCGCATGAAATGGGCTTTAAAGTGATACTTGACTGGGTAGCCAATCATACCGGAGGTGATAATGTGTGGTTAACTGAACATCCGGACTGGTACGTGAAAGATGAAGCCGGAAATCCGAAAAGCCCGTATGACTGGACAGATACTTATGAACTGGATTATGACAATCAGGAAATGCGTGCCGCTATGACCGACGCATTGAAATACTGGATAACCGATTTCGGAATCGACGGCTATCGTTGCGATATGGCACACGAAGTTCCTACCGATTTCTGGAATAGTGTACGCCCTGCATTAGACAGTATTAAGCCTGTATTTATGCTGGCAGAGTCGGAGGAATACGATCTGCTTGATCATGCTTTCGATGTTAATTATTCATGGGAACTGATGCACATGATGGCGGCTATCTACAAAGGGGAAAAATCAGCCGATGATATTGCCACATATCTGCAAAAACTGGATACAATAAAATGTCCGGACGGATTTAAAATGAATTTCCTTACCAACCATGACGAAAATTCATGGAACGGAACGGAGTTTGAACGTTACGGCAAAGCAGTAGACGCTTTTGCTGTATTGACATACACATTGAATGGTATGCCGATGATCTATACAGGGCAAGAGGTGGGATTGAAGAAACGCCTGTCTTTCTTCGAAAAAGATATGGTGCCTTCATGGAATGCCAATGCAACCACAACTTTCTATAAGAAGCTGAACGAACTGAAACATACACATCCTGCGCTTCGTGCGGGAGAAATGGGGGGGGACTTCAGGCGTTATAGCACTAACTATGGAAAAGAACTGCTTATATTCTCAAGAGAGAAAGCCGGAAAGGAAATAATGGTAATGCTCAACTTGTCGGATAAGAATCTTACCTATGCCAGCAATGATGCATTGGGACGAGACAATTATATAGATTATTTTACGGGTAAACTGGTCGGTAATCTGCCTAAGACTCTGAAAGCTTGGGAATACAGAGTGTTTACGCGAAACTCGTTGTAATAGATAATATTAAGTTATATAACAAAAGAGTCCGAAGCAGGTGTTTCGGACTCTTCTTATTATAGATGTGTTCCTTAAATGGACTTGCCTATCTTTTCCAAATGTGCCAGATAATTTTTCTCCGATTGCTCTATATTCGGATTTTTCATCACATCATAAAAATGAAAGCTCTCTAACTTACTTAATCCGATAAAAGCATTCATGCGATGGAATCCGAACATGACTCCTTCATCGACACTCTGTTGATGGAAAAACTCATCTTCAAGCGTAAACGCTTCCACAGGTGCATTCCATGTTGTTGTCAACATATATTTGCGTCCTTGCAATAGACCTCCTGTTCCATAGTTTCGTGTCGGATTTGCGGAGCGTCTGCCATCACTGAAATAGATTCCTTTCTGATGTCCTTCGGTAAGGACTTCGTCGAAGTATTTTTTAAAGTCGTTAGGCATAGCAAACCACCAGATAGGAGTGTGGTAAATGATAATGTCTGCCCATACAAATTTTTCTACTTCTTCGTTCGGATCATATCCGTTGTTTATGTCTGTGTATTTTACCTCTGTATCCTTTTGTTGGCGAAAGTAGTTGATAGTCCATGCCGACAATGTTTTATTGAATTCTCCGCCAGAGTGTGCAAATTTTGGGGCACCGTTTATTACAAGTATTTTCTTCATAATTTTATGTTTTGAGAATATTTTACAGTATATAATGACTAAAGTTATTCTTTAGTGAGATAATCCAATCAGTATTTGATATTGTATTAAATAAACGTTCAATTTCATTAGTCATTTTACATACGTTTCACTCCTGTGACCGTTGGTTGGCATTGCCCAAAACGAAACAAAAGGCTAGTGCTCCGCTCCTCAGCGACCTGTCAACGGCTTGCCGGCTGAAGGGGACAAACGGGCTATCGCCCTATTCCCTTCTACGCCGCCTGCACCGGACAGGTACCCGCTTGCGGAGCTAATGCACAGAGTCGCAACGCGCTGACGAAGCAGCATAATTGCCAGCCAATCGTGCGTTAGCCCGCGCCGTTAGCTTTATGGACGGGGTACCCGTAGGGTGAAAAAGGCGTGAAACGAAAACGTGTTTGAGCTTAACTTCAAATGAAGATTCTACAAACTTCTGAGCGAGTTTTTTCGTTTAGACTTTAAGCCCTTCTACGGGTCGTCCTATGAAGCGGGGCGCAAAAGACTTTTTGGTTCCTTTTGGGGCTTAGGCCAAAAGGAATGCAAGCAATCTGTGATTGTGCGCAGGAAGAAATTGAATCTTTAAAATAAAGCAAAACGCTGTATGAAAAAATCATACAGCGTTTTTATATAGTATTCCTGACCTATTATCCGATGGTAACAAGCGCTACTCCCTCAAGTACGGAATCACCTTTGGATACGTGTATCCCTGTGACTTTCCCATCTTGTGTGGCCTGTATAGCATTTTCCATTTTCATGGCTTCCAGCATAACTACAGTTTGTCCTTTCTTCACCTCATCACCTTCATTCACCAGTACATCGATGATGATACCCGGAAGAGGCGATTTTACACTGCCGGCACCGCTGCCACCCGCAGGTTTTGTTGGAGCAGGAGTTGTGGCTTTAGGAGCAGAAGCAGTCGTCGCAGCCGGAGCTTTTGCAGCCGGACGGCTAACAAGGCTTACTTCCTCATCATTGTTTACTAGTTCTACCTTGTAGTTAGTTCCGTTTACAGCAACTTCTGCAAGGTCACCTTCCATTTTATTAACGGCAACTATATATTCCTGACCGTTGATTCTGTATATGAATTGTTTCATAATGATTTTCCGAATTTTATTTTCTTACTGGCATTTGAAGCATAGACTCCCTTTTATCTGCCCAAGGCAAATAGTCTTTCGATACATGTTTTATAGTCAGTACATTACTTTCTATATCATGTTGATGTTGTGTATCATATATAGCCAATGCTATAGCAGCCAATACTTCTTTTGATATATTCTGATCACTCATTTCCTTTTAGTTTACTAGTTTTTAGTTATTTAGTTTACTAGCCTTAATGATTCTTGTAAACTAGTACACTTATAAACTTAAATACTTAAATATTATAGAGGCAGGTTATCATGCTTCTTAGAAGGATTCACTTGCTTTTTAGTTCTCAGTTGCTCCAAAGCGCGGATCACACGGAAACGAGTGTTACGCGGTTCGATAACATCATCGATATAACCATAGCGTGCAGCATTGAAAGGATTACAGAACAATTTATTATATTCTTCTTTCTTGGCAGCAAGAGCTTCAGCAGGATTTTCTGCTTCTTTGATTTCTTTTGCATAAAGTACTTCGGCAGCACCATCGGCACCCATTACTGCGATTTCGGCAGTTGGCCATGCGTAGTTGATGTCTCCGCGAAGTTGCTTACAGCTCATTACGATGTGTGAACCACCATAAGATTTACGAAGTGTAACTGTTACCTTAGGCACAGTAGCTTCTCCATAAGCGTAAAGCAGTTTTGCACCGTGAGTGATCACACCGCCGTATTCCTGTCCTGTTCCCGGAAGGAATCCCGGTACATCGACAAGCGTTACTAAAGGAATATTGAAAGCATCACAGAAGCGCACGAAACGTGCAGCCTTACGCGAAGCATTAATATCAAGCACACCTGCAAGATATTTCGGCTGGTTAGCCACAATACCCACTGACTGACCGTTCATGCGGGCAAAACCGATGATAATGTTTTTAGCGTAATTGCCATGTACTTCAAGGAATTCTCCATTGTCGATAACAGCACCGATAACTTCAAACATGTCGTATGGCTTGTTCGGATTGTCAGGGATGATTTCATTCAGCAGATCGTCCATTCTAGCGATAGGATCGGTACACTCTCTGCGAGGAGCTTCCTCCATATTGTTTTGAGGAAGGAAACCATATAGTTGGCGGATAAGCGCAAGACCATCGTCTTCGTTTGCTACTGAGAAATGAGCTACACCCGATTTAGTAGTATGTACGCTTGCACCACCCAGCTCTTCCTGTGTAACGTCTTCACCTGTTACAGTTTTCACTACTTTAGGGCCTGTAAGGAACATGTAAGATGTACCTTCTGTCATCAGCGTGAAGTCTGTCAGAGCAGGAGAATAAACGGCTCCACCGGCACAAGGGCCGAAGATCCCGGAAATTTGAGGGATAACACCCGATGCAAGAATGTTGCGTTGGAAAATTTCAGCATATCCGGCCAGGGCATTTACACCCTCTTGGATACGTGCGCCACCCGAGTCGTTGATACCGATTACAGGAGCACCCACTTTCATTGCCATATCCATTACTTTGCATATTTTCAATGCCATAGTTTCAGATAGTGATCCACCGATAACAGTGAAATCCTGAGCAAAGATGTATACAAGACGTCCGTCAATAGTTCCGCATCCGGTTACAACACCGTCGCCAAGAAACTTTTGCTTGTCCATACCGAAGTTTGTACTACGGTGTTCTACAAACATGTCGAATTCTTCGAAACTGCCTTCGTCAAGCAATATTGCTATACGTTCGCGTGCTGTGTATTTGCCTTTCGCATGTTGAGCTTCAATTCTCTTTTCGCCTCCCCCTAGACGGGCTTTAGCGCGAAGTTCCATAAGCTCTTTTACTTTTTCAAGTTGGCCCATATTTTAATATATTTTTTTATTAGTTTAAAAGTTGTAAAAGTATACTAGTGTACTAGAGTCTAGGCATATATTACGATTACATTAATGTTTTTCTAGTAAACTTGTAAACTCTAATACTTCAATACTTATTTATTTTTTTGGAGTCTCACAGAATTCAGTTAGTACACTGCCTGTAGATTTCGGATGTAGAAACGCGATATCCAATCCTTCTGCACCACGACGTGGAGCTTTGTCGATAAGTTGAACACCTTTAGCTTCTACCTCAGCCAGAGCATTAGCAACTCCGTCTTCGATGCACCATGCAATGTGGTGAATGCCTTCTCCTCTTTTTTCTATAAACTTAGCGATTGTGCTGTCGGGACTAGTTGGTTCAAGAAGTTCGATCTTGGTTTGTCCCACTTTGAAAAATGCTGTTTTAACTTTTTGGTCTTCTACTACCTCAATGCTATAACATTTCAGACCCAAAACTCCTTCGTAGTAAGGAAGCTGCTCTTCGATGCTTTTTACAGCAATACCTAAATGTTCGATGTGCGAAATATTCATGATTTTATCTGAATAAAAAGTTATTATTTAGTTCCGCGCAAAGGTACTACTAAATTATAAGACAAAGAAATTAATAACATAAAAAAACTTATTTTATGCACAATGCGGCGAGAAGTGTGCATAAGTGGAAAACTGTTAGCTAAACGCCTTGCTGTTAGGTGTAAGATGGTGTATTGTGTTTGATTAATGATAGCTTGTAAGTCTTAAAATAGAAAATAGTCAGAATGATATAACCTGCTAAAAACAGTACGCTTTTTTTTGTTAAAATGTTGGTTTTCATACAACAAAATAGCTATCTTTAGCATTATACAATATACACCATATATGTGCCACTCCCTAAAGCCAGATTGCGATGAAAACAAAAAGTGCTTTAAAAGTTGGGGATATCTTGTATAGAGTAGATCCCCGCAGATTGTCGATCAAGTTGTTTCGCATAAGCAAACCGGATGAAGTGTATAACTATACAGCGACTACTTATGAAAACTTTTCGTTAGAGTGCGAAAAAAAACGCTTCAGTCTGCCGTTCGACAAATTTCCGTTCGAGTTCAGAGGGCTTCTGTATTTCCTGACCGAAGATGAAGCTAAAGAGTACATCAGAACTCAGGTCGGAATGTAACTGTTTTGATCCGGATAATATACTATAACTTAATAGTGTAAATCCTTGAGGCATATGAAATAAAGGAATCGGTTGGCAGCATATCCGGTTCCTTTATTCTTATGGTGTGTCCTAGTCTATTTTTTCTACTCCTCCGAGTCCTGAGACTTCTTGTTCTACTTTCGCGTTACCTTTATAGTTTACTTTTCCCATGCCCGAGATATTTGCTTTAAGGTACTTGTCGGCATATACACGGAAATTGCCCATACCTTCACCTGTACACGATACAGAATCTGCGTGAAGAGCAAATGCGTCGATTTTACTTTTTCCGGCTATATAAGCATCAAATTTGTTGACCTTTCCTGTTAATATGACATCTGCCATGCCAAAAATTTTCGCTTCCAGCCTATCGCATATTATACTGTCGTTCGTAATATCTCCCATACCATACGACTCCAGTAATAGTTCCGGTGTTTCCAGTTTGCCTTTCAGCAGGACTTTGGCATAGCTGACGATAACCATCTTTCTCAGATCAGATGAATTTGTATATATCTCCATTCTGGAAGGGGTGATCTTTACATTGTCTTTTATAGACAAACCGCTGCTGTCCGATACTATATCCAGTAGGTCATAGATATTCTCATCAGTTACAATCCGCAAATAAGGAGTAGCATCCGGGCGTTGTTGATAGATTATTTTTGCCATTTTGCTGCCCCTCATCTGGAAAGCAAAACTATTGTAATCTTTTATGTCGACTTCATATTCTTTTACTTTCTTATTTCCCCTCACCGCTTCGGGGTCGCAGGAATATAGCATAGCTGTAAGTGCGATGACACCAAGTATGTATAGAATGGTTTTCATATGTCTGTAATTTTAAGTTACTTTTATCGATAGGCACGAGTCGATTTGATAAAAGGGTAACAAGGTGCCTTTTATCTTATAGATAAGGTTGTCCGAAAATAATTCAATCAGCTTTGATAACTTTGCCAGAACCTGAAATGGACTGATCAATCTTAGGATCACCTTTGTATTTTACATCACCGCTACCCGATACTCTTACTTTAAGGTGTTTTTCGGCATGTACAAAGAAGTTGCCACTGCCGGATACGCTGCATTCGACAGTATCGGCAACTAAAGATGCTGCATTTACTTTGCCACTACCGGATATCGAGCTATCGACAAATCCTGCTTTTCCCACTAATGTAATATTTCCAGAACCGGAAACGCTCGATCTGATAATGTTGCTTATAATACTATCGGCCTGTATATTTCCACTTCCCGATACGCAGAAATTAAATTCGGGGGTGGTTACTTTTCCTTTCAGGTGTGCTTTGATAGAGCCACTGGCAGTGATACCCTTCAGTCCGGATGAATTTGTATATATATTATATCTTGTTGGGCTTATGTTTTCTTTGCTCTTGATAGATAGCGTATTGTCTCCACTTTCGATGATCAATAGCGGGAAAATGTTATCGTCTACTTCTATACGCAGGTAAGGTGTTGTATCTGCTTTTTGTTCGTAAACAAGTGTCGCTCCACCACTGAATTTTATTTGATTGTAATCAGAAATATTTACAATATTCTCGGTTACATTCCCATTTCCTCTAACCGACTTGAAATTACAAGACTGAAGTGCAATAGCCAACAGAATAATAGTTGTTGTGTATAAAAAAGTTCTCATTCTATAAATATTTTAAGTTATTAGTATTTATAATGTATGACTACGTCTTGTTCTGTTTGGTTACAAAAAATGGTAATAAAATTTAATTTAGCTTCATTTTTACAAAAAATACGACCAGTAGAAGCCATCCAACGATCATGAACATACCGCCGATAGGCGTTACAGGACCCAGAAAACGAAGATTAACTCCCCAGTATTCCGAAAAGGCGAGAAAGTAAATACTGAAAGAAAACAGGAAAACACCGATCATGATACATATTGCCGACCACTTTTCGATAGACGATGTAAACGACAGTGTAAGCCCGATGATGAGCAATACGATGGCATGATACATCTGGTAACGTACTCCTGTGTCGAAACTGATAAGCTTCTCAGGTGATAATATTGCCTTGAAGGCATGAGCGCCGAATGCTCCCAGTATTACTGAGAGCATTCCATATATACTAGCTATAATTAATACGAGTTGTTTCATTTTCTTTTTCCAATAGGTGTATATTCACGTATTTCCGAAGCATTCTTGTATGCAGGGCGGATAATACGCTTTTGTCTGAAATTGAGTTCTTCGATGCGGTGGGCAGTCCATCCTACAATACGTGCCATAGCGAACAAAGGCGTAAATATTTCCTGTGGAAGCCCGATCATATCATATACAAATCCCGAGTAGAAGTCCACATTGGCACAAACTTGCTTCTTGACATTCTTTCCCTTCAACTCCATGAAGTTGTATATGGCACGTTCTTCGAGCAGGCTCATAAAGTTGAACTCGTCTTCGCGCCCTTTCTCTATTGCCAGATCGCGTGCCATTTCTTTCAGCAGCACTGTACGCGGATCGGATATTGTATAGATGGCGTGCCCCATGCCATAGAACAGGCCTGTTTTGTCATAAGCTTCCTTTTTCAGTATTTTGAGTATATACGCATCTACTTCATCTACATTTTTCCAGTCTTTTACATTGCGTTTAATGGTCTTCAGCATATCCACTACTTTCAGATTAGCACCTCCATGCAGAGGCCCTTTCAGAGAGCCGATACCTGCTGCTATAGCCGAATATGTATCTGTGCCGGCAGAACTGGTAACGCGCACTGTAAATGTCGAGTTATTTCCTCCCCCATGATCGGCATGTACCATCAGTGCCAGATCGAGTATCTTTACATCCAGCGGAGTGTAGTGGTGTCCTTTCATCATATACAGGAAATTCTCGGCAAGAGACAGGTCTGGCTGCGGATGCCTGATGTGCAGCGATAAGCCTTTGCTGTGCCTTAGTGCGTTATGAGCATAAGCTACTATGGTAGGGAAGGTAGCTATCAGGTTTAATGATTGTTTTATCAGGTTTTCAGGTGTTGTATTGTCCGGATCTTCGTCGAAAGTATATAGTTCCAGTACACAGCGCGACAAGTAATTCATAATGTCATTCCCCACAAGGTCGAGGATGTGCATCACTATTTTCGGATTCAGATCCATTGTTTTACTCAACAGATCGGAAAAGTCAGTCAGTTCTTTTTTGTCGGGCAGATTTCCCGAAAGGATAAGATATACAACTTCTTCAAAGCCAAGCCTGTTTTCCTTTTGTGCTCCGCGCACAATATCTTCAACACTGATGCCTCTGTACATCAGCCTGCCGGGTATCGGGTAGGTATTGCCATTCTCGTCGCGGTCATATCCTACCACATCACCTACTTTGGTAAGGCCTACCACCACGCCTGTATGGTCTTCGTTGCGCAGGCCGCGTTTTACATTGTTTTTTTGAAACAACTCATTTTCTATGCTGCACGTATTCTTTACGGTATCCGATATCCGATTTACTATTTCATTATTATTTAATCTTTCCATAGTATGTTTATTTTATGTTATTCTCGAAAACTAAATCGCAGTTCATTTCTGTCTTATTTATCTCAGCGCCCAGACTTTCATAAAACTTTATAGCAGGTTGGTTCCAGTGGGATACCTGCCAGCGCAGCCTGTTGCAATTCTCGGTTTCAGCTACAGTTATTACTCTTTTTATGAGTGAAGAGCCGATTCCGTTGCCTCTGTATTTTTCTCTCACATACAGATCATCCATATATAGAGACTTGCCCACCCATGTGTAATAGGCGTAGAAATAGGTAACATACCCTGTCAGATTCCCATTCTCATCGCGAGCTGTAAAGCCTTTCAGATATTCTTTCTCTGCTTTCATTTTACTCACAGAGTTTGTCATCTTATCCGGAAGCTTTTCAAATATGGCAAATTCCTGAAAGAGAGAAACGAGTTCCTCAAAATCACTTTCGGCTATGGGCTGTATGCTTATATTCATATATTTTTTAACTAAAACCTGACAAGTCTGACAAATTTCCAATATGTAGGGGCGAATTGCATTCGCCCATCTATCCGATTTTCGGGCGGATGCAATTCGCCCCTACGCACAATACTCAATTTTAACTAAATTCTCACAAACCTGACAGTTTTCACAGTCTTTTTCTTGTTAACTGCTAACTGTTGACTGTACTCGTTATAGATAAAGTTTCCAGAAACTTATATCACTTTCTTTTCATATAATTCAGTGCACTACCTGCTTTAAACCATTCTATCTGTAGCTCATTATAAGTATGGGCTACATCAAAGCGGTCTTTCGTTCCATCTTTGTGGGTTAATTCAATAGTGAGGTTCTTACCCGGTGTAAAATCAGTCAGGCCAAGAATACTGATCGTGTCATCTTCGCGTACTTTGTCATAATCATCCTTATTGATGAAAGTCAGTGCCAGCATACCCTGTTTTTTCAGATTGGTTTCGTGTATGCGGGCAAACGATTTCACAAGAATAGCTTTCACGTTCAGAAAACGGGGTTCCATAGCCGCGTGTTCGCGCGACGATCCTTCACCATAGTTTTCTTCGGCTACAACTACTGATCCCAACCCTTCGGCCTTAAACTTACGTGCTAATTTAGGAACGGCAATATATTCACCCGTTTCTACATCGAGTACGGCATTTGTTTTGTCGTTGAATGCGTTGACCGCGCCTATCAGCATATTATCCGATATATTATCGAGATGTCCGCGAAAACGTAGCCAAGGCCCTGCCATAGATATATGGTCGGTTGTACATTTCCCTTTCGCCTTTATCAGTAATGGCTGCTCTGTAATATCTTTCCCATCCCATACCGGAAAAGGTTTCAGCTCTTGCAAGCGTTGCGAATCTGGTGCTATTTTGATCTCTATAGCCGAACCGTCAGTAACGGGAGCCTGATAGCCTGCGTCTTCCATCGAATAACCATTTGGCGGTAATTCATAACCTTTTGGTTCCTGTAGTTTTACCTTTTCCCCGTTTTCATTAACCAGTGTATCGGTCATCGGATTGAAACAAAGGTCTCCGGCAATACTCAGTGCCGCCACTATTTCAGGCGATGTTACAAAAGCATGCGTATTCGGATTACCGTCATTCCTTTTGGCAAAGTTACGATTGAAAGAAGTTACAATAGAATTGGGGCGATCGGGATTTTCGCTTTCGCGCTTCCATTGTCCGATGCATGGGCCACAGGCGTTTGCCATGATAGTAGCGCCTGCCTCTTCAAAAACAGGAAGAATACCATCCCTTTCGGCTGTATAGCGTACCTGCTCCGATCCCGGATTGATAATGAACTGCGCTTTTACTTTAATGTGTTTGTCTTTAGCGTCCTGTACAATAGATACGGCTCGCGACAAGTCTTCGTATGATGAGTTGGTACACGAACCGATCAGTCCTACTTCCATTTGTTGCGGGTAACCTTTTTCTTTTACCACTTTGGCAAATTCCGAAATCGGATGTGCGGCATCAGGGGTAAAAGGCCCATTGACATAAGGCTCAAGAGTAGAAAGATTTATTTCGATGACCTCGTCAAAATATTTTTGAGGGTTGTTTACTATTTCTGCATCAGGTTGCAGGTATCCGAGTATATTGTCCGCTAATGCGGCAACATCTGTTCTGCCTGTTATTTTCAGGTATTCAGACGATTTCTTGTCATACGGGAATATAGATGTTGTAGCACCTACCTCGGCACCCATATTACATATCGTTGCTTTTCCTGTAGCAGATAGAGACGCCGTTCCTTCACCAAAATATTCTATAATTGCGTTTGTTCCTCCTTTTACGGTGAGTATGCCTGCCAGTTTTAGGATCACATCTTTCGGAGAAGCCCATCCCGATAGCTTTCCGGTTAGTTTCACACCTATCAGTTTTGGCATTTTCAGTTCCCAGGGCATTCCCGCCATCACATCTACAGCATCGGCTCCGCCTACTCCGATAGCTACCATTCCCAGTCCGCCCGCATTTGGTGTATGTGAGTCTGTACCTATCATCATCCCTCCCGGAAATGCGTAATTCTCCAATACTACCTGATGGATAATGCCTGCTCCGGGTTTCCAGAATCCGATTCCGAACTTGTCTGATACGGCGCTGAGAAAATCATAAACCTCTTTGTTTGTGACTTCAGCTGTATTCAGGTCTTCCTTTGCCGATTTGTATGCCTGTATGAGGTGGTCGCAATGTACGGTAGACGGTACGGCAACTTTGGTACGTCCCGAGTTCATCAGTTGCAGCAAAGCCATTTGTGCCGTAGCATCTTGCATGGCTACCCTGTCGGGGGCAAAGTTGACATAATCTGCAACCCTTACAAAGTCTTTTGTTTTCTCATCGGGAGACAGATGGGCATATAATATTTTTTCACTCAGGGTTAAAGGACGGTTCAGTGTTTTTTTTGCGTTCTCTACCTTCGTAGGATAAGAATCGTAAAAGTTTCTGATCATCTCTATGTCAAAAGTATTACTTTTCATTATGATATTCTTTTTTTAGTTTCAATCTTGATTTCCGGATTGTAACAAAAATAATAAAAATATTCCGTTAAAAAGCACTCGCCTGATATCATTTTTCTATAAGCCATTTGGTGAAATTTATATATTGTAACATTTTTGTCTCTAAAAGTGTGTTATTGGTCAATTAGTCGAGCTTAATATTGTTTATATTAAAGTTGATCAACAGGTATAAAACAAAATCCTTGCGAGATGTGTTTTTATGAGAAGAAAAGATAATGTCGTAATGTCATTATTAATAATTATTTCACATTCTCACAATGAATAAATATTTAAATCTGGCTATAACTTTGATAGCATGTATTATTTCAATTCCTGCCTTGTCGCAAGTAACCATCGGCATGGGGGAAGCTCCTGCTAAGACAGCTCTATTACAAATAAAAGATCAATCGGCTGATGGTAATAATATAACCAGCAAAACGGGAGGGGTTTTATTACCTCGTGTAGGGCTGATTAATTTAAAAACTCTACAACCGTTTATGGATCCATCTGATACCGGTTATGCAGATGAAAAGAAGGCGAGTATAGGATTGTTTGTATATAATATGAACAAGTCGGAGCCCGATAGCATATATCCGGGACTTTATTATTGGGACGGAGAGCAATGGGATTTACTTAATGCACGAAAATCGGGCGGAGGAGATGTTGGAGGAACTGTTGACCCCGTAGAGCCTCCTATTGCTAATCTGGAAGACCCCGAAGCACTTAAGCTATCGAACTGCTATATAGTAGGAAATGGTTCGACAGTCGATATTCCAGTAATAAAAGGGTATGCTGTGTGGAATCAGCTGTTAAATGTAGATAGGCTTGACCTGGAAGGAACTACAACAGTCGACCTGCTATGGCAGGATCATGACAATCTGGTAACCAGTGTCAGTTTAGCTGACGGAGACAAAGGGCCTCTTTCCTATATACGTGTGAAAGTAAACAGCCAGAGCTTAGTTGGTAATGCGATTGTCACGCTAAAGATAAATGGGCTTGTGTATTGGAGTTGGCATATATGGGTGACGGATTACGACCCTACTCAAACCAGCGGACAAAAAGCTTATAACGGGTCAACCTTTATGGATCGTAATCTGGGTGCTACCAATGCAACTCAGGGAAATATCGGATCGAAAGGATTATTTTACCAGTGGGGACGTAAGGATCCTTTTCCAGGTTCGTCTACTACAGTGAGTACTCAGGAGAAAACACTTTATACAATAGCTAACAGTAATTTTAATATTCTCAAAGTAGAAATGCAGACTATGCCTGCCATACAGGGAAATTATATTCAGAATGCAATAAGAAATCCGGGTACATTCTATTTTAGTTCAGGTAGGCTTGGCGACTGGTACACAGATGATAAAACAGTGAAAAATGACCATCTTTGGGAAAACTCAGATGGAACCAAAGCACCGAATGATCCTTGTCCCCCGGGATGGCGGGTTCCAGCTTCGGGGACAGGCGATACTACGCCGTGGGCAGGATTGGTTAGCGGTGGAAACTTTGATGCCGGTAAAGGCGAGGATTATCCCGATGCGGGATATTATCCTGCGGCCGGCTATAGAGCAGCCGATACTGGCGAGTTGATCAGTGTCGGTACTCAGGGGAATGTATGGTATGGTTCGGCCCTAGCTGAAGAATCAGAGAGCTTCCGTTTAAAGTTTGAGGCTTATTCTACATTGCCAAGTGAACGCGGTGCGCGTGCCAGTGGTTTCTCGGTACGTTGTGTGAAAGAGTAGGAAAACATGATAATATAAATATTAGATGAGAGCGTAAATCCATAGATTTGCGCTCTTGTTGTTTTTAGGATATTATAATAAAACACTATATTTGGGTGTTTTATATTTATAAGTATGAAAATCAATAAGGAAGGTAGGATGGTATTAGAATTGGAAGAAAATACTATGGAAGAGGAACTGTATCTTATAGAAAAAGGTCTCAATATTAAATTTGAAGGGAATGAACTATCGGATACACATACTTTCGATGATTTGACCAATCTTATAATTAGTAAAATACAATTGGAGAATGACTCTGTTTGCACCTCATCACGTATGTTTTATAAATTGAAAAGATTTATTTCAGCGACAAGTACTTTTGATGTTAAACAATTAACTCCTGATACAAAACTAAAAGATATTTTCCCTTCGAAAAAAAGGAAACGGAGGGTTAAGGCTTTGGAGCATTATTTAGGATTTAAACTAGACCTATTGGCTCCAAATCACATCCTTCTGATATTTCTGAGAGCCTTGTTTATCGTAGGAGTTTTAAATTTGTTTTCTTCGGTTATTGTTGGATTGATAGCTATGACTTTGGCCGCTTTAGGTTTTTATCTGGCTTTTGCATTTGGCAAAACTTTATGCTATGATACAGTGCGCAATTTGATAGAAGATCAGGTTTTATATAATTATCTAAAAATGCGGGAAGGTGAGCAAACTGTTAATAGAAAAGAAATAGAAAATTTATTGAATAAGCATTATTGTGGGATAATGTGCGTAGATAAAAGTGAATTATCACAAATCCGATTTTAGATTCAGTGACTTTAACCCTATACATACTCTGTTTTCTGTTTGTATCTTCAATTATAGTATTGGATATATTCCGAAAGATTCTCAATAATAAGATATTATCTTTCTTGTTGATATTCTGTGCTGTTAATAGTATTCTATATATCTCGCTTATAAAGACATGGGCTTTAGCCGAAGGTATTTCATTTGGCATTCTGGGATATTCATTGCTTATTCTTCTGTCCCTGTATGTATGGCTAAGAATACAAGCAATTCCCTGCTCCACAGATAAGGAAGTGGCAACGAGGGTTAAGGTCGTTTATCAGGGGAGATTCCTCTTGATTTTATTTTTTGCTCTTCTTGTAGCCCAACTTATATTATTTTTGCTTTACTATCAATTTAATCCCATTACTTCAATTCCTTCCGATACATTCCGAAACAATAGCATACTTGCTTTTGTACTCATAATACTGACATTTCTGAATGGATTTTACAGAATACTCATCTTTTCTACAAGATTACGGATTGTCAGACGGATTGTAGTATGCTGCCTTATCTGGATACCCGTTGTAAATATATTCGTTATCATATATTTATGCCGTATAGCATCTAATGAATATGATCACGCATGCAATAAAGCCTATAACGAAAATATGCGCAAAGATTCATCGGTTTGTGAGACGAAATATCCGCTGTTAATGTTGCATGGAGTTGGCTTCCGCGATTACAGCTATATAAATTACTGGGGGCGCATACCCAAAAATCTGGTAAAGAACGGAGCCAGCCTCTATTACGGACACCAGCAGGCATTCGGCACAATAGAGGGTAACGGGCAAATGATCAAAGAAAAAATACTGGATATAGTTGACCTTACAGGTTGTGGAAAAGTAAATATTATCGCACACTCTAAAGGAGGGCTCGATGCCAGATATGCAATAAGTACACTTGGTATGGGCGATTATGTTGCCTCTCTGACCACTATCTCGACACCACACAGGGGGAGTGCTCTTGCCGATTATGGAAATAAGCATGTTTCAGATAAACTATATAGGTCTGTTGCAAAGTTTTTTGATAAATATTTCCTGAAAATTGGTGATCTGAATCCTGATTTTTATACCGCAACACATCAGTTGACAAAAGAATATTCCCTCAGATTCAATGAGAATACTCCTGATGTGGACAGTGTGTTCTATCAAAGCTACATGTCTCTGATGAAAAACTGCTTCAGTCACAGCCTACTGTCTGTAACCTATCTGATAATGCGCATGTATGATAAACAAAACGATGGTCTCGTGGCATTGGATTCTGCCCGGTGGGGAGAGTTTCGGGAAGTTTTCGAAAATAAGAAACGCAGAGGTATTTCACATGGTGATATGATAGATATCACTCGTGGAAATTATAAGGGTTTCGATGTTATTGAAACGTATATAAATATTGTTTCAGACTTGAAAAATAAAGGATTCTAAAGTTGGTAAATAATAAAGAATAAAAATAAGAGCCAAAGAATAATCAGAAACAGTTATATGAAATATTTTCGGTCAAATTTAAACAGTTACTAAGATGTATTCCTATTTTCCTGACTGTGTTTTAGCTATCCACTTTAAACCTACGATCTTTAAAAAAGTCAAAGAAGTAAAAGAAAAGTCGCTTATTTAGACAATTTTCTTACTTTTGTAGTTTCAAAAATTCTTAGTTGCATGAAAAATTACCTGATTATATTTTTCTTATTATTCACAACTTTAACTGTTTACGCACAACCCTCATCCGAAAAACTGATTAGACAAGGAGTTGCTTTACACGATAAAGGACGTTATAAAGACGCTATTGCAAGCTACGAAGAGGCACTGAAAGTGAATCCGTCTTCCATGTCGGCCGTTTACGAAATGTCTTTGTCCTACCTTCAACTGAAAGATTACAATATGGCGATAAAGCTCAGTTCACTGGTCATATCGGCAAACTTTCAACCGTTGCTGATGGATGCCTACATCGTAAAAGGAACAGCGTTGGCCAATCAGAATAAAATGGGTGATGCCATCAGGCTGCTTAACGAAGCTCTTGAAAAATGCGGAGATGAATACCTTCTTCATTTCAATCTGGGGCTGTGCTATTTCAACAATAAAGATAACAAAATGGCTGTGCAGCACTTGCGCAAGGCAATAGAAATAGATGCCACACATTCCAGTACTTTCCTGTTGTATGGCTATGCCCTCAACGATTTGGGACGGTGGACGCAAAGTTTTTACGCTTTCCATTTCTTCTTGCTGCTAGAACCCAATACAGAACGGTCTAAAGATGCTTTCGGCGAAATGTATGATATCATTACAGCCAATCTGGATAAAGAACCGGATAAATTAACCCCCGAAGATGGGATAGACCGAAAGCAGTTATATGAATTATTGAAGAAGAAAAGAACTGGGGCTACAGATGCAGCTTCTCAATATAAATATTTCGTAGAGGCTTCAAAACAGATATTTTTCACATTAGGACAGATGCAAAATGATACCCAAAGCGGTTTGTTGTGGTATTTCTTTGTGCCAACGTATGATGAAATATTAGGTTCGGGGCATTTCGAAACATATTGCCGCTATGTAAGTGTATCCTACTTCCCCGAATCACTTGCATGGTGGGATCAGCATAAGACGCAGGTCGATAACTTTATCGAATGGTTCGAACACGGACAAGGTAGCGGAGACGATGAAGAAGCCGATTTTGGTGATGATTCCGATTTAGAAGAATAAGTAATAAATGACACAAGAAGCAGAGAATAAGTTAATCGCAGGACTAGCCGACCCGAAAACGCAGCAGGCTGCATTTTCGGAATTGGTAAAAGAATTCAGCGAGCCTTTGTATTGGCAGATACGTAAAATCGTATTGAGCCATGACGATGCCAATGATGTCTTGCAGAATACATTTATAAAAATCTGGACTAGTATAGAGAATTTTCGGGGCGATTCTAAACTCTCCACATGGCTTTATCGTATTGCTATAAATGAAGCCATTACATTTCTGAACAAGCAGAAAGCAGCAAATAATATATCAATCGACGATGCAGATACATATCTTGTTTCCCGTCTCGAAGGAGACGAGTACTTTGATGGAGACGAGGCGCAACTCAAATTACAGAAAGCAATACTGACGCTCCCCGAGAAACAACGTATCGTATTCAATCTGAAATATTTCGATGAAATGAAATATGAAGAAATGTCAGAGGTACTGGAAACATCAGTAGGTGCATTAAAAGCATCATATCATCATGCCGTAAAAAAAATAGAAGAATTTTTATCGGTAGAACATTAAACCTTTTTCAATTATTATAGTCTATATAACAGATAGAGAACTAAAGAAGTAGTGATTATGTTGGATAACTTAGACAAAAACAAAAATCCATTCAAAGTACCTGAAAATTATTTTCAGAACTTTAATGCTGAAATAATGGAGAAGCTTCCTGCTAAAGAAATTAAAACAGCGAAGATAGTACCATTGTGGAAAAAGGTGATTCCATGGACAGCTGTAGCAGCTGCATTTGTCGGCGTCCTCTTCCTGACCGGAGTTTTCGATCAGGGCAGTCAGGCTGATCCCGGTTCTATTCCGGCAACAGTGTCTGCATCCGGAATCGCTTCGTCCGAAGAAGAAGATTTTTACTACTCATTTTTGGAAGACGAAATTGTGAAGGCAAAGTATAAGGAAATGTTATATAATAATTAAAGAAAAAGGTTGATATGAAAATAAAAGCTATCCTGATTTTAGCATTGATATGTCTTACTTTTTCAGTAACAGCTCAGGATAAACCTAGAAAGGGGCGGTTCGATGTAGAAGCCCTTAAAAAAGAAAAAAGCGATTATCTGAAGAAAGAACTGAATCTGACCGACAAGGAAATAAAGGAATTTATACCACTTGAAGCTGAATTTACAACAAAAAAATTCGAGATCTACAGAGAGGCGCGTATGAAGACACGTGAACTGAGACGGAAAGAGAATAAGACAGATGCCGATTATCAGAAAATAACTCAAACAAATCTCGAAGCAGAACAACAAGATGCTAAACTGCAAATGGAGTATTTCCAGAAATTTAGCAAGGTGTTGCCTGCCGAAAAAGTAGAGAAGTACCGAAGTGCAGACCTCAAGTTTAAAGAAGCAGCCCTGAAACGTCATCAAGAGCAGCATCACGGACGGAATGCAAAACGTAAATAATATTTTTAGAAAGAAAAAGTGTCATAAAGTTTGTTTTGTTCCGATTATTATATACTTTTGTTTTCATAAAAGTTATAAGAATGAACAAAACAATGCATCATCATCATTTTATTTTACTGCCATGTGGTAAGTAACATATATTGATGTGTGTCTGCAAAAATATAGAAAGAGCTTACCTGTACAGGTAAGCTCTTGTTTTTTATAAAAATATAAAACTAATATACAATGGTACTAAGAATTGCAGTTCAGTCTAAAGGCAGACTATTTGAAGAAACAATGGCTCTTTTGCAAGAAGCCGGTATCCGGCTGAATAATATAAAGCGCACACTACTTATCCCCGCTAAAGATTTTCCGGTCGAAATCCTATTTCTGAGAGACGACGACATACCGCAGGCGGTAGCTACAGGTGTAGCCGATATCGGTGTAGTAGGAGAGAATGAACTGAGGGAAAAAGAAGAGGTAGCCGATATTATAAAACGGCTTGGTTTTAGTAAATGCCGTCTGTCACTTGCCATACCTAAAGACGAAAAATACGAAGGTGTAGAATGGTTTAACGGGAAAAAGATAGCGACATCTTATCCACACATCTTAAATAAATATCTTAAAGAACAGAATATTAGTTCAGATATTCACATCATAACAGGATCGGTAGAAATATCACCCAGTATAGGTCTTTCGGATGCTATCTTCGATATTGTCAGCTCGGGCGGAACACTGGTTAGCAACCGCCTCAAAGAGGTGGAAGTTGTAATGCAGTCCGAAGCGGTACTGATTGCTACTCCTGACTTGCCGGAAGAAAAAAAGGCCATTCTTGAAGAACTTATATTCAGAATAGAAGCAGTACAGAATGCAGAAGGAAAAAAATATGTACTTTTGAATGCACCGGAAGATAAACTTGACGAAATATTTGATATCTTGCCGGGTATGCGCAGCCCTACTGTTACAGCATTGGCTACCAAAGGCTGGTGCTCTGTACAGTCGGTTGTGGAAGACAAGCGTTTTTGGGAAGTGATAAGTAAACTGAAAGCTTCCGGCGCAGAAGGAATAATTGTGTTACCAATAGAAAAAATGATATTATGATTCAAGTATCGGATGATATCGTATTATACCCCTTATCGGTAGACGATATTTTTAAGATATTCAACACACTGGATAGCGAGCGCGATTATATGCGTGAATGGCTGCCATTCGTAGACACCACCAAAGGTGCCGAAGACACCGAGAACTATGTGAAATATGTTCTGCAAACAGCAGACAAACAATTCACCATTTATTACAAAGAACAGTTTGTTGGTCTTGTCGGCTATAAAGATACCGACTTCGACAATCATAAAACCGAGATTGGTTACTGGATTTCGCAGTACGCACAGGGTAAGGGGATTATGATACAGTCAGTGAAAAAACTGGTCGAACATGCCTTTACCGAAATGGATATGAACCGGGTGCAGATCAAAGTTGCCATAGAGAATAAGAAAAGTAGGAGGATACCGGAAAAACTTGGATTTCAGATTGAGGGTATAGAGCGTGAAGGAGAACTGTTAGTCGACAATGTCTATACCGATATTGCAATTTATAGTTTGTTGAAAAGGGAATATCTAAAATAAATACTAACAGCTCAGGAAAATGCAGATTATAATATATCCCGAACGAAAAGATTGGAAAAATATCCTTACACGTCCGACTTTCGATACTTCTTCACTGAACGACACAGTCGGTAAAATTCTCTCCGATGTAAAAGCGAGAGGGGATGAAGCGGTTCTGGAATATGAGGAAAAATTCGACAAAGTCAGGCTTTCCTCTCTGGTCGTATCTCAGGCTGAAATAGAGGAATCTGAAGAACTTGTTTCAGAAGAGTTGAAAGCCGCTATTCGCCAGGCAAAGCAAAATATCGAAACTTTTCACCGCAGTCAGCAATCAGAAACAAAGAAGATAGAAACAACTCAGGGTGTGAGCTGCTGGCAAAAATCTGTTGGCATAGAAAAGGTCGGGTTGTATATTCCCGGAGGTACAGCTCCTCTATTCTCTACTGTATTGATGCTGGCCGTTCCTGCAAAAATAGCAGGTTGCAAAGAAATTATTCTCTGTTCACCACCAAATAAAGAAGGACAAATACATCCGGCAATCCTGTTTGCAGCAAAAGAAGCAGGAGTAAGCCACATATTCAAAGCGGGCGGAGTGCAGGCTATCGGGGCAATGGCTTATGGAACAGATACTATACCGCAGGTTTATAAAATATTCGGGCCGGGCAACCAGTATGTCATGGCTGCCAAGCAACTGGTAAGCCTCAAAGATGTTGCTATCGACATGCCTGCAGGGCCATCCGAAGTGCAGGTGATAGCCGATGAAACATCTATTCCGCAGTTTGTAGCCGCTGACCTGTTGTCACAGGCAGAGCATGGTGCAGACAGTCAGGTTATACTTACTACCACTTGTGAGCCGTTTATATCGGAAGTGCTACACGAGATAGAAAAACAATTGTTTGAACTGCCTCGCCGCGAAATAGCAGAAAAGGCCTTGCAAAACAGTAAGCTGATATTGTTAAGAGACGAGCAGGAGATTATAGATATGACTAACCAATATGCGCCGGAACACCTGATAATAGAGACGGCAGACTATATAGATATTGCCGATCAGATTGTAAATGCAGGTTCTGTTTTTCTCGGAAATTATACGCCGGAGAGTGCAGGTGACTATGCCTCCGGTACAAACCATACATTACCTACCAATGGGTATGCTAAGGCATATAGCGGGGTTAATCTGGATAGCTTTGTCAAGAAGATTACATTCCAACGAATCACAAAGCAAGGAATAAAAAATCTGGGGCCTACAATCGAAATCATGGCCGAAAATGAAGAATTGTTTGCACATAAGAATGCAGTAACTTTAAGACTGAAAGGATAATGGACTTTAAAATAATAGGCTATAAAACTGCTGAATACGACCAGATGGTAGCTTTGAGGACAAAAATCCTTAGAAAACCTCTCGGTATAAGCTTTTCAGAGGAAGATTTAGAGAGGGATAAGAACGATTTGTTGCTGGCAGCATACTTTCCCGGTTCCGATCAGATGGTAGGTTGTTGTATTCTTACACCTATATCAGAGGTAACAATCCAACTGCGACAAATGGCTGTCGATGATTTTTATCAGGGTAAAGGGCTTGGTAGTGAACTCCTGCAATATTCGGAACAGGTAGCCACTGAGCGCAATTTTGAATATCTCTACCTTCATGCCCGTAAAGTAGCAGTCGATTTTTACAGGAAACATGGCTATACTATAGAAGGCGATCAGTTTACAGAAGTAGGGATTCCTCATTACGAAATGATAAAACGATTAAAATAAAATACAATACAATGGAAAACGAAAAAAAGCAAGTATTAGAAACTGTATCAAAATATGTTGATATTACATTAACTCCTTTCGGTAAGCCACAACGTACAGTTATAGATATAGAGAAGCGCGATCCGATGTACGATGGCAACGGAGTAGTATATATGCTCTCTATATTCGAAAAAGGGGAACTTGTAAACAATCGCATCGGCACATACATGGTACTGCTGAACAAAGGAGACCAAGCCGGTTTTCACGAGCATGGCAGCAAGAAGGAGCAGGAGCTTTATATATTGGTGCATGGACAGGGTGAATACATCGAACGTGAAGGACTGGATAAGATCACACGCAAGTTCGATCTGAAAAAAGGAAATGTAACCTCTATACAAGGTGATAACAATTATCATTCCATTATCAATACCGGAGACGAGCCGTTGATAATATTCGTGGTCACTACCTACGAAAAGTAATAGTAGAGAGACTGTTAAATATTTTTCAGATAAAAGAATCCTGAATTTTAACAATTATCACTACATTTAAAGAGTTAACTGAATGTTGAATTTCTAAAATCTGTTTTTAATTATGGGTAAAAGAATATTGATGCTGGCAGGCGACTTTGTCGAAGATTATGAATTGATGGTGCCATATCAGGCATTGGTAAGTGTAGGATTTAGTGTAGATGTAGTTTGTCCCGGCAAAAAGGCAGGAGAACAGGTCGCTACAGCTATTCACGATTTTGTAGGTTTTCAGACCTATGTAGAATTGCGCGGGCACAATTTTACACTCAACAAGAGTTTCGATAGTGTAAAACTCGAAGGTTATGCAGGACTTTATATTACAGGTGGGCGTGCTCCCGAATATATACGTCTCGATCCTAAAGTAATAGAATACACCAGATATTTCTTTGAAAAGAATCTGCCTGTGGCAGCTATCTGTCATGGAATACAGATTCTTACGGCAGCCAATGTTGTAAAAGGCAGAACACTGACCTGTTATGTAGCAGTCGGTCCTGAAGTTACGCTGGCGGGAGGAAATTATAAAGACATTCCGGCAACAGAAGCCATAACAGACGGAAATCTGACAACATCACCTGCATGGCCGGGACATCCCGCAATACTCAGGGAATTTTATAAATTATTGGGTGTGAAAATTGAATTGTAATCTACCGAAATTATAAATGGAGTAGCTACAATAATTTGACAATACTATTTTATTGTAGCTATTATTATATATCTATGGAAGCTGTTTTATTTTGTGGAATTCAAGCTACTGGGAAAAGTTCTTTCTATAAAGAAAAGTTTTTTCATACACATGTGCGGATTTCTATGGATTTGTTGAAAACCAGAAACAGAGAATCCCGCTTTATAGACCTATGTATAGAAACGCAACAGGCTTTTGTTGTAGATAATACAAATCCATCAAAAGCAGATAGGGAAAAATATATAAGCAAGATTAAAAACGCAAAATATAAGCTGATCGGTTATTACTTCCAATCTAAGATAGAAGAATCTTTAGCAAGGAATGAAGGCAGACAGGGAAAGCAACGAATACCAGATGTCGGACTTAGGGCAACATATAGCAAGTTGGAGCTGCCATCATACGAAGAAGGCTTTGATGAATTATATTATGTCGAACTAGAGAACGGGAGTTTTATTGTAAAAGACTGGAACGATGAAGTTTGATGATTTAGATAAGAAAATGCGGGTTTATGAAACTGCTCAGGATATTTGCATTGTTCCTGAAATGTATATTGTTGCCCGTATAGATGGTCGGGGTTTTACAAAGCTGACAAAAGAGAAGTATGATTTTGAAGCTCCTTTCGATCCGAAATTTCGCGATTATATGGTCGAGACTACTAAACATCTGATGAATTGTGGTTTCAACGTTATATATGGTTATACACAGAGCGATGAAATATCCTTGCTATTTCATTACAATGAAAATAGCTTTGGGCGGAAAATAAGAAAATTTGATTCTATTTTAGCTGGAGAAGCCAGTGCCAAGTTTTCAACCCTTTTAGGGGGTGTTGCCGCATTTGATTGCCGCATATCGGCATTTCCTAATAAAAATCTTGTGATAGACTATTTCCGGTGGCGCAACGAAGACGCACATCGTAATTCTTTGAATGCTCATTGTTATTGGACGCTTCGTAAAGATGGCTTTAATAAACGCGAAGCCACAAAAAGAATAGAGAAGATAAGCATTTCGGATAAAAACGAATTACTCTTTTCTTATGGTATAAATTTTAATGGTCTTCCATCATGGCAAAAGAGAGGTATCGGTTTTTATTGGAAAGAGACTGATAAGGAAAGTTTTAATCCAAAAACAGGAGAGAAAGTTATTGCCAAAAGAAATACATTATATATTAATTATGAGTTGCCTTTGAAAGAAGGTTATTATGATCTGATTCTAAGCATATTATCTAAATAGTAAATGAACCTACAACAATTAGTACGCAAAAACGTCTGGAATATGAAAGCCTATTCGTCGGCACGCGATGAATTTAAAGGTGAGGCTTCGGTTTTTCTCGATGCAAACGAGAATCCACTGAATGATAAGTACAACCGCTATCCCGATCCGCTGCAATGGAAGCTGAAAGAAAAAATAGCCAAAATAAAAGATATTGAGCCGGAGAAAATATTTCTAGGGAATGGTAGTGACGAGCCTATCGACCTCGTTATACGTATCTTCTGCGAACCGCGTACCGATAATATTGTCGCCATCGATCCTACTTACGGTATGTATCAGGTGTGTGCCGATGTGAATGATGTAGAATACCGCAAAATATTGCTGAATGAAAACTTCGATCTGGATGCACAAACACTTCTGGAGAAGATAGATAACAATACAAAAATCATATTCCTTTGTTCGCCGAACAATCCGACCGGAAATTTGCTGAACAGAAAAGAAATAGAAAAAATACTCAATTCATTTGCCGGTATTGTCATTGTCGATGAGGCTTATATCGATTTTGCTTCCGAAGCCACATGGCTGGGCGATCTGGACAAATATCCGAATCTGATTGTCCTGCAAACTTTCTCCAAAGCATGGGGATTAGCTGCTGTCCGTCTCGGAATGGCGTTCGCATCTCCGGATATAATTAAGTTATTCAATAAGGTGAAATACCCATATAATGTAAATATCCTTACCCAAAACTTTGTTAGCGAAGAGTTGGATAAACTCGAATTGAGAAAAGAATGGGTTTCCATTCTACTGAAAGGACGTGATTATCTGAAAACAGAATTACCAAAATTATCTTTCGTTGAAAAAATATATCCTACCGATGCTAATTTCTTATTGGTAAAGGTGGCAGATGCCAATGGCCTTTACAAACAGTTGGCTGACAAAGGAGTAATTGTTCGTAACCGTAATTCTGTTTCGCTATGTGCAGGTTGTCTGCGTATAACAGTGGGAACAGATGGGGAGAATAAGACGCTGATTGAAACATTGAAACAATTATAAAATAGTAAACTAGAACTCTAAACACTAGTAAACTAAAATCAAATGAAAAAAAGGGCATTATTTATAGATCGTGACGGAACGTTAGTTATAGAACCACCTGTAGACTATCAACTGGATAGCTTCGAGAAACTGGAATTTTATCCTAAAGTTATCCGTAACCTGTATTTCATCCGCAAGAATCTCGATTTTGAGTTTGTAATGGTTACCAATCAGGACGGCTTAGGTACAGCCTCTTTTCCCGAAGATACATTCTGGCCTGTCCACAATCTGATGTTGAAAACATTACAAGGAGAAGGTATAACGTTTGATGATATCCTGATAGACCGCAGCTTTCCCGAGGATAACGCGCCTACTCGCAAGCCCCGTACGGGTATGCTTGGCAAATATATGACAGAAGAATATGATATGACTAATTCTTTTGTGATAGGTGACCGGATGACCGATGTAGAATTAGCTAAGAATCTGGGTTGTAAAGCCATTTTCTTAAGAGAAGACATGGATGTACCGGAAGAATTAAAAAATATCTGTGTACTTCAAACAACCGATTGGGATGTTGTAAGCGAATTCCTTTTTGCAGGAGAGCGAAAAGCGGAAATCAAACGGACTACTAAGGAAACAGATATATATGTCGCTCTGAATCTTGATGGTAAAGGTAATTGCGATATTTCTACCGGACTGGGATTCTTCGATCATATGCTCGAACAAATCGGAAAACATTCCGGTATGGATCTAACCATAAAAGTAAAAGGTGACCTGAATGTGGACGAACACCATACAATAGAAGATACAGCCATTGCTTTGGGCGAAGCATTACATAAAGCATTCGGCGACAAGCGCGGTATAGAGCGATACGGATACAGCCTGCCTATGGACGATTGTCTGTGTTCCGCCATACTCGACTTCGGCGGTCGCCCATGGCTTGTATGGGAAGCTGAGTTCCATCGCGAGAAGGTAGGGGATATGCCAACCGAGATGTTCCTTCACTTTTTTAAATCTCTGAGCGATTCGGCAAAAATGAATCTGAATATAAAAGCAGAAGGCTCAAACGAACATCACAAGATAGAAGGAATCTTTAAAGCTTTGGCAAGGGCTCTGAAAATGGCTAAAAAGCGGGATATATTCAATTATGAACTACCATCTACCAAAGGTGTAATCTGATGGAAAATGCGGGTTTAAATACAATAAATAGCCTTCTCTCCTGTTTTTAAGGAATCATTAACGTCTCAATTTTCATTTTTTGTGTAAGTTTGCACCGATGAAAAAATATATACTGGCAGCTCTTGTGTTTTCCATGTCTTTTCTGGCAGTAAATGCTCAGGACAGGCCTAAAGTTCAACGCACGTCACCCCCTGTTGCGGGTATCGACTCCCTGCATCTCGATTCAATAAACTTTCCGACAGGGAAAAATATAATAGATACGGTAAAAAATGTCGTTCCTAATATTTTTGCATGGAAAATAACTCCACGTCTTGGTGAACGTATATTTCTGCCTCGCGATACTATGCCTCAGAACTTCCATAATAGTATGCTGGTAGATGGTGCCGGAGTAGCTATGGGATATCTCGGGAATGTAGGTTCGCCTGCTCAATCGAAGATTTTCTTTGAGCGTCCCGAAGCTTCACGATTTATGTTTCTGGATGGCTTGTATTTGTGGCGTAAAGATCCGGAAGATCAGTTGTTTCTGAATACTAAAGTGCCTTACTCCAATATCAAATACCAAAGCGGAGGCGGGGGCGAAAGGCAGGAGCAACGCTTTCAGGGTGAATTATCTATGAATATGGGCAAGAAGCTGAACGTAGGTTTCGATTTCGATTATATTTATTCGCGTGGATTCTACAATTCCCAGTCTAACAAGGGAATAAGTTACGACTTCTATGCCAGTTACATAGGGGATAAATATAAGATGCACGCCTTTTTCCATAACAATAACTTTACCATTCTGGAGAATGGAGGTATTGCTGATTCCACTTATATTCTCAATCCTGATGCTGTGCGCTACACTGGAAATACACTGGATATCCCAACGCGGATGCAGGATACACGCAACAAGATACGTGGACGTCACCTGTATGTTACCAATCGTTACGACTTGGGTAACGATATGGAAGAGTATGCGATAAACGATAGTGTGACGGGTTTGCGTAAAAAGAAAGACTATATTCCCCTTGCCAGTGCCATATTAACTACGCATTACACCGATCAGCGCAGAGGCATAACTTCCGGATTTAGTGGTTTGGATGATCTCTATAAACCTACACCGACAGAGAATGCTAATGGAGAAATCATCGAGCAAAATAAATATAGTGGCTATATAGATGACTATATGGCTTACTATTCTTTCAAAAATACATTGGCACTTGCTATGAATGAAGGGTTCCGCAATTGGACCAAATTCGGTCTGACCGCTTTCATTGAGTACGATATGCGAAAATACTCCCGTCCCGGAGGACTTCCCGGATTGCATACAAGGGAGAGTGAGAACTCCCTGACTATAGGAGGAGTATTGTCGAAAGAGAAAGGAAAATACCTGAGATACCGAGCATCCGGAGAATTTGATTTCATAAATAGCGATTATAAGCTCGAAGGAGAGGTGACCACCATGTTTAGCCTGTGGGGCAAGAATATATCGGCTAAGGCGAATGCCTATGCTAAAGGTATTAGTCCGAGTTATTTTCAGCGTACGTTTTCATCTAAATACTGGAACTGGAATGAAGATTTTAATAATACCCAAAGAGTATATGTTGGTGGGGAGATTATTTTTCCGGAATTCTCCTTTTCAAGGACAAGGCTTAGAGGCGGAGTTGAGAATGTAACAGACTACATTTACTATGGAACTGATCGTTTAGTTCATCAGAAATCGGGTAGTGTACAAGTTGTATCTTTCAGGCTCGACCAAGACTTTCAGGCAGGGATTTTTCATTGGGATAATCAGGTTGTGTACCAAGTAACAGGAGATAAGGATGTGATTCCATTGCCTACTCTGAGTGTGTATTCTAATATATATCTGACAACCAAAATTGCTAAAGTGCTTACTTTGCAGCTTGGTGCCGATGTACATTATCATTCAAAATACTATATGCCGGGCTATGAGCCGCTCACTATGCAGTTTTATAACCAGAAAAATATGGAAATCGGTAATTTTCCTGTGGTGAATGCCTACCTGAACTTGCATCTCAAATATACACGCTTCTTTATGATGATGTACAATGTGGCCGATGGTATGGGAAATGCCGAGTCATTCTCTTTGTATCGTTATCCGATCAATCCTCGTGGCTTTAAATTAGGTATCTCGTGGCAGTTCAATAATTAACGGGTATGTTGAAGAAAAGGATTTTCATAATCATTTCAGCACTTATAATTATATTGGCTGTAATATCTTTCTTTCTTCTCAGAGGTACGTCTTCTCCTAAAGACCTGTCGCAGATAGAAGAAGATGGAGTGCTGCATATTGTTACCGATTATAATCCCGCCGGATACTATGTGTCGGGTGACACTATTGCAGGATTCAATCATGACCTCATACAGCTTCTTAAATCGCGTATCCCATTCGAAATAGAGATATTACTCGAATCCAGTCTCGATAAAAGTATCGATGGACTGAAAAAAGGGAAGTATGATGTTATGGCACGAAATATACCCGTAACATCCGAATTAAGGACTTCGCTGCGTTTCACTGAACCTGTTGCACAAAACAGGCAGGTGCTGATTCAGCGGAAGAAAGAATATAATGATGGAGCAGAACCATTGCGAAGCCACCTCAATCTGGCTAAAAAGACCTTGTATGTCCCGCAAAATTCTCCGGCGATATTACGCATAAGAAACCTATCACACGAGATTGGCGATACCATTTTTGTGAAAGAAGACCCTATTTACGGGCAGGAACAACTGGCTATGATGGTCGCAGCCAAAGAAATAGATTATGCTGTTTGTGATGAGATTGTTGCAGCCAGAGTTGCCCGTTCGATCCCCGAAATAGACTATTCTACCCTTATTGGATTCACTCATCTGGAAGCATGGGCTGTCAGTGAAAAATCTCCGGTTCTGCTGGATTCTCTTAATGTTTGGATCAAAGAGGTGAAGAAGACGAGAGAGTATGCCCGAATTTATAAAAAATATTATAAATAACTGTCTTGTAGGTGATTATTGACTTATTCGTTGCGCTATATAAATACCACTGCCGATAAACCTTTGGCGAGGGTTGCTTTTCATTCTTGCTCTGTTTTTTATATTTTGGGTGCTTTTTTGATAAAAAATGATTAAAATTGCTAAGCAGACATTGCAACAAAGTAAAAAAATAAGTACCTTCGTCGAGTTTAAACGAGGTTTTTACTAGTGGAATCATTTTTTAGAACGCATAGGTATTTAGTCGAGCATCTGGATGGAGTTATTCCCCGTTTATTGATGAAGCAAATAGACTGGTCTCATCGGCTGATAGGCATAAAGGGAACCAGAGGTGTCGGCAAAACATCTTTTTTGCTTCAGTACGCAAAAGAATTCTTTGATCTGGATAAGAGAGATTGTCTTTATATCAACCTGAATCAATTCTATTTTACGGTAAGATCGATTACCAGTTTTGCTAAAGAATTTGTAGATAGGGGTGGAAAGACATTATTACTCGATCAGGTATATAAATATCCCGATTGGTCGAGAGAGCTCAGGGAATGCTATGATTTGTTTCCACAACTGAAAATCGTGTTTACGGGGTCTACAGTAATGAAACTCGGAGAAGACGAAGAACTGGCTTCGGTTGTTTCAGTTTACAATCTGAGAGGCTTTTCATATCGTGAATTTCTGAATATCCTGTTAAACAAAGACTTTAGAGCATATACACTAGACGAAATAATAGAGAATCATCAAAAAATAGCAGAAGATATCTGTTCGCATATAGACCCGCTCGAACATTTCTGGTCATACATGCATCATGGATATTATCCGTTCTTTCTCGAAAAAAGAAACTTTTCGGAAAATTTGCTTAAAACAGTAAACATGATGTTGGAGGTAGACGTACTATCTATCAAACAGATAGAAATGTCTTATTTGCCCAAGTTGCGTAAACTGTTATATCTATTGTCCTTATCCTCTCCGGGTAAACCTAATATCAGTCAGCTGAGTATCGATTGTGAGATATCGAGGGCGACAGTGACAAACTATATGGAATATCTGAGAAGTGCCCGATTGATAAATATGCTGTATAGGGAGGACGAAGAATTCCCGAAGAAACCGGAGCTTGTATACATGCACAATACAAATCTTATGTTTCCGTTGAAGATGGCACCTATCGAAGATCAGGCATTGCGTGAAACCTTCTTCTACAATCAGATTCACCATAGCGACTGTAAGCTGAAGAAAGGGACGAAAGCGGGGACTTTCATCGTACTGGCGGGAGATAAGAAGTTTAAATTTAAGATAGAAGGAAAGAAAAACAGAGGTAAAAACAAACCGGAACAGTTTTATGCTGTAGGCAATATGGAGATAGGAGAGAAGAATGTAATTCCGCTCTGGCTATTCGGTTTCCTGTATTAAGTATATTTTCCGGTCGAAAGAACGATCTGTTTTCAGACCCATCAAAATAATAAAGTAAATTTTAAAAGATAATCAACTATTACAAAAGGTATGGCTAAACAAAAAAAATTCCTGACATGTGATGGTAATCAGGCTGCGGCGCATATTTCATATATGTTTAGCGAAGTAGCTTCGATCTATCCTATCACACCGTCATCAACTATGGCAGAGTACGTTGATGAATGGGCGGCCGCCGGACGCAAAAACATCTTCGGCGAAATATTAAGAGTACAGGAAATGCAGTCTGAGGCAGGAGCAGCAGGTGCAGTTCATGGTTCGTTACAGGCAGGTGCACTGACAACTACATATACAGCTTCTCAGGGCTTGTTGCTGATGATACCTAATATGTATAAAATAGCAGGGGAGCTCCTTCCTAGCGTTTTCCATATTTCGGCGCGCGCATTGGCAGCACAGGCTTTGTCTATATTTGGTGACCATCAGGACGTGATGGCTGCCCGTCAGACAGGTTTTGCTATGTTCTTCTCAGGATCGGTACAGGAAGTAATGGATCTTTCGGCTGTTCCTCATTTGGCAACATTAGATTCCCGTATTCCATTTATGAATATCTTCGATGGATTCCGTACATCGCACGAAATTCAGAAAGTTGAAGAAATGCAACAGGAAGACCTTCTTCCGCTGGTAAACTGGGATGCTATCAAAGAATTCCGCGAAAGAGCTTTGAATCCGGAGAATCCGGTGACTCGCGGTACAGCTCAGAACGACGATATTTATTTCCAGTCTCGTGAGGCTGCAAATAAATTCTATGATGCAGTACCTGAAATTGTAGAAAAATACCTTGCTAAAATATCTGAAATAACAGGACGTAAATATAATCTGTTCGATTATTACGGTGCTGAAGACGCAGACCGTGTGATCATCGCTATGGGTTCTGTAACAGAGGCTATTAAAGAAACAGTAGACTATCTGAATGCTAAAGGCGAGAAAGTAGGTTTGGTAGCTGTTCACCTTTATCGTCCGTTCAAGGTTGAAGCATTCTTGGGTGCAATCCCTAAAACTGCGAAAAGAATAGCAGTTCTTGACCGTACAAAAGAGCCGGGAGCTCCGGGTCAACCATTATATATGGATACTAAGGACTCATTCTATGGAAAAGAAGATGCTCCAACTATTGTTGGTGGTATCTACGGACTTTCATCTAAAGATACAACGCCTGCGCAGATAATGTCGGTGTATGAAAATCTGGCAATGGCTATGCCTAAGAACGATTTCACAATCGGTATAGTAGACGATGTTACATTCAAATCTCTTCCGATGAAAGAAGAAGTAGCAGTGGATGAATCTGCATACGAAGCTAAATTCTACGGATTAGGTTCTGACGGTACTGTAGGTGCTAATAAGAATACCGTTAAGATTATCGGGGATAACACAAATAAATATTGCCAGGCATATTTTGCTTACGACTCTAAGAAATCGGGAGGATTTACAGCATCTCACCTTCGTTTCGGTGACAATCCTATCCGTTCTACTTATTTGGTGAATACACCTAACTTCGTGGCATGTCACGTTCCTGCATACCTTCACCTGTATGATGTGACAAAAGGTTTGAAGAAAAACGGTACATTCCTCTTAAACTCTGTATGGAGCAAGGAAGAAGTAGGTAATTATTTGCCTGATCATGTGAAAAAATATCTGGCTGTAAACAATATCAATTTCTACATAATCAATGCGACAAAGATTGCTACGGAAATTGGTCTTGGAGGTCGTACAAATACAATCCTTCAATCGGCATTCTTCAAAATTTCGAATGTTATACCTTTCGATTTGGCTGTAGAGCAGATGAAGAAATTTATCGTGAAGTCTTACGGACGTAAAGGAGAAGATGTAGTCAATAAGAATTACGCTGCCGTAGATCGTGGTATTGAAATAGAAAAAGTTGAAGTTCCTGCCGAATGGGCAAATATAGTAGTTGGCAAACCAGAAGAAGACGATGCTCCTGAATTTATAAAGAGAGTGGTTCGTCCGGTAAATGCTCAACGCGGATATGACCTTCCTGTGTCGGTATTCGTAGGTCGTGAAGACGGTACGTGGGATCATGGTACAACAGAGTACGAAAAACGTGGAGTAGCAGCATTCGTTCCTGTTTGGGAAGCCGAAAACTGTATCCAGTGTAACCAATGTGCTTATGTTTGTCCTCACGCAACTATCCGTCCGTTTGTATTGGATGCTACAGAACAATCAAAAGCTCCTCAGGATATTGAATTGCTAAAAGCGCAAGGAAAACAATTCGATGGTATGGCATTCCGCATTCAGGTAGACGTTCTCGACTGTCTTGGTTGTGGTAACTGTGCTGATATTTGTCCGGGTAAGAAAGGTAATTCAGCCCTCAAAATGGTTGAGATCGGAACTCAATTCCCTGAGCAGAACAATTGGGATTTCATGATCAAAAATGTAACAAGCAAGGCTCACCTTGTGGATACTAAATTGAATGTGAAAAACTCTCAGTTTGCTACTCCGTTGTTTGAGTTCTCCGGAGCATGTTCGGGTTGTGGAGAAACTCCATACATCAAACTTGTTACTCAGTTATTCGGAGATCGTATGCTTATTGCCAATGCTACTGGTTGTACATCTATATATGGTGGTTCTGCGCCTTCAACTCCTTACCGTAAGAATGAGGAAGGTAAAGGTCCGGCTTGGGCAAACTCATTGTTCGAAGATAATGCTGAGTTTGGTCTCGGTTATGCTTTGGCTAATATGACAATGCGCGACAGGCTAGTTAAACTGATGACTCAGTCACAAGATTGCGATAAGTGTTCAGCTGAAATCAAGGCTATCTACAAAGAATGGATTGAAAATAAAAATGAGTCTGAGGCTACAAAAGAAATCGCAGCACGTATGTTGCCGCTTCTTGAAGTAGAGAAAGATAAATGTGACTATTGCAAAGAGATTTACTCTTTGAAGCAATATCTGATCAAACGTTCTATCTGGATATTCGGAGGTGACGGTTGGGCATATGATATAGGCTTCGGCGGTCTCGATCATGTTATCGCTACAGGTGAAGATGTAAATATCCTAGTACTCGATACAGAGGTTTACTCTAATACCGGAGGTCAGTCTTCTAAATCTACACCGGTTGCAGCTGTAGCTAAATTTGCTGCTGCAGGTAAGAAGATCCGTAAGAAAGATCTAGGTATGATTGCTACAACTTATGGTTATGTTTATGTAGCACAGGTTGCTATGGGAGCTAATCAGGGACAATGCCTGAAAGCGATCAAAGAAGCCGAAGAATATAAAGGCCCATCGCTGGTTATAGCATACTCACCTTGTATCAGTCACGGATTGCGTAAAGGTATGGGACACGCTCAGGATGAAGAGAAAGCAGCAGTTGCTTGCGGATACTGGCACCTGTGGCGCTACAACCCGATGTTGGAAGAAGAAGGCAAGAATCCGTTTACAATGGATAGTAAAGAGCCGGATTGGTCTAAGTTCCAGGAGTTCTTAGGCAATGAGGTTCGTTACACCTCTCTTCAGAAATCGAATCCGTCTGAAGCATCAGAGCTATATCAGGCTGCTCAGAACAATGCTATGTGGCGTTACAAGAGCTATGTGCGCATGGCGGCTGAGACATTTGATAAATTTGACGAATCTTCAGAATTAAAGAATTAATTCTGGCATTTTGTAGATTTTTTAACTAAATAATGAGAGGTGGAACAGGTTTGTTTCACCTCTGTTATTTGCTGAATCCCTTATTCTAGCGAGATAGTTAAACCTAAATTTGTTATATTTAATATGTAAAATTATTAATTATTAGAAAAATATATATTATCTTTGCCACACCTGATATATAGTTATTATAACTGATACGAAACATATGAACAAAAAGACTTTACTAACTTCACTACTATTGCTCTGTGTGTCAATAGTATCCTATGCTCAGACAGAAAGTTCTGTGCAGTATTCCGTTCCTTCGAGGAATGAATATCTATTAAAAGATCCCCTATGGTTTATCTCCATTGGTGGTGGTGCCCAAATGTATTTTGGAGAAGATGATAATGGTGTTCCCGGCAACAGAACTAGCTTCATGAGTCGTGTAACTTTAGCTCCGACATTCTCTATCGGACGCCGTATGAGTAACATCATTTCGCTCCGAGCACAGTTCTCGGGAGGTAGTTTGCATGGCTACAATGATGGCTGGAGCGGAACATATACCAACTACTGGAAACAAGGTTCTGATGCCTCTCAGGTAGGTATGCTCACAAGAGACCCTCAATGGGACTATATGGGCTGGGAGATAGATAAAGATTTCAGCTACAGGGAAGTTGATGATTCGGGTATTAAAATCTGGGCTCCTATGGGAGACAAAGGTTGGCAGCCCAATCAAGTATACTATATGCAGCACCTGCGCTATGTTAGCCTTACAGGAGATGCTATGGTTAACTTATTGAACTTGTTGACTGGGTATAAGCCAAACCGTAAGTTTGAAGTAAATCCATTTGTAGGTGTTGGTATCTATCAACGTCTTGCACATAATGGAGCTCTTGCCGGTACATTCTTTGGCGGTAGCGGAGGTTTGAACTTAGGATTCAACTTTACACGCAATTGGCAGATATATGCAGAAGGTAGAGCTATCCTGATCGACGATACATTCGATAATCAAAAAGGAGATATGAACTCTAATGGTATGGCTCAGGCTACATTAGGTATTACATATAAATTCGGTAATCCGAAATATATTGACCCGGCTATCGAAACACGTTTGCTTATGCCATACAATGTGGCTCGCGCTTGCGACAAAATGTTGTTGATACCGGGAGGTAATATAGAAATGGGTACAGGTGTTGATCCTTTGTGGGGTGACTCGGTACCTCGCAAACTGGTTGCAGTAAGCCCTTTCTGGATGGACGAAACAGAAGTGACAAATGCTCAGTATCGCGAATTCGTATATTGGGTGCGTGACTCTATAGTAAGAGAAAGAATGGCAGACCCTGCTTTTGGCGGTGATGCTTCATATAAACAAACTGTTCGCACTAAAGACGGACAAACAATACAGCGTCTGAACTGGGGTAAATCTATCCCTTGGAAAAATCCTTCAGCTAAAGAAGCTGCTGCTATAAATAGCGTTATGGGTGGAAACCCTTATGCTGCCGATAAGAGTGGCTTGATCGTAACAGCTCTGAACTACAAATATGAGTGGTTCGATTCGAAAAGCTATTATGCATTCTTAGGAAAACTAAAAGAAGGAGTTGCCAAATCGATGGTAATAACTAAAGATACAGCTTATGTAAACATGAGAGGAGACATCATTCGTGAAACTCTTTCGAGAAATTCTCATGGCGACAGAGTTGACTTTACCAATACATATATTGTAAATGTATATCCGGATGTAATGAGCTGGATGACTGACTTTGCTAATGCAAAAAGTGAACAATATACACAACATTATTTCACAGCTAAAGGTTATGATAACTTCCCTGTAGCAGGAGTTTCATGGGAGGCTGCCGATGCTTATTGTGCATGGCGTACAGACCGTTACTTATCAGAAGGCAACTGTGAAAAAGACGGTTTCGAAGGTTATAGATTGCCTACAGAAGCTGAGTGGGAGTTTGCTGCCAGAAATGGGCGTTCAGAACTTGATTACCCATGGTATTCAAACCAGACTCATACAACAGACGGTCTTGCACATGCTAATTTCAGAGCATCAAAAGACCTGAAAGATTTAGTATCTCCGGTTGCTACATTCCTGCCTAACCGTTTTGGTCTGTATGATATGGCCGGAAATATGGCTGAATGGACAACTACTACATTTACAGAATCTGTAGACCGTATGGCTGATGAAGCTAATCCGGATTTCAGCTACAGAGCAGTATTGTCCGATCCTGCTATCTTGAAACGCAAGATTATCAAAGGCGGATCATGGAAAGATGCTACTGTAAGATCAGGAGAAAGATCTGTTGAATTCCAGGATAAAGGACGCTCGTTCATCGGATTCAGATGCGTTAGATCTTGGGGTGTAGACCAAAAAGGTAGAATCAAATAATACTAAATACCGATATTATACGTTGTATTAGTATTGTGAGATTTTTATAAAGAGAAAGAATTACGATGGGAAAGAAAATGCATAATTTTAGGCTTTTGCTGGCCAGTAGAAAAGGACAGATATTATTCAATGTTCTATACAGTTGGGGTGCAGCTGTAGTTATTGCCGGAGCATTGTTTAAGATTATGCATTGGCCCATAGGTAACATTGTGTTACCTGTAGGTATGATTATAGAAGTGTTAGTGTTTATTGCTGCCGGATTCGACTACACAACAAGTACGAGTGCAGTCGGTGCCGGAGGAAACGGTGATGTAATTGTAGGTAGCGGAGTATCCAGTACTTCAGCTATTGTTGGTTCTGACACAGTAGTGACAACATCCGATACAGAAAAAGGTAGAAGTAAAGTCGGGGGATCAGGTCAGGTCGTTGTTGTCGGTGGCGGAAGCGGTGGTAGTTATGCCGGAGGAGGAAGTGTTGCAGGTAGCGGAAACGTTGCCGCATCTACAGGGGTTCCAAAAACCGGTTCTACAGTTAATGTGCCTGTTTCGGGCGGTCAAGGCGTAGTGCCACCTGCATCAGTAGGAGGAGCCGTTGCCGCAGTAGGTGGTAATGTAACACCGGAATATGCTCAGAGCCTGTCTAATACTGCTCAAAACTTAGAAGACTTCTCAAATACTATACAGTCGTTGAATGAAGCATCTCAAAAATTATTGGGTGCTTATAAGCATGTTACCGAAACTCAGGGTTTTGCAGATAATCTGGCGACATTAAATCAGAATGTAAGTGGGCTGAACGATGTGTTTAACAGCCAATTACAAACTATAACAGAACAAATGTCGGCCATCAGATATATAAACGATAGCTTGCAACGGATGAAAGGTCTGTATGACGGAGCTATAGGCGATAGTTATATGTTTAAGGAAGAGTCTGCAAAAATGACAAGGCATATAGAAGCATTGAATAATGTGTATGCCCGTTTATTACAGGCAATGACAACAAATAACAACAATATGAACCATAATAATTTCTAATGGGGAGAAATCTCTGTTTATTAGAAATTAAAAAAAGGATAACTGATGGCATTAAGTAAAGGGCAAATGACGCGGCAGAAGATGATAAATCTGATGTATCTGGTTTTCATTGCTATGCTTGCTCTAAATGTATCGACAGAAGTCTTGGATGGTTTTGTATTGATTAACGATAATCTTCAGGAAACGATTAAAGTAGCCGAAGACCGTAATAATCGCATATACGCTGATATTGAGGCTGCAAGTGAGAGTAATCCTCAGAAAGCTGAGGAATTCTTTAATGATGCTAAAGCTTTAAAACTTGAGACTGATTCTTTATTTAATTATATTCAGTCGCTAAAACTAAAGATAGCACAAAAATCGGATGGTGAAGATGCAGATATAAACAATCTGGAATCGAAAGATAATATAGATGCATCTACCGATGTAATAATATCTCCGGTCGGAGGACAGGGGAATAAGCTGAAAAAGGATATTGATGAGTATCGTGAAAGTGTACTGAAACACATTACAGATAGTGCAAAGCAGGACATCGTAAGGCGTACTTTATCGACAGAACCATCAGCGAGAGCTAAGAAAGACGGAAAAACATGGCTACAGGCATCATTTGAAAGAATGCCGAGTATAGCCGCCATTACCTTTTTGTCGGAATTACAGGCAAATGTAAGACAGGCAGAAGGCGAAGTGTTGAACGTCATAGCTCAGAATATTGATATGAAAGACCTTCGGGTAAATTCCCTGAACGCATATGTTGTTCCCCAGTCCAATATGGTAATGAGAGGAACAACCTACAAGGCTAACATAATAATGGCTGCTGTAGATACAACTCAGGATCTCCGAATAGTTATAAACGGCAAAGAGTTGCCGACAGAAAAAAAAGGTTTATATGAATTTGGTGTTGGAACACCCGGTAATTTCGAGTTTAGTGGTTATATAGAACTGATGGATCGATTGGGTAACCCATTACGGAGAGAGTTCACTCAGAAATATACCGTAATGGAACCAATGGCTACTATAGCGCCACTACTGATGGATGTACTTTATGTAGGCATAGGAAATGATGTCAGCATATCCGTTCCGGGAGTAGCAACAAGTAATGTAACAGCCAGAGTTGTAGAGGGTGGTACATTGACTCCTAAGTCGGGAGGAATATGGACAGCACAACCAGCAGCGGCTAACATTGGTAAAAAATTCATTATTTCCGTATCAGCAAATGTAAATGGTGTAAACCAGCAGATTGCGACCAAAGAGTTCCGTATACGTGCCTTACCTGATCCGCTACCGTATATTGAGTATGCAGATCAGAATGGTAACCTAAGAAAGTTCAGAAAAGGGCCTTTAGCCAGAGCTACTATATTGAATACTAGAGAACTGAAAGCATCTATAGATGACGGTGTATTGGATATCCAGTATAAAGTTCTTAGCTTTACGACACTGAACGTAGACGCAATGGGTAATGCTACGAAAGAAATGTCAAACGGAGCAAACTTCTCAGATCGTCAGCTCGATCAGATACGCAGAATGCAACGCGGTGGACAGATCTTCATTACAGGTATAAAAGCCAGAGGGCCGGATGGAGACAGAGATCTTTATTCGATGGATGTAAGAATTAATTAATTAACACAAAAATAGGATATTATGAAAACGAGCATGGATAACTATTTGCCAAATAATGTCAGCAAGTTTCCATACATCCTTTAAAAACAAAATTGTCATATGAAATATTTAGTTTCATTAATGCTTGGCGGATTACTTGTTACAAGTTCGCTTTCTGCACAAAACGCAGCAAATAACGGGCCTAGAATATTGAACGAGGTTGACGTTGTTACAAATACAGCAGAAGACATGGCTTCAACTATTTCTTCGCGTGAGCTTTTCGTTATGGAGAACTCGATGAATGATTATTCATCTACTATCTGGTCGAGAGAGATCTACAGACAACTTAGCGATGTTGAAGGAAACGAAACGTTTTTCTATCCTACCGAGTCTACAGACAGCAGAGTAAATCTGTTCTCTCTGATGATAAATCTGATGAGCACAAATACGATAAAAGCGTATAAATACGAGGCTCAACCGGATGTAACTGACGAAAAAGCATTAGATGTAAGAGAAGCACTGAAAGAGAGTGTTATTCCTTTTACCGAAGGTGCTAATCATACCGTAGTAGTAAAGAAAGAAGATATACCTTCCGATAAGATACTACACTATCTGGTTAAAGAAAGATGGTATTTCGATATCAAAACATTTAAGGGTGACGCTCGTGTAACTCACATTTGTCCGGTATTGTTCGATAAAGGTAAGCACTATCCGTTGTTCTGGATATCATTTGATGACCTGAGCGTATATCTGGCAAGAGCTAAATCTCCGGTTGCTGTAGCAAACATCACTCCGGTGTTGAGCAATGCTTCTATGTTTGATGTAATCAGAAACAGATGGTACAGAGGTTGTATATATCAGGTTGGTTTGAGACAACTATCAGTACTTTATCCTAATATGGATGACCTGATTAAAGAACGTATGCGTATAGAAAATGAACTAGACTATATTCAGGCTAAATTTTATGCAGCTGAAAGCAGAAGATAAGTAAAGTCAATTATTATAAAAGAGACCTTATAGATATGAATATTTTATCTGTAAGGTTTTTTTGTTGATATAAGGTGGAAGAGTAGATAAGCAAAAGCCCCGGATGATGATCCAGGGCTTTTGCTTTTATAATACTTATATTCTTGTTTTAACTCGGCTTTTGTACCTCCTGTATCACTTCCATCCCTTTTGCAATAGCCTGTTCATTCATTGGTAGCAATTTGTGATGGCGTTCAGGCAGAGATTTCTTTAATCCAAGCATTACATTTTCCAGTTTTACCATAGGGCTCACCTTAAGAAGCCCACCCAGTACAATCATATTAAATGCCTTTGTGTTCTGCATCATAGTAGCAGTATCTACAGCTTCTATTTTATATACAAAGATATCTTTTCGTGTAGGTGGATGCTGGAAACCGTTAGGATCGTATATCAGTATGCCGCCTGGTTTTACATGTGGCTCGAATTTTTCGAGTGAAGGCTGGTTGAGTATGATAGCAATATCATACTCGTTTACTATCGGTGAACTGATAGGACTATCACTTAAGATTACAGTCACATTTGCAGTTCCACCACGTTGTTCGGGTCCGTAAGATGGAAACCACGATACTTCCTTGTTCTCCATCAACCCCGAATAGGCGAGTATTTTTCCCATCGACAGCACACCTTGTCCGCCAAAACCTGCTATTATTATTTCTTGTGTCATATTTTCCGGTCTTTTAGATGTTTTTCAAGTCTCCAAGTGGATATACAGGGAACATATTCTCCACCATCCAGTCGTTAGACGCGGCAGGAGTCATTTTCCATCCCGAACTACAGGTAGATACTATTTCTACAATAGATGTACCTTTGTTCTCCATAGAGTTTTCAAATGCCTTTTTAATCATTCGCTTAGCCTTCTTCACCGAAGCGGCAGTATGTACGCTCTGACGCGTTGCCAGACATACGCCTTCGAGTTGTGCCATCAGATCAAGTATTTTGAGAGGATAACCGTTTTCATGGATATCGCGTCCGTTAGGAGTTGTCGATGTCTTCATATTGCTAAGAGTGGTAGGAGCCATCTGGCCGCCTGTCATACCATATATGCCATTGTTGATAAAAATAATGGCAATATTCTCTCCACGATTGGCTGCATGAATAGTCTCGGCAGTACCGATAGCGGCCAAGTCACCATCCCCTTGATAAGTAAACACCATTTTCTCAGGTAATAGTCGTTTTACAGCGGTCGCTACAGCCGGAGCACGTCCATGAGCTGCTTCCTGCCAGTCTATATCGAGATAGCTGTATGCGAATACCGCACAACCTACCGGTGCTACGCCGATAGTCTTGTCTCTCAGTCCCATTTCGTCTATAATCTCAGCTATCAGTTTGTGTACTACACCATGTGAACAACCCGGGCAATAGTGCATTTCCGTATCGTTCATCAATTCGGGCTTTGCGTACACAAGGTTTGCCGGATCTATTATATTTGTACTCATAATGATTTTAACTTAAAGTTTGATACAACAGCCTCAATTAAAGGCCAAATTTATATTCAAGGGCATCTACTACTTCACTTGGTGTAGGTACTATACCTCCCAAGCGTCCGAAATGCTCGACTTTTACTTTTCCGTTTACAGCAAGGCGTACATCCTCTACCATCTGTCCGGCATTCATTTCCACTGTCAGTATTCCTTTTACCTTATCGGCGTATTTGTTTATTATGGCAGATGGGAAAGGCCACAGTGTAATAGGACGTATAAGACCAACCTTTACGCCTTGTGCGCGTGCCAGCTCCATTGCTTTCTGGCAAATACGAGCAGCTGAGCCGAATGCTACAAATATGTAATCTGCATCCTCACAGTTTACTTCCTGATACAGGCACAGTTCTTTTTCTATTAACTTATATTTGGCCTGAAGGCGCAGGTTATTTACCTCCATCTTATAAGAATCCAACTCCAGTGTTGTAATTATATTCGGTTTGTGTCCTTCCGGCTTACCCAGAGTAGCCCAAGGGCACTGTTCTCTGATTTCTTTTTCTGTCCTTCTGCGCTTATAGGCAGGTAGTGTAACTTTCTCCATCATCTGTCCGATAACACCATCGGTAAGTATCATGGCAGGAGTCTGGTATTTAAAGGCCAGATCGAAACCTAGCGTTACAAAGTCAGCCATTTCCTGTACCGAACTCGGAGCAAGGGTAATAAGCTTGTAGTCACCATGTCCTCCACCTTTTACAGCTTGGAAATAGTCGGCCTGTGAAGGTTGTATCGTTCCCAGTCCGGGACCGCCACGCATCACATTTACCAGCAGGCAAGGAAGTTCTCCTGCTGCTATATATGATACTCCCTCGAGCATAAGGCTCATACCGGGACTCGAAGACGACGTCATTACAGCCTTTCCGCATCCTGCGCCACCATATACCATATTTATAGAGGCTGTTTCGCTTTCGGCTTGTAGTACGACCATTCCTGTCGTTTTCCACGGTGCTTCACTCATCAGTGTCTCCATTATCTCCGACTGTGGGGTGATAGGATAACCAAAGTAGCCATCTGTGCCATACCTGATTGCAGCATGGGCAATGGCCTCATTGCCTTTCATTAAAAATATTTCTTCTGACATAAGCGTTGATTGATTAAAAAACGAATTGCGGGTAACTGCCGTCAAAGGCAGGGCAATACGTTATTTATATTTTTATGCAAATTTTTTCTTATATATGGTAAGGCATGCATCGGGGCATACATAACCACAATTGGCGCATCCGATACATGAGTCCGGATCTTTCATATATACATAATGATAACCTTTTTGGTTGACATTTCGAGGTTGAAGTTCCAGTACATCGCAAGGACATGAAACCACGCAAAGATTACATCCTTTGCAACGCTCCTCATTAACTACTACTGTTCCTTTGATTTTGGCCATTTTGTATAATAATTTTTTTAGTTGTCACTGTCTTTCGGGCGATATGCCTCTCTATCCTTTCGGGTGGCATAAATACAACAGATATGCGTCTTTTTCAGATATATGTAACTGTTACGACTGTTGTTTATATAAAAAATGCCCGTTGTTACTTACACAAAGGTATATGTATTTATTTTTATAATCTCCTTTTTTATTCATAAAGATGTTAAAATAAATGATGTCATTAAACATGTTTTTTAGGGTGTAAATTCGTTGTAATTTACTAAAATACAGTGTATTATCATTATTTTTCTTTATTCTGTAAGATTTTCGACTTTAATATTTACAATTTGTATTAAATATTTAGGATTTATTTGAATTTGTAAACCTCTTTTGCCCGCACTTATGTATATGAGTGGGTGGTTTTCGACCTTTTTGTCAATAAACGAAGGGAATAGCTTCTTCATGCCGATGGGCGAACATGCTCCTCTTATATATCCTGTGACATTCAGCAGGTCTTTCATCGGAATCATGTCGCAATTCTTATTACCCGAGACTTTTGCTGCTGTTTTCAGATTTAATTCTTCTGCGCCGGGTATGATGCAAACGAAATACCCTGTTTTGTCCCCTTTGAGTACAAGTGTTTTAAATAGCTGTTCTACAGGCTCGTTCAATTGTTCTGCCACATGTATTGCACTTAGGTCGGATTCGTCTACTTCGTAGGGAATGAGTTTATATTCTATTTTTTCTTTATCGAGTAGCCGGACAGCATTTGTCTTATCGATCTTCATTAAAACTTACTTTTCGCTAGTAAAACAATTAATATTATCAGAAGTTTATGGAATTAACCATTTATAGGTATCTATTAACTAAAAGGTAAAATTAAACAAATATTATTATGAAACACATTAATAAACCATTTTTAGTTATTGTATTAGGATTTGCAGTACTATTTTCTTGTGGAAAGGCAAATAAATCAGAGGCTATGGATGAAGCTTATACAATGATGGATGTCTCTGTTGGCGATGAAAGAAATGGTGCCGATCAGGCATTGGCTGCCGTCTATGAAACCAATTCGAAAGAGAAGCCGGAAGAATCTACTGTCTATAAATTTGTTCCGCCTACGCTTGCCGTACCTAACTTTATCGCTACATCTTCGGCTTCTACACTCAACGATGACGGAATACATAAGTTAGTAAGGACTGCCCGTCTGAAATTCAGGGTAAAAGATGTTCCGAAGGCAACTCAGATTATAGAAGATGTGGTATTGAAGAATAAAGGAATAATACTAAAATCGGCTATCAATAACAACAATGTGCAGTCGCAATGGATAAATATATCGAAAGATTCGGCTTATATCGTATATCGTAACCATTTGCAGGCAACGCTCGACCTTCGTGTGTCCTTTAGCCTGTTGGATTCTACGTTGTGGCAGATTGCTCCACTGGCTGTGGTGATAGATTATCGTATAGTAGAAGGAGATGATGTGACGGCACAACTGATGGCTGACGAATTGAAGAAGATACGTTTGGAGAAGAAACAACGACGTGTATCGAATGCCATATCTACCCGAAGTGGCAAACTAGAAGATGCCATTGCCGCCGAAGAATCGCTGGACTATGCGATGGAAGAAGCTGACAGGACTAAAATATCGGAGTATAATATGAATGACAAGATAGCATACAGCCTTATTCAGATAGAGATTTATCAGGAGCCGGTAATAACGAAGGAAAAAGTAATGCGTAACGATGTAATTATCGCTTCGTACGAACCGGGCTATGGAAGTAAGATAGTGGATGCTATGAGTGGCGGCTGGTCGGCTTTGGCTAATATTTTCTTATTGATTATCCGATTGTGGCCATTGTGGATAATAGTAGCAATAGGAGCATATGTTTTTATAAGAATACGGAGAAAGAGAAAAGGGAACAGCTGAGCTAAATAACAAGAAGGGTAGGGCGAACCTACCCTTTTCTTATGGAGCTAAACGTTCAATCCTCCATTTTCCGTCAGTAAGGGTATATTGTATTCTGTCGTGCAGACGGCTTTTGCGTCCCTGCCAGAATTCAATCATAAAAGGTTCGACAATATAACCTCCCCAGTTAGACGGGCGAAGTATCTGTTTTCCTGCAAATTTTTTATCGAAGTCGAAGACGAGTTGTTCCAGATATTGCCTGTTTGGTATTGCCTTACTTTGTGGGGAAGCCCAAGCTCCCAGTTTGCTCTTTGTCGGGCGTACTTCAAAATAAGAATCGGATTCGGCATCCGATATCTTGTGCACAGTTCCTTCTATCCTTACTTGTCTTTCGAGTTCGTGCCATACGAAGTTAAGGGCGCAGTATTTATTATTCGCCAGCTGTACACCTTTCTTGCTATTGTAATTGGTGAAAAATACAAACCCTTCGGACTTTATCTGTTTCAGTAAAACAATGCGAGACGATGGTCTTCCGTCCGGCGTGGCTGTAGCCAGATTCATCGCGTTAGGCTCTAAAGCTTCTGCCTGTATGGCTTCATTGAACCATTGCTCGAAGAATGTGATAGGATCAGATGTTATGTCCTGTTCATCGAGTGTTTTCAGTGCAAAGTCGCGGCGTATATCGAATAAGTCTGTCATAGGATGATTATTTAGTTTGCTGACAAATATAGAACAGATTTTGCAGGATATTGTTGTCCCTGAAAAGAAATCCCCATTGACGTCACGTCTACGGGGATTCAAGATCAACTAAAAACTATCAATAGAAAAGTTATGTTAAACAAAGTCTGTTTTTATTTCTCTCTCTTTTTATCTTTTGTTTTTGCAATATTTTTTTTAGATGAATTTCTTTAATTCTTCAATCCAGTTTTCGATTCTTTCGTCAGTCAGGTCTGATTCATTATCATTGTCGATAAGCAGGCCTACGAATTTACCGTCTACTATAGCCTCCGAGTCATCGTAAGTGTAACCGTCAGTGCTTACCTGACCAATAAGCTTGCAGCCTTTATCTTTTATTGTCTGATATATTTTTCCGATAGCATCGCCAAAAGTATCGCTGTATGAAGAAGAGTCTCCACAGCCGAAAAGGGCTACTGTTTTACCATTAAGGTCTGCTCCTTTTACTTTTCCGATGTAGTCTTCCCAATCGTCTTGTAGGTCACCGAAACCCAGAGTGGGTGAGCCGAATAATACAACATCGTATGCTGTATAATCTGCATTTGCTTTTGCTACATCGTGCAGATCGGCTTTGTCAACGTTTAGTTTTTTAGCAATGTCTTCCGCCACTTCCTGTGTGTTTCCGGTAGTTGAACCGTAGTAAATTCCTATTCTTGGCATTGTATGATTTTTTTTTTTGATAATTATATGATGCAAAGTAAAAGGATATGCCCAGTTTCGACAATACCAATATATAGGTATATTTTTATTTGATATTAATTGTTTATTGCTATTCTGTGAAAATTTAGCTTTTTCGGATATTGATTATCTTTCTGTACGCTTTATTAGTTGTTAGAAAAAATTGTTAGAAAAAATTGGTAGATTAAATCTTTATTACTATTATTGAGGTGCTATATAATTTTCACAAAACTACAATATACTATGATTAAAAAATTACTACTCATTCTTTCCTTTGTTCTTTTTGTTTTTGCAAGTTTATTTGCTCAAAAGATAGAATATAACAAGAAGAACAGCATGATGTTGATAGATAAAGTCGAGGTGGCTAAACTGGAGATAAGCAAGGATGCTGAAAAACATCAGGTATATACCTTTACCGACCTGAAATCAGATGCGACATTGGTATTGACAGGTGCTACACCCGGACAACAACCCGAATATTACATTGTGTCATCAACACTGAGTGATAAAAAATCGGAGATAATTTTTGAAATGGTAAGTTTCACTCTGAATCAGACCAGTGCTATTATGAACCTTATGGTAAAAAAATACCAATTCTTTACCGCTGCCGGAATGGATCAGAGGGCAATTACTGATTTTCTGTATGTGGAGAAAAGAGATTACAGCAATGCAAAATCAGAAACAGCAAATACTGCACTGCAGACACAACTTAAAGTAGATTCGCTAGCGCCTGTTTATAAAGATAATAGAGTTGTAAGCAAAAATACGGGTGAGTTGCTGGCTGTATTAGAAAATACAAATGACGGCGGTTTCCTGATAAAAGATGAGAGGAATAATCTGGTTGCCAGAGCAAGACGAGATGTGCAGGGTGCAGGAGCAATAAGTATAACGACATATATACTGAATACCTATGACGACAAGCAATATGAACTAAAAGCGGATGAGTTGAGCACAGCCAAAACAACTGCAATTAATTGTCTTATTACTTATGACTATCTGGGTAAAGGGGTTAATTCATATATGATAAAGAAACCCCAACTTGCGGCTGCTGAGTCACAGAATAATCGGATACGCTCAGAATTTCGTAAAGGTAAATTTGTTACCGGTATATTAACGCTTGAGGACGGGAAGAGTATCAATGGTCGTTTCGAAATTGACTTCAGGGCTATATTGCCCGACGGGACAGAATATCCGCTCGACGATATGGGGGTGATGGCTCCTCGCTACAAGAATGCTGTACATCACTATCTGGATGACAAGAATAAAGAGAGGAAGAGAGACTACAGGGAGAAGCAGATGAAATCTTTCAAAGTAATAAATTCTAATATACCTGATTATGATGAATTCTATTGTAAAATAGAGTACAAGCCGGAACAATCAAATGGTATGGGGTTAACAAGCGGCATTTTAAAGCTTGGCGGAGTAAAATTAGCAGATAAAATAGAGGTGTTTGCTTACAGGGTAAGTGATCTGCCTAAAACGACCTTATATGCAGGCAATCAGAGACTGTTCATTGTAGATAAGAAAAGAGATCAGACAGTGATAGAATTGCGTCCAAAAACATTTCGGGATCAATTGAAACTAGTCGTTGCCGATTGTCCGGCGATAGAGGAAAAGCTGGCTACGTGCGAATATACAAGAGCCAGTATTGGTCAATTGATAAAAGAATATAACGATTGCGAGTAAGTTATTATTCTTTGTATGATATATGTTATGAAAAACGAGGCTGTCCAGAAAAGGACAGCCTCGTTTTTTATGAATATTTTGTATCTTAAGCTTCTGCTTGAGGAACTACAGATACATACGATCTGTCGTTTTTCTTTCTGCGGAATGCTACTACTCCATCAGTCAGTGCAAACAATGTATGGTCTTTTCCAATACCTACATTTTCGCCCGGATGATGAGTTGTACCTCTTTGACGAACTATGATGTTGCCTGCTTTTACAACTTCGCCACCAAATATTTTAACGCCCAATCGTTTACTTTCCGATTCACGGCCGTTTTTCGAACTACCTACACCTTTCTTGTGTGCCATTTTCTTCTGTTTTTACTGATTAAGCGATAATATCTTTAACTATAACTTCTGAGAACTGTTGACGGTGACCGTTTAGTTTGCGGTATCCTTTTCTTCTCTTCTTGTGGAAAACCAATACTTTGTCTCCCTTAGCCTGAGATACGATTTCAACTACAACTTTGGCGCCTTCTACTGTAGGGGTTCCTACTGTTACAGCTCCATCTTTGTCAACTAGTAATACTTTTTCGAACTCTACTTTAGAGCCATTTTCTGCATTGATTCTGTGAACAAATAATTTCTGGTCTTTTTCAACCTTCATTTGTTGTCCCTGAATGTCTACGATAACGTACATCTGTTTTTATAATTTACAGGTTATGTGCCTGAGGCGAACCACTTTATGTGCGGTTACTTGTAGGCCTATTGGCAATCGGATGGCAAAGGTAATAAAATGCTCCGGAAATATCAAATTATTTTCCGGCGATATTATCTTGCGTAACGCGTTTTTAACTCTCCGGTTATAGTTTCGGGGATTAGGTTGTCGTATCCACCTACGTCTATTGCCAGTGCTCTGATCTGGGCTCTGGTGAGTTTGGTATATGTCTCCAATATTTTTTCTCCCAGAAAGAATTGGGATTCTGTAACTCCCAGAAGGTTGTCAGATATATGCAATATGTCTTTTTCTATACTGTATGTTCCGTCTACAGGTCTGTCGGCTTCGCCACTGGATGAATTTTTATCATAAACTCTGATTGTTACTGAACCTTCAGACCAATCGTCGCCGTTCAGTGCAGTGAAGGTTCTTTTCATATCATTTAGCCTGAGGTCTTCTTTGAACCAGCTATTCAGTCTTTCGTCAACTTCTTTGTTGCCTGTGGTCAGAGTACGCTCTGTCACATACCAGTCACCTAATATTGTAGGCTCTTTTGTAGGTTCGTCATCACCGCAGGAAAAAGAAAAAATACCGATAGTAAGGAGGACGAATAGATTACGGATGTTTTTGTTCATGTGTGAAAAAATTGTTTTGTAAATGTTTTACAAAGATAAATATATATTTCTTTTAAGTATTCATATGTATAGTTAAAAGCGTATCGGATACAGATATAACGAAACGCTCATCTGAATATTATATATTGGATCAATTTGAAATCAAAATAATTGTAATTGAAACAAAATGATTAAATATTTTGTTTTATATATCAAAGTGTTATATTTTTGTCAAATTGTTTGATAATATAAAACTAATATTGCAAAATATGTGTGGATTTGTCGGAGTGTTTGATCTGAGTCAGGATGTAGATGTATTAAGGGCGCAGGTGTTGCGAATGTCAAAGAAAATTCGGCATCGCGGGCCTGACTGGTCGGGTATCTATTGCGGCAATAAATCGATTCTGGCACACGAAAGACTTTCCATTGTCGGTGTCGACTCGGGTAAACAACCGCTGTACAGTAAAGATAATAAACTGGTGTTGGCAGTGAACGGTGAAATATATAACCACAAAGAAATAAGGAGCAGATATCCCGATTATGAATTTCTTACCCATTCCGATTGTGAGGTTATTCTGGCTTTGTACAGAGATAAAGGTGCCGATCTGCTTGAAGACCTGAATGGAATCTTTGCTTTTGCATTGTATGATGTTGAAAATGACCTGATGCTTATTGGTCGCGACCATATGGGGATCATACCATTATATATGGGCTATGACGATCGCGGGCAATTCTATGTAGCCAGCGAATTGAAAGCACTGGAGGGAGTATGTCCGAATATACAGGAATTTCAGCCCGGTCACTATCTGTACACAAAAGAAGGTACAGAGGTAAAAAGATGGTATAAACGCGACTGGATGGAATACGATAATGTAAAAGATAATGTATCAGATGTATCCGAATTGAGGACAGCGCTCAAGGGTGCAGTGCATCGGCAGTTGATGTCTGATGTGCCTTACGGAGTATTATTGTCGGGAGGATTGGACTCTTCTATTATATCTGCCATTGCAAAACAGTATGCAGCCCGCCGTATAGAAGATGATAACAAGACGGAAGCATGGTGGCCACAACTTCATTCGTTTGCAGTAGGGTTGAAAGATTCTCCCGATCTGGTAGCTGCCCGAAAGGTAGCCGAATATATAGGAACGGTGCATCACGAAATACATTTTACGGTGGAGGAAGCGCTGGATGCGCTTAGCGATGTTATTTACCATATAGAGACATATGATGTGACAACAGTGCGTGCTTCTACTCCGATGTATTTGCTTGCCCGCTTCATCAAGTCGATGGGGGTAAAGATGGTGCTTTCGGGTGAGGGGTCGGATGAATTGTTCGGCGGATACTTGTATTTTCACAAAGCTCCCGATGCTAAGGCATTCCATGAGGAAACTGTGCGAAAACTCGACAGGCTTCATCTTTATGATTGCCTGCGGGCAAACAAGTCTCTTTCGGCTTGGGGTGTAGAGGGACGTGTGCCGTTTCTCGATAAAGAGTTTATGGATGTGGCTATGCGCCTCAATCCGAAAGATAAGATATGTGGTAACGGTAAAATAGAAAAATATATCTTGCGTAAAGCATTCGAAGATTACTTGCCGGATAGTGTGGTATGGCGTCAGAAAGAACAATTTTCGGATGGGGTAGGTTACAGCTGGATAGACTCTCTGCGGGAGCTTGCCGCTAAGAAAGTTACAGACAGGCAGATGGAACACGCCGAAGAGCGTTTCCCTATCAACCCGCCGATGTCGAAAGAAGAATATTGGTATCGCACTATATTCGAGGAGCACTTTCCGTCGGCTTCGGCTGCGCGTACTGTGCCGTCAGTACCATCGGTAGCATGTAGTACGGCAACGGCTTTGGAATGGGATGCCTCATTCAGAAACAGGGTAGACCCATCGGGGCGAGCAGTGAAGGCAGTACACGAAGAGGCTTACGAAAAATAATTGAAGAATGAGAAGGCGTTGTCTTCTCATTTTTGTTATGTGGTGGGAGTTGTTTTATCTATAAGGTATATTCAGTTAACGGCGATCAGTCAACGGTTAACAATAAAAGTGATCTTTGAAGAAATAGAGAAAAATGTGGATTTTGTCGGGTTTTAGTTAAAATATTTCTCACGTAAAGACGCGAAGGCGCAAAGAAAAATTATTTGAAAAAGTTGTGACCTTTACACACACTTCGCTCCTGTAATTGATAATTGTCAAGTTTTTGATCACTGTTGACTGATCACTGTTGACTGACAGAAGTGTTACCTTTGTTACCTTTTTTCATAATTTTTCTTTTCCGAGATAATTACTTTATTTGTAAATTGTATTGTAATCATTTAGAGACACTACATATGTCTATAAAAAAAGCAACAGCCATATTATTCGCCTTTCTATTCACCCTCTCGGCATACTCACAGGATATTTTCTATGGTGTGATCAACTCTAAAGGGGAGGAGGTTATTCCATTTGGCAAATACCATTATATTTTCCCGTCGGAATGTGGAAAGACATATCCCGTAAGGAATGTGAATGATTTATACGGGGCAATAGACTTTTCAGGAAATGAGGTAATTCCTTTTGAATATACTTCTAGTCCTTTTTTCTACCGGAACTATCTGATGTGAAACGTAAAAAAACGATTATACCTTATTATGATGAAATTAATTCATATTAATATTCGAATGACGCATTTGTAGTGAGAAAGAAGACAAACTTAGAGTCTGTTTAAATTTTATTCGTTTAGGTTTTCAGCACTATTTTTGGAATGATTTTTTTCTTATCTGAAGCGCGAATAGCGGGCTATTCAAGCTGAAGAAAGGGGAAAATCGGACAAAAAGAGACTGAAAATGAACGAAAAAAGAACGATAACAAAATGTTTTGGTAAAATTTAAACAGGCTCTAAGATATTATGGATCCGCAAGAGTGCAAAAAGTCCTTTTCATATCTCTTTACTCATAAAAAGAAAAAAATGTCAATTTTTTATCAACTTATTTAACAAATAGATATTTTTTTTGTATTTTTGCATCATCCATAAATCAAAAGTCAACTTAATAATGAAAACAGAACAAGTTTTAGCTGATTTAAAGCGCAGATTCCCTAACGAACCTGAATACCATCAGGCAGTACACGAAGTACTGGAATCAATCGAAGAAGTTTACAATCAACATCCTGAATTTGAGAAAGCTAACTTAATAGAAAGACTCTGTATTCCCGACCGCATCTTTTCTTTTCGCGTGACATGGGTCGACGATAAAGGGAACACACATACCAACATGGGATACCGTGTACAGCACTGTAATGCAATAGGCCCTTACAAAGGCGGAATGCGTTTCCATGCTTCGGTAAATCCTTCTATCCTCAAGTTCCTTGCTTTTGAGCAGACTTTTAAGAACTCGCTTACTACCCTGCCTATGGGTGGTGGTAAAGGAGGTTCTGATTTCAATCCTAAAGGAAAATCTACAGCTGAGATCATGCGTTTTTGTCAGGCTTTCATTACTGAGTTGTGGCGTCACATCGGCCCCGACACAGACGTTCCTGCCGGAGACATAGGCGTAGGTGGTCGCGAAGTTGGATATATGTTTGGCATGTATAAAAAACTAGCCCGCGAATTTACAGGTACATTCACAGGTAAAGGTCTTACATTCGGCGGCTCCCTGATACGCCCCGAAGCTACAGGTTACGGAAATGTGTACTTCCTGCTGGAAATGCTGAAAACAAAGAATATAGACATCAAAGGTAAAAAATGTCTCGTATCGGGTTCAGGTAACGTAGCACAATACACTTGCGAAAAACTTATCGAACTGGGTGCTATACCTGTATCATTGTCTGACTCTAGCGGATACATCTACGATCCGGAAGGCATTACCACTGAGAAACTAGAATATGTAAAAGAACTGAAAGAGCTGTACAGAGGCCGCATCAGCGAATATGCAGAGACTTACGGTTGCAAGTATGTTCCGAGTGCACGCCCTTGGGGTGAAAAAGGAGACATTGCTCTTCCTTCGGCTACCCAGAATGAAATCAGCGGAGAAGATGCACAAAAGATTGTTGATAATGGCATATTTGCCGTTTCGGAAGGTGCAAATATGCCATCCACACCGGAAGCTATAGAGATATTCCAGAAAGCTAAGGTACTATATGCTCCGGGCAAAGCTGCCAATGCGGGAGGTGTATCGGTATCGGGTCTGGAAATGACTCAGAACTCAGAACGTCTGAGCTGGTCGTCAGAGCAAGTAGACGAGAAGCTGAAATGGATAATGCAGAATATACACGAAAACTGTGTGAGATACGGTACTGAAGCCGATGGTTATGTAAACTACGTGAAAGGAGCGAATATTGCCGGATTTATGAAGGTTGCAAAAGCTGTGATGGCACAGGGGATAATATAATCAGTAGTTATAATATATCGAGCGATTGTTAGACAACAGTCGCTCTTTTATTTAACCGTCTATTAATCTGAGACTTTCCACCTTCTCCAATCTGCTTACCAACTCTTCGAAGCGTGCCTTTCTTATTTCCAGCGTCATCAGGCAATCCATATCGTAGCTCTGAGTGATAATTGCCGGTTCAAGGTCTTTGACAATCTTCATTACATCGTTCATAAACGGATATTCGAAAGCAAACGAGATACGACAATCTACCGTCCTTTCTACAATACTGGCTTCCCGAATGGCTTCGGCAGCGGCTTCGCGATATGCGACAATAAGCCCGCTCGTACCTAGCTTTATGCCGCCAAAATAACGGATGACAGCGATCAGTATATTTGTCAGTTCATTAGAGTTTATCTGTCCCAGTATTGGTTTCCCGGCTGTACCGGAAGGTTCTCCGTCGTCATTAGATCTGAAATCCTCCCTGTCTGCACCTAGCATATAAGCCCAACACACATGTCGTGCATCGTAATATTCCTTACGTAGTTTGTCTATTTCTACCTTTGCCTCTTCAACTGTATTCACAGGAATGGCATAAGCGATAAATTTACTCCGCTTTTCCGTATAGATAGCTTTAGATGCATCTGTTATCGTTCTGAAAATATCCTCCATATAACACAAAGATAGCAGTTTTGCAAAAATATAAATCCTTATAAAAAAGAAATGGTTGTCATCCCGACAACCAATCTTCATTTTTAACCTTAAATCTAATACTATGAAAAACACATAATATTAACGCTACATTTAGTAAAATAGTTTACTATCAGTATATTAAAAATGTCAAAATTGGCTGAAATTCCGTTAATACTCAGTCCGGATGCAGACTTCGGGTAGGTATCAGCTATACATTCCCTGGGGTTATATCTCAATAACTTTCCCCAATGTGATGTAACAGATATACCCTTTTACATCTTTATAGCCCATCTTGCGAATTTGGTCTGCATAGTATTTTATCTGACGGATATACCTCTTATCTTCCTTCTCTCCGAACTTGTAGTCGATCACTATTACCTCTTCCTTGTTTATCATCACCCTGTCGGGACGGCTAAACGATCCTTTCGGCTGCAGTATTTGCACTTCGTTCAGTACCTTATATTCACCACTGTACCAAGAGGCAACCACAGGATCGGATAGGTAGTCTTCCAATAGCCCGCCTATTTCTGCCTTTTGGGCGGCAGTTATATCACCCGATATATAATATTCGTCCAGAGCCTTTTCTATGTCGTCAAGGGTTTCCACCTTACTGACAATTTCGTGCATCAGTGTTCCGTAATCTCTTTTTCCCGAATCGGTGAAGTAATATTTATTCTTCAGCAATAAGCCAATGCGATCGTCATACGATACACTCGACAGGCTGTCTATCTTTATTTCTTCCAGAGGAGATGCTTCTTTCTTTAGCTTTGGAATATAGCTTTCCCCGATTTCGAATATGCCCGATTCTACATTCAGATATTCCGGCAAGTCGATATGAGTTTGCTTGCCAGCCAATATGCCGGATGAAGTATTAGCTCCGACCCAGAGCAGCGATGCAATATTGTTTATTTCTTCACGCTTCGGACGAGGAGCGAAAGCGATCAGTTCGTTCTTAGCACGCGTGAAAGCAACGTACAATATATTTACATTGTCGATAAAGGCATGCAGCCGTTCATCGAAATACTCATAGTCAAATATTGTATTTTTCAGTTTCTGCGAATATTTTACAGGAACAAGGTGCAAACGGTCGAACGGCTCTGTCTTGGGGTGGCACCACAGTATGGTAGTCAGCCTGTGGTCTATTTCCCAGTTGCAGAAAGGAATAAGAACGACATTGAAACCCAGCCCTTTCGACTTATGTATTGTCATAATGCGTATAGCATCCTGTCCATCGGGTGTGAAGATTGTTTTGTTTACCCCTGTTTCGTTCCACCACTTCAGGAAAGCATCCAGATCGGACGAACTACGGATAGTGAAATCGAGTACCATATCCAGAAATGACTGAATATATACCTGTTCATTATCTTCCATCGCGTTGCGGAACAGTTCAAATATCTCTTCCGTCATTTCATACAGAGGCAGTTCGCGTATGCGGTCGAGCTCTTTTGCTATATTTTCAGGAAGTTCCTCGTTCCCCGAAAAATATTTCTGTAAAGCATCTTCTGCACTTAGCTGGTTATTGTATTTGAAGTATTCGAATACGGCCAGTGTTTTCAGCGAGGCATCCAACGGATTGTGCAGGTATTTCAGTAATGCAATAATCAGTTTTATACTTTTAGAATTACCTACAAACAAGGCTTCATCCGATATGATATCATAGCGGTACTTAGAATCGGGATGATTGCTTTTGTATTCCAACAGACAGTTTGCAACATCTGCACCTTCACGCTTGGTGCGTACCAGTATGGCTATATCCTGCAAGTTATACCCTCTGTCCTGTAATTCTTCTATTTGCAAGGGTAGCTGTTCCAGTACATAGTCTTGCCATACATGTTCGTCCGTATCTATAAACTCTATCTTTACACGCCCTTCGTTATCCTTATGCTTATCGGGTATCTGCTGATAAAGTTCACCGTATGCTTTCGTTATACGCGAAAAGAACGGTTGCAGGCGTTTATCTTCCGTATCGGATAATGGTTTGTTGTATGTATCTTGCAAGAGATGCGAACCAATGGAAAAGATAGCATTATTGAATCCGATTACATTGCGGGAACTTCGCCAGTTGGTGTCCAGTGTTTCGTGGTTTATACCTTCTTGTCTGAAATCTATATCCAGTTGTTCGTCCAGTAGCTTCCAGTCCGAGTTTCGCCAGCGATAGATACTTTGTTTCACATCGCCTACAATGAAATTTTTGTTCCCTCCTGCCAAACTGTCGCGCACAAGTGGCAGGAAGTTTTGCCATTGCATCCCCGATGTATCCTGAAATTCGTCTATCATGTAATTGTTGACCCGCAGTCCCACCTTTTCGTAGATAAAGGGCGATTCATTTCCTTCTATGATGCGGTTCAGCAATTCGGTAGTGTCCGATATCAGCATCATATTGTTTTCTGCTGCATTCTCACGTATTTTCCTGTCCACATCGCCTAGTATGCCGAGCGTGAAGAAATAGCGATTTATTTCATACGCTGTCTGGTAAATGCGCGAATCATCATAGTGAGTGATAATGTCGGATACACATACATTCAGTTCTGTAAAAGCACTCTCTATCCTGTCCTTTACATCTGCTGCGGTTTTGGCTGTGTACCAGTTTGTCACATCATCGGGCAGTGTGCGGAATGTATTTGTAGGCTCCTCTATAGCTTTGTTAGCCCATTTGAGGAAGCTAAAAAATGCCGAACGCGATCCCCCTTTGAAGTCATCGGGTTTCAGCCCGAAACGGGTCATTATATTCAGTGCTTTTTCGCCTATCTGTTGCGATCTGGTTTCAAAAGTCTGAATGATGGCAAAGAGCATATCTTTGTAGTCGGTCATCAGTTGTTTATCTGCAATGTTTGCCTGTACCTGATTGCTGTATGCCTTGTAGCTCTCTTTGAATATTTCGGATGATAGCGACTGTATGTCATTGCGTATGTTCCATGTTTCCCCGTTTTCTACTTTTTCTTCCGAGAAGCGTATCAGCCAGTCGAGCAGCAGCTTGTTATCGCTGCGTTCCAGATCGTAAAGCATGGAGTCTATTGCTTCGCCCAATACCTTATCGGTATCCAGTTCTACATTATATCCTCCGCCCAACCCAATTTCGCGGGTGAAGGCACGCATGGTTTGCTGAAAGAACTTGTCGATGGTACTGACCGAGAATGCAGAATAGTCATGTAGTACGCGGACAAGCGTGTCGCGAGCTTCTTTCTTTACCTGCTCGTCGTTGTAGCCGTATTCTTCTGCCAGAAGTTTTGTGTATGGGGAATCTTCACCTTTAGCCAATCGTGCCAGTTCGGCTACAATACGGGTTTTCATTTCGTCCGTAGCCTTGTTGGTAAATGTTACAGCCAGAATATGCCTGTATGCATTTGGAGCAGAAAAAAGCAGGCGCAGATATTCGGCGGTCAGGCGATGAGTCTTTCCCGAGCCTGCCGATGCCTTGTAAACCTGCAAGTTTATTTCATCGTCAAATAGTGCGTGATTTGACATACCCTTCTTTCTGGAGAAGTTCCAGTATCTTGTTTCTGAAATCACCCTGTATGATTATCTCTCCGTCTTTCGCTGAACCACCGACGCCACATTTCACTTTCAGCATTTTGCCGAGAGCTTCAAGGTCATCGGTTGTTCCTACAAATCCGGTGATCAGGGTAACGGCTTTTCCTTTCCGGTTACGTTTATCGAGAGAGATGCGCAGTAGCTGCTTGTCTTTAGGCTGTGTATCCTGCTCATCTTCTTTTTCTGTCTCATATTTATAGTCCGGATTGGTGGAATACACCACATTCAGACGGTCTTTCCAATCATTCATAATAATCGCTTTTTAACTAAAAAGTAACGAATGTAACGAAACAACGTTCGACAGAGCGAAGCGGAGTCAATCTGCGCTGTTTTCATTCTTATTACTTTTTATCCATTGTCACCCAATAATACAACACCCCGATTTTAACTAAAATGTAACGAAAGTAACGGATTCGCATTGTTTTTAATTCTCGTTACCTTTTTGTCGCTAAATGCTGACTGTTATATTCTTATAGATAAAGTTCCAATAAAATCTTAATCTTTCAACCTTTTGAAACTTGCATCGAAATTAGCCCTGTCGAATGCTTCGTATCGCGGTTTTGTCGGAACATAATCATCGTTGTCCCACAGCGGGCTTGTAAGCATCAGGTCGGCACTGTAACGGTTGCAGGCAATAGGTACATTGTGCACGCGGCATTGGCGCAGCAACATCATAATGTCGGCTTCGTGTGGCTGAGGGTTCAGGTCGTCGATCAGGAAAATAGCCAGATCCACCTCGTGACGTACCACCATAGCAGCAATCTCGGCATCTCCACCCATCGGCCCCGAGTTCATACGGGTGATGTCCGCATTGATTCCCTTTTCTTCAAATGCCTCTTTTACAAGTGTTCCTGTTGTTCCGGTACAAACCAAGTGATGTTTTGCCAAAAAGTCAGAGTTATAAAAACACCATTCTACCATGTCCGCTTTGCGGTGATCGTGCGCTACCAGCGCTATTGTTAATCTTCTGTTCATATCTGAATTATTTTCTGTTTTAAGTATGGTAATTTCTAACAGGATACCCTTTATAGATTGTGATCTTAATTATCCCAAAGATAAGACATTTCTGTGTCATTTTGGTTAAGGAACCATTAAACATTTCTACGGATGGAGGCAGATAGATAATAGGTTCTTTTATTTTCTACTGCGCGCAATCACAGATTGCTTGCATTCCTTTTGCCCAAAGCCCCAAAAGGAATCAAAAAGTCTTTAGCGCCCCGCTTCATAGGACGACCCGTAGAAGGGCTTAAAGTCTAAACGAAAAAACTCGCTCAGAAGTTTGTAGAATATTCATTTGAAGCTAAGCTCAAACACGTTTTCGTTTCACGCCTTTTTCACCCTACGGGTACCCCGTCCATAAAGCTAACGGCGCGGGCTAACGCACGATTGGCTGGCAATTATGCTGCTTTGTCAGTGCGTCGCGACTCTGTGCATTAGCTACGCAAGCGGGCGCCTGTCCGGTGCAGGCGGCGTGGAAAGGGATGGGGCGATAGCCCGTTCGTCCCTTTCAGCCGTCAAACCGTTGACAGGTCGCTGAGGAGCGAAGCGTATGTGAAACGACTAATGAAATAGAGCATATAATTTCAACTACTGATTCGCATAAATAATGATTCGAAAAGAGTATTTTGGATTCTCTATAAATGAATCCCGGCAGGATGTGCTAGACAGCAAACACCCTTTTGGTATTATAAACATCTATATTTTGTGCATTTGTTTGCAGTTTTATGAAACGCACACCTACAGGGTTAGTTGCCATAATGGCTTCTGCTACGGATGCGTGATATATTTGCTTCGTAGAATTTTCTATAAGGCGGAAGACCAAACGGTCTTTTAGTGGTATGGTGTTCAGATACTCTCTGTTGAGTACCAGTTTTTCTATGGGATTGGCTATTTGTATCGACTCTATCCAGTTACACTTCGACTTTTTTATATCCATTGCTTTCAACCTGTTGTATATATGTATATACCAGTGCCTGTCGTACAGCTCATTTTCCCTGCCTGTAACGATGACGGGTATCAGCTGTACCTTTTTCAGATTCATCGCTGCCAGTACATCATATATCTTATCCGATACTATAGAGAATGGCATTGCATAGTAATCTGCCGTTTGCACTCTTCGCGGAACGGGATTTTTGTAACTGTACTTTGTCATATACGGATTTTCGATGTGTGTCTTTACATGCTGGTAGTTACATGTTCCGTCTTCCTTTAGCAGAGGATAGTTTTGATTATTACTCCGCTCCATCAGGTAATATTCAAATTCGTCGTTCATAAATTTTGTGTGTTAGATGAGTCTTTTTCTACGTGAAATTTATTTGTAAGTTGTTTCTCAAAGTTATCGGCAAAAGTGTAGCAGACCAAATTTCAGCTTGTCATATTTTGAGACAACACTTCCCTGCAAACAGTTGATAAATAAAATATTAACTTAATATTAAAGTAGAATTATTAAGACAGATGTATTTAGGAAGCGAAAAAGAGTTCTAAAACAAGTGTATAATATTTCCTGTTGGAAGAGTATAAAATAAAAAAGCTGTGTCAGTTTTTTCCGACACAGCCTTTCGCTATCGAGTGAGATATTTATTTCCCTTTTTGTGTTACAGCTTTCAATTTGTCTTTTTCTTTGTCCACTTCAAAGCTTATAGTACCGCCTTCTTTTACTGCACCCGAAAGTATCAGCTCGGCTATTTCATCCTCCACGTAGTTTTGGATAGCACGTTTTAGCGGACGGGCTCCGAATTGTACATCATAACCTTTATCGGCAAGAAAATCTTTGGCTTCCTGACTCAGATTGATTGTGTAACCCAGTTCTTCCATACGTTTGTAGAAGCCTTTCAGTTCTATGTCGATAATCTTTTCGATAGAAGTTTTATCCAACTGATCGAATGTTATAATGTCGTCTACACGATTGAGGAACTCAGGCGAGAATGTTTTGTTCAGTGCTTTTTGAAGTACGCCTCTCGAATATTCTCTATTGGCAGCCGATTGACGGTTGAACCCGATACCTCCCCCAAAGTCTTTCAACTGGCGTGTACCTACGTTCGATGTCATAATCAGTATTGTATTCTTGAAGTCGATCTTACGTCCCAGACTATCGGTCAAGTGTCCTTCGTCCATTACCTGCAACAGTATATTGTACACATCAGGGTGGGCTTTTTCGATCTCATCGAGCAATACTACCGAGTAGGGTTTGCGGCGAACCTTTTCGCTGAGCAATCCGCCTTCTTCATATCCTACATATCCCGGAGGTGCTCCGACCAGACGCGATACATTAAATTTCTCCATATACTCGCTCATGTCAATACGTATCAGCGCATCGGCAGAGTCGAACAGTTGTTCGGCAATCATTTTAGCTAAGTGCGTTTTACCTACTCCTGTCGGTCCTAGGAACATAAACGAACCTATCGGGCGGTTAGGGTCTTTCAGTCCTATACGGTTGCGCTGTATAGCTTTCACTATTTTATTTACAGCCTCGTCTTGTCCGATAACGGCAGCTTTCAGGCTGTCTTTCATACCCACAAGCTTAATACCTTCCGATTCACCTATTCTTTGTACAGGTACACCTGACATCATGGAAACTACTTCGGCAACCATCTCTGCGTCTACAGTCTCCGGTTTTTCTTTCAGCGAAGCTTTCCATTCGGCCTCTGCCGTATCCAGTTTAGCCATCAGTTGACGCTGTGTGTCGCGGAAGCTGGCTGCCAGTTCGTATTTCTGGGCTTTTACGGCATCTCCCTTCTGATCGATGACTTCTTTCAGTTCCTTTTCGAGGTCTTCTATCTCTTTTGGTACCTGTATGTTTGCAATATGCATACGGGAACCGGCTTCGTCCAGAGCATCGATTGCCTTGTCGGGGAAGTTGCGGTCGGTGATATATCTGTCAGTTAGTTTCACACAGGCCTCAAGCGCCCCTTCTGTATATTTTACATTGTGGTGTTCCTCGTAACGCTCTTTGATATTATGTAATATCTGCAATGTTTCTTCGGCAGTGGTAGGGTCTACCATAACTTTCTGGAAACGGCGTTCGAGCGCACCGTCTTTTTCTATATTTTTGCGGTATTCGTCCAGTGTTGTTGCACCGATGCATTGTATTTCTCCACGAGCCAGAGCCGGTTTCAGCATATTGGCAGCATCCAATGATCCGGTTGCTCCGCCTGCACCTACTATAGTATGTATCTCGTCGATGAACAATATAATGTTCGGATTTTTTGACAACTCGTTCAATATCGCTTTTATACGTTCTTCGAATTGTCCGCGATATTTAGTTCCTGCTACTACCGAAGCCATATCGAGAGCTATCACACGTTTGTCGAACAATACTCGCGATACTTTCTTCTGGGTAATACGCAAGGCAAGACCTTCTACTATAGCCGATTTACCGACTCCCGGTTCACCGATCAGTATAGGGTTGTTTTTCTTGCGGCGGCTAAGTATCTGCGCCAGACGTTCTATTTCTTTTTCGCGGCCTACTATCGGATCAAGCTTGTTTTCCAAAGCAGCCTTTGTCATATCTATACCGAAATTGTCGAGTACAGGCGTATCTGTAGCCTGGCGCGGTTGTTGTGTACCCACATTTCCCGAACCTCCGCTTACAGCTTCATCGTCATCGTCGTCATCGTCGGTAAAGTCTGCACCCATGCGGGGCGATTCTTTACTATTGTTGTGCATAATATCTCCCATACTTTTAATATAGGTAAATGCTCCGTTATAATCCATATGATATTCTTCTAACAGCGTTGCAGCTACATTGTCATGATCTTTGAGAATGGCTAGAAGCAAATGTTCCGAGTCAGTTTCCTGACTTTTCGTCAATCGCGCTTCCAGTATGCTCATTTTTAATATTTTTTCAGTGCTTTTGCTTAATACTATTTCGCTGTTTGGGTATGCGTCCTCCTGTTGCTTTAATATGTTATTATCAATACTGTCTTTAACTTCAACTAGATCTATTCCAAAATCTTTCAATGCCTGTATGGCTAATCCTTCCCCGTTGCGGAGAATTCCAAGCATCAAATGTTCGGGTGCCAGATAGTTGGTTTGTAAGCGTCCGGCCTCTTCACGACTATAAGTCATGATCTTGCGAACTCTTTGTGAAAAATTATTTTCCATAACCGTCTTATTTGATGATCTGTATGTTTATTACAAATATAAGATTAATTTCTAAAACCTTTTTTAGCGATAATCTTAATTAACTTCTCTAGTTATTTATATTCAAACAAAAATGATGCCATAAAGTTTTTACTATATCTTACAAAGATAAGATTAAAGTTTTAAATAGCTCATTTCCTTGAATTAAATATTTCATTTTGATTGATAAATCATTTATTTCACATCATAATGATATTAAATAAATAATATTTATGTCTTTTTGTTTTGGTTATTTAAAAATATTGTATACATTTGTACTGTATTTTTCATGGTATTAGATTTATGGTTAGGAGTGAAGATTGGTTGTCGGGAGACAACCATTCCTATTTTAGTACTGAAATATACCAATGTATAAACCTTCCCTTCCTTTGCCTATTAATGGAACAAATATTGTACTTTTGACTAAACTATTAATTCTAAGTAGTGCATTATTTTAATTTATATCTATATAGCAAACTACAGGGTTATGAAAAAGATTGTTGTCGTTGCAATATCATTACTTTTATTTCTGTCATGCAGTGATGGAAAAAAAGGAAAACAGGAAAAAGGGACAGCCAATGAGGCTATTGAAAAAATAACAGCGGGATTCGATTTGCACAAGGAACTGGCAGTAGACCTGATGATGGATATTCCTTCTTCGATATACATGAAAGAGGGTGAAGGACAATATTCGATACTATATATTCCCAAAACAGAGGAAGTACTGGAAAAATATAAGAATTTTGATCAGAAAAATAATATTACAATCAGCGCCGATTCTACCGGAAATCTATTTTATAGTGACGAAATGTCCAGAAAGACAGATGAAATAATACGCAGTAGTCTGAATATAAAAGATTTCTGCATAATAGGACGTTTTATCCCTTCCCAATATTTAAAAATAGATCATACTTCAACAAAAGGCGAATATAGTATTTCCATGCCTTACGAAATGCAGATATATAAACTGATCGGCAACGAATGGCAACTAGCAAATCAGGTAGTAATATCAGATTTTAGCGGTTACGACCACTACGAATCAATTAAGACCTACAGAGATCTGCTAGGCATAGGCAAAGGAGAAAGCGGGAATTAGTAACTGTTTAAATTTGACCGAAAATATATTTGAATAATACAAAATAAGATTGCCAATCAACTTTAAACAGGCTCTTAATATATTTCGTCTTCAACTACCGAAATAAATAAATCTGCCAATTTATTACTTACAGCTTCAACATACCTTCTGCCCTTTTCGGCTGTAGATTTCAGAGGATTTCCAATTCCGGTATCTTGCGACACTTTTGCCCAGTTACGAGGTATCCAACCGGTTCCGTCACGCAGAGCCTGTATCCTGAATGGAAAATAAACTCCGTTTCCGGCCACAGACAGGTCTACCAACTCGGGGCGATAGTGCATCAGTACGGACGTTTCCAATTCGCCTGCATGATCGTCTTTTTCATCAAAGAAACCGATTTGCGGTACAATTGCAAACCAATCGGACACAACGATCAGAAAGTGAGGATAGTCTACAGCCAGATCGCGTATCATATTTTTAAAGCTATTGCCTCCGTGTCCGTTTACGATAAACAGCTTACTGATACCCTGATAATCGAGGGAGGCGACAATATCGGTTAAGATGGCTTTTTGCGTTTCGTAGCGTGTATGCAGACAGAAAGGCAGTTCGCGCTGACCGGGATTTTGTGATCCGAGCGGAATCGGAGGTAATACCATCCCTTTTATCCGTCCTTGCTCATAAGCTCTGATGGCAGCATCGACAGCTACATCGTGAGACAAGTAACAGTCGGTAAGATATGGAAGATGGTAATTATGCGGCTCGGTTGCTCCCCATGGAAGTATGGCATACTGATACTTTTCATCTTTAGTATCATTATATATGGCTTTCAGTATATCGAATTGTTGACTCATTATATTCTTTGTTTTTAGCAGATGTAAAGATAGTGATATTGCTTTTATTATCTTTGCCCAAAATTAGAGAATATATGACCGACAAGATAAAAGAGCTACGAAAATTAGTTCCTGTTCCTATGGGTGAGGCTTTACAGCTACTGAAAGCAAATGACGGAGACGTCGAAAAATGCGCCTATCTGTTCAAGGCAAAAAGCATAAAGGAGATACAGGAACTGACCGGCTGCGACGAAAAGATGGCGAGCACCCACTATGAAGCGGAGAAATACGACCTCAACAGAACCGTTTCGAGTATTCGTGAAGCTATCTTTGACATATGCTATATACCCATTGAAGGAGTAACAAAAGAGAAATTAAGCCTTGCTTATCAATGGTTAAGATTCATTGAGGATAAGGATTTCGGGACAGCCCTCGATTACAAATTCCTTAATGAAGCGATCGAAACAATGCTGCTTATACCTTCACTGGCAGATGTTGCGCAGATAGCGAGAAAGGCAAAAGAGGCTAAAGATCGCATTTTTGAAGGGTATTCGGACACAGATCCACTCGATGAATTTGTCCGCAGGTATAAACAGTTGGATGATGAAAAAGATTATCAACTGGCAAGCAAGACGATAAGCCTCAGATTGACGATATTAAAAGATGAGTTGGCAAGACATGCCCGAAATCTATAAATAAAAAGAGGAAAGACTATCGACCTTTCCTCTCTCCCATTATTTATATCTTGATTATTAGTTGTTTCTTCCGCCTTTTCTCCATGCCTTACTATAGTAACCTTCTGCAAGGGAACTCACAATCACACCTTTCTTTATGGACGCGTGAATAAACTTGCCTTCGCCGATATACACACCTACATGGTTAATATATTTTTTGTTGAATGTAGAAAAGAACACCATGTCACCCGGTATTAAATCTTCTTTTGCAACAGACTCTTTCAAGTTGTTAGCTATGGTAGTGCTTACTCTATCCAGTTGTTGATTATATACATTCTTATAGACAAGATTTGTAAACCCCGAACAATCTACCGCCTGACGGCTCATACCTCCTCTTCTGTAACGTGTTCCCAGCCAGTCTGCAACTTCCCTGTACAGGTCTATATGGGCAGCATCGGTAATTGTTATTCCCAGTCTAGATGAAAGCTCCTGCATTTCTTTCTGCATCATCAGCTTTTCTTTCAACGCTTCTAAAGACTTATTGATATCAGCATCTGCAAACAGATCATCAGCTGCATCAGATATAATAGATGATTGATCTATTAATGTCTGGTCTACTCTTGGTAAAGAGACTGTAGCACCATCATCTGTGGTCATCTCTACATTATCTGTCGACTGTACGACAGTAACCTTTTTGGTTGTCATTGAAGACTTCGCTTTTGGTTTCTTTTTTCCTGTTTTAGATTGTTTTGGATTGGTCGCCGATATAGGGGCAAATGCCATTAAAATAAGCAGTAATAGTGATGGTATCCTCAAAAGGTTAGGTTGTGTAGACATATACGTTCAATTTCATTAGGTATTTTACATACGTTTCACTCCTGTGACCGTTGGTTCTCGCAATGGCATAATTCAAGTAAATTTGATTCTGCACTCATTGCTTAACGAAAACATTCAATTTTAAGCCGGATAAAAATAAGTAATCCAGCTTAATAACAAGTTAACAATTCTGATCTTTTATATTATTTTAAGAACTATAGCAGCTCACAGTATGCGTCCGCCTTTTTTCCATGTGCGGTTGTAATATCCTTCATTCAGATGGCTGACAATCACGCCTTTCGATGTAGATGCATGAATAAAAGCACCATCTTTGAGATATATGCCCACATGGTTTATCCTGTTCTTATTCTTAGATGTAGCAAAGAAAACAAGGTCTCCGGTCTTTAGGTTGCCTTTCGAAACTTGTTTCATCCTCATAGTAGACTGGTCGGCTGTAGAACGGGGCAGATTTAGTCCATATACTTTCTGAAATATAAGATATGCAAAACCCGAACAATCAAGGCCCTTGCGTGATAAGCCTCCATAGCGGTATGGAACGCCCAACCATAAGGAAACTTCGGCATACAAGCCCATATTCTTATCATCGTCCTTGTCTATATTGCTTAGCTTTACCCCGAGCTTATCTGACAAGTCCGCTACTTCTACAGGATTATACAAGGTAGCATTAGACGTTTTCTGTGTACCGCAGGATGTAAGCAGTAAGGCAGAAAAGGCTATCAGTAGTATATAGTTAGAAGTAGTCTTACTCATAAGAATGTGATTATCTGCAATAAATATACAAATTATAAAAGAGAAGAGCGATTTCTGTTTCCAAAAACCGCCCTTCGTCATATAATAAAAAGATTAATTAACAGAATTTCTTCTTATTTTTTAGTGCCATTGAAAGTTACATTCAGATTTTGAAGGACAGGAACTTCTGCTACCGGTATCTTCAAGTCTATTACTTTACCTTTCACTGTGCCAGATACTGTAACTTTTACAGTTGCATCTACTCCCAATATATTAAGAGTTACATCTTTCTTAGTTTCAGCCAGATTAATAGTTTCTCCGCTCTTGCTAACAGGAATATTTTCTACAACGATGTCTCCAAGTTCTCCAATACCTTCAAAAGAGAAGCCTATCACAGAAACTGTTGCTTTGTTTTCAGCAGTTCTTTCGACTTTTATCTCTCTCTCAATAGGAGTATCTTGTCCAGCGATAGTCACAGTTAGGGTACCCTTATATGTTCCGGCTATTTCTTTTGCATAATCAGATGTTACTACCGGATCGTCATCATCGTCACCGCAAGCAGTAAATGACAAACCCAATGAAAATACCAATGCTAATAAATAAATAAGTTTTTTGTTCATAATAGGCATTCTTTTAGTTAATAATATTGATAATCGATTAATTAATTTCTATGTTCCTAAACCCCGCAAAGATACAACGACTTATGAAACAATATATTTTGTTGTACCGCGAAAACAGACAAAGATAACTAAATTTAACAGATACTTAACTATATTTCGCCTAAAAATACATCTATATGTTCTGCTGTTTTGCGACCCGAAGCAATACTGGTTACCACTAGTGATTGCCCGCTTACGCAGTCTCCTGCTCCAAACACTTTAGCTACATTTGTTGCACGATTCTGATCTGTGGCTACATTATGGCGTATATCATCGGTCTTAATACCCAGTTCAGCCAAAAGCCCTTCCTGTATCGGATGTACGAAGCCAAGAGCAAGAAATACAAGGTCGATCTTCAATATCTCAGGCTTGCCTACTTCTTTCATTATATGTTTACCCGATTTGTCTTGTTCCCAAGCTACCTCAACCAATTCTACAGCGGTTAGTTTACCATCTTCACCGATAAAACGCTTGGTATTGAGCGACCAACGGCGGTCGCATCCTTCGAGGTGAGATGAAGATGTTTTCAGTACAACAGGGAACGGATTAGGCCAAGGGTTTTCTACTTCATCCAATTTCTTTGGTTTTGGCAGAATTTCTATTTGCAGGATATTAGCTGCACCCTGACGGTTAGCAGTTCCGATACAGTCCGAACCTGTATCACCACCGCCAATAACAAGCACATTCTTACCTTTAGCATCTATAATCTGATCGGCTGGCACTTCTTCTTTAGCAACCAGTTTATTCTGCACAGTAAGATATTCCATCGCATAATAAACTCCTTTCAGGTCGCGCCCTTCAACTGGTAAATTACGTGGCACCTGCGAACCGATGGCAACGCAGACAGCATCATATTCTTTAAGGATGTCTTTGCCTTTGACATCTTTGCCTATCTCAGTGTTCACGACAAACTTAACACCTTCTGCTTCCATTAGTTTCAGGCGGCGGTCGATAATATTCTTATTCAGCTTGAAGTCCGGTATTCCAAAGCGAAGCAAACCTCCGATATGTGAGCTTTTCTCATATACAGTAACATCGTGCCCTCTCTGATTCAACTGATTTGCTACTGCCAGCCCCGATGGTCCCGAACCGATTACTGCCACCTTCTTACCGGTGCGATGCGCCGGAATTTTGGGTTGTATAAAACCTTCGTTAAAGGCATGTTCTAATGCGGAAGCTTCATTCTCGCGAATAGTTACCGGAGCACGATGGATGGACAACACACACGATTTTTCACAGGGTGCAGGACAAATACGTCCTGTAAATTCGGGAAAATCATTTGTCTGCATCAGCACCTCTGCCGCCAGTTTCCAGTTTCCTTTATATATATATTCCTGCCATTCGGGCATCTTATTTCCCAGCGGACAACCCCAGTGGCAAAACGGAATACCACAATCCATACAGCGTGAAGCCTGCTCACGCCGGTCTTCGGTATTCAGTGTCTGTTCTACTTCTCCGAAGTCGAGGATACGTTCCTGAACCGGACGGTATCCTGCGTCTTTTCTTTTTACTGTCAAAAATGCTTTTGGATTTCCCATTTTTAGTTTATTGGTTTTTAAGCATGCTAGTTTACTAGTTTCGTTGCTCTTTATTTTATCTAGTACACTTGTAAACTGAAAACTAGTATACTAGTAATCAAATTCTACCTGTGCTATTTTTTTCTTGATAGCTTCAAGTTTTTCATCCTGCAATACCTTTTTATATTCGATAGGAGTCACTTTCATGAATTGCTCTACTTCAGTATTCCAGTTATCGAGAATGCGTTTCGCCAGCGGACTGTTGGTATAAGTGTAATGATTGGTTATCAACTGACGAAGTTCGCGGCTATCGTATGTATCTTCTATCAGTGACAGTTCCACCATCTGCATATTACAATAGTAATCGAAATCACCATTTACATTATATACATAGGCTACGCCACCACTCATTCCGGCAGCAAAGTTTCGTCCTGTTGCACCCAGTACGACAGTACGTCCGCCTGTCATATATTCGCAGCAGTGGTCTCCGGCTCCTTCCACGACGGCAGTCGCACCACTGTTACGGACACAGAAACGTTCTCCTACTCGCCCGTTTATATATATTTCTCCCGAAGTTGCTCCGTACAATAATGTATTTCCGGCAATGATATTTTCTTCGGGCTTGAAACTGGATACAGCAGGTGGAACAATGATGATCTTACCTCCGGATAAGCCTTTTCCTGCATAATCGTTGGTATCCCCTTCCAGTCGGAAAGTCACTCCATGAGCAAGGAATGCTCCGAAACTTTGCCCGGCTGAACCTTGAAACGTACACTTTATTGTATCTGTAGGAAGTCCATCGTTTCCATATTTCTTAGCTATTTCGCCCGAAAGCATAGCACCTACAGTACGGTTTGTATTTTTTATAACATGCGATATTTCAATCGGCATAGCTTTATCAATAGCCATGCGCGAAGTAGTGATCAGCTTCTTGTCCAGGATATCATCCAGTTTATGTTCCTGATTTTTTATATGACGTATTGCGTTCTCTTTAGCCTCCTCAGGGAAATAAAGCAGACGGGACAGATCTATCTTCTCTACTTTCTTGTTAATATCACTCTTCACATATTTCAGCAAATCGGTACGTCCCACTATTTCATCAAGCGATTTTACACCTAACGATGCCAGATGCTCACGAACCTCTTCTGCCAGAAAGTTAAAGTAATTGATAAGATACTCGCTGCGTCCGATAAACTTCTTCCTCAGCTCTTCATTCTGTGTTGCTACTCCTACAGGACAGGTATTCAGATGGCATTTGCGCATCATAATACATCCCAATACAATTAATGCACTGGTTGCAAACCCATATTCCTCTGCCCCGAGCATGGCAGCTACAATTATATCGTGTCCGGTTTTCAGTTGTCCGTCTGTTTGCAGATATACTTGTCCTCGTAGTCCGTTCAGCACCAGAGTTTGCTGTACTTCGGCCAGACCAATCTCTAATGGTAAACCTGCATGCTTGATCGAACTGGCAGGACTTGCACCTGTTCCACCCTCGCAACCACTGATTATAATACGGTCGGCTTTTGCTTTTGCCACTCCGGCAGCAACTGTGCCGACACCACTTTCCGAAACGAGCTTCACACTTATTTGAGCTATCGGATTTACATTTTTCAGATCGAAAATAAGTTGAGCCAAATCTTCGATAGAATAAATATCATGATGCGGTGGTGGCGAAATCAGCGAAATTCCCGGTATGGAGTGCCTTGTTTTAGCAATGATCTTATCCACTTTAAAACCCGGAAGCTGTCCGCCTTCACCCGGCTTCGCCCCTTGTGCTATCTTTATCTGAAGTTCGTCTGCATTCACCAGATATTCGGTAGTAACACCAAAACGCCCAGATGCTACCTGTTTGATGGCCGAACGTGCATTTGTCGCAAAACGTTCGGGAAGCTCGCCGCCCTCACCGGTATTACTCTTTCCTCCGATAGTATTCATAGCCACAGCCATAGCTTCGTGTGCTTCGCGACTGATAGATCCGAATGACATAGCACCTGTTACAAAACGTTTCATTATCGCCGAAGCTGGTTCTACTACTGATATATCGACAGGCTTTTTAGCCCGATCGAAATCAAGAAAATCGCGCAGGAATATCTTTTCCGGCTTTTTGTCTATACCGTCTGTATATTCTTTAAACTTCTTATAGCTGCCCAAACGGGTTGCCATTTGAAGCTGCATTATCGTTTCGGGATTCCACGCATGGTATTCACCATTACGCCTCCAGGCATATATACCCTGACTAACCAACGATGGATCAACAAAGTCATCTTCGAATGCTTCATAAAATGCTTCGAGTGTGTCGCTGGCTATATCATTGAGGTCGATACCTTCTATTTTCGAAGTTGTTCCTTTAAAGTATTTCTCGATAACAGGACTACTGATACCGATAGCCTCAAATATCTGAGCCCCTATATAGCTCTTCAATGTGGAAATACCCATCTTAGACATAGTCTTCAACAGTCCTTTGTTGATGGATTTCACATAATTCTTCATCGCTGTATAAAAGTCGAGCTGTATATCTCCTTTTTTCACAAGGTCTTCGATTACAGCCAGTGCCAGATATGGATTAACCGCATTAGCTCCATAACCGAACAATAAAGCGAAGTGCATTACTTCGCGCGGCTCTGCCGATTCCACTACAATGTCTATCTGCATACGCTTGCGGCGTTCGATCAGGTAATGATGCACAGCTGACACAGCCAATAAAGATGGTATCGCAGCATTCTCAGTATTAACGCCCCTGTCGCTAAGGATAATATAATTATTGCCGTTGTCTACGGCTTTTTCAGCTTTCTTACACAGTTCATCTATCGCTTTCTCAAGCCCTGCTCCTCCTTGTTTAGGATCGAAAAGCATCGGTAACACTTCACATTTAAAGCCCTTATATTGCAGGTGGATAAGTAAGTCTAATTCTCTGTTAGACAGGAACGGATTCGACAGACCGACCATTTTGGTATGCTCAGGCATCGGTTCCAGAATATTTTTATGTAGCGAACCTATATATCCGGACAAAGACATCACGAGTTCTTCACGTATAGGGTCGATAGGCGGATTCGTCACCTGAGCAAATAACTGACGGAAATAGGTAAACAACCTTTGCGGTTTATTCGACAATACCGCAATAGGCGTATCGTTACCCATCGAGGCTGTAGGCTCTTTACCTTCGGCAGCCATCGGGGTAATGATCTTTTCGATGTCTTCTTTATAGAAACCAAATACTTTAAGTAGTTTGGTATAGTCTTCCACGCTATATTTAGGCGTACGACCAGACGAGATATCATCCAGTGAAATACGGTTTTTTGACAACCATTCTCTGTACGGATATGCTTTTGCGAGATTCTCTTTCAGTTCGGCATCGTATTGTATAGTGCCTGTTTCGGTATCTACCATCAGCATCTTACCCGGACGAAGGCGTCCTTTCTCCTTTATTTCGGATGGTTCGAATGGCAACACTCCCATTTCGGATGCCACTACCATAATATCGTTGTGCGTCATCAGATAGCGGGCAGGGCGCAGACCGTTACGATCTAAGAACCCTCCGGCATAGCGTCCGTCAGAGAACAGCAGAGTAGCAGGGCCATCCCATGGCTCCATAAACAAACTATGGTATTCATAAAACGCTTTCAGATCATTCGAAATCGGGTTTTTATCGTTCCACGATTCCGGCACCATCATAGCCATAGCGTGTGGTAAGGATTTTCCCGACATTACAAGAAACTCCAGCACGTTATCGAATGATGCACTATCGCTCATGTGTGGCTGTACAACCGGCCATATATCATTAATATTCCCCAGTAATTCTGACTTTAAAACACTTTCGCGGGCTTCCATCCATAGACGGTTTCCTTTGATAGTATTGATCTCTCCATTGTGTGCGACCATACGAAACGGATGTGCCAGATCCCATGTAGGGAATGTATTGGTGCTGAATCGTGAGTGAACAAGGGCAATAGCACTTGTAAGATGTGGATTCAGCAGATCGGGATAATAATGCCTTAACTGCTCGGAAGACAACATACCTTTATATATAATGCGCTTGGTGGACAAGCTGACAATATAAAATGCACGTTTCGTAGCCAATGAGAATGTTTTAGAATTGAATATCTCTTTCTCTATCTTCTTGCGAAGTATATACAGGCGATGCTCAAGTTCGTCCTGAAGCATACCCTCTTCACCTACAACAAATATTTGTTTAATATGTGGCTCATTCAACAAAGCCATCTCGCCAAGTATCTCGCTATTGACAGGCACATCTCTAACAGCAAGCAACTTCAATCCTTCCTTTTCTACATATTCGGTCAGGGTGATCATACAGATTTCCTGTTCAGCTTCACCTTTTGGTAAAAAGACCAGTCCGGTTCCATAGTGTCCTTTTTCAGGAACAGGGATTCCCTGTAACAGAATAAATTCGTGAGGAATTTGTAGCATAATACCTGCGCCGTCACCGGTTTTGTTGTCTGCATTTTCGGCTCCCCGATGCGTCATATTTTCCAAAACACGTAGGCCGTTTTCAACGATAGCATGCGATTTTGCACCTTTCAGATGAAGCACCATACCTACCCCACAAGCATCGTGTTCGTAAGTTGGGTCATATAATCCGTGCTGTATTGCTGATCTTAAATCTTGCATATTGATAGTTGATAAAAATTGAAAGAAGAATAGGCTTCAAACCTAATTTATTTAACATGACAAAAATACAATTTTTATTTCTAAAAATCTCTTTTTGACAATAAAATATGATATAAATTTGACTTTTGTTAATTTAATACATTTTGTGTAGCAAAAGAATATTTTGTAAGAACTCATTTATAAACCTATATCCTTATATTATACCAACTTCCTTATTTTATTGTTATTTTTGAAAAATATTAATCAAAAAAATGTATTGCTTATGAAAAAGGTATTGCCAGTATTACTATCTGCTATCTTCCTAATCTCATGTACAGGAAAAGTAAAGGAAGCGGCTGCTACAGAGAATGTCAATATAGAGACAATAGACTATACCAATGTAAAAGATAAATCATTCGAAGATTTATTCAAAAAGATCGAACCGACCGAACTAACCGATAATGTATTCAAGCTGGTAGGACAGGATTATACTGTCATCACAGCCGGAACAGATTCCGCATTCAACTCTATGACTGCCAGTTGGGGTGGCTGGGGACAACTGTTCGAAGTGCCTGTTACATGGTGCTTCCTGAATGCGAGCCGCTATACATTGGAATTTATCAAGAAAGAACAGACATACACCATGACTTACTTCCCTGAGCAGTTCAAGGAACAGGTAATCGCATTTGGCAGTAAGAGCGGAAGAAACTCCGACAAGATGAAAGAAACCATACTAACCCATGTGAAAACGCCATCAAACAATATAACATACAAGGAGGCCAAGCTGATAATAGAGTGCAAACTGGTAGAGATTACCGAGACTAATCCTAAAGACTTTTATTCTGAGAAAGGAAAAGACTTCGTTGAAAAAGGCATGAAAGACGGTAATGGTAAGGAATACCACAAACTTGTATTCGGCGATATCACAAATGTGTGGGTAAGAAAATAACCCACAGCTATATATAATACAGAGAGCCCCGCCTTAGTAAACTAAGAACGGGGCTTTTCCTTTATATAATGTTCAATTATCGTATAAACAACAGTTCTCTGTATTTAGCCAATGGCCACATTTCGTTATCAACGATCAGCTCAAGCTTATCGACATGATAACGGATTTCGTCAAGATATGGAGCTACATTATCGTGGTAAGCAATTGCTTTTTCGCGCTCACTCTCGATATTGTTTGCCAGTTTACGAGCATCGATCATTTCATGCACTTTGGCATTGATAGCGTTCACATGGGTAGAAACCTTCTCTATCAGACGTAACTGCTCAGCTCCCAACACCTTATAGTTATCAGTAACTTCTTTCAGTTTCGATACGTTAGTTAGCAGGATAGACTGATAAGCTATAGCAACCGGAATGATATGATTCAGAGCCAGATCACCCAGTACACGCGACTCTATCTGAATCTTCTTCGTATATGTCTCCCATTTCACTTCATTACGTGCATGAAGCTCTATTTCCGACAAGATACCCTCGAATGTCTTGATACTTTGTTTTGAAGTATAGCAATCATAAATCACCGGAACGCTGGTTTCTGTATCCAGTTTACGCTTCTTAGCCTCGGCTTTCCATTCTTCGCTGTAGCCGTTACCATTGAAACGGATAGGACGCGATTCTTTGATGTATTTCTTCAATACCTCGTATAGCGCTTCTTCTTTCGATTTACCTTTCTTGATCAAAGCATCCACTTCTTGTTTGAATGTTCTCAGTTGCTCAGCAACAGAAGCATTCAACGCAGTCATGGCCGAAGCACAGTTAGCTGTAGAACCTACCGCACGAAACTCGAAGCGGTTACCGGTAAAAGCAAAAGGCGAGGTACGGTTACGGTCGGTATTATCGAGCAATATCTCTGGTATCTGGCCTACTCCCAGACTGATCTGCTTTTTGCTGTCTACAACAATAGCATCTTTCACCGAGCTTTTTTCAAACTTGTCGAGAATGTCGCTAACCTGAGTACCCAAGAATACAGATATAATTGCCGGAGGCGCTTCATTCGCACCAAGTCGGTGAGCATTGGTAGCAGATGAGATAGAGGCTTTCAGTAAGCCATTATTCTTGTACACCGCAGCCAGAATGTTCACAACGAAAGTTATGAAGCGAAGATTTTCAACCTTATCTTTTCCCGGCGACAACAGGTTAATTCCTGTATCGGTACTCAACGACCAGTTGTTGTGCTTACCCGATCCGTTGATCCCTTTGAACGGTTTTTCGTGGAACAGCACGCGGAATGAATGTTTGCGGGCAACCTTATCCATGATAGACATTACCAACAGGTTATGGTCTACAGCAAGGTTACATTCTTCATATATAGGAGCCAGCTCAAACTGGTTCGGTGCAACCTCATTGTGACGTGTCTTTACCGGAATACCGAGCGAATACGCCTCATACTCAAGTTCTTCCATGAATTTATGAACACGTTCTGGGATAGCCCCAAAGTAGTGATCTTCAAGTTGCTGATTTTTAGAACTTTCGTGACTCATCAGTGTTCTTCCTGTCAGCGCCAGATCGGGACGAGCCATAAACAGATCTTCATCTACAAGGAAATATTCCTGTTCCCAACCCAGATTAGACTGCACCTTGCGCACATCTTTATTAAAGTAATGTACAACATCGGTAGCCGCCTTATCGACAGAAGACAATGCCTTCAACAATGGAGTTTTATAGTCGAGAGCCTCCCCTGTGTACGAGATAAATATAGTAGGGATACACAATGTATCGCCAACGATAAATGCAGGTGAAGACGGATCCCAAGCCGAATATCCGCGCGCCTCGAATGTATTTCGCAGCCCTCCCGAAGGGAAGCTCGAAGCATCCGGCTCTTGCTGTGCAAGAAGTTTTCCTTCAAATTCTTCGATAAGGCCACCCTGTCCGTCATGCTCTACAAATGCATCGTGCTTCTCGGCTGTTCCGTCTGTCAACGGATGAAACCAGTGCGTGTAGTGCGTAACTCCGTTTTCGAGAGCCCACATACGCATCCCTGCCGCTACGTGTTCAGCAAGATTGCGATTTACCGATCCTCCCTCATCTATAGCATCATGTAAGGCTTTGAAAGTTTCTTTAGAAAGATACTTAGTCATCGCTTTACGGTTGAATACTTTCTCCCCATAATATTCCGAAGTCTTACTTGCCGGCATTTTCACTTCCATTGGTTTTCTCTCGGAAGCGATTGCAACTGCTCTGAAACGTAACTTTGTCATAAATCTATTTTTATTGAGTTATATTGTTTTATATTGAAATCTTTTTCAAACGGCTAACCGCCTCTTTTGTATTATCGAGCGTACCGAAACCCGTCAGTCTCAGATATCCTTCTCCGCTAGGTCCAAAACCCACACCCGGAGTACCGACTATATTCAACTCGGCAAGAAGATAATCAAAGAATTGCCATGAGGTCATTTCTTTTGGGGTTTTCACCCAAATATACGGAGAATTTACTCCACCATATACTTTAAAGCCTTGCGACAACAGACCGTCTCTGATTATTTTTGTATTGTTCAGATAATAATCGATTGTAGCTTTCACCTGTTTTTTCCCTTCAACCGAGTAACATGCTTCGGCTGCACGCTGAATAATATAGGGTACACCATTAAACTTAGTCGTATGGCGTCTGTTCCACAATTTATTAAGTGATACTTTCTCTCCCGATTTTGTATATCCCATCAAAGCCTTTGGAACTACAGTGTATGCACAACGTGTACCCGTAAATCCTGCCGTTTTGGAGAAGCTACGAAATTCGATTGCCACTTCTTTTGCTCCTTCTATTTCGTATATACTGTGAGGAACATTGTCTTCGGTAATAAAGGCTTCGTATGCACTATCGAAAAGGATAAGCGCCTTATTCTTCAGGGCATAATCAACCCATACTTTAAGCTGATCTTTTGTCAGTGTAGTACCTGTAGGATTGTTAGGATAACACAGATATACTATATCCACTTTCTCTGTCGGCAGAGCAGGAACAAAGTCATTTTCTTCCGTACAAGGGAGATATACGATGTTACTCCACTTTCCATTCGGTAACAATTCACCCGAACGTCCTGCCATTACATTCGTATCTACATATACAGGATATACAGGGTCTGTTATAGCTACAACATTGTCTAAGCCCAGAATGTCACCAATATTACCTGTATCGCTCTTCGATCCGTCGCTGACAAATACCTCATCGGCGGCAATATCCAATCCATATGCCTTATAATCGTTATCTACAATAGTATTTACCAAAAAGTCATAACCCTGCTCAGGGCCATATCCTCTGAAAGTAGAAGCGTCCGCCATATCATCCACAGCCTTGTGTAAAGCGTCGATCACAGCCGGAGCTAAAGGCTTTGTCACATCGCCTATCCCCAGTCGTATTATATTGGCATCGGGATGCGCTGCCTTAAATTCATTTACCTTACGTGCAATATCCGAGAACAGGTAGCTACCCGGAAGTTTAGTATAATTTTCGTTTATTAATGCCATATAATTTTAATGTAGTAATGAGATAATATGCCGATGTGCCAACACAATTATTACCTATTCCTATTCTACTATTTTTTATTCTTATTCATTTCAAATTGACCAATTGGCATATTGGCACATTAACCTATTGACAATTCTCCCTCAAAGACTGTTACCGCCTCACCGGTCATATATACATGGTTGTTCTCCTGTTTCCATTCTATCTGAAGATCACCGCCTAGCAAGTGTATAGTAACCTTTCTGTCACAGTACCCGTTAAGAATAGCTGCGACTGCTGCTGCACAGGCACCTGTACCACAAGCAAGCGTTTCTCCTGCTCCACGCTCCCATACACGCATATTCAATGTGCTGCGATCTATCACTTCGATAAACTCAGTATTTGTTTTGCGTGGAAAGATCGGATGTTTCTCAAATTTAGGACCTAATACAGGCAAGTCTAAATCATTTATCCCGGTAGTGAAAACTACTGCATGAGGATTACCCATCGACACACACGATATGTTCCATATCTTTCCGTCAATATCCAACGGATAATTCAATACAGGCTCTTCGTCTATCTTTACAGGAATCAGTGTGGGGTCCAGAATTGGCTCACCCATATCCACTGTTATTTTTCGGGTTTTAGCATCACCCTCAAGCAATGTAATATACTTTGTGCCGGCTTTGGTTTCCAGCGTTATTTCTCTTTTTGTAGTCAGACCGTTGTCGTAGACATATTTTCCCACGCAACGTGAAGCATTTCCGCACATCTCGGCTTCAGAACCATCCGAGTTAAACATTTGCATTCTGAAGTCACAGTTTTCAGATGGCAGGATAAGCACAAGACCGTCCGAACCAATACCGAAATGACGATTACTCAATTTTACAGCCAAGTCTGAAGGGTTTTCTATTTTCTGATCGAAGCCGTTCACATATATATAGTCGTTTCCGGCACCTTGCATCTTGGTAAATTTCAGATTTCCCATCTATTTATAAGACTCTTTTTGTGTACAAAAATATTGTATTTATTATTTACGCCACAAATTTCATACAAATTATTCATTTTTGCAAGAAATTTATAACATTTTTTCAGATTTAATTAAGCAAAAGAATCTTTTTGACTTATATATTTTCTAAATACATAGCATAAAGACATTCTGGATTCTTAAATTATTTACAAATGATAGCATTAACATCCATATACCATCGCTTTAATGCAATTCGGAATGTAATTATATCAAAATATCTATATTTGTTATAACAGACAAAAAGCAATTTAGTTAATGAAAAAAGGTAACAAAGGCAACACTTCTGTCAGTCAACAGTGATCAAAAACTTGACAATTATCAATTACAGGAGCGAAGTGTATGTGTAAAGGTGACGCTTTTTCAAATAGTTTTTCTTTGTGCCTTCGCGTCTTTGCGTGAAATAATTTTAACTAAACCCTCACGAAAATTACATTTTTCTCTATTTCCTCAAAGATCACTTGCCTCTGTTGACTGATCACTGTTAACTGAATACATTTTATAGATAAATTTGTAAAGAAAAAATAAGACAATGCAAAAATTTTATATGTTTATCCCGATAATATTCAGATGAATGTTTTTAATGTTGTTTTTTTCTTATTTTTGTAAATAATATAATTAAAAACAGTTATAAGAAATATTTTCAGTCAAATTTGAATAATTACTTAAATATATAAAATAGTAAATGACGTATTTTATTACAGGCGGAGCCGGCTTTATCGGCTCAAATTTTGTGAAGCATATGCTGGCTACACACCCTCAGGCAAAACTTATCGTATTCGATGCTCTTACCTATGCAGGAAACCTGAAAACATTGGCAGAAGAACTGAAAGACCCCAGAGTAGTCTTTATAAAAGGGGATATCTGTGACAGGAACATTACTGAAAAAATATTTGCAGACCATCAGATAGATTATGTAGTCAACTTTGCTGCTGAAAGTCATGTTGACCGAAGTATCGAAGATCCACAGCTTTTCTTGCAAGTGAATATATTGGGCACGCAAAATCTGCTCGATACAGCTAAGAAATTCTGGACAGTGGGCAAAGATGAAAATAATTACCCTATATGGCGCGAAGGTGTAAAATATCTACAGGTTTCTACCGATGAGGTATATGGTTCGTTGGGAGACGAAGGGTATTTTACAGAAACTACACCGCTCGATCCGCGTTCGCCGTATAGTGCCGCTAAAGCAGGGGGTGACCTTATTGTACGCGCTTATGGCGAAACATTTAAGATGCCGATAAATATAACCCGTTGTTCTAATAACTACGGGCCGTATCATTTCCCTGAAAAACTAATTCCGCTCATTATTAAGAATATCCTGTCGGGAAAACAATTGCCTGTCTATGGTGATGGTAGCAATGTACGCGACTGGCTGTATGTAGAAGATCACTGTAAGGCTATAGATGCTGTTTTGCATCGTGGACGCATAGATGAAGTCTATAATGTGGGAGGTCACAATGAGAAAAAGAATATAGATATTGTAAAACTTGTGATAAAGACCATACACGATATTCTCGACAAAGAACCTAAATATCGTGAAGTGCTGAAGAAGAAAGAAATAGCTGCCGATGGCAGTATCGATATAAGCTGGATTAATGATGATCTTATCTCTTTCGTAACAGACCGTCAGGGGCACGACCACCGCTATGCTATAGACCCCACCAAAATATCTACCGAGCTGGGATGGTTACCCGAAACTACATTCGATAAAGGCATTGTAAAAACCATATATTGGTATCTCGACAATCAGGAATGGGTAGAAGAGGTTACTTCGGGCGACTATATGAAGTATTACGAACAAATGTACGCTAACAGATAAAATCAAACTATTCCGGATTTATATATGGAACGATTGAAATCTATATTGGCAGACAAAATATTAGACCTGTCTGCCGAAAGCGGAGACGAAGTAAAGGCAAAAATAGACAAAATGCAGCGGTTCAGGGATTTTGCCAATGCCCTGAAATCTCTTATGATTAAATATCCGGCTATAGAAGATGAGCTGATCTCGATGGTTGAAGATGGCGATTTCGATACTAAAGTAGCTTCTTCCCGTGTAGATACGGTTATACGTCTGGCTGATATAGAGGCTGCTCAGGCAAGCCGTACTATTACTCCTCAGATAGAGGAGTCAAAGGAAGAACTCCTTATAGAGGAAGAGAGTGAAGTCATAAATCTGCCTGTAGTAGAAGAACAGCAGCCTGCATCGGTTGTGGAAGAAATAGAGGATAATAATATTACTGGTAATATTGAAGATACTGAAGAACCCGTCGAAGAGCCGGAATCGGCGGTAGAGCATTCACTCGATACCGATGATATACCGATGGAAATATATCAGGGTGAGGAAGAACCTGTATATCATCCCGAAGATGTGGATTATGAAGAAGTTCCTGTGTCGGCAGAAGAAGAGGAAGAAAAAGGCTATGTGCCGTACGAGAATGTAAGAGATGAAGATATATATACAACTACGGAATCGGAACCGGACGAAGTAACCGAATCGGTAATACACCATAATTTGGAAACTGAAGATGTAGACAGTCCGGAAGCAAAGACTGAAAAATTAGAATTGCAATCGCAGGCTGAAGAAGACGAAAACCTTTTTCCGAGCGAAGAAGAACTGGCTGCTGCAAAGCGTAAAATAACGATTCGCAGAGTAGTGCAGGTTATTGGCATTGTAGCCGCTGTTGTGGCTTTAGTTTTTATTGTTAAGTTTGTAATGCTACACTGGCAAACTATCCTTATTGTAGTCGGTGTCGTTTTAGTTTTGGCAATTCTGATTTACTGGCTTGTTAAGCGAAAGCGCTGACAGGTCATCCTTATGTTTAACCAATTATTCCCGAAATGGACTATTATAGGCAAACCCAGCTAAAAAATTACAATTCATTTAAAACAGAGGCTTTGGCAAAATTGTTTTGCCGGCCAAAAAATGTGGAGGAATTCCGCAAGTGTTTATCAGATTATCCTAACGAACAGAAATTAATAATAGGCGGAGGTTGTAATCTTTTCTTTACAAAAGATTTTGACGGGCTTGTTATCTGTCCCGAGATAAAAGGGCTTCGCGAGATATCGGATGAAGAAGAAGAGGATGAGGATGTTTTTTTGGAAGTGAGTGCTTCCGAAAACTGGGATGAATTTGTCGCCTACTGTGTAGAACGCGGATTTGCCGGACTCGAAAATCTTTCGCTTATACCCGGAACGGTAGGAGCCGCACCTATACAAAATATAGGAGCATATGGTGCTGAGGTGAAAGATGTGATTCGCGAAGTGGTGGCAATAGATATGGAGACCGGCGAAGCTGTATCATTCAACAACAACGAATGTGAATTTGGCTATCGCGACAGTGTATTCAAGCGCACAGGTAAATATTTTGTTATTTCGGTTGTTTTTCACCTGAAACGCACATTTGTTTATACGCCTAAATATTTCGATCTGAATAAAGAATTGGAAGATATAGCCGAACCTACAATACAAGATGTACGCGAAGCTGTTATTCGTGTGCGTCAGCGAAAACTGCCGGACGAGAAAGTCCTGCCCAATGCAGGAAGCTTTTTCAAGAATCCTTATATAACAAAAGAACTGGCCTCGAAAATACAAACCGAATATCCCGATATACCGGCCTATCCTCAAAAAGACGGACTGATAAAGACTTCGGCGGCTTTTCTGATAGATAAGGCAGGATATAAGGCAAAAAGGGTAGGTGAGATAGGTACATACCCATACCAACCCTTGATAATAGTAAATTATGGGTCATCTGATGGCAACGATATACTGCGTTTCATGAATGAAGTGTGTGGAGCTGTCAAAGATACTTTTAGTATAGAATTAGAACCCGAAGTAAGAATATATTAATCTAATTATGGATTATAAATTATGGATTATAAATTCATTTACTAAATGACCACTCTAACAATTCATAATTTATAACTCATAATTTATAACTAAAAAAACACATGGCATCATTTATTATCGAAGGTGGCTGCCGCCTTAATGGAGAGATTACCCCACAGGGAGCGAAGAACGAAGCGTTACAGGTTATCTGTGCCGTATTGCTCACTCCCGAAGAAGTGATAATAGAAAATATCCCCGACATACTGGATGTGAACAACCTGATCGCATTACTGGGCGAGTTGGGGGTAGAGACAAGGAGAATCGGAGAAGATACATGGTCGTTTAAGGCTGAGAATGTAAATATAGACTATTTGCAGACTCCTGAGTTTATGAAGAAAAGTGCTTCGCTTCGTGGTTCGGTGATGATAATAGGGCCGCTTGTTGCCCGTTTTGGAAAAGCTATGCTGCCGAAGCCGGGAGGTGACAAGATCGGTCGCCGTCGTCTCGATACTCACTTTGTAGGAATACAGAAGCTTGGTGCAGACTTCGTTTACGACGATGCACAGCAGATATACAATATTTCAGCAGAAAAACTGACAGGTACATATATGCTGCTGGATGAGGCATCTGTAACAGGAACGGCAAATATATTGATGGCTGCCGTTTTGGCGGAAGGAGAAACCACTATTTATAATGCAGCCTGCGAGCCTTATATACAGCAGTTGAGCAAAATGCTGAACCAGATGGGAGCCAAAATTACAGGAGTAGGATCTAACTTGCTTCGAATAGAAGGAGTGAAAACTCTGGGTGGTACTAAACATCGTATTCTGCCTGATATGATAGAGATAGGGAGCTTCATCGGAATGGCAGCAATGACCGGCTCGGAAATCACAATCAAGAATGTAGCTTATGACGATCTGGGAATTATACCCGATACGTTCAGACGACTGGGTATTCAGCTCGAACGCAAGGGGGACGATATATATATACCTGCACAGAAAGAATATACAATAGATACATTTATCGACGGCTCTATTCTCACTATTGCCGATGCTCCTTGGCCGGGACTTACCCCCGACCTTATCAGTGTGTTGCTGGTGGTAGCCACTCAGGCAAAAGGTAGCGTGCTTATTCATCAGAAAATGTTCGAGAGCCGCTTGTTCTTTGTCGATAAACTGATAGATATGGGCGCACAGATAATATTGTGCGATCCCCATCGTGCTACAGTCATAGGTACAGGCAAAAGACCGATGCGTGCCACTACAATGACTTCGCCGGATATACGTGCCGGTATCGCTTTGCTGATTGCAGCAATGTGTGCCGATGGGAAAAGTACAATTCATAATATAGAGCAGATAGACAGAGGATATCAGAATATCGATATCCGTCTCAATCAACTGGGTGCTAATATTATGCGCTTAGACTAAGAGTAGGCAATATAAAACTAACGTTACTATATTCAATTTTTACACTATGACAGAAAATGAGAAATATCTCTACGATCGTTTCCTGATTAGTATAAAATCCGGATTCGAATCATTAGAAGATATTATTGACGGCGAAATCGAAGCTGTAGAAGATGAAGGCTGGGGAAATGAGATTCCCGAAGAATGGCTGAGAAAAACTATTACTGATGAATATCAGAAACATGAGGTGGAGAGTAAGAGTTGGCAACGGCCTACCGATACCGATAAACTACATGCCGTATTTGATAAGCTATGTCGCGAAAAAATTGTAGCCCTGCACAATGCGGGTTATACACAGTCTGATGCTATCTACGATGTACAGGATGTATGGGAAGATATCGAAGACAGCGGTGTTAAGCCTATTGGTTATTGTTATTATCACGGGCAAGATTTAGAGAGGGTAATAGAAACAGGTGTGTTATGTATCGGGTTCTATGGCGAAAAAGAAAAGAACGAAAAGGAAGCCATAGCCATAGGCAATAAGGTTGCATCGGCTCTCAGAGATGCAGGTTTTGAAATAGAATGGAACAATACTGCATCGAGGAGAATAGAGGTTCAAAACTTCAAATGGCAGAATGTTTTCACTACAGATGCAGATGTAGATGAAAAATGGGGTTATGACCGTGTCATAGAATTGATGACACGTTGAAGAAATAATGCTGATATAATAAATACAAGAGGTTGTCCGGACGGATAACCCCTTGTTGTTTATATTCCTTATTCTGATACGATCTCTTCTGCATATATCCAGCACTTGGTCTTTGTGTAATTGGAATAGGCGCTGGCCGGTGCTCCAAAGAAGAAAGAATATCTATATATCTTCTTCGTATTATCTATAGGTGTAAAAACCAGTTGACGGTATTCCGGATTTCCTCCGAAATATACATCCGGATTCCCATTAGTTTTCCAGCTTTGAGTGACTACACAAGCATTGTCGGAGTCGCCGAAAGCCCCTCCGTTATAGTCCGAAGAATGGAGAATCATTATGTTATCGTTGTCGCTATACACTGTGCCATTATGCTTTATTTGTATATCTGTCAAATTTAAACTCTGATTTGCATTAACAAAAAATCGCATGGAGTATCTACCGTCAAAAGTTGTTACTGCATATTCTGCACCTCCTGAGACTGCATACATAGGTCCCAGATATGTTCTTGTTTCGAAAGAAGCTCCGCCACGTCCGACTTTTGCTGTACAGCTTTTGCTAAGAAAAGAAATAGGAAAGCTGGTCTCTATCGGCGAAGAGGCGGTCGGCCTGCCTGTTATGGCATAGGTTATTTTCCCGTTCCCATATTCCAGAGTTCCGGGTTGCAATTTGTAATATAATCCGTCTATAGGGCCTAATTGCTCTCCACCGTCATACGATGCACCGTTACCGCCTGTATAAGGAACTTCCAGAATTCCGCTATAATCCTTATTATTAGTATATGTAGATGGTGTAAGCTGTGCCCCATCGCATAATAAAGATGTTATTGATGGAGGAGTGGTTGCTCTATCTGAAAACTTCATCCATGAATTCCCATTCCAGTAAAGAAATCCGCTAATGGCAAACTTATCGTTTTCACCTGTATTGTAAACCAGCAGACCTTTTGCGGGGTTAGATATAGTAGTCCTATCGGTGGACCCCGTTAAAGTGACTCGCGGTATTAAAACACCTTTATTCTTTGCATATATGTTGAGTGCAGCTGAAGGGTCTCCATTGGATGTGCCTACACTGACTCTCCCCATTTGGTATATGTTTTGACTGTTTTCAGTGGCGATGGTATCCGTACCCGGATTAGCATTTGATATTCGCCATGGGCCGACTATATCCAGCTTTTCCCATGTTGTACCGTCCCAGTATTCGACTGAGTTATCGGTAATATCATAAACCGTAAGACCTTTTGCCATTTTTATTTCATTCGGATCTGTCAGGTCTTCTAGCGACAGGCCTAGTTTTTCACTTGTTGTCAGTTGTGGTAATCTGATACCTCCTTTTGTAGATAAGGTTGATAATTCGAGTATTGAAAACTTCTGGGGTGGTATACCATCACCTATGGTAACCTGTGCTTGTAATTGTGTTGTTAATGATACCGTTAGAATAGATATCATTAAGAGGACATTTCTTGATTTTACTTTCATTTTGTTAGTCTAATTCTATTATTAATACACATTGTTGATGTTAATGTTTATGCTCAAGCAAGCATGTAGTGTAAGTCTGTAAATGTGAATTTAATAGAATATAAAAAGAGAATGGAGGGGAGTAATAGGCATTATAGGCAAGCTTGCCTTTCTCATTTTCTCATTTTACGATTGCAAAAGTATATAAAAAATGTAATTCTGGGAATTTATTAAAATTCACAGGAATGCATTTTTGTGTATTTTTAAGTTTTTTTAGCTGATGGTTAAAGTGCTAAATGTTGATATCGATTAAGTAATACATGATAAATACTGTCGCATTTTCTTAGGTAGTCGTAGGGGCGAAAGATCTTTCGCCCCTACAGCATTGAACACGACAATAAATATTATGCATCACTTAGATAAACTTTTGTCTAATAAATATTATATGGACTGCTTCACTCTGATATATTGATTCTTCCATTCAATGTCATTATTTAACTTTTGAGCAGCGTGTAGGGGGAAATACGCATCGCGCAAAAGTTCTCTTCCTATAAATATCAGATCGGCTTGTCCTTTCGCCAATATATCTTCAGCTTGTTGCGCATCATCGATAAGTCCTACCGCTCCGGTAATAATACCTGTTTGCTTCTTTATTTTTTCGGCAAATGGTACCTGATAACTCTTCCCGACCGGAATTTTTACGTGTGGAATATTTCCTCCGGAAGATACATCAATGACATCTACGCCTCTACCTTTTAGCAGTCCGGTTAGCTTAGCTGATTCTTCTACGCTCCAGCCTCCTTCAGTCCAGTCGGTTGCCGAAATTCTTACCCATAGCGAATGATCTTCGTTCATAAGCAGAGCTATAGCATCTACTATTTTCAATATCAAACGTATCCTGTTTTCAAACGTACCTCCATATTCATCATTCCTTTTGTTAGTCAGCGGAGACAGGAACTGATGGATAAGATAACCATGTGCAGCGTGTATCTCTATGATTTTATATCCTGCTTTTACAGCCCGCTGTGCAGCCAGAGCAAAATCATCTATTATCTTTTCTATCTGTACTTTCGATAGCTCTACAGGACTATTGTCAGCTTCATAAAAAGGAATTGCAGACGCAGAAACTGTAGTCCAGCTATTGCGGTCTTCCTTTAGTTGTCCGCCACCATTCCAAGCCAGATCGCAACTGGCTTTTCGTCCGGCATGGGCTAATTGTATTCCGGGTATAGCTCCATTTTTCGATACAAAGTCAGCAATCTCGCTCAATTTTGTTATATGTTCATCTTTCCAGATTCCCAGATCGCCATACGATATGCGTCCTTCGGGACAAACGGCAGTAGCCTCCTGTATGATTGCAGCCGAGCCGCCTACAGCACGGCTACCGTAGTGTACCAGATGCCAGTCATTGGCAAAACCATCTGTTGCCGAATACTGGCACATGGGTGACATCACTATCCTGTTTTTAAGGATAAGATTGCGTATTTTCAGTGGAGTAAATAATTTTGACATGGTTATTCCAGTCCTAAAGTTCTTAAACTCAAATCTATTTCTTTTTCGTCACCGGTGTGCTTACCCGATACATCAGACAGTTTTACCGCTTTCAGATATTTCTTATCTTTCTTGTTAGGCTTCACATCGGTGAGTTTGATAACAATATTCAACGGTTTTACACCCACATCGTTCGAAAAGAATGTGCCTATTCCGTAGGTATCGTGTATTCGGCCTCCAATATATTCCTGAATTTGTTTCACCGCTTCCAGGTTAAGAGAGTCGCTGAACACTAGTGTCTTAGAGGTGGCGTCGATACGGCTCTGTTCATAAAACTGTATGGCTTTATCGGCAAAGACAAGTGGGTCGCCGCTGTCGTGGCGTACTCCATCAAACAGTTTTGCCTGTTTCAGGCTAAACGAATTGAAGAACGCATCGGTAGTATAGGTATCTGTAAGTGCAATACCCAGACTGCCGTCATATACGTCTACCCAAGCTTCGAGCCCTTTTATATTTGCCGAACGATAACCAAATACGGCACCGTGATACATAAACCATTCGTGTGGCATGGTACCGATAGGCGTGGTATTGTATTTCATCGCCAGATATACATTGCTTGTACCTTTGAAGCAATCCCCTGAATTAGCCTGTAGTGCGGCAATTACCTTGTCTTGTACATCGAACGAAAAACGGCGGCGTGTACCGAATTCGGAGTAGTCTGCACCCATTTCTTTCAGGGCTTTCCCTTTCTGTGCTGCTTTTATTTCCACATCCTTAGGCTCGGCGCCCGTCATTTTGAAGTACAATTCCGATATAATAGCCAGCAGCGGAACTTCCCACAGTACGGTGCGGTACCAGTAGCCTTCTATTACTACGCTGAGTTCTCCGCCATTCTGTGTTATCTGTACCTCCGTAGGATCGTATTTGTATCCTTCCAGAAAGTCGATAAACACAGGGTCGAAAAAGTAACACCTTTTCTCTATATATTTTTTCTCTTCTGCGGTTAGCTTCAGGCTGGCCATAGCATCTACTTCTTCACGCATTCTTACGGCAAACCCTTCGGGAAATTCTGTCTTTCCTCTGTTGGTAAATGCATATTTTACGTAAGACCAAGGGTATAGCTTCTGTATAGCGTGCATTACTGAGAACTTGTAAAGGTCATTGTCTGTAAAATGTTGTATAATCATAATCGTTTGTTTACATTGTTTAGTTAACAAATATAAGTTATTTATATAACAAACTTATCGGCTAACAGTTGAAAGATCATTCGGATTTTACTCTCAGCCGAAAGAGTCAACGGTTAATAATATCTATGTCTTTCATTTTTTGTGCGGATTCCGATTATCTTACAGATAAAGCTTACCGGAAATATATAAAAAGACAAAACCGGTTCCAAAAACATTCGGAATCGGTTCTGTTATCTAAGATAGAGAATGATTAGTCCAGTTTATGTATTACCAGTCCCGAGCGTAGTTTCGGCTCGAACCATGTAGTCTTTGGAGGCATGATATTACCTGTGTCAGCTATATCCATCAACTGTTTCATAGTCACAGGATAAAGAGCCAGAGCTACTTTCATCTCACCACTGTCTACTCGTTTTTTCAGTTCGCCCAATCCTCTGATACCGCCAACAAAGTCGACGCGTTTATCAGAGCGCAGGTCTTTTATGCCGAGTATTTCATCCAGAATATATTTTGATGAAATGGTTACATCCAGTACGCCGATAGGATCATTGTCGTCATAAGTACCTGCTTTAGCAGTCAGGCTATAACATTTTCCGTCTACATAGATGGAGAAATTATGCAACCCTGTCGGAGGTGTTATTTCCGTACCTTTAGGTTCAACTGTAAAATGCTCTTCCAATTTTTTCAGAAATTCGGCTGTTGACAAACCATTGAGGTCTTTTACCAGACGATTATAATCTATAATATTCAGTTGAGTGTCGGGGAAGCATACGGCCATAAAGAAATTGTATTCCTCGTCACCTTTGTGGTTCGGGTTCTGTTTTGCCTTTTCTGCACCTACCAGAGCCGCTGCTGCAGAACGGTGATGTCCGTCGGCAATATAAAGATTCGGTATTGCGGCGAAAAGTTCGGTAATCCGTTTTATCACCTTTTTATCCTTAATTACCCAGAAGTGGTGACCTACACCATCTGTAGCCGTAAAGTCGTATTCGGCAGGGGTAGCGATCACGCTCTTTACTATATCGTCCAACTCTTTATTGTCGGGATACGCGAAAAATACAGGCTCTATATTGGCATTGTTTACACGTACATGCTTCATACGGTCTTCTTCCTTGTCGCGGCGGGTCAGTTCATGCTTCTTTATACGGTTGTTCATGTAATCTTCGGTATGCGAGCATACTACAAGTCCGTATTGAGTTTTTCCGTTCATGGTTTGGGCATATACATAGTAGTATTCCTCAGGGTCTTGTACCAGCCAGCCCTTTTCCTGAAACTTATTGAAGTTTTCTACCGCACGATCGTACACATCGGGGTGATGTTCGTCTATCATTTCTTCGAAGTCTATTTCAGGCTTTATAATCCTGTAAAGGGACTTCTCATTGCCTTCGGCTTCGAGGCGGGCTTCGAGTGAACTCAATACATCGTAAGGGCGAGAAACTACTTCACTAACAATGTTTTTAGGGGGTCTTACCCCTTTAAAAGGTTTGATTACAGCCATGATATCGTTTATTTATTTTATATAAGGTTAAACAATTACATATTTTCTAATAAATTGAAACTACTCCGGCAATTATTTATATGTGAATTTCAGTTGTTTTTAATTGTCAAATAGTTTATGTTCCTGCTATTTTGCTAACGGTAAGATAGCCCTTTTTCGTTTTGTTTGTTCTTTTTCTAAATTTTTTTTATCCTTTTTCTGATTTTTTATCAACAATGAACTATCTTTTTGTTAGGTACAAATATATAAAAACAATAAAATATAATAGAATATTCGTTTAAAAAATGTTATAAAACATATTTGTAAAAACATTTTGATATAAAACAGGAAATAAAGTTAATAATATTTTCTATTAAATACTTTGTTTTAAGATATAATTACTAATTTTGAAGACCTTAATAAGCAAAGGAGAATACTAATTACCTAATTTTTTATAGCAATGAAGAAAATTAATTTTAGCGCCGGGCCTTCAATTTTACCTCAGCAAACAATAGAGGAGACAGCAAAAGCTATTCTGGATTTTAATGGCTCCACACTATCGTTGATGGAAGTCAGCCACAGAGGAAAAGACTTTCAGGCTGTGATGGATGAAACTGTCGAATTGTTTAAAGAATTGTTAGATATACCGGCAGGTTATTCTGTAATCTTCCTTGGAGGCGGAGCCAGTCTTCAATTCTGCATGGTACCTTTCAATCTGTTGGAGAAGAAAGCTGCTTATCTGAATACTGGGACATGGGCAAATAAGGCTCTAAAAGAAGCAAAACTGTTTGGTGAAGTTGTAGAAGTAGCATCATCTAAAGAGGCTAACTATACATATATCCCTAAAGATTATACAATACCTACCGATGTAGATTATTTCCATATTACAACCAATAATACGATTTTTGGTACTGAAATACATACCGACCTCGATTCTCCTGTTCCGTTGGTAGCAGATATGTCATCCGATATATTCTCTCGTCCTGTAGACGTTTCTAAATACGGGTTGATATACGGTGGTGCTCAGAAGAATCTGGCTCCTGCCGGTGTTACATTCGTTATTGTAAAAGATGAATTGCTTGGAAAAGTAAATCGCCAGATACCTACAATGCTGGACTATCGCACACATATCGAAAACGGATCGATGTTCAATACGCCTCCGGTAGTACCTATCTATGCTGCCATGCAGACATTGAGATGGCTTAAAGCTAACGGTGGAGTAGCGGCTATGTATAAAAAGAACAAAGAAAAAGCAGCATTGCTTTATAACGAGATCGACCGTAATCCTGTATTCAAAGGTACATGTCAGGTAGAAGACCGTTCAATAATGAATGTATGCTTTGTGCTTTCATCAGAATATGAAGGAAATGAAGCTGACTTCTTAGCTTTAGCTAAAGAAAGAGGCCTTGACGGATTGAAGGGACACCGTTCTGTTGGTGGCTTCCGTGCTTCTATCTACAATGCTATGCCTATCGAAGGTGTACAAGCACTGGTTGATGCAATGCAGGAGTTTGAAAAAAGATTGGTTAAATAGGCCCCCTAATCCCCCAAGGGGGACTTCTCTTGTTCTGGAAAAATGAATATTAATTGTAACAATTAAAAAAATACCCTCATTATAGCCTCCCCCTTTGGGGAGGTTGGAGGGGCTTATATAAAATGAAAGTATTAATAGCAACAGATAAACCCTTTGCCGCAGAAGCAGTAAACGGTATCAGAAGTGTGATTGAGAAAGCCGGTTATGAACTGGTGTTGCTCGAAAAATATACAGAGAAAAAACAATTGCTGGATGCTGTAGCCGGTGCTGATGCCGCGATCATCCGCAGCGATATTTTTGATAAGGAAGTATTGGATGCTGCAAAAAACATGAAAATTGTAGTGCGTGCAGGTGCAGGTTTTGATAATATCGACCTCGATGCTGCTACGGCAAATAATATATGTGTGATGAACACACCGGGGCAGAATGCCAATGCTGTGGCTGAACTGGCTCTGGGACTTGCTGTATATGCAGTACGTAATTTCTATAACGGTACTTCGGGTACAGAGCTTTACGGAAAAAAACTGGGTATCCATGCCTATGGCAATGTAGGGCGTAATGTAGCCCGCGTAGCTAAAGGTTTCGGGATGGAAGTGTACGCTTACGATCCGTTCCTTACAGCAGAGCAGATAGAAAAAGAAGGAGTAAAAGCTGTTGCTTCGGCAGACGAACTGTACGCAACCTGTCAGGTGGTTTCTCTGCATATACCTGCAACTGCTGAAACCAAGAATTCTATCAACTATGCACTGTTGAGCAAAATGCCTAAGAACGCCTTGCTTATCAACACAGCACGTAAGGAAGTAATCAATGAAGCAGAAATGGTGAAACTGTTGGAAGACCGTAAGGATTTCAAATATGTTACGGACATTATGCCGGGTAACCATGCCGAACTGGCTGAAAAATTCGCCGGACGTTATTTCTCTACTCCTAAAAAGATGGGAGCCCAGACAGCAGAGGCTAATACAAATGCTGGTATTGCTGCGGCTAACCAGATAGTAGACTTCATAAAGAACGGTAACGAACGTTTCAGAGTAAACAAGAAGTAAATGATTTTATTTTCTAAAATAGAAAAACTCCGGTAAAAGTCTTACCGGAGTTTTTTCGTTTAGATGAAATTATTTGACTGTTAACTAAAAACAAACTGAGAAATGAACTTGTCATTATCCCATTCGTCTTTGCACTTGATGCCGATTCCCAGTTTGCTGAGAATGTATTTCAATTCGTTAGTAATCGTGTCTATGTAAATCAGACTGATCTCTTTCAACTTCAGCAGAGATGAGAAGTGATCATTGCTATTGTTGTCGAGTTTTATACTTTCGTAGCTGAAAACTTTGTCATCTTCTATTCTGAATATATTTACGGTAGTATCTTCCTTTATTTCCTTGCTTGGAACTCCTTTATCCATGATTATTGCTATAGTCTTTACCATATTGCGCCCATTCTGAGAATTAAATAGTTCTGTGCCTCTATTATATAAGACTGTTTATCTCCCGGAATGTTTTAAAGCCCTATGCGTTTTTAATGAAGTTTTTGTTTTGGCTGTTCTAATTCTGAACGAATCTAATATTTTCTTATAAAAGACAAACGGTTTTGCTTGCTTTCTGGTATAGGTTGATAAAGAGGTGATATGAGAAATAAATAACTTTATCTGTAAGGTATATTCAGTTAACAGTATTGACCGGATAAAAAAATATTAAAACGAATATACGGGTAGACATGCGAGTCTGCTCCTACAGGAAAGGTAAAGTGACAAACAAACTGTGCAAATGTGTTACCTTTACATACGCTTCGCTCCTGTGACCGTTGGTTGTTACCTTTTGTTGTTAACTGTTGACTGATCACTGTTGACTGTAATTATTACCCCGACATATCATTACCCATTTTCATCAACCTTACAGGCTTAAATTGCAGGAAGTATAATACAATGCCTATCAGCAATAGAATGCCCAATATCAGCATCCATCCGGCTATGGTTTTTATGCTGATGGTGACGGCTTGTACCTGTATTTTCTGGTATAGGAGATTTGTTGCAATGCGTTGGGCATCTTCGAGGCTCCACCCTTGTGACAAAGCTGAATTTACAGATGAGGTAAACTGGCTGTTAGCAAGAGGGTTTTGCATATCTACTCCTTCCGACAAGATACTTGTATTTTTTTGCTGCAGGCGGTAGAGCCAGTTAGTCAGTACAGAAGCACCAATGGCAGGAGCAAGTGCCGAACGTGCGGTGATAAGAAAGAATGCATTGTATATAAGTTGCCTCGGTGATAATCCGTATATACCATAAATTGCAAAAGCCACAAACAACACAAGCATACCGATACCTCTGAGAAACATGAGCAGATACAGGTCTTCATACAAGCCGTTTGGTGTTATCTGAAAGTATAACAAGGCTATGGACAATGTAAAACAGGCGAATCCCAGAAATATGAGCCATGCCATACGTATCTCTTTAAGGAACCAGTAGTAACAGATGACGCCACCAACTAAAAAACCGGGAATCATATACAGGTATAATTCGTTTACATGGGTGCTGTCCAACCGAAGTACATTAGTAGTGTATGACGAAATGAGAATACTGAATGAAGCATAAAACATGAGCAGGAAAGACAGGAGATAAATGGTCACTGAGTTTCTGTTCTTCAATACGCTCATATCCAGAAACGGCGTGTCGGAAAATTGGCGGCGGATGAAAAGCCAACCGGTCAGCGGAATCAGTATCGTAGCGATTATAATCTGACCCGAATTGAACCAGTCTTTCGTCTTTCCGTAGGTTGCCACATAGACAATAGCCATAAAGCAAACCGATACGAGGAAAAAACTCAGCCAGTCTATATCTTTGAAAGGTATGCGCACAAGCCTTCGGGCAAACGACATACATATTACTACAGCAATGATCGACACCAGCAACATGAGTATCATAAAATAGTACATATATTGCCAGTTGTATATATAAGCCAGTTCGGCTGTTAATACCAGTGATAATTGTCCGCAGGTGAGTATTATAGGATAAAACTTTGCATAAAATTCGTTACGTGTGCCACTCGGACTCAGGACAGGCATCAGTATGTTGATAGTTTCTATCATAGAGAATGCCTTGAAATAACCGATGAAGAAACTGCATATAATGATGATCTCTATATAGCTGGTTTCTGCACAGATAAAGCTGAGAAGCACCTGAAACAGTAATACAATGAGGATAATTGTTTTTGCTGTGGCAATAGGTTTTACTTTGGGTATTACCAGATGTGCAACAGCCATGCCCACCGATGAAGCATAATACGCCATATTGATGTCTTCGGAGATAACACCGAGATAACTGGATATGTCGATGTTACTTCCGGTATATGCCCCGTTCACCAGCAGTATGGGTATCAGTATGATGAGGGCAACAACAGTTTTCAGCCAGTTGGGAACCCAACTTCTAAATGGGCTTATAGCCGTTGTTTTTATAACAGGGATAATCATGTTGTCAGTCTTTTATAGCTTCGGTAATCACCATCATTCCGGCACGCAGTTTCTGCATATCTTCGGCAGTGATATCCTCAAAGTCGATGCGTACAGGGATACGTTGCTGTATCTTGACAAAGTTTCCGGCCGAATTGTCGGTCGGCAGCATGGAATATTTCGATCCTGTGGCTTCCGATATGGCGGTTACTTTACCTTTAAAGGTCTTTCCTCTAATGGCGTCTACCCTTATTTTTACTTCCTGCCCGATGTATATATTTCCTATCTGCATCTCGCGATAGTTGGCTATGATCCACTTGTTGTCGTTCTTTATCAGGTTGGTAATTGTTTGTCCTGCCTGTACCAGCTGCCCAACTTCGAGAGTACGGCGTCCTACATAGCCACTGTATGGGGCTGTGATTACCGTATACGACAGGTTTAATTTTGCCATTGCCAGATCGGCCTCACGCCGCAGGATTGTAGCCGCTGCGTTTCCCTGCTTCTTCGATGTTTCGGAAGATGTGGACTTCAATGACTCTTTCTGTCTTAGCAAAGCGTTGTAGTGAGCGGTTTGCGCATCGAACTCACTCTTTATTTGATCATACTGCTGTTGCGATACCGATTCGGCATCAAGCAGGTTCTTGTATCGTTTCATATCCTGTTCGGCTCTCCACAGACGGGCTTTAGCCTCTTCTATGTTGGCATCCGATACGGCTACATTTGTTGAGGTAGTGGCTATGCTCGATGAGAGTACCGATGAGGTGCTTTGCGCATCCATCAGTGCAGCTTCAGCATCCATTTCCTTTATCCTGAACTCGCGGTCGTCTATAATGAGCAGGGTGTCGCCTGCATTTACCCATTGGTGTTCGGTGAATCGTACTTCCTTTATATATCCGGCTATGCGCGAATTAACGGGGGTGATGTACTGCTCTATGGTAGCATCGTTAGTGATCTCATATCTGTAGTACCGCATAAAGAAATTGACACCCCATATAATGCCTCCCAGTGCAAGCAGTATGCTGATAGTGTTGAGTATAATGTTGCGGGTACGCTTCTTTTTCAGTTTCAGATAGGCTTCCTTTTCTTCTAGTTTGCTGTCCGGTATATTAGTTGGTTTGTCTGTGTCCATAATTATAAGTTTCCACTAACTTTTTGTAATTGATAATAAGTATATATTGCGTTGGTCTTAGCTGCTGTCAGCTGCAACTCGGCATTTAACTGTACCGAATTGGCATCCAGCAGATCGGTGAGTATCGCCAGTTGGTTAAAGTATTTATTCTTTACAATGCGGTAGTTCTCATTCGATTGCTCCAGTGTCTTTTCCAGAGCCTTAATTCTGTCCAGTGCTTCCTGATGTTTTATGAATGCCGATTTTACTTCGGTACGTATATGCTGCTTCTGCTGCTCCTGAGCTAGTTCCTGTAAGTGTATCTGGCTTTTGGCTGCATTTGTATTATGCTTCTTGTCGAACAGGGCAGATATGTGATAGCTGAGATTCAGCGTTACACCCCAGGCATTGAGGTATAAGTCCTGAGCCGGAGATACATTCGGTATCGGGCGTGCAAGCGTATTACTTGCCTGTAGCGACAGGGTAGGGAGGTAGTCGGCCTTGGTCAGTTTCAGGTTGTTCTGTGCCAGCGCTATATTGCGTTCTGCTATTTTCAGATCGGGATATTGTGCATAAGCCTGATATATATAATCGTTTTCAGTCTGTATAGCCAATCGGTAAGACAGCAGATTCTCGTCCGGTTGCAGTATCGTATTTTCGTCCAGTCCCAAAACTATATCCAACTGTTGCGAAGTAAGTTGTATGTCGTTCTGTGTCTCTTTAAATGAAAGTTCGTAATTAGTGAGAATGATCTGGCTGCGAAGTACATCATTCGAAGTAATCATCCCCTGTTCTTTCATCTTCTCTATATCGCGCAGGCGGATCTGTGCTTCTTCTATATTCTTCGTGTACACTTCACGCTCTTTGTACATATTGAAGAGATCCAGATACTTGCCTATCAGCCATAGTCGCAGGTCTGATTTATCCTTTTGCAGCGAGAGTTCGGCTACTTGTCTTTCCAGATCGGCCTTTTCTATACTGTTTTTGATACGTCCGCCCTGATAGATCGGCTGAGTAGCACTCACCTGATAGTTTTGTTTCCAGTCGGGTGTATTGGAATGTTGCAGGAAAGAAAAGTCCTTGTCGAGGATGATGGGAGTACCTACGTACCCGAATAGCCCGTTGATCGAAATATCCGGCAATCGTTTGTTCTTTGCCAGACTTACCTTATCTTCCGAAATCTGCGTTTTTACAATAGAGGTCTGAATGGCTATGCTGCTTTGTATCCCTCTTTCGAATAGTTCGTCTACTGTCAGTCTGTATGTTGTTTGGGCTGTAAGCGGTAGCGATATGGATAGTATTGTAAATAGGGTGTATAAATACTTTTTCACTTGCTTATTACTTAATTATCTTTTATTGTTCCTGTAAACTCTTTCATATATTCTATGCACAGTTGTATATGTTCGGTATTCACATTTTGTTCCAGTGTTGTATATACATCTTCTATAATGTCTTTGATCTGTATATACAATTGTTCTCCTTTCTCTGTCAGCATAACCAGCTTGTTGCGCTTGTCTGCGGCATCTTCTTCGCGTGCGATCAGTCCTCTTTTCTCCATGTTCTTTATCAGATAAGAGAGGCTCGATTTGTCTTTGAACGTCAGATTTGCCAGTTCCTGTTGGTTCACTTTATCACCAACCCTGTCCATACAGCGCAATATGTGTAACATCTCAAATGTCACATCTATATTATGCTCTCGTATTTTTCTATGGATTATCTGACGGTAGAAAGACTGCGTTTGCAATATTGTTTGTACAAATGTTTGCATCATGTCTTTATCATTTTTTTCGACTGCAAAGGTATAACAAAATAATTTAGTTGAATGTTTAACTAAATTGTTTTTTGTAATATTTTTTGTAGGTTTATATAATGTTTCTAGATTTGTATAGTTGCTAATTTTAAAGAAGACTTCTCAAAAACTTTTATAAACTATAACCCGATACTATGGACAAAAAACTCCGGTTGATCGCTTGGGCAGGATGTGTATTCTCGCTATATTCCCTGTTTACATATATCCTTTATATATTCATGGGTGATAAAACACCTTCCACTATATTTAGTTTTTCGGCAGTTGCTTCTCCTGTTAGTTTTCTTAGAGAGTTGGCTTTGGTAGTTGGATTTATCATTAATATTTTATTTCTTTCAGGTTCGGTTCTATGCCTGAAGACTAATGGTCGGGAAGTGCGTTTACTGCGATTCTGTTTTAGTCTGGTCTTTATATATAATGTAGTACCTATTCTATCTATACTGATCTTCGAACTGAAAAATATGAGTGTGTTATATGCCCTGATCCTCCTTATCAAGATTTCTTTTCTGGTAGTTTCTTATCTGGCATTAAAACATATGACTACTTTAAAATCATTGAAAGTGGAATCATACAAACTGGGAGATGCCGAGATAAGTAATTATGTGGAAACAACAGGCTGGCAACGCTTTTCGCACCTTGTAACCGATCTCTTATTACTGATGTTCTTTTTTTACCCTTGGGTGATATGGCTGGGGCGGTTAATGGAGATACCTAACAGCATTGCTGCATCTTTCCTTGCAGTCTGTTTTATCATATTACAGTTATTTTTCTACATATTGTTTGAAACAATATTCGGAGCTACCCCCGGTAAATACCTGACCGAGAGCCGCACGATAAAAAATGATATGGACAGCTTACCTGTGGGAACCGCTATTCTACGTAGTTTTTGTCGTATTATTCCTTTCGAGCGTATAGCTTTCCTGCTTGGCAGCAGATGGCACGACAACTGGTCGGATACCAATGTAGTCAGAGAAGAACAGACCGGTGTGAGTGGTAAAAGCTATCTGATAGGTATATTGGGTGTGATAGTTAGCTGCACAGCTATTTTTTATGGGGCTAAATTTGCAGGAGACATGTTGGAAAAGGCGGATCGTGATAAACAATATGAAACAGAAAAACAGACAGAAAGGGACAATTTGCTGAAAAGGGCAGAGCGGGTATCTACCGAAGCATTCTTGGTATTTGAAAAAGACTGGTATAAAGTAGAACGCATAAGTAACGATACTTTGTATACGGTATTTGTCCCTACCGACTCATATTCACCGGATATTTCTTCTGTTTATAATTCATATAATTCGATCGACCTAGTCGGAGATTCGCTCATTCCGATACTAAAAAGCGAGTTGATAACCTCTGTAAAGAATGATGTGAAGATGTCATATTTGCAGGAGGGAAGTGTACACATAGGAAATAAGGGCTATGAACTGAAAAATATCATATATATAGATGAACCGGCTATAAGCAGAAGTGGTGGTGGAAATTATCGTTACTCCTCCGATCAGAGAGATAACTATGGAGAATTTTCTCTTTCATTCTATAATGACGGCTGGCCATTGAAAGTAGTGGAGATGGAGCAAAGGTTAGGTGATATAGAATGGGATCACTCTCCTTTGAATAATACCTATACCGATCGTTATTTCTCCTTAAATGGAGTATTCAAATCAGGCGATAAAGATTTTGAAACTCTTTTTATACATGAAACTCCTTTAGGTGAACGAAGACGCTATCTGTTGAAAATACATAAGGATAGGAGCGGTTATCCAAATGCCTATATCGAAGAGTTAGATTAGCTATCCGATAGCCTCCAATATTTTTTTATAGATAGAGTTTTGGCTTAGTATGTGGTCATTTCCTACAAGAAACAGCTGCTCTCGCGCACGGGTAAGTGCTACATTCAGTTTTCTGTCTACAGTGTTTTCCCTGTTCATATTGCTGAAAAAGCGGAGCTGATAAGGCTTATTGAAGCAGAACGAGAAGATTATAACATCGCGTTGGCTACCCTGATAGCGCTCTACCGTATCTACCATAATATCCCTTAGTTCGGCAATTCCGGTTTCTTCCAGTTTACGCTTTATCAGTGCTATCTGATTGCGGTATGGGGTAATGATTCCCAATGTTTTTTGTGAATCGAAATCCAGATTGTTGGCACGGTAAACCTCCAATAATGCTGTAGCCAATGAAACGACAGTATCAGCTTCGGCAAGGTTTATCTTATCAGACGAATTGGAATAGTCGGACACCCTTACAGGAACAAATCCGATGCGGGTATTCGCTACCACAGACTGATATTTGTCGTCCGCATCGTAGTTTGGTAAAGATAATGGTATCTGTTGCCTTTCGGTAGCTGTCTTAAGCCGATTGTCGTAAAAGCTATTATTTACCAGTTCGGCAATGTCGTAGTGCATACGGCCATGATATGTCAGTGTATCATAAGCGTGTGTCCATTCGTTTTTCTGACAGATGTGGTATAGGCGTTCAAACAGTGACTCGCGGCAATCGTACAAGCCGATAGCGTTAAGCTCACTATCGGTGACCTTAGATTTGTTCTCATCCTGCAAAGTGATTGTAGATAGCTGTTTGTGGTCACCTATCATTATAAACCTGTCGCACTGAGGGAGTAGTCCAATTATCTGAGGTTCCAGTATTTGCGAAGCTTCATCTATAATAGCTGTATCGAACTGTTTCAGATCGAATAGCTCCGACTTTCCGGTTACGGATGCCAGCGTACCAATGAAAATACGGGTATTGTCTATTTCAGTCAGCAGTTCTTTCCTGTTTTTTGCCTTATGTGAGATATTCTGCAACAGGCGATGGCGATATGGTTCACCGCACGAAAGCTCTGTGCCGATACGGATATACTTGCTACACGCAGCCTCATCTTCGCCGAAAGCTGCACATACCGATGCGCATAATTCGTCTACAGCCCTGTTGGTATATGCTATGACAAGAATGTTTGTATTGGGTTCGGCATGTAGCCGTTCTATCAGTTTTCGGGCAAAAATAGATGTCTTGCCTGTTCCCGGTGGCCCTACGATGAGGAAATAGTCTTTGGCTGACAAGGCTTTATTTATAATGACTTCCTGCTTTAGCTCTTGGGAGTATTCTCCTGTATGAACTTCATTATAGGATGAATCCGGTTGTCTGATACCTAACAGCAGTTCTTTTTTCTCGATTGGCGAAGCAAGGAAAGCAAACAGGCTTTTAAACATGGCATTATAGCTGTGATCAAGCTTGTCATGCTCTACCGCCCAATATCTGTATTTCGTGAAAAAGTTTCGGTTTCGCTGTTTATATCTGAATCTCAGTATTACTTCCGTTGATGATATTTTTACGACCGTTCCTTTCAGTATCTGGTTTGTCAGCACCGAATCGTCTTCCTGCTCTTTCGGATAAAGGATACAAATTTCGCCCTCACGAAAATTGACACAGTCGGGCTGTATTTCCCGTCTGAAACGGATAATCATATCGCGTCCGCTATCGTCTATGCCTTCTATCTCCAGTCCGGCTATCAGATCCAGTCCATCGCGCCGTTCCTCAAAAGTAGTGTTCCATAGTGCGGAAACACTCATTGACGAATCGTAACCTTCATCTCCTGTTTTTTGCAGGTACAGTTCACGCGATATAAAACTGATATACCGGTAGAAATATGCTTTTTCCACAGTAGACGCACCGTCTAGTATCTTCTTGAGTTCATTTAGCTTGTCAGTGAAGAACTGCGGTACACGTCCGTAATTATTCATGTCAAATAATTTACGGAAAGTATCTTCTACCGTTCCTCCATCACCGATATATAGATCGTGTTCGGTGGCTACGATCAGGTTGCGTGTATTGATTATTTCTTTCTCCAGTTGTTGATAGAAAGCGGCAAAACGGATGTTCTCTCCATCGTTTTCCGCAGCCGAATACAAGATGGTCGGATATATATGGCGTGCATCTTTGCCGAATACACTTTGTATCATCAGACGGTAAACAGCTGTTTGTGTCTCGTGATTCGGTGCTATCTTGGTCACATCTTCGCGAGGGTAGGGTGGTTTGCCCGATTTCAGTTCTATAATGCGGTCTGTTCCTGTTCTGTCTTCTGCCAGTTGTAGCAAATCGAGCCTTCCCTGAAAACCATACTTTTCACTGAAGAAGGATGGTTCAAGTATGCAGTCCGCTGCCTTAAAACCGTTGGCAGGCATATCGTTCAGCACTACACGCTTAATGTTGTTGAACTGGCTTTCGGCTTTCGCCATAAACTCTTTGAAGTCGCTGTTGTTTTGTATCTCCTTACACGAAGCATATTCAAAGGGCATGGAACGAAACGACTTCATAAAGGTATCTTCGAAAGTCACTGTAGCAGCATCTTCTGCATAGATCAGTTCGTCCAGAAAATAGTTAGCCAGATTTCCGAGCAGTATATAATGTGTATTTGCATTCGGTTCAAACTTGCGGCGGAAGTAATGCAGATGTGAATTCCCGTATGACTGAAAGCACTCGGCTATTGCAGAAGCATCTATCAGGTAATCGGGCTCAAGTACAACTATTTTCGGAATATAGTAACCCTCACCGTCTTCTTTTACGTCTATCAGGTTGAGTTGTGCCCCTGTCCACAGTCGGCTGATAGTATCGTTAAACAAGTCATTTACATGTTCAATATTATATTTTACCCGCAACGTTTCGTCCGTAAGGCTGTCGGACTGGCATATAATTATTTCGTTTTCCCTGTCTATATCCAGTACCTGTACACGTATCTTGTCGAGTGATAGAGGTGTAGTGTTCTCCTTTTCAGCATTATCTGATAATTCAATAGTATTGCCATTGATAACCAAAAAGAATTTTTCCAGTGTTTCCTTCGCCTGCTCATATTGATATGGCGATATAAGGTGTTTTTCGCTGCGGAGGAGGAAGGCTGCCTTTATTCGTATGTTTTGCAAGCGCCATTCCAGCGATTTGGGCAGTTCATATTTCTGAGATATGAATACAAGGCGCGAGAATAAAGAAGGAAACTGCAAAGATTCACTGGCAGTGATATCTTTACAGCTTCGTTCGAGTATTTGTTTCAACCGGATATATTTGTTCCTTAGTGATAGATCCGATTGGTCTATTTGTTGTATTTCAAGAGAATAGTCGGATAATACGATGAGTGGTTTATCAGACATATACCTAGTTCTTTACCTTGAATTCCAATTCGTTGTTAAATTCTATATTAAATGTGGTATTCCGTTGCCTCGGATTAGGTGCTTCGCCGTATATAGCAAGTGAGACACTTCCCTTTTGCAGAATTATTCTTGTCATCTCTTCTACAAATTCGCACAATGTATGCTTAGCATCTAATGGAATGGTTTTTCTATGTTCGTCTACTGCCCATACAATATTACAATAAGTATTACCATCCAGAGCCAGACTGGTATATATAGGATCGCCATAAGTGAAGTCCGGACTGTAGAACCGCCATTCGGCATTGTTAACCGTTATATTGTCTACATTCAGTGCAGATGTTTCCACTCCTGTTATATCAGAAGCTGATATAATCATATGGAGTGCAAATTCTCCTTCATTGTCTGTTTTAATGTTTTGATAAACAGTTCCCTCTGTAGATACTATTAGTTGTGCTTTCTCATTGCTGTAATTGTCCTCTTCTCCATTACTACAAGATGAGAGGAAAATACAGGATAATGTTAGTAAGAATATAGTTGCTTTTTTCAAGTTCAAGTTGTTGCTTTAATTAGTATCTGACTTCAAAGTCAAAGTCATTTCTAACTTCAAAATCAAAAGAGGTATCTTGGGATGTACTAAGTAGTTCACCGTCAATGTAAAACTTGAGTTGGCCATTGCGAGCTAAATTATATGTCATATTGGACATAAATTCTCTTAGTAAATAGAGGTCTTCATCTATTACCATTGCTACTCTGTCACCATAATCGTTAACTATAACTATCATTCTTAGTGTGTACGATTTTACGCCATCGGCTCTCAATCTTATATTTATCCGATCATTCGGTCTGAACAAATTACTCTGGAAAAGGAAAACTTCAGACTCATATGATCTTACGTCTACAATATCTAATCTGCGTGCATCTATGCCTCTGATATCTTCAGCACGCAAATTATAATTAAAACTGAACAGCCCCCCTTCATAAGTGTAAATAGGCTCCTTGTCGTTAACTGTGGATAAATTAAGTGTACCACGTAGCCATTCATAGTCATCGCTTTCACATGAAGAGAAAGCTACTAGTGCAGTAACCGCAAATAATACTGCGAATAGTTTGTTCTTAAATTTTTTCATATCATTTCTTTATTTTGTGACAAATGTACATAAATATCTTTTATTATTTATATGACTGTAATTTTTGCGTTTTGTAACATCGAGAGTTATAGTTATAGAAACTTTTTATAAAGGGTAAACACTTATTTATTAAAAAGGTTTGCCTATCTTTGCCGCTGAAATCTTAGGGGTGCCTTAATAGAACGGGCTGAGATCATACCCATATACCTGATCCGGGTAATGCTGGCGTAGGGATTGAGAATTATGCTTCGCGCACGCATATTTTAAAATTCGGGAAATCATCTTATTAAAAACCCCTTTTTTGTTTAACAGGAAGTATAAGCATCATTTTGGTGTTGTTTTATGCTTTTGCAAATTATTATTTTAAATGAAAAAGGTATTCTGGGCTTTCTTTGCTGTTATTGTAAGTAGCAGTGGAGCCTATTCTCAACAAAAATCAGACACATTGAAAGTTGTAAAACTGGACGAAGTGGTCGTATCGGCTACACGAGTGAGTGACGATGCCCCCGTAGCCTATTCAAATCTCAGCGAAATGCAGATAAAACAGGAAAACGCAGCAAAGAACATTCCAGCTCTTTTGCAGACGCTACCGTCGGTAGTTGCATATACCGAAGGGGGAACGGCTGTAGGAAATACGTCGTTTCGCATCAGGGGAACAGATGCGAACCGCATCAATATCACACTGAATGGTATGCCGTTGAACAATGCCGAAAGTCAGGAAGTATATTGGGTAAATCTGCCCGACTTGTCAAATTCACTACAAAGTATGCAGGTACAGCGTGGTGTGGGTACGGCTACAAACGGTACAGCTTCGTTCGGAGCCAGTATTTCCATGCAGACGCTAGGCGGCAGGCCGAAACCATATGCAGACCTCTCTTCGGCTTATGGGCAATACAATACATTACTGCTTACAGCGGCGGCAGGTACAGGCATCATGAAGAATGGATTGTCTGTAGATGCCCGCTATTCTTATACCAAAAGTGACGGGTACATACGTAACGGGAAGGTAGACCACCGGAATATTTATGCAGCCGTATCGCATTATTCCGAAAAGCAACTGATTCGCCTTATCTACATGAACGGTATTCAGCACACAGGAATCACGTGGGAAGGCATAAGTCCCGATATGATAAATATCGACAGACGGTACAATAAAGCAGGTGAATACAAAGACGAAACAGGGAATCACTACTACGATAACGAAACGGACAACTACTATTCCAATATAGGTCAGCTTATCTATACACGTTATCTGACAAGTGCGCTGACACTGAATGCCAATCTGAGCTACAATCATGGTTACGGTTATTATGAAAACTATAAAACCGATCAGAAGTTCGGCGAAAAATTTGGTATAGACGATCAGGTAGTGAACGGCGTTACATATAAGAAATCAGATATAATACGCCGTAAGCTAATGATGAACCATCTGTACACAGGCGGATTCAATCTCAATTATCAAAAACATAAGCTGGGGTTGACACTGGGCGGAGTGTACAACTACTTTGACGGAGACCATTACGGGCGGTTACTATGGGCAAAATATAATCAGAATATACCCGAAGGCTACGAGTGGTACAGAAACGAAGCCGATAAGAAGGATATGAACGCTTTTCTTAAGGTAGAGTACAGACCTGTGGAGAATCTGTCCCTCTTTGCTGAAGTTCAGGATCGTTATATCGATTACCGTATGAAAGGGATAGACGACGACCTGATGGACTTGTCGAATAACAATTATTATAATTTCATCAATCCCAAAGGTGGTGCTTCCTTCCGCTTTGCGAAGTATAATGAAGTATATGCATCTTTCGGTATCTCTAACAGGGAGCCATTGCGTGCCGACCTGAAAGAATCTCTTAAAGGTGGAGGTGCGCGTGATATAACATCCGAACGGTTGTATGATTACGAACTGGGCTACAGATATACAAGTTCTGTATTCTCATTCAGTGCCAATCTCTATTACATGGATTATAAAGACCAGTTGGTACAAACAGGCAAACTGAACGATACAGGGTATAAGTTGCAGGAGAATGTCCCTGACAGTTACCGTACCGGTATCGAACTGGCTATGGCATACACGCCAACTGAATGGATGCGGCTTGACGGGAATCTGACACTGAGCCGCAATAAGATCAAAAATTATACAGCCTATTATGATTATTACGATACCGACTGGAATTATCTGGGGCAAATATCAGAGTTTCACAAATCGACCGATATATCGTTCTCTCCAAATGTAGTAGCTAGCGGAATAGTTACATTCAAACCGTTCGAAAAAGAAGATTTCAGTTTCTCTTTTGTGAATAAGTATGTAGGGCGTATGTATTATGACAATACATCCAACCCTGACAACAGGCTGCAAGATCATCTGGTAACCGATTTGGTAGTGTCTTATACACTCGACACACATAAAATAGGTACATTTGACTTCCAGTTTTTTATCAACAATCTGGCTAGTATAAAATACAATGCCAACGCATGGGTAGAAACTTATAAGTTTTCGGATGGCAGTGAGGAAGTATATAAAGGCTTGTTTCCTCAGGCAGGAGCTAACCTGATGGGAAAGATCAGATATCGCTTTTAATACTATTTCAAGATTTCAGGTTTCAAGATTTCAAAATTCTAATAAATAAAGCAGATAATTTTGAAACCTGAAATCTTGAAATTAAAAATTTTGAAACTAAAAAAACTATGCCGGATTTTATAATTAATAATTGGGTAAGTATAACAGGTGCTGTTATCGGGCTGATATTTCTGTATTTGGAATATAAGGCCAATGTATGGATGTGGCTTGCCAGTATCGTTATGGCGGCATTCTTTATCTATATCTATTACCATGCCGGGTTATATGCCAGTATGGGTATTTACACATATTTTTTCTTTGCATCTGTCTATGGCTGGATTATGTGGCTTACACGTAACAGAGACGATCAGACAGGCAATGAGATCATTACCCGTGTCGGGAAAAAGTATATCATTCCTATTGTATCAGGTGTTATGGTTTTCACCATATTGTTATATATACTGCTTACACAATCGGCTGGTTACCTGCATCTCACTGAAAATCCGTTTTTACTGACGGCAGGCGATGCTTTGTCTACATCTCTTAACATTGTTGCTTTATGGATGATTTCGCGCAAATGGGCAGACCAGTGGCTACTGGTGATTCCTGCTAATCTTATATCTTCGATTTTGCTCTTTGTACAGGGCGATGTGATGTCAGGGTGTATGTTTTTCATTTATTTTGTAGTTTCCATATTCGGCTATCTGAGGTGGAAAAAGCTTGCAAAAACTACATTGACAGACTGAAAATATACTAAAGAAGACTTCTATAGAATAATATTAACAAAAAAACAGATAAAAACTATTATCTTTACCATCGAATTGTGTCGATAAGGCTAAGTAGATGAAAATTTTCCAGATTATTACTGTTTCCGAATATGGCGGTGCTCAGACTATTGTAGCCAATCTGATAAAAACATTAAGCCCCGAACACGAGCTTTTTGTTTTATATGGCGGTGATGGAGAGGCCTGGAACAATCTCGGAGACAATTTTACAAAGATCAAACTTAATAGCCATCGGAAAGAAATTTCGTGGAGGGATATTGGTTTATTGTTTAAACTGTTTTATTACAGATTTAAATATAAACCTGATGTCGTACATCTGCATTCTTCCAAAATGGGCGTATTGGGACGCATTGCTTTCAGCCCTAAAAAAATCGTTTATACAGTTCACGGTTTCGATTCTATCCGAAAAGCATTCCGTAAATTCCTTATTATTGAAAAATCGTTTAAGAACAGGGCATTCCGCATAATCGGCGTTAGCCGTTACGATGTAGAGATGATGCAGGAAGAAGGCATTTCTAAAAATGTGGAATGCATATATAACGGAGTTACGGATGAATACGTGGAGAAGTACGAGTTAAAGAACCATGTTACCGAAGAACTTGAAAAAATAAAACAATCCTATCCTAAAATCGTAATGTGTATATCACGCATATCCAAACAAAAGAAATTCGAATTGTTTGTTGATATTGCTCGTGATATGCCTCAGTATGCATTTGTCTGGATAGGTAATAAGGAGAAGATAAAAGGGCTGCCTGATAATGCATTCTGTCTGGGAGAGATGCATTCGGCTTTCTATTCTCTGAAATATGCAGATGTATTTATTCTACCATCCAACTATGAGGGCTTACCGATGTCTTTGCTCGAAGCTTTGTCCTATAAAGTCCCGGTTGTGGCTTCTGCTGTAGGAGGTATAACGGAAGTATTGGATGGCAGAAACGGCTTTGCTGTGGAAAACGATCAGTCTATTTTTATAGAAAAAATAGAATATATCCTTTCGGATGAAGAGAGGCAAAAAACGATGTCGGACAATGCCCGGCAGTCATACCTTGCCAATTTTACTATAGAAAAAATGGTGGACGGATATACATCCGTTTTTAATGAAATCATTGCAAATAAAAGATGAGCACACCTTTGGTTTCGGTATTGATACCTTGCTACAATGTAGAGAAGTATGTGGAAGAGTCGGTTAATTCGATTCTCAGTCAGACCTATACCAATCTGGAAATAATAGCTATCAACGATTGTTCTACTGATAGTACCGGTGATCTGTTGCGTAAACTGGCACAAAAGGACTCCCGCATCACAGTGGTCGATAACGAGGTGAATCTGAAACTTATAAAAACACTGAACAAAGGAGTAGCATTGTGTAATGGTGAATATATTGCCCGTATGGATGCCGATGATATATCGTTGCCTACCCGTATAGAAAAAGAAGTTGCTTTCCTGGAAGCTAATAGAGATCATGACATTGTCAGTACGCTTTTTTATGCTTTCAATTCTGAAAACCCTGCAAAGAAAACGCTACACCATAGTCCGCTTACAGATAGCGAACTCAGGGCATACCTGCTTTTCAAGTCGGGAATCTGCCACCCCGCAGTAATGATTCGTAAACGTGTTTTTACCGAACTTGGATTGAAATTTGAGCCTGAATTCCTTCATGTCGAAGACTATGCCTTATGGTCAGAAGCCGTATATAAAACAAAAGTGGCAAATGTAGGGGAACCCTTGCTTCTTTACCGGGTTCATCAGAATCAGGTATCTTCTTTGCATGAAGATTTGCAGACTGATAATAAGAAAAAAGTTTTTAAAATACACTGCTCACATCTGGGGTTACCCTCCGATAGCGACTTTATAGACGTATATGCTTCCGTTGCCGAATGCGTACCTTTGCATTCATCTTTAAAATATTTAGACAAGTGTGAAGAATTTATGCTAAATTTGCTCACTGTTAATAAACAGAAGCCTTTTTGTGATAATGCTTATCTCGACCGGATGCTGTCGGTAAACTGGTTACGCTTATGCGCCAATTCCCGTGTGGGATTGAAAGTATTGCACAGACTAAAACAGTCACCGTTGTATAAACCTGAAAATTATACATCACGGGATTTTGCAATTCTTTATACAAAGTGTACATTTAAGCTCAGATACAAAAAGTCCCTTATTTACAAACTTGTTTTTAGGTAACCGAGTACATGCTGCAACGAAAAGAGATATCGAACATCCCTGACCTGAAAGATATTATACCAATGGTAATCCCGTTACTATTGACATTCTATCATATATATCCTCAGGCATTAGATGTGATGGGCTCTTCCTTTATCCTTTTCTCGGGAGTTGTGGGTATGGCATATTACGTGTATCACGGATTCCCATTCAAAGAAACGATCATATTACTATTGGGCATGGGTGTTGTTTTGCTATGGTTTCTTACAGTAGCCTGGATGAACGATGCTAATGACCCCTATACCTTAGGGTATTTCAAGAGTGAAATAGCGTGGTTTTTCTCATCATATCTCATCGTCTTATTTATATTTAAGGTACATAAGCAGCCTTCGGTCGATACTGTTCTGATGTATATAGTAGGAGCTGTTGCTCTTCAGTGTTTTATTACATTTATTATGTACCTGAACGAGAGTATTGCAGACTTCTTTTTCTCATTGCAGCTGCAAGCTCAATATACCGAAGATGTAGTAGGCGAGAATAATTGGCAGCGTCTGATGGGCTACGGGATTGGCTTCTTCGGTGCCGGAGCTAACAATGGTATTGCCCTTGTTGTCATATCGTACCTGTTGATCAGAAAACCCCTCAAGACAAGCGAATTTTTTATTCTGTCCAGTCTGTATGTCTTTATTTTCTACATAAGCCTGTTTATGGCCAGAACGACAGTGGTCGGAGCCGGAGTGGGGTTTGCGCTGATTGCTTTTCTCTATTTTAAAGATAAAAATGCTCAACGAAAACAAATACACAAGTTCCTGATAGCATCTGTATTTTTGCTCTTCGGCGGATATCTCTTTGCCATGTTCTACTTCGAAGGGCTTGCCGACTGGGCTTTTGAGTTGTTTATCAACTTTGCCCAAAAGGGAGAGTTGCAAACACGATCGTCTGACGGTATCAAAGGAATGTTTGAAATACCGGAATTAACAAAGGTGCTATTAGCGGGTGACGGGGTTATGATCTTTCGCGGATCTGATGTCGGTTATACCCGTATGTTATATTATGTGGGGCTAATCGGTTCCTTACTGTTTTACGGATATGCTTTCTTTATTGTAAGAATGTGGGGAACAAAGCATAGTACGATAAAGATTCTGGGGTATGCACTTTGTTTTTACAGTCTTGTTTTGAATGTCAAAGGTTGGTTCGATCTCAATCACATATTGTTTGTTATCTTCTTTTATTTCATGTTCTATAAGTACTATGTTTATTATCCTAAGATGATTCGATTAAACAAAGAACAGCAACAAACGAAAAAGGAGAAAAAACTGATTCATACATAATGGATATGAAAAGAAAAGAGTGTATAATATTGGCAGGAGGGCTTGGTACAAGACTACGCGAAGTAGTAAGTGATGTGCCAAAATGCATGGCTGAAGTGGCCGGAAAACCCTTTCTATCCTATCTGCTCGATTGGTGTAAAGCTCAGTCTTTTGGCAGGGTAATACTGTCTTTAGGTTATCTGTCGGAAGTGGTGACAAATTGGGTTGAGAAAAATGAATACCCTTTCGAAATAGTATATGTAAAAGAGCAAGAGCCGTTAGGCACAGGTGGAGCTATAAAGCTGGCTATGCAATCAGTTGAGGGAGATAGGGCTGTTGTGATAAACGGAGATACCTTTTTCGATGTAGATATAAATATGCTGTATGAGTTCCATAAGGGGAAATTGGCAAATATAAGTCTGGCATTGAAACCCATGACAAACTTTGATCGTTACGGCAGAGTAGAACTAAATGCGGATAACAGGATTATCGCCTTTATAGAAAAACAGCAGTGTAAAGAGGGGCTGATAAATGGAGGCGTATATCTGATAGATAAAGACATCCTTTTGTCCGACAAAGAGCTTCCTGTGAAATTCTCATTCGAAAAAGATGTTCTCGAGGCAAAAATAAGCACACTACCCATATACGGAAATATTCAGGATACATATTTTATCGATATTGGTATTCCTGAAGATTATCGTAAGGCAAATATTGATTTTGCCCAATGACAGATAGTATGAAACAATATAAATATCTCTTTCTCGACAGAGACGGGGTGATAAATATAGAACGTCCCGACGATTATGTGAAATCAGTTCGGGAATTTGTCTTTGAGGAAAAAGCTTTGGATGCGATAGCGATATTATCAACACTCTTTGATAAGATTTTCGTGATAACAAACCAGCGTGGTGTAGGGCGTGGAGTAATGACAGAGGAAGCATTGCAGGCTGTTCATTCACATATGCTGTCAGAGATTGCCGCAGATGGAGGAAAGATATCGCAGATATATTATTGTACCGATACCGCTTCCACCTCTATAAACCGGAAACCGAATGTCGGCATGGCTTTCAGAGCTTTAGAAGATTATCCCGAGATTGTATTTGCCGAAAGCATAATGGTGGGCAACAGCAAATCGGATATATTGTTCGGTAAAAAACTGGGTATGTACACTGTATTGGTCGGCGACAAATATTCACGCGATAATGATATTTACACGATTGCCGATGCGCACTACGAAAATTTATATAAGTTTGCACTGTCTTTAAAAATCAAGAATAACGATGATTGTTAGAAGTAAAGCACCTTTTCGTTTAGGACTGGCAGGGGGGGGTACGGATGTATCTCCGTATTCCGATTTGTATGGAGGATGTATCCTTAATGCAACTATCAGTCTGTATGCTTTTGCAAATATAGAACCCCGCGATGATAACAAGATAGTATTCCGCATACCTCAGACGGGTGAAGAATATATATTCGATTCGGCTATAGAACTTCCTATACTGAACGATAAGGCCGATTTGATGAAGGGGATATATAACCGCATTGTAAAGGATTATGCTAACAAACCATTGTCTTTTACACTTACTTGTGCACTGGAAGTGCCTTTCGGTTCAGGATTGGGTACATCATCCACATTGGCTGTAGCTATATTGGGAGCATATACCGAGTGGCTGTCATTGCCATTAGGTGAATACGATCTGGCATATCTGGCATATCTTATCGAACGCGTAGACCTCATGCAAGCAGGTGGAAAGCAAGACCAGTATTCGGCCGCCTTCGGTGGTTTCAACTTTATGGAATTCTATGCAGACGACAAAGTCATTGTGAATCCGTTACGTGTGCGTAACGAAATTATCAATGAGTTGTCTAATAATCTGCTGCTTTATTATACAAATTCGAGCCGTAACTCAGGCGACATTATTGCCAAGCAGCAAAAGAATGTAAAAGAGCAAAAGTCGAAGTCGATAGAAGCCATGCACCAGATAAAAAATCAGGCTTACGAAATAAAAGAAGCAATACTGAAAAATAATCTGGATGAAATAGGGCATATCCTGCATCGCGGCTGGAACTACAAGCGTGAGATGGCAGACGGTATCTCTACACCCTTTTTCGAAGAATTGTACGAAACAGCAATGTCGGCAGGCTCTTCGGGGGGTAAGATATCAGGAGCCGGCGGTGGCGGATATGTATTCTTCTATTGTCCGGGTAATAGCAGGTTTGAAGTAGCAAAAGCTTTAGAAAAACTCGGCGGAAAGGTTCAGCCATACTCATTCACTAAAAAAGGCTTGGAAACCTGGCATACAAAATAGACGAAATGAAGATTGCTATACTTATACGTGTATACGATAGGATTGAAGATTTGAAATATAATCTCCAGATAATCTCAGATACATGGAAAGATAATGATTATTATATAATTGTAGTCAGCAATGGCTTGACGAAGGGTTATGAAGTATCACCGGAGTCGCTACCTCTGATAGATAAACTGGTGGTTCTCGAAGAGAATGCCGGACACCGTAAAGGTAATTCACAGTTGCTGCTGGAGGGGGCTAAATATATTCCCGAAGATTGCGATTATACACTGATTCTGGAAGCTGATACATGGCTGTATGGTGATAAATTGTTGACCAAGTACACCCGTTTGTTATCAGAAAACTCAGGTGCAGTATGGTCTAGCGCCGACTGGTACGATAAATATTATGCTCTGGCTACCGATTTTGCTATTATCAAGACAAAATATATAAGAGAAAATCCGGGAATATTTGATTTTGAGCTTTTCCCCGAATGCCATATCTCTAATTTCCTGCGCGATACCAATGCCGGATATATCTGGATAACTGAAAATATGCCTGTGCATGTACCCAGTTATATAAAATATGCTTATCCTTACGTTCCTAATATAAAAGAAGGACGTTTCTATGTGTTCCCGAAATCGAAAACGGTGACACATCACATCGAATACCTGAAAGAAGGAATACAGAAAAAGAAATATTATTTCAACATATTAGCCGATCACGATTATTTCCCTGAAGCGAAAGCGGGTTGTAAAGCATGGAACCGTTTCAAGATGAGATTCTGGATAGGCCTCACCAAATGCTTTGTAAAGAGAAGCTGGTATGGGAAAAAGACGTACAAAGAAATTATGAATTAGAAATTATAAATTATGAATTAACGGCTGTTGTTCCGTAATTGATTTGCCGATTGCTTTGTAATTTATAACTCATAATTCATAACTCATAATTCACTAAAACTATGTTTGTTGTAAACGGAAGGTATCTGACACAGAAGGCTACGGGAGTGCACCGCTATGCTTTCGAAATATGCAATAAGTTGCACGAAATGGGTGTAGACTTTCATGTGGCTGTACCGCAGGAAATACATCCCGATTATACATTTGACTTTAAAACGGTCAAGTGCGGTTCACTCAATACCCATTTGTGGGAACAGGTATCATTGCCCCGCTATCTGAAAAAAATAGGGAGTCCCTTACTCATAAGCTTTACCGGATGTGGACCATTGAACTACAATAATCAGATAATGACTATTCACGATGTTTCGCATGAGCGTTATCCACAATGGTTTTCGAAGAATTATTATCGCTTCTATCATTATATGATGCCACGTATCGGGCGTAAGGCACATGCAATACTTACCGTAAGCGAGTTTTCCAAGCGTGAGATAGTAGATACACTAGGGTTGGATGCGGCTAAGATACATGTAGTGCATAGCAATGTGCCTTTCCACAATAAACCATCTGATGAAGAAATATTGAATTATCGGCACAATCCGTCCGGAGACCGATACGTAATAGCCGTTTCGTCAATGGATCCCCGAAAGAACTTTGAGCGGCTTGTAGCAGCGTTTAACAAGATAGAGGATAAATCGGTAAAGTTGTACATTATCGGTATGTCATTTAAGGCATTCAATACCCCCGATCTGCAAAAGCTGATAGGAGAGAATGTATTCCTTCCGGGCTATATCTCAGACGATGCGTTGCAGAAAATGTATCAGAATGCTATTCTGTCCGTTTACCCGTCATTGTATGAAGGTTTCGGCTTGCCACCGCTCGAATCGATGACCTACGGTTGTCCGGCTATAAATTCCGATATTCCCGCCCTGCGCGAAGTGAGTGAGGGTGCGGCGTTGTACATTGACCCGTATGATGTGGGTGATATGGCAATGAAAATAAACCAGTTGCTTGCCGATGAATCATTGCAGCAAGATTTGCGTGTAAAAGGTCTGGAGCAGATTAAGAAATATTCGTGGGAGAAGTCGGCAAAACAGGTTTACGAATTAGCTCAAAAATATATGCAATAAACAGAACCTATTATAAACATAATAAGCCGGATATATCAAAATATATCCGGCTTATTTATTTTGTGAGTTTTGCTTGGAATTATCTTTAAGGCATATTCAGTTAACAGTGATCACTCGACAGTTAACAAGGGTTAGTGATCTTTGAAGAAATAAAGGAAAGTGTAATTTTTGTGAGGTTTTAGTTAAAATTAACGTGAGTTCGATATAAAAATAGTATGTAATCAATTGTTTTCCAAAATATATGATGTAAACTTCGTGCCCTTTGTGGTTTTTCTTTGTGTCCTTTGTGGTAAAAGAAATAAGATTTAACCACAAAGAGCACAAGGTTTTACACAAGGCTCACAAAGAAAATGTATAACTAGCTGATATTTAGATGCTATTATTTCGAACTCACGTTAAAATTATTTCACGCAAAGACGCGAAAACGCAAAGAAAAATTATTTGAAAAAGTGTCACTTTTACATAGACTTCGCTCCTGTGACCGTTGGTTGTTACCTTTTAGCAAATATCAGGGAAGTTTTCTTTTTAACAATTTGCTGTTGCAATAGCGGAAGCGAGAGCAAAAAGTGACTCAGTTGTCTTATATTTAAGGTTTTTTACAATAATCGGATAAAAGAGTAAATAAAGGACATAAAATATGTTCACAGGTTAACAAATCATTTTGATTTTTAATCAAAAACGCATTCTATTTCCTTTGAAAATCCCTTTATTTAATCTATTTTTGCATGAGTATAGAAAAAAATGATTGAACATGTTCTTTTTCTATAAATGATCAGATTTATCAACTGGAAATTAACTATTCAATATAACTAAAAACAATTTTAATTTATGAGTTGGTTACTAAAGTCTTCTATTGGTAAGAAGCTGATAATGAGCGTTACGGGTATCGCTCTTATCTTGTTTTTGCTGTTTCACGCGGCAATGAATGTAACGGCTGTGTTTTCGGAGGACGCTTACAATACTATCTGTTCCCTGTTGGGAGCTAACTGGTATGCTGTAGCGGGTACTATCGCTTTGGGAGCATTGGTCGCTATCCATTTTATTTACGCACTGATACTGACACTGCAAAACCGCAAAGCTCGTGGTAATGACAGCTATGCAGTGAATGTTCGCCCGAAAAACGTAGAATGGGCTTCCCAGAACATGTTTGTATTGGGGGTTATCGTTATCGGATTCATGTTCCTTCACTTTAGCCAGTTTTGGTATAAGATGATGTTTGTGGAGCTGATGGGACATCACGAAGTTGCGTTAGGCGGTGCTGTGGTTTCTCCACAAGATGGAGCAGCTTTCATTAAGTATTATTTCAGTCAGACATGGGTTGTTATAGCCTATCTGGTTTGGTATGTGGCACTGTGGTTCCACTTATCTCACGGTTTCTGGAGTGCTATCCAAACTATCGGATGGAATAACACAATATGGATGAATCGCTGGAAAGTGATTGGACAGGTAGTTGCTACTGTTATTTGTCTGGCATTTGCTTTTGTAACCATCTACTTCTATGCAAGGCACTATTTCTGTCTTGGAGCATAAGGAAGCAGACACAGATTATTTTTGTTAAAGATTAAAGAAAAACAGATTATGAGTACTATACTAGATCCAAAAAAAGATTCAAAAATACCTGAGGGGCCATTGGCGGAAAAATGGACCAACTATAAGGCTCACCAGAAGCTGGTGAACCCTGCCAATAAGCGTCGCCTCGACATTATTGTGGTAGGTACGGGCCTTGCAGGAGCATCGGCGGCTGCATCTCTGGGTGAGATGGGGTTCAATGTCCTAAACTTCTGTATTCAGGATTCTCCCCGTCGCGCGCACTCTATTGCAGCACAGGGCGGTATAAATGCAGCAAAGAATTACCAGAACGACGGTGACTCTGTCTATCGTCTTTTCTACGATACAATCAAAGGTGGTGACTACCGCGCACGTGAAGCTAACGTATATCGTCTGGCTGAAGTGGCGAATAGTATCATCGACCAGTGTGTGGCTCAGGGAGTACCCTTTGCTCGCGAATACGGAGGCTTGCTCGATAACCGCTCGTTCGGTGGTGCGCAGGTGTCGCGTACATTCTATGCTAAAGGGCAGACAGGACAGCAATTGCTGCTCGGAGCTTATTCAGCACTTAGCCGTCAGGTGCAGAAAAAGAGTGTGAAGCTTTATACACGCTACGAAATGCTTGATGTCGTTCTTGTAAAAGACGATAACGGCGAAGAACGTGCGCGTGGTATTATTGCCCGTAACCTTGTAACAGGCCACCTTGAGCGTTTTGCAGCTCATGCTGTAGTTATTGCTACAGGTGGATATGGAAATGCCTTCTTCCTTTCTACCAATGCAATGGGATCGAACGGTTCGGCCGCAATTCAGGCTTATAAGAAAGGCGCATATTTTGCGAATCCTTGTTTTGCTCAGATTCACCCTACATGTATTCCTGTACATGGCGAGTTCCAATCGAAACTGACTCTGATGTCGGAGTCACTTCGTAACGACGGACGTATCTGGGTACCTAAAAAGATAGAAGATTCGGAAGCTATCCGTGCCGGAAAGCTGAAACCGACTCAAATAAAAGAAGAAGACAGAGATTACTATCTGGAAAGACGTTATCCGGCATTCGGTAACCTTGTTCCTCGTGATGTTGCTTCGCGTGCAGCTAAAGAAAGATGCGATGCAGGCTATGGTGTAGGTTCTACAGGCCTAGCTGTTTATCTTGATTTCAGCGATGCTATCAAACGTCTCGGACGTGATGTGGTAGAAGCTAAATACGGTAACTTGTTCCAGATGTACGATAAGATTGTGGATGACAATCCGTATGAAACTCCGATGATGATCTATCCTGCTATCCACTATACAATGGGTGGTATCTGGGTAGACTATGAGCTGATGACTTCTATCAAAGGACTGTTTGCTCTTGGTGAAGCTAACTTCTCAGATCATGGAGCTAACCGCCTTGGCGCATCTGCTCTGATGCAGGGGCTTGCTGACGGATATTTCGTGTTGCCTTACACTATACAGAATTATCTGGCTGACCAGATTTCTGTACCGCGTTTCAGTACCGATCTTCCTGAGTTTGCTCAAACTGAAAATGAACTAAAAGAAAAAGTTGCCAAACTGATGAATATTAAGGGTAACCGTTCGGTAGACTCTATTCATAAGCAACTTGGTATTATCATGTGGGACTTTGTGGGTATGGCACGTACAAAGGAATCTTTGGAGAAAGCCATTGAAGAAATCAAGGCTGTGAAAAAAGAATTCTGGACAAACGTTCGTATTCCGGGAGAGGCTACGGATCTGAATACCGAATTGGAAAAAGCACTCCGTTTATCAGACTTTATAGAGATAGGTTTATTGATGGCTTATGACGGACTAAACCGTAACGAGTCGTGTGGTGGACACTTCCGTGAAGAGTATCAGACTCCGGAAGGTGAGGCTATGCGCGATGATGAGCATTACTCATATGTCGGATGCTGGAAGTATACTGGAGACAACGAAGCCCCTGAACTGATAAAAGAGCCTCTTGACTACGAGTTTGTGGTAAGACAACAAAGAAACTATAAAGCGTAATTTTTAGTGTACTAGTTATAAGTATACTAGTGTACTAGAGAAATTAGTTTACAAGAGAAAGAAAACAAATGGATTCTCATAAAAATTTGATTGTATGGCAAAAGAGTATAGACCTTGTGAAACTGGTTTATGAAGGAGTACAATCATATCCAAAAGAGGAAATATTTGGATTGGTTTCTCAAATAAAAAGAGCTGTTATTTCGATTCCGTCTAATATAGCGGAAGGTTTTGGAAGAGGTTCTAAAAAAGATTGTAAACGATTTATACATATAGCATTAGGTTCTGCTATAGAATTAGATACTCAAATGATTATATCCAAAGAACTTGGTTTCTTATGCGAAGATAATAGAGATTAATTCATTATTGATAGAGATCAAAAAAATGCTGAAAGCCTTGATTAAATCAATGAAAGAAGAGCTTATTGAAGACTAGTAAACTAGTAAACTAAAAACTTTAAAACTTTAAAACAAAATGGAAAAATTAATAAATATAACATTAAAAGTTTGGCGTCAAAGAGGCCCGCAAGTAAAAGGAGCTTTTGAAACCCATAAACTTGATGGCATTTCTACTGAAAGTTCTTTCCTTGAAATGCTCGATATATTGAATGAAAAGCTGATCAATGACGGTAAAGAACCTGTAGTATTCGATCATGACTGCCGCGAAGGTATCTGCGGTATGTGTAGCTTGTATATTAATGGTCACCCGCATGGTCCGGACGAAGATATTACGACTTGCCAGCTGCATATGCGTAAATTTAAGGATGGTGAAACTATTACAATAGAGCCTTGGCGCTCTCACGGATTCCCTGTTATACGCGACCTGATGGTTGACCGTAACGCATTTGATAAAATCATGCAGGCTGGTGGTTATGTGAGTGTAAACACTGGAGGTATCCCTGATGCTAATGCAATTCCGATTCCGAAAACAGATGCTGATGAGGCTATGGATGCCGCTTCTTGTATTGGTTGCGGTGCTTGTGTTGCAGCTTGTAAGAACGGATCGGCTATGTTGTTCGTTTCGGCAAAGGTAAGCCAATTGGCACTGTTGCCGCAAGGACGAATAGAGGCTTCGCGTCGTGCTAAAGCAATGGTTTCAAAAATGGATGAATTAGGCTTCGGGAACTGTACAAACACACAGGCATGTGAAGTACAATGTCCTAAGAACGTATCGATCAGCAATATCGCACGTATGAACCGCGAGTTCCTAAAAGCGAAATTTAAAGATTAATACACTATGTATTAGATATATGAAAGCGACTATCAAGAGATGGTCGCTTTTTGTTTGTATATGTTTATCTTTGTAGCAAAAAGTATATATTATGTCATTAAAATACGCAGTAATAGGTACAGGTGCTATAGGTGGATACTATGGCGGACGGTTAGCTAATTCGGGACAGGAAGTGCATTTCCTCTTCCATTCAGATTATGAGTATGTGAAGCAGTATGGATTGCGGGTTGATTCGGTAGATGGAGATTTCTATCTGCCGGTTGTCAATACTTATAAGGCTGCAATGGATATGCCTAAGTGTGATGTGGTGCTGGTTTGCCTTAAGTCTACGAATAATTATCTATTAAAGGATTTGCTCCCTCCATTATTACATAAGGATACAGTTGTTGTACTTATTCAGAACGGTTTGGGCTTAGAGGTTGATCTACATAAAGACTTTCCGGATTTATCTATAGCCGGAGGATTGGCGTTTATTTGTTCTTCGAAAGTAGGAGAGGGGCACATCGGACATTTCGATGAAGGACGGTTAAATCTGGGCTCATATTCGTGTGCTGACGAGAGGCTGTTGGAGCAGATCAGTAAGGACTTTATACAGGCCGGAGTTGAGGTGCAGGTGCTTCAACTGGATAAAGCAAGGTGGATGAAGTTAGTATGGAATATTCCCTACAATGGAATGACCGTTGTGATGAATGCTTCTACCGATCAGTTGATGAGTAATCCGGATATGGAAATACTCCTTCATGAAATAATGCTGGAGGTTATAGGAGGGGCTAATAGTGTAGCTGATGGTAGATTTACTATCCCTGATAGTTATGCTGATAGCATTTTAGAAATGACCCGCCATATGGTCCCGTATTCACCTAGTATGAAACTAGATTACGATAATAAGCGCCCGCTGGAAATAGAGTATATATATTCACGTCCGATAGAGCAAGCCCGAAAGAGTGGGTTTGATATGGTAAGAGTATCGATGCTCGAAAAGCAATTGAGGTTTATACAAAGCCAGTATATTAAATAGAAAAGAGAGGAAAATTTCCTCTCTTTTTCATCTCTATATTATGGTCAAATCTTTTCTTTATGGATTGATTAAGAATAGTACGGCACGGTTCTTATCATTTTCAAGTTTGAATGGCTGAAGTCCGTCTCCTTTCCAGTTTACAGATAATCTGTTTTTAGCAATTCCGTATTTAGTCTCCATTGCTTTTGCCACAGCTTCTGAGCGTTGTTTCGATAGTCTCAGGTTGATAGCAGAGTTACCTGTTTTCTTATCGGCATATCCTGTAACAACACAAGTCGCATTCGGATTTTCATTCAGGTAAGTAACAGCTTTTTCTATCTTTTCCCATTCAGGCTGATCTATAACTGATTTATTGATGCGGAAGAATACAGGGTCAGGTAAGAAGAATCCTTGTCCTGTAATTTCTTTTATCTCAGGTTTTACTTCAATCGGCTTTTGAACCGGCTCATCTATTTTGGGAGTTTCAGGTCTTGGTTCCGGAGCCAAAATGTCTGGACAATCAAAGTACTTTCTGCGTTTGGCCATCTCAGATTGGGCAACGCTTAGTTGTTGCGCACTTCTTTTTACTACGATAACTTCTTCACCACTGTTAAGTTGTAGTAAAACAGAGTCTCTTATAGAACCACAATTACAAGGATCAGTATCTTTTGTCGATTTTCTGTCTTGTGCATTTAATGAAATAGTCAATACTCCTAAGAGGATTGGTAGTAATAAAAATTTTATTTTCATAATAAAAATAATATAGTGTTAAGGTAAAACCTATTTTACTTACTAATTTAGAGTACAAATTTATACAATATTATTAGATTATTTTTCATTTTTATGAAAAGATTTCATTTTTCACCTTAAATCTTTAGGTTTTCTTTGTTTAGGATAGCGAGGAAAGTGGTGAATGTAAGTAAAATGTGGCGGATAGTTGTAGAATATATCAAATGGAAATCTAAAGTGAAAAATTAATAAATAGATGATTTTGTGTTAAAAATGATATGCTCTCAAAACATGATGGCTTTATAAAATGTTATTAATCACTGCTGTGTGTTTTAGATATTATCTATATTGATCAATAATATCTTTACATTTGTTCTGTGGTTTGTAAATTTGGATTACCTTTGCACCCGAAGAAGATAATGGGTCAATAAAATATTGTAGTGTGGATGAAAAATAGAAGTTCTTTGTGTAGGATCCTTAACGTATCGTTAGTATTATTCTCAGTAATTATTTTTAATTCATGTAATGGATATAAACAATTACCTTATTTGAAAGATGCAGGAGTATCACTTTCAGATACATTAACAGGGTTAGCTATACCTCATGAGCCATGTATTATGCCTAATGATATAATAAGTATTACTGTAAATTCAACTGTTCCAGGTGCGGCATCAAGTTTTAATATGCCAGCAGGGACGGGAAGTTCAGATGGTTCTATATCAACCTCTACTTCTACCGGTACTTCCGGAAATTTGCAGAACTATTTGGTCGATAGAGATGGTCGAATAAATTTTCCTCTTTTGGGTGAATTGAAATTGGGCGGTATGACAGTAAAGGAAGCCCAATACTATATTGTATCCTTGATATACCCACGATATATCGCCGAAAAACCTATTGTAAATATAAGGTTTACTAATTTTGAGGTATCGGTGTTAGGCGAAGTTGCCAAACCGGGTATCTATAAATCTGTTAATGGTCAGATGACTATATTAGATGCTCTTGCTGCTGCGGGGGATATGACCGTTTATGGAAAGAGGAATAATGTATTGCTTGTCAGAATACAAGATAACGGTGATGTTGCTACGCACAGGATTGATATACAGGATAAAGATATTATCCAGAATAGAAATTTGTTCTATATGCAGCAGAATGATAAACTCTATGTTGAGACAAATAAAGCCAAAGGAAATAATTCCCGTTTCGGAACATTTGAAACGATTGGTTTATCTGCACTTTCAATTTTAATCTCAATAATTGCAATCGCAACTCGTTAAGCTATAAAATGGAGAAGATAAATAATGATAGCTGGAAGAAAGCTAATGAGATAAAATCTATAACTGATATCCTTTATGATTACTTACGTCACTGGAAATGGTTTATAATATCTGTTGTTCTCTGTTTAATAATTGGGACGATCATTGTACTATCCACACAAAAGCAATACAAACCATCTCTGTCGATATTGTTGAATGAGAGCAAAGGCGGTGGATCGGGAAAGAGTGAAACTGGATTAGATTTAGAATCGTTAGGCCTTTTATCTACAACTAATAACATAGATAATGAAATCGCTATTCTTTCTTCACCGGATTTGATGCGATCGGTCGTAGATTCCCTTAATCTCCATATAGAATTCTATATAAAAAAAGGGCTGCGAAAGACGGAGATTTATGAAAGTTTTCCTTTTCGCGTAGATCTTGTTTCCCCAGATAAGGATAGAAGTATTGAATTTTCAATATCTAAGGAGAGTAATGAGTATATAATAGAAGGGGTATATAATGGTAATGAAATCAATGAAACAGCGGAGCGATTACCTATTAAAGTACGATTGGATGAAAAAATAGAGTTGATTATCAGTCAAACAGAGAAGGTTGTTGACGATGAAAAATATTATGTTTCTATAAAAGATATCTCTTCGAGGGTATTATCTCTTTGTGGTGATTTATCTATATCTTCGACTAGTAAGGCATCGTCTGTTATAAACATCAGTTTACTTTGTCATAATACAGATAAAGGGAAGGCGATTCTGAGAGAGTTGGTAAAGCAGTATAATGAGATGGATGTTAATGTGAAAAATGAAATAGCATATAATACAGCTATTTTTATTAATGATCGTCTTAAAGAAATTTCAGCTGAATTAAGTGATGCTGAAGAAAATGTTGTAGATTTTAAACAGAAAAATCAAATTACAGATTTGAGTACAGAATCTCAACTTTATGTACAACAAACTGGTTTGAACGAGCAAAAAATAATGGAAATAGAAACTCAGCTAAATGTAATCAATTTAATTGAACGTTTCGTAAATGATCCTAAAAATAAATATTCGGTTATTCCTAATATTGGTATTTCAGATATAGGACTGAGCCAGATAATAAGTGGTTACAACGAAAAATTGCTAAATTCGGAAGTTCAGCTTAAAGGAATGGGGGAAGAGAATCCAGTTCGGATAAGAATTACTGAAGATTTGGATAATCAGCGCAGTAGCATATCCGGTTCGTTGAATAATGTAAAACAGACATATAATGTTTCCAGACAAGACCTATTAAGACAGTCTTACTCAACAAAATCGAGAGTCCTGTCTGTTCCTCAGCAAGAGAGGGGATTGATAGAAAAGGTTAGAGAACAACGTATAAAGGAAAATCTGTTCTTATTCCTTATGCAAAAAAGAGAAGAGACGAATCTCACCATTGCTTCCACAGCAAATAAGGCCCGTATTATTGTATCGCCTCAAACTAATATATCTTCAATTGCGCCTCAAGCACAAATAATTATTCTAGGTGCTTTTGTTTTCGGATTATTACTTCCTATAGCTGTAATATATACACTCAATCTGTTTAAAACTCAGATTAGAAGCCGAAATGAGTTGACAAAACTATCAGATGTCTCTATTATAGGGCAAATAGCTAAGAATGAGGTCAAGGATCAGATTGTGATCCGTCCAGGATATAATACAGGGATTGCAGAAATGTTCCGCTCATTAAGGAATAATGTGAGATTTATATTTAAACATCATACAAATCAATTAATTCTTGTCACCTCTACTACTATGGGAGAAGGGAAAACTTTTATTAGTGTTAATTTGTCTATGAGTTTTGCCTTATCAGGAAAGAAAGTTCTTCTAATAGGGGGAGATATACGGAATCCAAAGCTAAAGGATTATATAAACTTAAATAACAAAAGAGGCTTGAGTGATTATTTGATTGGTGACGATTCATGGTCGAATTATATTCAAGAATCGGGATTAGATAATAATCTGAAAGTGATGTATGCAGGTACTATCCCTCCAAATCCGAACGAGTTGTTAATGAGCCCTCGATTAAGTGCTTTGTTTTCTGAAGCCAAAAAAGAATATGATTATATAGTAATTGATACAGCGCCGGTCGGATTGGTTTCAGATACATACCTATTAAATGACTATGCAGATATAACTCTGTATGTTGTACGTGAAGGAGTAACACCAAAAGGTGCGGCAAATTTTATAAATATGCAGAAGGAAGAGGGAAAACTGGTTAATATGTATCTGGTTTTGAATGATTCTGTACTCGATAATAACTATAAATATGGATATGGAAAAGCCTATGGATATGAATCAAAGTCTAAATAATACTACAATACTAGTTACAGGTGGTGCCGGTTTTATCGGATCAAATCTCTGTGAAGAATTATTGAAGCATAACTGTAAAGTTATATGTTTTGATAACTTTTCTACAGGTAAGATGGAGAATATTCTACCATTATTTGATAATGAAAGATTTAAGTTGATCGTTGGCGATATCCGTAATATTGATGATTGCCATAAAGCAGTAAGCGGTGTTGATTATATTCTACATGAAGCTGCTTTAGGTTCGGTTCCTCGCTCTATAAAAGATCCTATTACGAGTAATGATGTCAATGTTTCCGGATTTTTGAATATGTTGGTTGCAGCTAAAGATGCTAACGTTAAGCGTTTTATATATGCAGCCAGTTCGTCTACGTATGGAGATTCAGCGTCATTGCCAAAAGTAGAAGACGTAATAGGAAAGCCACTGTCTCCATATGCAATAACAAAGTATGTGAATGAACTCTATGCTGATGTTTTTTCGCGAACATATGGCATTGAGTGTATCGGACTTAGATACTTTAATGTCTTTGGCCAGCGTCAGGATCCTTATGGAGTATATGCTGCTGTAATTCCATTATTTGTAAAGAAATTTATGAACCACGAATCTCCTATTATTAATGGAGATGGAGAGAATTCCAGAGACTTTACATATATAAAAAATGTGGTTCAGATGAATATATTGGCTCTAACCACAACAAATAAGGCTGCATTAAATACGGTGTATAATACGGCTTTCGGAGAAAGAACAACTCTGAACCAACTTGTCGGTTATCTCAAGGAATATTTAAGTGAATATGATCCCTTAATAGCGGATGTGAAAATTGAATACGGACCAAATCGATCAGGAGATATCCCTCATTCTTTAGCAAGTATTGACAAAGCAAAGTCTTTGTTGGGCTATAATCCACATTATAATATGAGAGAAGGTTTAAGAGAAGCCGTAGAATGGTATTGGGAAAATTTAAAATAAATGAATAAGACGAAAATTGCTATTATTGGTCTAGGGTATGTAGGATTACCTTTAGCCAGATTGTTTGCGACTAAATATTCAGTCGTAGGGTTTGATGTTAACAAAAACCGAGTAAATGAATTGATGTCTGGCACAGACCATACATTAGAAGTAGAATCTGGTCTTCTTCAATCTGTCCTAAAAAAGAGGGCAGATGATGCTATAGGGTTATTTTGCTCTTTTAATTCGGAGGACATAAAAGATTGCAACTATTATGTGGTCACAGTTCCTACTCCGGTAGACAAGAATAATCGTCCAGACCTTACTCCTTTGTATAAAGCGAGCGAAACGGTAGGAAAAGTAATAAATAGAGGAGATATTGTTATCTATGAGTCCACTGTCTATCCGGGAGCAACAGAAGATGATTGTATTCCAGTAGTAGAAAAAGTTTCAGGATTGAAATTCAATATTGATTTCTATGCCGGGTATTCTCCGGAAAGAATAAATCCCGGAGATAAAGAGCACACCGTAGAAAAGATAAAGAAAGTGACTTCAGGCTCTACGCCTGAGATTGGAAAGAAAGTCAATGAACTGTATTCTTCAGTCATTTCGGCAGGAACACATTTGGCTCCGACAATCAAAGTTGCTGAAGCTGCAAAAGTTATAGAAAATTCTCAACGTGATATAAATATTGCTTTCGTAAACGAATTGAAAAAGATATTTGACCGAATGAATATCGATACAAATGCTGTATTAGAAGCTGCTGGGACAAAGTGGAATTTTTTGCATTTTAAACCTGGTCTAGTCGGCGGACACTGTATTGGTGTCGACCCTTATTACCTAGCTCAGAAGGCCCAAGAATATGGGTATCATCCCGAAATAATTCTCGCAGGTCGTCGTATGAACGACAGTATGGGGGAATATGTTGCCAGTGAGGTAATCAAAAAGATGATAAAACAGGGTATTCAAGTCAAAGGATCGAATATACTTGTACTTGGTATTACGTTCAAAGAAAATTGTCCGGATGTGCGTAATACTAAAGTTGTAGATGTTATAAGAGAATTGAAGGAATACGATACTAATGTAACAATCTATGATCCATGGGCAAATCCTGAAGAAGTAAAACATGAATATGGGTTGGATATCTTAACGGAATTACCTGAAGGAAAGTTCGATGCTGTGGTATTGGCTGTGAATCATGCGGAGTTTGAAGGATTGTTTCAGGGGGCAACAATATCTTATAATTTAAATAAATGTCATTAAAGGAAAAAGCAATATCAGGAGTCTCTTGGCTTTTTATACAAAAAGTAGCGACTCAAGGTGTATCTTTTCTTACAACAATTGTTTTAGCTAGAATTATTCTCCCAGAAGATTTTGGGCTAATAGGGATGATATATGTCTTCATTGGTATTGGAAATGTATTGTTAGATGCTGGTTTTAGTGCTTCCTTAATAAGAAGTCAGTTTGTGGATCAAGCAGATCTGTCAACAGTATTTTATTTTAACATAATTGCCAGTGTTGGTGTTTATCTGTTATCTTATGCTTTAGCTCCTTTTATTGCCTCTTTTTTAGGACATGATATTTTAATTATAATTATTCGAGTATATAGTATTTCATTTATTTTTACAGCTTTTACAGCAATTCAAAATGTAATGCTAATAAAAGAAATGCGCTTTAAAACCCAGTTTTATATTAGCCTGCCATCTTCAATCTTAAGTGGGATAGTGGGTATTGTTTTTGCTCTGTTGGGTTATGGAGTTTGGGCTCTAGTTTGGAGTGGGGTTGCTAAATCTTTTTTTTATTCAGTTCAATTATGGATACATAATAAATGGCGTCCATCTTTGGTTTTTGATAAAAAGAAGTTTAAATATCATTTCAATTTTGGATCTAAATTAGCTATTAATGAGATTTTTAATGTTATTTTCGTAAACCTTTATCCTTTTTTTATTGGTAAATTCTATACTCCTACACAAGTTGCCTACTATACACAATCAGAGACATTAAAGCAGGTTCCTGTAGCTAATATTTATGGGTCAATTAATGTGATCTCATTCCCATTATTCTCTTCTATACAAGAAGATTTACTTAGATTAAGAGAGGCCTATAAAAAGAATATAATATATTCCTATTTTATACTAACCCCTATTTTGATATTTATGCTAGTCTTGGCAAAATCCATATTGATTTTTTTATACACTGATAAATGGGTTGATGCAACCCCATATCTTCAAATACTATGTATCATAGGCATAATTAGCCCATTGAAAAATACGAGTTTAAATATTCTAAAAACAAAAGGACACGGTAGCCTTTTTTTAAAACTGGAAACATTTAATAAAATAATAACAATTATTTCCATATTTTTATCAATAAATTTTGGTATAATTATCTTTCTTTGGGCTAAGGTTATTTGTGAAATAATTTCATTATTATTTAATTCCTATTATGCAGGTAGAATATTAAATTATTCATTATTGAAACAGATACAAGATATTATTCCTATTCTCGCTATATCTTGTATTACAGGCATTCTTATCTATATTTTACACAATATTATTTCCTTTTATAAAATTCAACATTTTGTTAATATCCTGATTTGTGGGATAATTAGTTTTTCAATATATGCATCATTAAGTTTCTTTTTTAAAAAGAATCTTTTCATTGAGATACGAGATATAATATTAAAAAAAATTGCAAAGACATAATGAAATTAAAAATACTACATATTCAAGAAACAATAGCATCAGGAGGCGTTGAGAAACTACGCTTACTTTTGGCTAAATATTTGGATAAAAATAGATATGAACAAAAAATAATATGTACACATAAGGCAGGAATAATAATTGAAGATTTTGCGAAAGAGGGTGTTGAGATTATATCAATAGGATCATTTAATGGAGTTTTTGATATAAAACAATATCGGAAAGTCATAGATATTATTAATGAATATAAACCAGATATAATTCATGGAGCTGTTTTTGAAGGTGTAATTATGGCTTGTGTCTGTGGATTTATCAAAAAAGTTCCTATTATTATTGCAGAAGAAACATCAGATCCTCAAAACAGGTCTAAGAAGGCAAGTTTTTTACTGTGGTTGCTTTGCTTGGTGGCTCAGAAAGTAGTTGCAATATCTCCAGGCACAGAAGAATATCTAAGGAAGATAGCTAAAATACCTCAAAAGAAAATTCAGCTTATAAATAATGGCGTTGAATATCCTCGCATAGTAACAAGTGACGAAATAGATCTTGCAAGAAAGAAATTAAATATCATGCCTAATGAAATTATTGTAGGTAGTGTGGGACGTCTACATGATGATGTTAAGAAATTTACAGATATAGTAAAGGCTTTTTCTATATTAAAAGATTATTCAAATATAAAATTGCTTATTGTTGGTGATGGCCCCGATAAGCAAACGATTATACAGACAGCAGAAGAACTAGGCATTTCAGATAAAATAATCATGGTTGGATATCAATATGATACAGCATTATATTATAAATTAATGGACATTTATTGCATAGCTTCACAACACGAAGGTTTTGGCTTGGTTGCCGCAGAGGCCATGCTAAATGGATTACCCGTTGTTGCAACTGCTGTTGGAGGATTAAAATCAATAGTTATTGATGGTGAAACGGGTTTTCTTGTCCTACCAAATAATCCAGAAATACTTGCTGAAAAATTAGAAATTCTTATTAAAGATTTAGAATTAAGACTTGCGCTAGGAGAAAATGGAAAGAAAAGAGCTATGAATGAATATACTGCAGATATTTATATTTCTAAAATAAATGAATTATATCAAAATTTAATAGAAACTCATCATGCAAAACGATGATTTAATTTGAATATAAATATTATAGTTTAAATTTGTTGTATATGGACAACTTGAAGATGTTGTATTCTTCCAAAGTTATTTTTTTATAATCTTAAATTATGATTAAACTCGCATTTCTATTAGGTAAATATTATATTGTCACTTTTAATTGGTGCTATGTTCGATACGTTTATTTAAAAGATATCTTTTTTTCAGGTTGTTTCGCATCCAAAATTAAGTTTTGTAATGGTCGATTATTCGTTAAGAAGCCATATTTATTATCTGGTGCGACAATAGCAGCACCTGCAGTATTTATAAATAAATCAATATTCATTAATCTAGGAGGATGCAATGAGAAATATAAAATGGCAGATGATGGTCAATTATGGTTTCGGTTTGTCGAAAATGGATATAGGATATTTTTTTTGAAGGAAATTCTTGTTGGTTATAGAGTTCATGAGAAGAGCCTATCTAATATAGATCTACCTAAATAAGAATTTATGCAATCTCGTTTGGGTCTATATCTTGATATAAATCTTTTATTATTAAAACGGGAAAAAATGTATTTAGTTTATATTTTACAGAAGCTATATTGTAATGTTAAATTTAAAAGAATTGCGGAGGGTGAAAAATGGAACTATATACACAAAAAACAAATGTATTTTATTGAGTATTTCATGATTCTTTTACAGAAAGATTCTTTATATTATTTATAACTAAGAAATATGTTTATAATAATTAGAAAAATAATAAGTTTATTCTTTATAAGGCTCCCTTATATTTTAAAAGAATATTTCTTTTCTTTAAAGTATTATTCATCTTTAAAGCCTGTTAGATCCTGTTGTATAACAAAAGGAATAAACTATATTGGTAGAAAAAAAACTATTTTACCCCACCCTATAGGAATAGTAATAGGAAGAGGTGTCGTTTTAGGAGAAAATTGTGCTATATATCAAAATGTATCAATTGTCTCGAAGCAAGAATCATATCCTATTATTGGAGATAATGTGACTATATACGCGAATGCTGTTCTAATTGGTAAGATTAGAATAGGTAATAATGTGGTTATTGGGGGGAGGAGCTGTTTGTATTAAAGATATTCCTGACAATGCAATTGTTGTTGGCAATCCTGCTTATATTTTGAATAAATGAAAATAGTTAGATTAACAACTTTCTTAGATTTTGGAGGTATTGAAAGCCGATTTGTGAACTTATCTCATGTTAAGGATGATAATAATTGGCTTTTTTGTGCTATAAATAAGGGAGGGGATGCAGAAAGAAAGATAAGAAAACAGAATAAGTCAGTTTATGTTTTTGGTCTTCCCTATAAAATCCCAAGTCTTATTACTATATGGAAACTTTACATTTTTTTTTCAAAAGAGAAGCCCGATGTTGTTCATACATCTGGAGCGGAGGCAAATTTTCATGGGATATTAGCTGCGAAATTGGCCGGTGTACAAACTATTGTTTCAGAAGAAATAGGTATTCCAACACAAAGTATAGTAGCTAAGACATTTTTTAATTTTATATATAAAATATCAGATCACATTGTCGGAAATTCTAATAATGTTGTAAATTATTTAATTAAAGAGAATAAAGTTTCGTTGAAGAAAATAGCAAAAATATATAATCCAATTATATTTCCACCTATAGATATATCTAGGGAAATGCACTCGAAATTTTGTATTGTTTCCGTATCCCGTTTAGAGCCTGTTAAAAATATAAAGGATGTGTTATTGGTAATAGAAAGGCTCAATGCTGAAGGGTACAATATACATTATACGATTGTTGGTGATGGAAGTTCAAAAGAAGTCTTGGAAAATATTGTAAATAAAAATAAATTGGATGTCATTTTTGCTGGTTATCAGTCAAATCCATATCCTTTCTTTATGAATACAGATTTATTCATCCTCAACTCTTTGTCTGAAGGCTTTTCCAATTCATTAATTGAAGCGATGTTTTCAGGAACTCCATCTTTATCAACAACAGTTGGCGCTGCAGAAGAAATTATAGAAGATGGATATAATGGATGGCTGGTTCCTCCTCAAAATCAAGAGGCATTATATATAAAGATTAAACATATAATGTCTTTATCTGTAGAAGAAAGAGTGTGTGTAGGAATGAAAGGGCATGAGACGGCTCTAAAATATTCGTTAGAGGAACATATAAATCAATTAATGGATATATATGCAAAAGACTAAACTCCTCTTCATTACATGGGATAGTCCACAAACAACATATATGGAGGGGCTTTTTATGCCCATCTTTCATGAAATAACCAAATTTAAATCTCAATATGAATTTCATGTACTACAATTTACTTGGGCTAATGACGAAAGAGTATATCTAATAAAGGAGAAAGCGATATCTCTAGGTGTAATATATAATAGTTATCGCATACAACGAAAGCTTCATCCCATACTAGGTAGTTTATATACATTATGGAATGGAAGAAATGCTCTGGAAAAATATATATTTGATAATAATATTGACATTGTTATGCCGAGAAGTACTTTTCCGGCAATAATGATCAATTCATTAAACCTGAAAAAAATAAGAATTATCTTTGACGCAGATGGGTTGCCCATAGAAGAAAGAGTTGATTTTTCAAATCTGAAAAAAAATAGTCTCCAATATAGAATATTCAAAAATGCAGAAACTAAAATATTAAGATCGGCTGATGCTATAATAACAAGAACAAATAAAGCCATTGATATACATGTTAGAAATATAGGGGAAAGTTATAGGGATAAGTTCTTTAAGGTCACCAACGGTATAGATACTAATATTTTTAAGATTGACTTAAAGAAGAGAATAGAAATCAGAAATTTATTGGGTTTAGAATCAAATACGATGTTATTTGTGTATAGTGGTTCACTTGGAGCTCAATATTGTATTGAGGAAATGCTTAATATATTTGAGAAATATTTGGAACATAATGAAAAATCACAATTTTTAATTTTATCAGGAAATATATCTTATCTTAACGGTTTGATACCTGATAATATGATAGGAAATATTATTCTAAAATCAGTTTCAAATTCAGAAGTTATAGATTATTTGAATGCTGCAGATATTGCTTTTGCAATAAGAAAGCCTTTATATAGCATGATGGGTGTATCTCCAATAAAGATAGGAGAATATTTATTAGCAGGTCTGCCTGTAATTGCTTCGAAAGGAATTGGGGATACGGAAGATATTTTAAGTGATCTAGAAGGTTGTTTTATATACGATCATTCGGACACTTCAAGAGTAGAGAAGGCATGCCTGTGGTTGGAAAATGAAAAATGGGAGAGACCTAAAATTTCAACTTTTGCTAAAAGTATATTTTCTTTAAGAAAAAGTATGGAAGATTATTGTCATGTAATAGAGTATTTAAATCTATGAAAATACTATATTATACAAAATATACAAGAAAGGGTGCTAGTAGCAGATTGCGAAGTTATCAGTATTTTCCTTATTTAGAACAGATGGGTTATAATATTGAGGTTTCTCCGCTCTTTGATGATAAATACTTAAATAACATGTATGATGGGAAATCTGTAAAATTGTTAATTTTGTGGTCTTACCTAAAAAGATTTTTTTTCATACTGAAAAATATCCGAAACAAAGTAGTTTTTATAGAGTATGAGCTGTTTCCGTATCTGCCGGCTTGGACTGAATATTTACTGAAAATGTTAGGTGTTAAGTATATTGTTGACTATGATGATGCAATATTTCATAAATATGAAATGAATTCAAGTTCAATTTTTCGTTTTTTTATAGGAAGAAAAATTGATAAGGTAATGAAATATAGCTATATGGTTATTGCAGGTAATAACTATCTAGCAGAAAGAGCTCATATTGCCGGAGCAAAAAGAGTACAAGTAATACCAACTGTAATTGACCTGAACAGATACGAAATAAAAGAAAAAGAGGATGAGAGTAAATTTGTCATAGGATGGATAGGAACAAAATCTACTTTCAGATATTTATATCCTTTAAAAAATGTACTGAATAGACTAATAGAGAATTACGGCATCTATTTGAATATAGTAGGAGCAAAAGAATTGCTTGGTTTGGGTGAAAATGAAGTTCATATTGAATGGAGTGAAGAGAATGAAGTTAATTCTATTTTGACTTTTGATGTAGGAATCATGCCATTAGAAGATGGATACTGGGAAAAAGGAAAATGTGGATATAAGCTTATTCAGTATATGGGATGTGGTTTACCTGTTATAGCCTCTTCTGTTGGGGCAAATAATGATATTGTGATAAATGGTGATAGCGGATTTTTAGTGCAGGAAGAAAATGAATGGTACAAAAGATTAGAGCAATATATAATTGATCTGAGTCTACGAAAATCACATGGAATAAAAGGACGTCAATTGGTAGAGAGTAAATATTCTGTGCAAAGGCAGGTAAATAATTATATTGAAATTTATAATACAATTTTCTTAAAAAAATAGCTAATGTGTGGTATTAACGGTATAATAGTTCATAAATATGATGATTCTATCTCAGACAAAATAGAATCAATGAATACTCATATTATCCACCGGGGACCTGATGATGATGGGACTTATATAGAGAAGGGTGATACTTCTGTTGCTTTAGGAATGCGGAGACTATCAATTATTGATTTGTCAACCGGGAAACAGCCAATTAAGAATGAGAATGATGATATTATAATTGTATTTAATGGAGAAATTTATAATTATCTGGTACTGAAAAATGAGTTGTTAGAGGAGGGGAGTACATTCAATACAAATTCAGATACAGAAGTTATACTGCGTTTGTATGAACGTTATGGTATAGATTCATTTCATAGGTTAGATGGAATGTATGCTTTTGCAATTTATGATAAAAGAAATAATAAAATTATATTAGCAAGAGACTTTTTCGGAGAGAAGCCTTTGTATTATTATCAAACAGATTCTGTTTTCTATTGGGCATCCGAATTAAAAAGTATTGTAAATGTCGTAGAAAAAACAGAGTTAATTCTATCTCAGGACGCCCTGAAATTATTTTTTCAATTAACTTATATTCCAGCTCCTTATACTATATATGAAAGTGTTTATAAATTAGAGCCTAATACAGTATTAGTATTAGATTTAGTTTCGAAAGAAACCAGTAGTACTACTATATATGCTGAAAATAAGAGTGAGTATAATGATTTAAGTTGGGATAATGCTTGCAAGATATGTTTTCAAAATGTAAATGAAAGTGTGATGTCGAGAGCTATAGCGGATGTTCCTATTGGTACATTTCTTTCAGGTGGAGTTGATTCATCGATTGTCTCATGGGCTTTGGCCAATAATACTAATACTCAAATTGACACTTTTTCTATTGGATTTAAGAATAAAAAATTTGACGAATCTGAAAAAGCAAAAATAGTAGCTAAACTTATCAATAGTAATCATCATGAATTTACAATATCGGAAATTGATTTATATGAGCATATTGATGATATTCTGTTAAATTTTGATGAACCCTTTGCTGACTCATCTGCTTTAGCCACTTATTTAGTTGCACAGAAAGCTCGATCAACAGTAAAGGCAGTTCTTACAGGTGACGGTGGAGATGAAGTTTTTGGAGGGTACAATAAATATTATATTGGTAAATTTAATTCTGCCTTTACAAATATAATGCCTTCGGGGATTTTTCCTTTTTTTAAAAATATTGCTAGCCCTTTATTGAAAGTAAAAACAGACAATAGAGGTTATCGGTTTAAAATAAAAAAACTTTTAGAAGCAATCGATTACGATAGAGATTTCTATTATAAAATAATATCATTAGGGTTCTCTAGTGAAGAAGTGCTTCGACTGCTAGCTGATATCAAATTAGATAATCCTATAGATTATTATAAAAATAAGCTTAATATCAGCAACAATAATCTTCATAGCTTCAGACTGATTGATAGATTCTTAAGTTTAGAAGGAGATATGTTGGTAAAAGTTGACCGTACAAGCATGCTCGCTTCTCTGGAATGTAGATCTCCTTTTTTGAATAAAAAAATGTGGGATTTTACAAATCAATTACCTGAAAATTATTTGATAAAAGGATTCAACAAGAAGTACCTACTAAAAAAATCTTTCGAGCAATACTTTCCAACCAATTTTTTCGAACAGCCAAAACAAGGGTTTGGAGTTCCTGTTGGGGATTGGTTAAGAGAAGGGTTAAAAAATGAATTACTTGATTATATTGATGATGATTTCTTAAGAGAACAAAATATTTTTAATCAGGAATATATAAAAATAATGGTTCATAATCATATAAATAAAAAAGAAGATAATACATTTAAGGTTTGGACATTCTTTTGTTTTCAAAAATGGTATAAAAATATATATATGAAATGATATTAATAGATGTAGTATTTTTATTCTTGTTATTTATATTAGGGTTACTTATACCGACTTTTCTAAATGTTTCCCAAGAAGATAGACTTAGTCTGAAAATTTTATGGATGTACCATTTGATTTTCAGTGTGTATTATTCTTTTTTTTTGAGAGTGGACTCATATACTTACTGGGTAGAGGCAAATAATATGACCTCCGCCGAGTTTTGGGAATATATAATGAAGAGCGGAACATATTTTGTTAATGCAATAACTTATATTCCAACCAATCTTTTAGGTCTTTCCTATCTCTCTGTCACAATATTATTTTCTTTAGTAGGCTATATTGGTATGGTCTATTTTTATCAAATTGCGGTAAGATATATCCCTTATAATGTGAAAATAAAGGGGATATACCTCTTCCCATTACTGTTTTTCTTGCCAAATTTACATCTTTGGTCAGTCGCAATTGGTAAAGATTCGTTACTGTTTTTTTGTATAGGAGCGTTCGCATATAGCTTGACTGATATCAAGAAATATCTCCCATTGATGGCTTTCGCATTAATATTATCATATTTAGTCAGGCCTCATATTACTTTAATCCTGATATTTTCATTTGGATTTGTGTTTTTTATTTCGTCTCATATTTCTAAATCGAAAAGAATCTTGTTGTCAGTGCTTTTTGTTACAGTAGCACTTGTTCTGTTACCTTCTGTTATGGAGCATTTTAAACTGGACAGCTTGTCTGAAGTAGATCAGTTTAGTGATAAAACTGCAGAAAATATGGCTCAGGGAGCAGGTTCTGCGATAGATATATCATCTTATCCTTATCCACTAAAGTTTTTCTCTTTTTTATATAGACCTCTGTTCTTCGATATAAATGGCTTTGCCGCTTTGATTATATCTTTTGAGAATTTGTTGTTGTTAATACTTAGCATATATGTTATAAGGAATCATCCGATGAGGACATTTCGTTCTGCCCCTATAATTATTCAAGGGTTATTTATATTTCTTCTGGTAGGATCTCTTATATTCTGTTCATTAATGAGTAACTTAGGTATTATTATTCGTATGCGGAATATGTTTCTGCCCGGATTGCTTATTTATATCCTGTGGTCGTTCTCTTATAATGCAAAATGTAAATTGGATGGAAAAAAATAGGCATCTAATTATTACCGTCAACGTCGATTGGTTTTTCCTTTCCCATAGACTCCCTATAGCTCTTGCTGCAAAGAAGAATGGCTATGATGTTACCATTGCGGCCAGAGATACCGGAAGGAAAAATGAGATTGAACAGCATGGCTTGAAGTTTATAGATATACCATTCGACCGTTCCGGAGCGAATCCATTACACGAGTTGAAATGTGTTCATATACTCAGAAAATTATATAAACAGGAAAGCCCTGATGTTATTCATCATGTAACTCTGAAGGCCAGCTTGTTGGGAAGCCTTGCAGCGAAGCTTACGAAGAAAAAGAATGTAGTGAATGCGATAAGCGGGTTTGGATATAATTTTACCGATGAGCGGAAAGGATTGAAACAGACGGTTATCAAATCCATGATGAAGCTTGCCTTTAAAAGCAATAGTTTCCATTATATATTTCAGAATCCGAATGATGTAGATGACTTTTCCGGATTGGATTTTGCTCCTGATAATCATATTCATTTGATTAAAGGCTCGGGAGTTGATCTGAATCAGTTCTCTTATCAAAAAGAAGAAGAGAAGGATAAAGTAAGGGTAATTCTCCCTGCCCGGATTTTGTATGATAAAGGAGTGGTTGAATTTATTGAGGCAGCTAAGATTTTGAAAGAAAAGCTGGAAAATAAAGCCGAGTTTATTTTAATGGGTGATTGTGATACGCATAATCTGGCCGGAATAAAAGAAGAAGATTTAGTAAAGATGATGGCCCCCCCATATCTCATGTGGACAGGCTTTGAAAAAGATATATTCTCAGCTTTGAAGAATGCAGATATAGTTGTTCTGCCTTCATACAGAGAAGGACTACCAAAGTCCCTGATCGAAGCTTGTGCAGTAGGACGCCCTATTGTTACAACAGATACACAGGGATGCCGGGAATGCGTTCAGGATGGGTATAATGGCTTCTTAGTGCCGGTGAAGGACTATAAAGAATTGGCTGATAAAATGGATATACTGATCAATGATCGTAGTGAAAGAGAGAGAATGGGGCTGAATTCGCGTATATTGGCCGAAACTGAATTTTCCATCGAAACTGTTGTGGAAAGACATTTAGAAATTTACAATGAAATGCTTGAAAGATGAAGACAATACTAATTACCGGAGCTTACGGGTTTGTAGGTACTAATCTTGTTAACTATTTGAAAAATAGTTATACACTGTGGGCTCTCGATGTCAGACAACAGAAAGAAGGGTTATATTCCCGGTATTTCTCATGGGACGATCTGGGTTCGATCCCTTTCGATGAAGTGGATACAATCATACACCTGGCAGGGAAAGCCCATGATGTAAAAGGGACAAGTGAGGCTCAGATCTACTTCGATATAAATACAGGCTTGACCCAGAAAGTATTTGACCGGTTCCTTTCGTCCGATTCCAAAAAGTTTATCTTTTTTAGTTCTGTAAAAGCAGCCGCAGATTATGTCCCCGGTGATATATTGACTGAAGATATTATACCACATCCGGTAGGTCCTTATGGCGAAAGTAAAATAAAAGCGGAGGAATATATTCAATCGAAAGACTGGAATGATAAAAAAGTATATATATTCAGGCCATGTATGATACATGGTCCCGGTAACAAAGGAAATCTGAATCTGTTGTACAGCTTTATAAATAAAGGAATCCCCTATCCACTTGGTAGTTTCAAAAATAAAAGATCGTTTACCTCAGTCGAAAATCTGTGTTATATAATTGATGCAGTTGCAAAGGCGAATGTTGAATCAGGTATTTATAATATAGCTGATGATATTCCTTTGTCTACTAACGAATTGATAGGGCTTATTTGTCTGGGGCTAGAACGGAAACCAAGAATATGGAACATGCCGAAAAAAACAATTAATATGGTGGCAAAAATTGGGAATGTACTGCATTTACCATTAAATACAGCCCGATTGGATAAACTAACCGAAAACTATATTGTTGATAATACTAAGATAAAGTCGGCATTAGGCATCAAAGATCTTCCGGTAACATCATCTGATGGCATTATAAAAACAATAAAATCATTTAAGAATAACTAAATATTTCATGCTTTATATAGTTGTTTTCTTGTTGTTGTCAACTCTTATCCTGCTATATTTTAAGATAGCGGACAAATATAATATAGTAGATAAGCCAAATGAACGGAGTTCGCATACAGAAATAACTCTTCGGGGAGGAGGGGTGATTATCTGGTTTGCAGCTTTGATTTATTTTCTAATTCATATAAAAGCTAATTTCTTGTTTTTTACAGGAATAACCCTTATTAGTTTTATTAGTTTTTATGATGATATAAAAAGCTTACCCAGTCGTGTGAGAGCATTGGTACAACTTTTCTCTGTTGCTATAATTTTCTATGATTTGGCGATATATTCTATCTTCCCTTGGTGGGGAGTAGTTCTGGCCTTTATTATTTCTGTGGGCATTATCAATGCCTATAATTTTATGGATGGGATAAATGGAATTACGGGGTTATATTCTATTGTTGTTTTTGGTTCGTTCCTATATGTAAATAATAATGTTGTTGCATTTACCGATAGCGACTTCCTTATATTTCCTATAATTGCATGTGCAATCTTTTTATTCTTCAATTATAGAAAGAAAGCCAAGTGTTTTGCCGGAGATATAGGCAGCATATCCATTGCCTTTTGGATTATATATATATTAGTAAAACTAGTCATAACAACAAATAGTATCGCCTGGCTACTCTTCCTTGCCGTTTACGGGGTCGATTCTATATGTACTATCCTGCATAGATTGTATTTAAAACAAAATATATTTAAACCACACAGGTTACATTTTTATCAGATATTAAGTAACGAATATAAAATAGATCACCGCATTGTGGCCTTATTGTATGCTGTAGTACAAGGAATTGTTTCATTGGTTACAATAATGTTATATAGTAAAGACAATTCTGTTAATATCGTTGTTGCTTTAATTATTTTATTACCTTTGCTGTTTATATATACAGCTAAATTTATTTTGATTAGAAATGGATCCGTATATAATAAACGGTGACACGTATGGAGACAAAAGGGGGACGGTCGCGTTTGTAAACGATTTTTCATTTGAAGGTGTAGAACGATTTTACATTATTGAAAATTCGCCAGAAAATCCTATAAGAGGTTGGCAGGGGCATAAATACGATACAAAGTATTTCTATTGCATTATTGGTTCTTTTGAAGTATCTTATGTGAAAATAGATAATTGGGAAAATCCATCATCACTACTAAAAGTACAAAAAGAAATTCTGACAAAAGGTAATAGTCGGATTCTTTGTATACCGGCAGGTCATGCTAATGCCATAAAGTCACTCGAGCCCGGATCGAGGTTGATGTCTTTTTCTACCCTCCCCTTGGATGAAGTAGAGGGCGATGATGTGAGGTATGATGTAAATACCTGGCCAATTTAAGGGAATCTCTTAATAAAAGAAAGTAGAATGGTTAATAGAATTACAAGAAAAGTTTATAAAAGATTTCTTGAAAATAGATTGCTAAGTAGATGGTTTGTGTTACTAATAGATACAGGCATAATCATTGTTGCAACAGTTATTTCTTATTTTCTGACACTCCAGATATATAAAAATCTGAATATTGTTCATCACCCGGTATTTATTGAATATATGGTGTTGACGGTTTCTTTCAATGTGCTGTTTTTCATATTACTGAGAACTTATAAAGGAATAGTCCGATACTCGACTGTACATGAGTTTCAGCGGATCTTATTTTCTTTACTGTTTTCCGACTTTTTTGTGTTTATGATGCTTTACAAAGTCATAGGCCCATCTGGAAGTGTATCAGTTGCATACTGTAGTACGCTTTTTCTTGTTTCACTGTTAGGGTTATTTGGTTTTCGTATCGTTGTCGTATATGTGTACCAGAAATTATCAAGGAAGTTTGGAGATACTCCTTCTATTCCGGTATATATCTGGGGGCTTACCGAAGAAAATGTCGTGTTTGCCCAATTGTTGAGCACAGGACGAAACAAGTTCAGAATAATTGGATTCCTGACTACCAATGCAAATTCGAAGCTGAAAAAACTAACGAGCCTTCCTGTTTTTGTCTTAGAGAAGCCGGAAGATATTACCCGTTATAAATTCAGGGATATACTATTCACTGCCGAGAGCGATTTAGAAACAGAAGCCAAGTATGTAGAAAAGATGTTATCAGTGAATACACACATTTATATAACTCAGCAGGTGAATATAAACAGTGTTTCACAATTGTCTGATATAGGACGCAATATTCGTCCGGTACAAATAGAAGATTTGCTGGGTAGGCCAGAGATTAATATCAGCTTTGATATCATAGCCGAAAAAGTAAAAAATAAGACAATACTTGTAACCGGTGCAGCTGGCTCTATTGGAAGTGAGATCGTAAAACAGTTAGCTGAATTTTCGCCTCAATCCATTATTTGTCTTGATCAGGCGGAAACTCCTCTGAATGATTTGGATCTCGAATTAAAAAAGAAATATCCGAAGCTTGAATATGCTACTATTGTTGGGGATATCCGCAATCAGTCCAAAATGACTCAGGTTATAAAGAAATATCGCCCCAATGTCATATATCATGCCGCAGCTTATAAGCATGTGCCACTCATGGAAAGAGACCCGAGTGAGGCTATTATTACCAATGTTTTTGGTACCAAAATGTTGGTAGATCTGGCAATAGCCAATTCGGTGGAAATGTTTGTCATGGTGTCTACAGATAAAGCTGTAAACCCAACGAACATAATGGGTGCAACAAAACGTATTGCTGAAATCTATGTACAAAGCTGTGCGATGGATGTGCGAAAAAATACATCCAATACTAAGTTTATTACCACCCGCTTTGGTAATGTGCTGGGTAGTAACGGCTCTGTGATACCATTGTTCAGAAAGCAGATAGAAAAAGGAGGTCCGGTAACTGTGACCGATCCTGAAATTACTCGTTTTTTTATGACCATTCCCGAAGCCTGTCGTTTGGTCTTGGAGGCATCTGTGATAGGTAAGTCCGGCTATATATACGTATTCGATATGGGAGCTCCCGTAAAAATATATGATATGGCTAAGCGAATGATCGAGTTGGCTGGTCTGGTTCCGGATAAAGATATTAAGATTGAATTTTCAGGATTGCGTCCGGGCGAAAAACTGTATGAGGAACTACTGAACAACTCTGAAATAACAGAACCTACTTCACATAAGAAAATAATGATGGCTAAGGTACGCGAATATCATTTCTTTGAAATATTGCCGCAAATAGAACAGATCATTACATATGCGAGAACTGATAATAAGTATAAGCTGGTCTCAAGTATGAAGTCACTTGTTCCTGAATTTATCAGTAAAAATTCAGAGTTTGAGTCTCTGGATAAAAACAAAGTCGATTCTTCTATAGAACCTCAGATCTGGGTGTAACCCCTTAACTATTAGACTCAGTCGTGACGATTTAATATCCGCTTTATTTTACCATAGAGCGGATAAATATTTTTATATATGCAACAAAAAGAGATTATAAAAATAGCCGATGCAGTCCCTCGTTTGGAACATCTGCGTTTCGTAAGTCCTGTCAACTGGCAGATAAAAGAAGGTGAGCATTGGGCGATAATAGGCTCTAACGGGTCGGGTAAAACTTTATTGACTGATCTCTTGCTTGGCAAATATGCGCTTAAAGAAGGGGAGATAAGTTATAAGAAGGACGGGGGAGAGCAATCAGTGTCATCTGTCGTAAAAAGTGTTGCATTCAAAGATATCTACAGTATAATAGATACCCAAAATAGCTATTATCAGCAACGTTGGAATAAGGGTGATGAGCAGGAAGTTCCCTTAGTAAAAGATCTTGTCACAAAAGTTGATGCAGAATGGCTGGCGACTTTAGTAGAATGGTTTGGCATAGCTGAACTTATGGAAAAGCAGGTTAATTTATTATCCAGCGGTGAACTTCGTAAATTCCTGATAGTACGAAGCCTATTGTCTAAACCTCGCATACTGATTCTCGATAATCCGTTTATAGGATTAGATGCTGCTTCCCGTATTGTATTGAATGACTTATTTGTCCGCTTGTCCGAATTAGACAACCTGCAAATAGTACTAGTGTTATCCAACCCCCAGGATATTCCTGATATGATAACAAATGTATTACCTGTTTATCAAAAACAGTTATTAGCCCCTTTGTCAGGAAAAGAGTTTCTTGCTAATAAGGAGTTGCAGCAATTATTATTTGGATATGCAGAGACAGAAATTAGTAATATTAGTACTACCTATATTGTAGATAACGCCCAATATGAATATGCTGCCGTATTAAAAAACATACATATAAAATATGATAATCGTACAATTCTGGACAATCTGAACTGGCAGGTGAGGAGAGGGGAGAAGTGGGCATTGCTTGGAGTAAACGGCTCGGGTAAGTCCACATTGCTAAGCCTGATATGTGGGGACAATCCACAAGCTTATGCAAACGATATAACGCTCTTCGATCGCAAGCGCGGAACAGGAGAAAGTATCTGGGATATAAAAAAACGTATTGGGTATATTTCGCCCGAGATGCATCTTTATTATTTGAAAAATGTATGCTGTCTCGATGTTGTTGGTTCTGGTTTCTATGATACAATCGGATTGTATAAAAAGTATGACGAGAGACAGAGAAAAATAGCTTTGGAGTGGATGGCGCTTCTTGGCGTGGAGCAACTGAAAGATGTATCATTTCTGAACATATCGTCCGGTGAACAACGGCTGGTATTGCTTGCACGCGTATTTGTAAAGAATCCTGATCTGCTGATCCTTGACGAACCGTTACATGGATTGGATATAGCAAATAAAAGGCGGATAAAAGCATTGATAGAACATTTTTGCGGAAAAGATAAATCACTAATATACGTTACACATTATCAGGATGAGATACCTGATGTGGTCGATAAGCAACTGGTGCTGACGAAAAAGAGTCTTTGCTGATGCTGAGCAGGAGAACTATTGTTTTCCTGAAAAATATAGGCTGTATATTTTCCTTGTTTTTTCCAAATAGCAGCCTTCATACTCTCTTTTTAGCCCGATCGGTATCAATAGCTATAAATAAGCAGATACATTATTTCACGTTATATAAAAAATTACTATTTTTGAACTACAAATATAAAGAACCAACTAGTAATGATATTTCGATTTTTACTCTTATCGGATGAGGTAGAAGACTTCAAACGTGAAATTCAGATAGATGCAGATGCAACTTTTTTCGATCTGCACAAAGCGATAATCAAATCCGTCGGTTATGAAGAGGGGGAGATAACTTCGTTCTTCATTTGCAGCGACGATTGGGAGAAAGAACAGGAAATAACTTTAGTGGAAATGGATACTAGCTCTGACGAAGACTCTTACACTATGGAGGCTTCCGTATTAGGTGATTTCCTGGAAGATGAGCGTCAGAAGCTGATGTATGTATTCGATTACATGACTGAGCGTGCTTTCTTTATGGAACTGCGTGAGATCATTACCGGAAAGGACTTGTCAGAAGCCGTATGTACTAAGTCGGTAGGTAATCCGCCTGCGCAATCTGTTGATTTTGATACTATTGTTGCTACTACTGATACAATAGATACCGGAGAAAGCTTTTACGGTGACGAGGGTTATGATATGGACGAACTCGATGCCGAAGGTTTCGATGGATTGGATAACGGTTCGCTACCTAGCGACGAAGAGTATTGATGAAACAACTGATAGTACTGCTCGGCCCTACAGGAGTGGGCAAGACAGCACTAAGTATTGATCTTGCTGAATATTACAAGTCACCTATCATATCGGCCGATTCGCGTCAGTTCTTTAAAGGCCTCGAAATAGGTACGGCCGCACCTACTCCCGTACAACGATCACGCGTACCTCATTATCTGGTCGGAATGCTCAATGTTACTGACTACTATAGTGCCAGTGAATTCGAGCAGGACGCATTAAATCTTATTATACAGGAACATAAGACTCACGATACAGTAATTGCGTCGGGAGGTTCTATGCTCTATATCGATGCTTTATGCAACGGGATAGACGATGTGCCTACTATAGACGAAAACCTTCGCAAAGATGTGTATAAGCTCTATGAAGAAGAGGGACTGGAGCCTATACGGGCACAACTGAAAGCTCTCGACCCTGAATTCTATAATGAGGTAGACCTGAAGAATTATAAACGTGTAATCCATGCACTCGAAGTCTGCCTGATGACAGGAAAGCCGTATTCATCTTTTCGTACCAAAACGAAGAAACCACGCCCTTTCAAAATTATAAAGATCGGGCTGATGCGCGAACGGGAAGAGCTTTATGCCCGTATCAACCAACGAGTAGACGAAATGATAGAAGCCGGACTGTTGCAGGAGGCGGAACAGTTTTATCCCCAGCGTCACCTTAATTCACTCAATACAGTAGGTTACAAAGAGCTGTTCAAATATATAGATGGGGAATGGACGCTCGATTTTGCCATAGATAAGATAAAGCAAAATTCACGTATATATTCTCGTAAACAAATGACATGGTTTAAGCGTGATGAAGAAATACACTGGATAAACCTGTCGGAGACGAATGACAGGGACGCATTAAACCAAATAATAGAAATTAAGTCAAATTTGTATTAAATAATAAATTCATTGTTAAATCGAGAGATATTAGCTATTTTTGATTACATTTTAAAACCAAAAATTATGAAAACAAAGCTATGCAAGTTATTGATGGTGTCGGTTGTAGCTATTTTTGCTGTCGGATTCACCGGATGTACTAAAGAGTATTATACAGAGGAGTATATAACAGAAGAGTATTATGAAGGAGCTTTTGTCCTTCGCGAGTATTATCAACCTACATCTTCAGATTGGACTTGGGATCCAGATCTTCGTTGCTTTGTCTATTATGAAGCAATTCCGGAACTTACACAAAAGATATATGATGATGGTGCGATGACGGCAACCGTTTTTGTAGATCCGGGAACATCTGATGAAGTTCAGCATATTTTGCCTTTTGTTCATACATATGAAGTCCCTGTAACAGGTGGTGGCACTGCCATATATACAGAAACCATAAGCTGTACATTCAAGCCCGGTGGTGTTTGGTTTACTATTCAGGCTTCAGACTTGGTAGAAGACCCTGCCGTATTGTTCGATTACGATTTTAAAATCGCTATTTTCTGGGATGAATAACTTGAGAGATTTTTGATATAAGAAAAACAGACATAAGCCCTATGTCTGTTTTTTTATTACCTTAGCTATATGAAACGCGGACACGCCGATTTACCACTTCATTACGGAACAGTACCCCCTTGGTTGGCTCAACGTATGAGCTTGCTTGGCGGAGCGATTGTGGAAGCTATCGTAGCAGAATACGGGCGTTCGGCACTGTTGCAGCGGCTGAGCGATCCGTTCTGGTTCCAGTCGTTAGGCTGTGTGCTAGGCATGGACTGGCATTCGTCGGGTATCACTACTTCTGTGATGAATGCTTTGAAGAAAGCTATAAATAAACGATCGGGCGAACTGGGAGTATATGTTTGTGGCGGACGGGGAAAATCGTCACGCCAGACTCCGGCCGAATTGTTGGAAATAGCTAATAAGACGGGACTCGATGGCGAAGATCTGGTAAGAAGCAGTAAATTATCCGCTAAAGTAGACAATACCGCTGTTCAGGATGGATTTCAGCTTTATCTGCATTCGTTCGTAGTAACTCTAGAAGGCGAATGGACAGTGATTCAACAAGGTATGAACGGTGATAGCCGCATGGCAAGGCGTTATCACTGGTTGTCGTCTTCGCTGCGTTCTTTTATGGAAGAACCGCATACATCTGTTTGTGGTAAAAATCAAGGTCTGATACTTAATCTGACAGATATAGAAGCTGACCGTACAAAAAACGGAATACTGGAATTGACAAAGGAAATTCCCGATACGCTGATGAAAGAGGTGTCTCTTATCTTACCAAACCACCATGATGTGAGAAAAGAAGATGTAAATCTCAAACGGTTGGGGGCTGCTCTGATACTGGCGCATGAAACGAATGTAGCCGATATAGAATCATTACTTTTATTGGAAGGTGTAGGACCACGCACATTGCAGTCTCTGACACTGGTGAGTGAGGTTATACATGGCACTCCATCGCGGTTTTCCGATCCGGCACGCTTCTCGTTTGCGCATGGAGGAAAAGACGGACATCCGTTCCCTGTGCCTACACGGGTATATGACGAGACTATCGAGATATTCGACAAGGCTATTCATCAGGCGAAACTGGGCGATAAAGATAAATCGGATGCTTTGAAGAACCTCTCAAAAATATCGCAGGATATAGAGAAAGGATATACACCAAATAATTACTTCGACGACCTTGTACAGCATGAGCGCAATACCTCGTATAAATATGATGGCAAGACCGTATTCGGAGATGCAAAGAAACCCAAAGATACAGGTACACAACTAAAGCTCTGGGACTGATACCTAAATTATTTATAAGCCTATTTAAGTTTTACCAAAGCCAAATAGTTCTGCTCTAACATAATCAGGCAAATATTTACCATTGCCACTATTATTCCGTACTTTTGCACCAGTAATAAAATACATAATCAAATGCTCATAGCCAAAAAGCTAAAAGAAGAGAATATTAGCGAATATCTGCTCTATATGTGGCAGGTAGAAGACCTGATACGCACCAACGGATTGGATATAGATAAGATAGATGCATTAATTGTTTCGCGCTTCGACCAGCCTGAAAATGTAAAAGCTGAGATAAAAGAATGGTACGGGAGTCTGATAGAAATGATGCGGTGCGAAGGAGTAACCGAAAAAGGGCATCTCATAATAAATAAGAATGTAATTGCCGATCTTACCGATCTGCATACCCGCCTGCTGAAATCTGCGAATCAGTCCGATTACTCAGATGCTTACTACAAAACATTACCTTTTATTGTCGAACTTAGGGCTAAATCGCCGGACAAGGATATTCCCGAACTGGAGACTTGTTTTGCAGCATTGTATGGTTATCTGTTGATGCGGCTACAAAAGAAGGAAGTATCGGGTGAAACACAGGCAGCCATATCACAGATATCATCATTGCTTCGCCTGCTTTCGCAAAAGTATAAGAGCGAAAAGGGGGGTAAGCTGGATATCTGATCCTAGTGTTTATGCTTTTTGTCCCAGATGCGTCTGCGTATCAGCAAATCACCAATCAGCAGAAATAATGCGACACACGCAATAGATAATATCATAGGATCGATTTTCATATCGGGCATGCTTGTATTAACAGATGGCAGATCTGCTTTGAAGCTAATTCCGAAAAGCCAGAATATAAATGCAGGTATCCCCAACATAGCCAATACACCACCTGTCATGGCAGATATGGATAGCCATTTTTTCTTTCGAGACTGTTTTGCAGCTATATGATGAACCTGCTGCATCAGTCTGCTTCCAAAGCCGGCAGAAGGTTGTTCGATGTTTATTTCCTGAAATAAACTCCTTAGTTTGTCATTATCGTCTGTTATCATTGCTGTATGAGTTTATTTATTTCAAAGTTCATAAATTTTCTTATCCTGTGCAACTTTACTTTCACATTAGCTATAGAATTACCCGTAATTTGGCTGATATCCTGCACGCTGTGATTATTCATATAGAACATGGTGATAAGAAGAGCATCATCGGGGGACATCTTTTTCAGTACCGTATCCAGATGCTTTAACTTATCTTCTGTGCTTACCTCATCTATTGTATCGGATATATCGTCGGCAATATTAGAGAAATGATCTTCTATGGCAGTAAATTCATGTTTTCGTTTGCGCAGTTCCGATATTGTAGTATTGTATGTTATGCGATATAGCCAGGTTGCAAACCCCGACTCTTCGCGAAATTTATCTAAAGCCTGAAAAGCTTTTATAAATACCTCCTGTGCAATATCTTCAGCATCGGCCTGAGAGAAAACGATCTTGCGGACAATGGTAAATACCATTCTCTCATATCGGCGGACAATGTGCACAAAGGCATCGGTATGACCGTTTTTGATTTGCTTTATATAATAGATATCGTCAAAATCTGCCATACTCGTATGACGCAACAGGGTTGGATAGGTTACAAAAATAGATGTAAATTATTTCAGTAAAAATTTTTCTGCACAATTTGTAACCTTTGTAGAGGTGCTGCGTCAAAATGAGCAAAGAGACAAAAAACGAAATGTATAACTTAAAAAATTAAAGATATGGATAATTTAGCACCAGTTCTGGCAACCGGAATCGTATTTCTTGCCATCTATAAAATCTTCGAATTGTTTGTAAGACGTGGCGAAAGAATGGCTATGATAGAAAAGCTATCAAGCGGAATAGACCCACAAATACTCAGTCAACAGTTTAAAGCGCCTTTATACAATAATAGCAATTTCAACTTCTGGTCAATACGTATAGGACTTCTACTTTTAGGGATCGGTCTTGGACTTGCCATTGCCACAATCATAGACCTTTTCGCAGTTTCTCAGGCAGGCAACGGATTCAGTATCGACCGCGAATTCCGCAATACTACTGCAATTCTCTACCCTGCTCTATCAGCTGTATTCGGAGGTATAGGACTAGTAATAGCCTATTTTGTGGAAAGAAAGGATGAGAGAAAAAATAAGTCTTTGGACAACAAGGTGTAACCCAATGCGGATGTATTAACAGAATGCCGTATTCTGTATAGCGTACGGCATTCTTATGATTCTACTTGTTACTTCCGGAATTCTTATATCTCACCAATGCCTCGAGAAAATAATAGTCCGCATATACCAGTGGCTTATCTATTTCCGACTTGTGCGGAATACTACCAACACAATGCTTTATAATAAAATCGGCATTAGTGCCTAACTCTGCCCTGTATGCAGGAGAAGCAAGGCTATGCAGCATTTTCTCAGCCTTATCGGCATAACTTTTGTCACCCGACAATTCCGCCAGTTCGAATAACGCCGAACAAACGATAGCTCCCGCAGAAGCATCTCGCAATGGTTCTTTATATTCGGTTGCATACGATCTGTTACCCGGTACATATCCATCCTGTCCTACATTGAAATCCCACAGAGGTATCAAGTCTTCGGGCAGATCTTTCAAATAGAGGTCTGTAGCCTTTACTGCTGCTTCCAGATACTTTTTATCCTTAGTTTCCCTGTATGTCATCGTGAAGCCGTAGATAGCCCACGCCTGTCCGCGCGACCATGTAGAGTTGTCGCTATAACCCTGTGCCGTAGCTCTGTCAATGACTGCTCCTGTTATAGGATCGTAGGCAACTACATGATAAGTGCTGAAATCGTCTCTGAACTGATTCTTCAATGTAGCGTCGGCATGAGATACAGCTATGTCATAAAATTTCTTGTTACCCGTAACCCTTGAAGCATAGAATAGCATCTCCAGATTCATCATATTATCTATGATAACCGGATAAGAAGATTCGACACGATCGTCCCACGACTTAAACCGGTTCCACGATTTGATCACACGAGTGGTATCGCTGAAACGGGTTGACAACGAACCGGCACTTTCTTCCAGTATTGTCTTATACTCGGGCTTAGGAGCAAGACGTTCGGCATTGCCATAGCTGCAATACATCATAAAGCCCAGATCGTGATGTCCTGTAAATGTTTTCAATGGCTCTAACGATGTTGTCCACTTCTCTGCTGCTTCTTTCCATTTGCTTTCGCCTGTAAGCTCATACAGATACCATAGCGATCCGGGAAAGAAACCGGGTGTCCAATCGTACATATTCGTTACCGCCAATGATCCGTCATCTTTCATTGTTCGGGGATAGTTCTCACCTGTTGGTTCACCTACTGCCTGCAACATAAGGTCGGTCTGTGCTGTAGCAAATGAGACATTCTCTTTTATAAAATTTTCTTTCTCCGCTGCCTTATCGGGCGATACCTTACAAGAGGTAATCACTGATACCATCAGTAGCATACATGCAAATGTCTTTAGGGCTGATTTCATCTTTATTTGGTTTAATAATTACTATTTCTTTATTGACTCATGATAATCTTTCGGGAAAGGCTGCCCCGACCATGCTTTGCGTGATGTCCAGTCTTCTGCCGGTGATGTCCAGAAATCATGGTCTGCCGATAAACCCAATGGGAGGAATACAAGCGATGTGATATACAAACTTCCGGTATTTGTATAATAATCTGCCAGATCGGGCTGATGTCCTACAAATCCCAATTGTAAAAATCCTTCTTTATTGAAGTTGCCTTCCATTGCAAACATCCTCTTCATTACAGAGGTCAGCGCATTTCTTACTTGCCCGTTCGTCATTTTATCAGGCACTCCGTATTTCCATGCCGACAAAGCCATTGTCTGAAAAGCACCCATACGGTATGTCATAGATCGCCCTACAGCCGGAAATGTAGCTTCGGGTGAAATAAGCCGTTCGAGCAACTGATTGTATCGCTGCATACGCCTGAGCGCAAGGTCGAAGCTGATCGGACTGTGTTTTTTCTTTTGACTCATTGCTTCTGTTATCTCTACAAGCATAGGATGCATTACATATCCGTTATAGTAGTCCAATGAATACTCAGTTCCGTCGGCATACCATCCGTCACTCAAATACCATTCGTCCAGCTTACGTATAGCTACATCAAGAGCAAAACCGTCATATTCCTCCCCTATCGAGAGAAAAAAGCCTTCGATCATTGCACGAAACAGTATCCAGTTGTTGTATGGAGGGCGTATTTTTCTTAGCTCCCTAAACTCTTTTATATACCGTTGCTTTGTGGTTTCGTCCAGAGGCTCCCACAATGCTTCGGGTGCACGCATAAAACTATTGGCTATGTATGCCGCATCTACCAATGTCTGATTTACTCCTTTCCATTGCAAATAATCGGGACTGGCAGGATCAACTGCATTCGCATAGCTTTTCAGTGCCCATTCTTTCAATTGTTTGCGCTGCTTACCCTCCGTTGTATTATCATCCGGAAGTGCCAGCCAAGGGGAAACTCCGGCCATCAAGCGACCGAAAGCTTCTGTATAAGTTACATTCTCGTTTCGTCCGTCCCATGTAGGGCTTAGTTCTACCGTCATGTTTTTTTTCAACTCGCCTTTACTCATATTACTCAGTACGGGTGCGGATATCTTATATGCAAGATCTGCCCAATATTGCCTGTCGGATATTTCTTTAGCAATGTTGTTCTTTTGTCCGTAAAGACCAGTATAGATAAAGATTGCCAGAAAAAATAACAGGGGCTTGGATAAAGATGTTCTCATAATATAAATTGGTTTTGGATTTAAGTCCGGCATTTATTAGAATCTGTAATAAAATATTTTGGTAAAATTTAAACAGACTCTTAGTTAACCATAATGGTCAATATCCTGTAAAGATAGTCTTTTCCTTATATAAAACAGAAAGGGTGAATACATTTTCACCCTTTCGCGAGGTCTGTTAAGACCAATTTCTAAACTCAAATTACATTATCATTTTCAGTTTTATATGCCGGAGGGGCATCATCTGTCTTTATCTCTGCCATGCCAGACTCCTTAGCAGCGTCTCCCTTTTCGTCTTCCTTATACCAGTCTACCTTACGCAGGGCATACATCACCGCAGCCAGAGCAATAAACAGTCCGATAGCTCCGAATAGCAATGCCATATTTTCTTGTTGAAGTACTACATACAGATATACATACAGCACAGTCAGGAATATTCCCATGAATATAGTCTGTTTCTTCTGCTTGAATATGGAGTGGGAATAGGCTGTTATAAGCAAAACGATAGCCAGTGCCGATATGAGGTAAGACCAGTCGAAGCCGATATGCTCCGAAAATGCCAGCAGCAGTGTATAGAACAAGATGAGAGCAAGGCTCACCAACAGATACTGTACCGCATGTATCCGCTTCTTGCCCAGCAGTTCTACCAGGAAGAATACAAGGAAAGTAAGTACGATGAACATGATAGCATACTTCACCGCCCGCAAAGTCTTCTCATAATGGTTCACAGGTAGTTCCAAGTCTATACCCAGTTTCGACTGCTCGAGACCTTCATTCTTGCCTTTCCACATCTGGGTAAAATTGCGGTTGTAGTCGTATATATCCCAACGGGCATCTATCCCTGCGCTCACGTCAGCCTTCTCGGCAGGAACGAAGTTCCCTATATATTCGACCGACTTCCAGGTAGATGTCAGGTGTATATTGGTTTGCTTACCGATAGGCAGGAAGTAGAGCCCTTCAGTACCATTCAGCACCAGATCGAAGTTGTATTTGGCAACCTCTTTCTGTTCGGGATTCAATGCCATGCGTATAGTCAGCCCCGACGATATAATATCGTTATGCGGTACGCTCGGTTCTATCTCCAACGATTGCCCGTTGACTTTGAAGTCGATCTTGTTCTTTATACCTTGCAGATTGGGTATTCCCAGCATCAGGTAGCTTTCGTTCCACAATACCTGCGAAGGATTGATACCCAGTGCCTCTACATCGGGAAACCCGAACTGCCCGCTGATGTTCATTTCCGCCTGATAATTGAGTATCTTCTGAATACCTCTTGTCCGCTCTTCGGGTTTCACATTGCCTCCTACCGCATACTCATCGGGCAGGAAATATGCCGTACGCACCTCTTTGGGCGCATCGGCAGGTATATAGCGAACAGCCATGACAGGTCCCGTAACCGTCTGGCGGCCGCCCCACAGCCAGCCCATTTCGGTCTGTTCGGCATCTTTATTGCCCTGACGCTCGGTGATCAGGGTTTTCACCATGCTTATAGGTATAAGCATCAACAGGGTCAATACACCGATAACGATAGTCTTGCCGGTGATTGTGTTTTGTTTCAGAAATGATTTTTTAGTATCCATAATTATAAAATAATAAAAGTTCTTTGAAATACAAAGTGTATAAATAAAAAAAATTACGATAAAGGATTTATCAACTTTTCGAGTGCATCGATATGTTCTTTAAAGAGTTTCCCTCCCAAAGGGGTAACCTTGTACGAGGTATTAGGTTTTCGTCCCAGAAATTGTTTTTTAACCTCTATCACTTCTTCTTTTTCCAGTGCCTTGAGGTGACTGGCCAGATTGCCGTCGGTAACGTCGAGCAATTCTTTCATTGTATTGAAATCGACACTGTCGTTTACCATCAGTACCGACATAATACCCAGACGTACACGGCTATCGAAGACCTTGTTCAATCCTGATATAATATCTTTCATGCTCAACCGTTTTTGTCTGACTTCATGTCATATTTGTAATGTATTATTATACCGTATAATATATGCAGCACACCGAATCCCAGCGCCCATATCAACAGATTGTATCCGTCTATCGCTGCGGCGATAAGTCCCAGTATGATTTCGCAAACACCCAGCATCTTCACATCGCGGTAGGTGCGGTCACCTGCATATATAAGCGACAACCCGTAAAATATAAGCATCGACGGGGCTATCAGGCACCAGATACTTTTCGATAGCAGGATAAGGCAAAACAGCCCGCCTACTACCATCGGCACCGAGAAGTCTTTCAATGCCTGCCATGTAACCGGCATCCATAGCTTCGATCCGTTCTTTTTTGCCTTACGGTCGCAAAAGTAGAATCCGACAACAGCAGCACCGATAATCACCAGTATGGCTAACAAAACAAGATCGTACACTACTGAGCCTGTAATTGTAAAACTGCCCTTGAGTATATAATGTGTGCCCAATGCTCCCAACAAGGCGACAGTACCTGCCGATACACCCGACATTCCACTCAGTGACAGGAACTTGCTCGAACGCTCCATCATGGAACGTATGTGTTTTATATCATCCAGATTTGTTTCCATATCAATTCTACTTTGAAAGACAAAGTAAGTCTTATTATTTGGATTATGCAACAGTTATATGGAATTATATTTTATAATTTTTTTTGTTTCTAGTCTGTAAGGGCAAATTGCATTCGCCCGCCCTACATCAATATTTATCATTATCCATTATTAAAAAAAGGTAACAAAGGTAACACATCTGCCGCATTTTTTCAGGCTGTTACTTTTCTACAATACTCTCCATGTTGCCTCCCCAAGGGGAGGCTGGAGGGGCTACCTTTCAGAACGCGTACATTGTTCTTTATCTGCTGAGATGTTACCTTCTTTGCTTTATCGGAATCTTTTATTTCTGCCACGACCGGTTCTTCTGCCATAATAACAGCATCGGTTATATTATTTTCATTTGCTTCCGATTTCGATTCCTCCTGTTCAATATCTGCCTTCATTGACTTCTGTTTTTGCTCTAAAAGCTTTTCTGCTGCCGCTTTTTTCCGATCGGCTCTGTCGAGTACCATCTTTATGGTGCGTAGATCGGGTAAATATTCTTTTTTGCGTATGATTCTCGATTTTAGCACAAGCTTTGCCGGATTGTCCTCACTGGGTGCATAAATATCTTTTTCTTCGGTCAGGCTATAGTTACCCAATCTTTTCCGCAACGAAGACATTGCCATCGCCATTGCCGCATCGTCGCGCTGCTCTAGCGCGCTGTCTATCTCCTCTCTGAAACCGGACTGAGTTTTCATCCAACCGTAGAAAGTTTTCCGGCTGATATTTATTGTAGCACACACTTCTGATATCGAATAGAATTTTTCTGCTATCAGTTCCACTATCTTTTCTGTTAGTTCTTCACTATATTTTGCCATAATTGTTAAATGTTTGATTTATAATCTTTTTTAGATAGAGATAAAAGCGTCCATAAACCATTTCGCTATTTAACTTAAAAAATAATAAAATAAACAATTAGAAAATGAGTACAAACAGATCTGATAGATCGTATTCAAAATGTACACGTGCTATTAAGAGCCTGTTTAAATTTTACCAAAACATTTTGTTATCGTTCTTTTTTCGTTCATTTTCAGTCTCTTTTTGTCCGCTTTTAGTTAAAATATTGCTGTGTATCAATAGAGTTATTTAACTGCCGACAAGACAAAGTAACTTGTAACTAATAAAATGGCAATAAACTGAAAAAAATATTACCTTTGCCTCGCCTTCGCTTTTGGCGATCGCTGATTATTACTTTTTACATATAATTCAACGTTTGAAGTATATAGCACAATTTACAAAGCATTTGATCGTTAATTATAAATAAATTGTACTTAATTTGCACATCGTTTCCGCTATATTTTAGTGAATGAGGTTTAAAAATAGAATATTACTTACCCTGTTTTTGGTTTTCAACATCTGTTCTGTATATGGGCAATGGGACGCCCAGATAAGCCAGTACTGGAGGTTGAAGAACTTTTACAATCCTGCATTCATAGCCGAAACAAATAATATGGAAAGTGCCCTGCTGCATCGTAGGCAGTGGGTCGGTTTTACCAATGCTCCGGTAACGTCAGTAGTGTCAGTGAATATGCCTGTTAAGTTTCTGGGCAAAGATCATGGGGTAGGCGTTATAATGACAAACGAGAAAGTCGGACTTTTCTCGAATACCTATATGACAGGACAATACGCTTACAAGTTTAAGTTTAAGAATAATAAATTCCTTCATGTAGCTCTTCAGGCAAGCTTTATGAATATAGATTTCGATGCTTCGAAGATACATATACCCGATAGTGAATATCATGATAAGTCCGATCCGGCAATACCAAATGGAAGTGGGGGGAAAACCCTTGATGCCGGTCTCGGTGTTGCATGGATCACACCGAAATATTATGTAGGTGTTTCGGCAAGCCATCTCTGGGAGCCCGGATTCGATATCGGAGATGACCGCTCCGCCTATGTTGCGCGCACCTATTATTTGATGGGTGGATACAATATAAAACTGAATAATCCGTTAATAGAATTGCAGCCTTCTGCCTTCTTTAAATCTGATGCTGTCACTTATCAATTGGACGTTACGGCAAAAGTTGAATATAATAAGATGTTCAATGGTGGAATATCTTGGAGAAAAGGCGAAGGTTTTGTATTTTTGCTGGGCGTTAAAATAAAAAATATTGACGCAGGCTATTCGTACGATCTTGTAACATCATCGGCATTGTCTGGTGCAACCAGTGGTAGCCACGAATTATTTATACGATATAGCATTCCTCTGACTAAGAAAAGAGAGCCGGGTGCTAGTAAGAGTGTCAGAATATTGTAACATAAATACGGATAAATACAAAATTACATCAATCCGAAAACGTTAATAGCTAAAAGCTAATGAACATAAATATGAAACAGCTGTTTTTTGCGACTATAGCTTTACTTGCAATACTTACTTCCTGCGGAAAATCGTCCGGAAGCTCCAGTGTCGGCGGTGAAGTAATCGGAGAAAAAGGTTCGTCATGGGCTGAACCTTCACCCTATGGAATGGTATTGGTCTCGCGTGGATCTATAGAAATGGGGCCTGCCGAGAGCGATTCTCTGTGGGACATAAAGGCTAATCCGAAAGGTGTATCCGTAGATAATTTCTGGATGGACGAAACCGAAGTTACAAACTCTAAGTATCGTCAGTTTGTTTACTGGGTACGCGACTCTATTATCCGCGAACGTCTGGCAGATCCTGCTTATGGTGGAGACGAAACATTTAAAATAACCGAAGACCGTTATGGCGATCCGGTGAAGCCACATCTGGACTGGACAAAACAGATACCGAAAAAGCCACTAGAGGAAGAGGAGCTGGCTATCAACAGTGTTACATTTATACATCCGATAACAGGACGCCGCAATCTGGATGCCCGACAGATGAACTACAAATATGAGTGGTTCGATTATACAGAGGCTGCTAAACGCAGAAACAGGCTGATTCCACAAGAAAGAATACTCAATACAGATATAACAGTAAATCCTGAAGAGGTGGTAATGATATCGAAAGATACGGCTTATATCAACGAAGAAGGACTTCCGATAAATGAAACTATCGTGCGTCCGTTGTCTTCACTATTCGATTTTGTACATACCAAAATTGTAAATATATATCCCGATACTACCGTTTGGGTGAACGACTTTAACAATGCTTATAATGAGCCGTATATGCGTATGTATTTTTCACATGCCGGCTATAACGATTATCCTGTGGTAGGAGTTAGCTGGGAACAGGCGACTGCTTTCTGCGAATGGCGTACGATGTTCTATCGCATGGGGCAACCACGTAATGGCCGTCCGATCGAAGAATTCCGCTTACCGACCGAAGGAGAATGGGAGTTTGCCGCTCGTAATGGCCGTACCGAAAATAAATATCCTTGGGACAGAGAAGGTACAATGGATGAGAAAGCTTGCTTCATGGCAAACTTTAAACCGGGAGAAGGAAACTATACAAAGGACGGAAACCTTATTCCGGCGCGTGTAGCCTCTTATGTGCCGAATCGCTTTGGAATTTACGATTTGGCCGGTAACGTTTCGGAGTGGACTTCTACAGCTTATACCGAATCGGGTACAGCTATGATGAACGATATGAATCCTCAATACAGATACGATGTTGCCAAAGAAGACCCGTATTCGATAAAGAAAAAGGTCGTGAAAGGCGGATCGTGGAAAGATATAGGACGTAATATCAGAGGAGATATGCGGGAAGGAGAATTTCAGAATCAGCCCCGTTCATATATTGGATTCAGATGTGTAAGGACACAAATAGGCTTTGCAAAATCGAAGAAATAAGAAACAGGATGAATAAGATATTTCAAATAGCAGCTATATTAATCTGCCTGTGTATGGCTACAAGCTTGTATGCACAGGAACAGACCGGATCGCTTCGCGACAGGCTGGCTAAAAAGCAACAACAGGAACAAGGCACTTCAACCGACAATGGCCCGAAGGTAAGCAGAATGTCTGTGCGTGCCGAGATGATGAATGCAAATCAGGGACAAGACCTGACCAACGCTACATGGATACGCGAAGTTTACCGCATACTTGACCTTACTAAAGGAAATAATGCAGCATTGTATTATCCGGTACAACCTATTGGCAATCAGATGAATTTCTTTACTATGATATTCAAACTGATGGGAGACGGCAATCTGGTTGCATACGACTGGAATAACGGTCAGGATCAGTTTACAGATAATCTGAAAATCAATTTCGGGGATGTACTCGAAAAGCTGGAAATCCCTTATCAAAAGAACGGGAACGCATATATATATGATGAATTTAGTATTCCGAGTAATGAAGCACTGCGCTATTATATAAAAGAGGCTTGGTATTTTGACCAATCTAACTCGGTAATGGGAATAAAAGTGTTGGCTATATGTCCGGTACTGATGCGTCAGGAATATCTGGAAGGTATCGATTTCGAGTACTCATCTGATCTAGGTATGCCGCAACCGCAGTTTTGGATTCCTTACGATAATATCCGTCCTTATGCCGCGCGTATGCCGATCATGGCTTCGAATCTGAATAATGTGATGACTAAAACAATAGATGATTATTTCAGACTGAGACTATATGAAGGCGAAATATACAAGACTACCAATATGGAAAATAAACTGTTGCAGCAACAGTTTAAAACACCGGAGACTTTGAAGCTTGCACAGGATAGTATAGAGAAGCAGTTGAGGCAATTCGATAAGAACCTTTGGGTAATAAATGACTCTATTAAAGCTGCGGACGGAGATGTTACAAAGTCTAAGAAGTCGAACTCTAAATCATCCGGCTCGAAAGCGAAAGCACCTAAAGCTAAAAAGTCTAAATCATCAGGTGGTAGTACAAACTCGGCAAGAGACAGAAGATAATATATTGCTTATAATGATATAGTTGTAATGGTAGCCTGAGGGTTGCCATTATTTTTTTGCCACTCTTATAATGATTAATAACTATTAGTTATAGTTTATAAACTATATATTATAGTTGTGTAACTAAAATATATAGTTATATTTGCTATGTAATACCAAGCAAAAGAACTATCATGAAAAAACTGACACAGAAAGAAGAGGAGATTCTTAGTTGTTTTTGGGCGAAGGGGCCGATGTTCGTTAAAGAACTATTAGAGATACAGGATGATCCTAAACCTCATTATAATACGCTATCTACTATTGTCCGTATATTAGAGGAGAAGAATTATATCGGTTATAAGGCTTATGGGAATACCTATCAGTATTACGCTCTGATTTCGGAAGATGAATACCGCAAATCGACATTGGATAATGTTGTGGATAAGTATTTCGGGAACTCATATACGCGTGTTGTATCTTCACTGATAGAAGAAGAAAAGCTATCGGTGGAAGAATTGCAGGATCTAATACGGCAGATAAAGAATAAATCTAAATAGTGTTGTTATGGACGTTTTTCTGATCTATATCTTTAAGTCAGCTATATACCTCATTTTGTTGTATATCTGCATAAGGGCATTCTTTTCGAAGGAGACATTCTTCGGTTTCAACCGTTGGGTGTTGCTATCGGGAACATTGATCTGTATGCTTTTGCCCCTTGTAAGGATTACGATAGAGCAGCCTTCGGTTATTCAGCAGCCCTTTGCTATGATTGAAGAGGCCATTGTTAGCCCAAATGTTTCTATACCAGATCAATATACAAGTGGCGCTCTGAATACGGAATTGACGGATATAGAAGAGCCTGCAATATTTCAGAACAGTTCTGTCTATACAGGGAAAGTATTAGCTGTCATCTATCTGATCGGAGGATTTTTAAATATACTGATTCTTCTCCGATCTGTGTTAGCAATGTGGAATCTGATACGAAAAGGTAGAAAAGTAGATTATTCGGGTTATACACTTGTTTTGGTTTCCAATAATATTTCCCCTTTTAGTTGGGGGCAGTATATTGTATTGTCAGAAGATGATTATAAACATAATCCGGAAGAAATTCTCGTTCATGAGCTGGCGCATATCCGGCATCGTCACTCAGCCGACCTGATATTTCTGGAACTGATATTGCTCATCCAGTGGTTCAATCCGGCTATGTGGCTTCTCAAACGTGAGATGAAAGACATACACGAATATCAGGCCGATATGTGTGTATTGCAATCAGGCATCGATGCTAAAAAATATCAACTGTTATTAGTGAAAAAAGCCGTTGGCTCCAGCTCCTACACTCTTGCCAACAGCTTCAATCACAGTAAGATTAAAAAACGAATTACTATGATGTTAAAAGAAAAATCAAACAAATGGGCACAGCTAAAGTTATTGCTTCTGCTGCCGATAGTATCGCTTACAGCGTATGCCTTTGCCCGTCCCGAAGTAAGAGAATCGTTAGATTCAATCACTCATCACGAAAGTACGAATAAATTTTCTTATTCAGCGGCAGAGACACCTCTTTTTAGTTTTCCATTGCCTGCCAGTACTGAGGTTTTGGCGAAATATGAGAATAAAGGAACAGAACGCTTTCCTTCAGGGTACGACCTGAAAGGACAAGAGAATGATAGCATTTTAGCTGCTTTCGGAGGTACGGTGATAGCTTCGGATATGGACAAGGTATTGGGAAACTATATTGTAATAGATCATGGCTTGGGAATAACGACATTGTATGCCCATAATTCAAAGAATCTGGTGACATTAAATAAAGCTATTACTGCCGGAACTGTTATTGGCATAACAGGAAGTACCGGAGTTGCAACAGAAGACTACCTGCATTTTGAGATCAGAAAAGACGGTGTGCCTATTGATGCAACATTGATTATTGATTTTGAAAAGAAGACATTGAAACCCGATGTGGATTATGGTAAGGTTTTCTCAATAAATAAATCATCTGAGAAAGATTATAATTCTACATATAGTTATACATCTGTAGACAGCAGCGGTAGAAAGAATCGGAAAAACGAAGGTTTCGAGAAAAGCGTAAAAGAATATTTAGCAAAAGTGAATTATTCGACAGAAAAAGACAGGATAGGTGAACCTTCAGCCGGTAAGTATCAATTGGTGTATTTTGGTAAGTTGTCTAATTCGAAGGCTGATCATACTAAACTTTATCCAAGCCTTTCTGAACTGTCTGTTTTTCCTGAGTTTTATAGTAAGAAGATTGATCCGAAGGATTCCGATTATTTACGCCTGTATTGGTATGTAGCGGATGGTAAGAAGCTTTCCCGAACTAAATTTTTAGACCGCTTTTACAATGGAAAAATTTTCTTTGAGAAGGATAAGATAAAACCGGAAGACGGGGTCGTAACAGAATTGTATGGAATAACAACGGATGGAGCTAAGACTCCGGTATTTTATATGGTAATGCCTAAGAAGTAGATAAAGATAAAAGGCTGCTTTATTGCTTGAAGCAGCCTTTACCTTATTTATATTTTCTCTACAAACTTCTTTTTCTGCTCTACCTTTACCAGCTTGAAGAGTTTGTCTGACGGACGTATTTTCTCACTCACCTTGATGGAGAACTTTTCGCCTTTTACGGTTTCTTTTACCGGTTTCAGATCTACACGAATTTCATCTATTGTCTGGAAGATTGCACCTGTAGTCGGGCCTGTGATCAGTATTTCGTCACCCACTTTCAGTGTTTGTGTTTCCATCAGGAACTCGGCAACACCCAGATTGGAAAAGTATTTGATGCCTTTAGCCACGTACAATTTCTTTTTGGTAGAGCCTGATCCGTAGTTGCTCGACCATTCGCCCAAGCGCTGACCGAGATAATATCCGTCCCAGAATCCACGATTGAATACAGTGGCTAGGCGTTCGTCCCATGCGGCTATCTTGTCTTCGGAGAATGTACCGTCACAATACGATTGTACAGCTTCCTTATAGCATTCTACTACTGTGCGTACATACTCGGGACCGCGTGCGCGCCCTTCTATTTTAAATACCCGTACACCTGCATCCATCATCTTGTTCATGAAGTGGATTGTTTTCAGATCTTTAGGCGACATGATGTATTCGTTGTCTATCTCCAGTTCTATCTCGGTGTCCTTATCTTTCACGATATAGCCCCTGCGGCAAATCTGGTTGCATGCGCCGCGATTGGCAGACAGGTCTTTCTCATGCAGGCTGAGGTAGCATTTGCCCGATACAGCCATACAGAGCGCACCATGAGAGAACATTTCTATACGGATGAGTTCTCCGTTAGGGCCTTTGATCTGTTGTTCTACGATGTCTTTATATATAGCGGCTACCTGATCGAGATTGAGTTCGCGAGCCAGTACGACCACATCGGCAAACTGCCCGTAGAATTTCAGCGCTTCGGTGTTGGTAATGTTCAACTGTGTCGACAGATGTACTTCTACGCCTATGCTGCGTGCATACATCATTACAGATACATCGGATGCGATGATGGCCGAAAGTTCAGCTTCTTTAGCTGCATTCACTATCTGGTGCATCAGCGAAATGTCATTGTCGTAAATAATGGTATTTACGGTCAGATAGCTTTTCATCCCTTTCTCTTTACAGATAGATGCTATCTTTTTCAGGTCGTCTATCGTAAAGTTGTTTGATGATTTGGCGCGCATATTCAAGCCCTCTATACCGAAGTATATAGAGTCTGCGCCACCTTGTATGGCTGCGGCAAGTGAGTCGTATGAACCCACAGGAGCCATTATCTCAAAGTCTGATATGTTTTTACTCATTGTGTCCGATTGTTTAGATGCCTAGTATAAAGCGGAGTGCAAAAGTATCGCTTTTATACGAAACAGGCAAATAGATATAATCAATGGCAGATCTAGAGCCTGTTTAGATTTTACCAAAATATTTTATTATAGATTCTTTTTCGTTCATTTTCAGTCTCTTTTTGGCTATTTTTTTCATTCCCTCAGTTCAAATAGCCCGCTATTATCACTTCGCGGAAGAAAAAACTATCTCAAAAATAGTTCTCAAAAATTGAACGAATAAAATTTAAACAGACTCTTATACCTGAGAGTTTCCTATTCTCGTTTGCACAGCATTAATGCTTATTTCCACTTCCTTTTTCAGATCGGCGTGGGCGTCGCCTTCGATGCTGTTGAGCGCCGATTGATAATCACTTAGGGCAGCCGGATAGTCAGCCTGTTCATAGTGAGTATTTCCTCTGTTGTAGTAGGCAATAGGTGAGCCTTCCAGCTCGATAGCTCTGGTAAAGTCTTCCAACGCTTCATCATAATGCTCCATTTTTTCGTGTACCAGTCCGCGATTATTATATGCACTGGCATAGTCAGGCATTAACTCTGTTGTACGGTTCAGGTCTTGCAGGGCTTTTTCGTACATTCCCATATTACTATATATAGATCCTCTGTTGTAGAACGACATGCCATCATTCGGGTCGAGTTCTATAATTCTGGAGCATGTATTCAGCGTCTGCATTTCGTCTCCCATCTGGTAGTAAACAGTTGCCAGATGTCCATATGTTTTGAGCAGCACTTTATCGCGCCATTCGGTATCTTTCTTGTACTTCTCATCGTTATTTATGCGCTCTATCAGGTTGTTGAGCATATTTGCTTTCTGCTGTGGCGTGCTTAGTTTGTTCAGAGCTATATATACATCGTTGTTGAACTTGACGAGGCTTTTTTCTCCCTGCTTTTTCCGTCTTGCTATCAGAAAAAACATGATGGCAAACAGGATGAACATAAGTGCGAACAGGGCGATAATGCCGACAATACCTATGGAGCTATAACGTGCAACACTTGTGCTGCTGCATGAGGTGAAAAGGATAAGTGGAGAAAGGATATAAATATATTTCATACGGATATGTTATTTGATTGCAATGTATGTTGTGATAAAAGACCTTATCTGATCTATATACTGAGGCTGTACTTTACCCTTGTTGTATGCCAGATAAAGGGTATTGGTTGCCGGAGTATGTCCCTGCCATAGGATGCGCACCAATTTCGATTTGAGTGCCTTGCCCGCAATGAGGTCGGACGAAACGGCAAGCCCGTCACAGTTGCTTACGGCGTTCAGTATGGCATCGTTATCGGGTATCGTGGCGTGCAGCTTAAGTATGGGGCGTTTCTTGAAGTTTTCGCGCCAGAATCTTCTGACCAGTGGCAGGTCGTTGCCGTATGCGTACCATTTCTGCTCTTTCAGCCATTTTTCGGCAGCAGTATAATCGTTTTCAGCTATCAGCTTGTCGAATACTGTTGTGTCCATAGCCGGATTGCATACGATCATAAACGATTCGGTGAAGAGAGGTTCATATGTGAGTGTATCATCCGATTTGCTCTGGCGGGTTATGATGGCTATATCGAGATCGTTGCTTATCAGTTTTTCGGTAAGTCCATCGGCAAGTCCGTATTCGACTGTAAGGTTGAGATCGGGTTGCTGTCCGATATATTGTGACAAATAGTTGGTAAATATTTCGGAAGGCGTGCCGAACCGGATGGTTGGAGCTTTGTTGAGTACCGTACGCTTAAATTCTGCTTCTACACGTTCCAGATTGTCGATAGACTCCACTATCTGCGTGTAGAGCTGCTTTCCGTACTCGGTAGGCATCATTTTTCGCGGCATTCTTACAAAGAGCGGTTTGCCGATATAGCTTTCGAGCGAAGCAAGCTGGATGCTCATATTCGGCTGCGAAATCATTAGTTCCTGAGCTGCCCGCGTGAGTGTTCCATACTGATAGATTGCCTTAAAAGTTCTGTACCATTCCAGGTTGACCATATGTTATGTTTTAAGATAGGACAAAGCTATAAATTTTTTTATACATAAACAGTAAAATATTAATTCATGTATATTAAACAATTTTAAAGCGGTAGCGTTATATAGACAATAAATGATAAATTAACATTTTAGTAACATAGTAAATTAACATTAGAAATTATGAAAAAGTATTTAATTGCGTTATCAGTATTAGTATTCGCAGTATCGTGCAACAATGCAGCAAAAAATAAAGTCGAAGGAACAGATGCCCAGGCGGCGGCTTCCGGAGCAGGTGAAGAACTGGTGGTAGACACTCAGGCTTCTTCTATACAGTGGAAAGGATCGAAAGTAGGTGGTTCGCATAATGGAACAATCGCTCTTAAAGCAGGAACTCTTGCTATAAACGGCGAAACAGTGGCTTCCGGATCATTCGAAATAGATATGAATGCTATTGTAGACGAAGACCTTACTCAGAAAGATATGAACGATATGTTGGTTAACCACCTTAAGAGTGCAGACTTCTTCGATGTGGCTACATATCCTTCAAGCACATTCACCGTAACCAAAGTGGAAGCTGCTGCAACTCCGACCGATAGTGTAAACTATATGGTAAGCGGTAACCTGAAACTGAAAGATGTAGAAAAGAACATTACTTTCGGTGCTAAGATTACAAAAGAAGGCGATACATATAAAGCTGTGACTGTACCGTTTACTATCGACCGTACACAATGGAATGTGAAATATGGTTCTAAAACGCTTTTCGCTGATCTGAAAGAGAATATTGTAAACGACAATATCGAGCTGCAAATAACAATAGTAGCTAAAGCTGCTGCAAAACCGGAGTAATTGCTCATAATAGATTGTAAATAAGTTTTTTCGGCTCTGGTTTACGATCAGAGCCGATTTTTATACTAAACACTCAAATACAATGACACTACAAGACTTACATAAACAGGCAATGACATTCAGAGATACACCTCTTATGCCCGTTGTCTTTGTTGGGCATGGCACACCGATGAATGCCATAGAAGATAATGAATTTGTACACGAATGGTCGAAACTGGGCATGCAGATGCCGCGTCCACAGGCTATTCTTTGTATTTCGGCACACTGGGAAACCAGAGGCACGTTTGTAACGGCGATGGAACAGCCCAAAACAATCCATGATTTTTACGGATTTCCAAGAGAACTTTTTGCACAACAATATCCGGCAAAGGGATCGGCTGAACTGGCTGAACTTGTACGCCGGCAGATAAAGGATGTAACGGTGGGTGAAGACTACGAGTGGGGGATAGATCATGGTAGCTGGAGCGTATTGAAACATATTTATCCGCATGCCGATGTGCCTGTTGTACAAATGAGTATCGACCACTTTAAAGGGGCGCAATACCACTACGATCTGGGTAAGCAACTTGCCTTCCTGCGCCACAAAGGGGTGCTGATTGTGGGAAGCGGAAACATGATCCACAATCTGAGGATAATGAAAATAGAGGGGGATGATTTCAATGCAGAGTATGGTTATGACTGGGCTTTCGATCTTAATAACTTGTTCAAGAATAAGATAATGGACGGAGATCATGCTTCACTGATTGATTACAACCACATACACACTTCGGCAGGGCTGGCAATACCAACACCCGAACATTACATCCCGCTGCTGTACACATTGGCATTGCAGCAAAAGGATGAAAAAATCAGCATTTTCAATGATAAGGTTATTGCAGGTTCGCTGAGTATGACTTCGCTGGTGATAGGTTAGTCTTAAATATCAATAACCAACTTCGGATTATATCCATTATATTTATCTGCTAAAGTTGATACTCGATCATACAATTTCTACTGTCAGATGAAATTCAACCTCAAAATACATTTTTTTCTTTCAAATCCCCTCCCCAAAAGCCCTTAGAGGGCGTTTGAAAGAGAAAAATGTTGTCAGATTAGCTGAAACTTATTTTGAGTGTCTGTAAGATCGAGTCCCATTTTTTACAATTTATCACTAATATATCCGTGAGGGTTGCATATAATCTTAGTATCGCCTATCATGTATTCGGCAGGCTGATGTATATGCCCATGTATCCAGTAATTCGGTTTATGTTCCAATATGAAGGATTCCAGATCAGATGCGTATGCAGATGAAATAGCATCTTGTCTAAATTTTTCGGGAATGGACTTTATACTGGGTGCATGGTGTGTGATAACGATGTTTTTATCAGTAGCCGATTCTTTCAGGCTATTCTCTAACCACTTCATCGCATTGTAGTGCATATTGTATGTATCTATGGAGCGTAATTTTGAGTAAGACGGGTCTAGGCGTATCAACCGATAATCGTTCATTCGCGATTGACACATACTTCCGTAGACTCTGGGATTTCCGTATAATTCGAAATTAGTCCAGAGAGTTGTGCCATGAAAGGTTATATCGTTTATAATAACGGACTTGTTTTCCAATACATGAATGTTGGTATTTTCAGCCAATGTTTCTATCTTATACAGCGTTTTGGGGTAACTGCCTCTGTAGTATTCGTGATTACCCAATATATAGATAACAGGTATGTCTTTTACATTCGCTTTTAACCATTCTATACCCTTAATACCCAAGTTTAAATCTCCTGCAACAATAAGCAAATCAATGTCATTAAAGTCTAATAAAGACATTCCAAATTCTTGATGTAAGTCGCTTATTATTTGTGTTCTCATTGAATGATTTTATGTTGAAAAATTAGCCCTAATATAAATCTTATTCTAATTACTGATCAGAAGACCGAAACATATTGTCTTTTATATTGGGTATATTATCCACAATCAGGTTGCCATCGAAATCGTAAACATCATCAAAGTCATAATAACTTGAGTTGTCCGTAATATTTTTCACAAATATATAATTCTTGACTCTAAACCAACTCGTTATAATCTTGTCATATATGATTGGAACAATAACTTTTGAATTACAATCTATTACACCCCATTTGCCTCCTGATATATCCCATCTGTCTTCTTGGTGATCTGAATTGTAATACAGTAGACCTCCCTTATTAACAGCCCATAGTTTGCCGTCACTGATCTCCTCAATCCAATCATATTCGACAGGTATAACGATATTGTTCTGACTGTCGATAACACCCCACTTTGTATTTTTAATTGCCAGATAAGGATAATCTCTGTTTTGAATACTGATGTAAGAATCTTCATCATCCTGATCCAGAAACATTTTACCCAATCCAACTTTATAATAATTGTCAGATCTGAAAAAATCTATGTAATCATATTGATTGGGAATAATCTCGTTCCCGTCGTTATTGATTATGCCCCATTTTCCATCGAAGTCGGTCATCTCAAGATAGTCATCAAGCCTTTTACCTATGATGGTCTTAAACTTATCCAGATTCTCTTCACGAGGTGCAGCGTATGTATTACTTGAGGCTCTTAATATATAATTATAAGGTAAATCTTTTTCTACATTTCCATGTATATCATATATGTGGTAGTTATTGGGAACTGATTCAACAATAATCCTATTATTAGAGACTCTTGAATGGATTTTTATGTTTACCGGTTGTATTATGATCTCTCCCAAGCTATTTAATATTCCATATCTATCTCCTTCTTCAAAAGCAAAAAGATTACATCCGATGGATGATAAGCCATCTTTTTCAACAATTAATGTATTAAACTTATTATCAAGGAGTTCATATTTTCCACAGTTTGTTTCTTTTATTATATAATTATCTTTAATTATTAAATATTTAGCTTGGAGTGAGCCTGCTAATACCCCATCCTTATCAAAAAGCTTATATAGCTGATAATCTTCATCGCTATACTCTACAGCAACAATTAAGTTTATCTCTTTTTCATAATGGATTGAATAGAATACGGGTTCGACAATGCAATTATAGTTTGTCGAGAATATATTTTTTTGTTTTCGTAAAGCACCCCAATTTCCCTCTTGATTCCTAAAGGTTATTATATTATTACTCAACTCTTCACTATATATAATATCCCATTTTTTCTGAATCTTTAAGGGTAGATTATTATATTGTTTCATAGCTTCATAAAATTATTGTGTTCTGTCCCTATCCAAAATCTTTATAATAGAATCGAGTTGTAAAGATACTTTTTTTGCACCATAGCGGCTCAGGTGATTACCGTCAAAAAAGTCTTCGGTGGTATAGTCTGAGCTGTATTCGTTCATGTCGTAATAATACACCCCTTCGTTCTTGCTCAGGTCGTTCATCAGTCCCCTGAGTATATTCATCTGCTTGTCGTAGGTGTATTTCCTGTAGTCCTCATGGAACGGTAATGTAACCAGCATAACGCGGGCATTTTTTTGTCGTGCCATTTCCACTATTTTTATGATGTAGCCTGCATTTTCCCTGACCAAAGGCATGTTGAGGCTTCGTACCGTATGGCGTATCGCAACTTCTTTGGCTTTCACTTGCAGGGCTGTAAGGTTAGTGGCTGGTTCGAGTTCTATCATGCCCTGACGTGTCATTTTGTATGCAGGATCGTCTTTGTTGATGTAATATTGCTTTATCCGGCGCACGTTATTTCCCATTGCATCCTGAAATATAAGCGGCTTGCGGCTTTCACTGTATCCTGTATCGATACCGTAATATCGGTAATAAGGCAAACGCCATTTTTCGACACTAGTTTCCAGTTTGAAGAACAGGGAAGGGTAGGAGACAGCGAGTAGTATATATTCGAGCGAATCGAGCCTGTCTATTTCCTGCTCTACTATGGCGCAATCCATGTCGAGCGACTGAGATACCTGTGCCGCATTGAATGTATATTCAGAAAAGTATTGCGGATCGAATCCATAAGCCCCGCTGGAATTTCCCAGACAAAGTATTTTTACCCTTCGCTCGTCTTCGTGCAGGTATTCGGCTTTCAGACGGTATGTGCTCGGTATCTCTCTCAGCATATATTCCATCACCGACAGTACAAGTGCCACCGGAGCAAGAAACAGGAGCGTATATGTGATAAACCTTTTCATAACGTCAGAATTGAAAATAGATGAATAAACGTTGCTCTCCCCAATAAATGATGATAAGGGCTATAATGAAATAGTAGAACAGCCATCTGAGAACTCTGCTGTTGACTTTTTGCCCGATACCTTCCAGTGCATAATTGTCTTCCCTGCCCAGCCACTCTATCAGTACGAGTAGGATCATAAGCAGGAAGACCTGACCCGAATATACTTTTGGCAGACTGAAAAGGTCGGCAGTAAACATATTTTTGATATACCCGAATGCCTGTGTCATACTTTCGGAGCGGAAGAATATACGCGCGAAAGCAATCAACAGGAATGTACCGCTCATCTGGAAAAACTCCTTTACCGATGGCAGGAATTTCCCATGTGCTACGCTATTGAGATACTTACGATTGGTCTTGAATACGATTGATGGCAGAATGAACAGGGCATTGAGCAGTCCCCAGACGATGAAAGTCCAGTCGGCTCCGTGCCAGAATCCGCTGAGGATGAAAATGATGAAAACGTTCCGTATCGTCTTGGCCTGTCCTTCGCGGCTACCGCCCATAGGGATGTACAGATAGTCTCTGAACCACGAGGTAAGCGATATATGCCATCTGCGCCAGAACTCGGCTACATTGCGCGAGAAATAAGGATAATTGAAGTTTTTAAATACCTCGAATCCGAACAATCTTGCCGTACCGATGGCAATGTCCGAATAGCCGGAGAAGTCGCCGTAAGTCTGAAATGAGAACAGTATGATGCCTAGTACGAGTGTGCTGCCATGCAGTTCCCCGTAGTTGTTGAATATATTATCGGCAAGCGAACCGCAGTTGTCAGCGATTACTATTTTCTTGAAGAATCCCCATAGTATTTGCCGCAATCCGTCTACAGCTTTGCTTCCGTCAAATGTGCGTGCTTTTTCGGTCTGTGGTAGCAGGTGTGTTGCCCGTTCGATAGGGCCGGCTACCAGCAGCGGAAAGAAGGAAACGAACAGCGAGTAGTTGACAAGGCTTTTGGTCGGTTGTATCTTATTATTGTATATATCGAACAGGTATGACAGCCCATGAAAGGTATAAAACGAAATACCGATAGGCAGGATAATGTGCAGGGTAAGCGGATGCGCTTCCAGTCCGAACAGGTTCAGCAGATCGGCGAACGACTGTATGAAAAAGTTGAAATACTTGAAATAGCACAGAAATCCCAGACTGACTACTACCCCAAGCCACAGCCAGCGTTTGCGCCCTTTGGCAGATTCAGCCGAAGCTATCCGTTGCCCCGTATAGTAGCAAATGAGTGTGGATATCGCCAGTAATCCCATAAAGCGCCAGTCCCAGAAGCCGTAAAAGAAATAGCTGGCTGCAAGTAGCAATATATTCTGCTGTTTGAGCTTGTCATTGTAGACAAACCAGTATAGCAGGAATACTACCGGCAGGAATATGAGAAAGGCATAGGAATTAAACAGCATATATCAGGGTAATAAAAGCCTATTTGGAACTGACGATCCTGTCTCCGTTAAAAGTAAGACTTCCGGCAGGATATGTCCATGTCTCGGTGTTCCCGCTTTTCTTAATGTCCTGAGGTTCGCCCCATGCAAGTCGTGCCATGTCTTTTGTCATGCCTGTTCTGATCTTGTTTTGCAGGATGCGGCGGAAATTGTTGGCGTTGTATTTGCGGGTTAGTTCTTTCGCTTCTTCGGCTGTATATATTTTCTTTATACCGTCTACATTGTCAAAGATAGAGTAGGGGACAGTGGTTTTCACACCTTTGCTTTCCAGTACAAGGGATAGTTCGTTTGTCGAATTATCGATGTTTACATCCGTACATTTCCATGTTTGTCCGGTAGTGAACGGCACTGCTGCTCCGGTGATGAGGTTGCGCGACATTCTCAGTACATCGTCCGACAGTACATATTCCTTTCCTGTGCGCAGTTGTCGTTGCTTTTCGAAATAACCCCTTACGATGAATGGAAATGTGTATTCGGAGTTGGTATTGTACTTGTAATAGACTATGTCTCCGCTCGACAATTCCTGCAATTTCAGATAGAAGTCGTCTTCGTATGCCGCCTTTTCTGTTTTTGTACTTGGATGCTTGATAACTTCCAGTACATGAAAGTACTTGTGCACTATGTCTTCGTAGCGCGAACTGTAGTTTTCGTTTGGCTTGTATATGTTTTTTTCATCATTGAGCAGATCATCGTCTTTCTTGTAGTTGATAATAAATCCATTGTAACCATAAGCCTGTGATGATTTGCTCAGCCCTTTCAGAAACAGTTCCTGTCCGGTGTATGCCATTGCATTTTTGCCTAAGAAGTTGGCAGTGCTGTCGTATGGTACGGTAATTGCTTGTTTATCATTGCCTGTTTGGGCGTATAGGCTGATTGTCAATAATGCAGTAAAGATGGTGATCGTTATTTTTTTCATTTGTTTATAGTTTTCTCCGGCCTCAAAAGTACGAATATTGATTTATATATAGACATTGTTTTGGGTTAGATGGTTTAATAGAAATATTTGTCTGTCATGTAAGATTTTGTTAAATAGTAGTTTATGTCTTTTATTTGAGAAAATGTAGAAAATTTAAAATATCTTTTCCGCTCATTCGTCATAAATAGTAAGGATATATCTAAAGAAAATAAACAAGTATAAACGTCATGGAAGAAAATAATATAGAAAAAGTCACGAAAGAATTAGACATAATTCCTGTGGCAACGATCATTGTTAGTTTATTGCTGATAGCAGCAAGTATTATATACCTTTTCTATTGGGTAGGAGATAATATATCGTTATATTAACAGAATAAAAACAAAATAAATATGAAAGATTTCAAGAGAAAAAAGATTGTAGGCATTTTCATTTTTATAGCAGTCTTTGCTGCTGCCATAGCTATTGTAATGCTTTTGTGGAATGCACTTATACCATCTATTATAGGATGGACAACCATAAATTACTGGCAGGCTGCCGGGCTGATGATACTGAGCCGTCTGCTGCTCGGAGGCTTCGGGCGATTCGGCAGGTTTGGAGGTAAAAGACACCATTTTAAGCAAAAGCGCGAAGAATTTCGCCAATGGCACATACTGAGAGATCAGATGAAAGACATGACGAAGGAAGAACGCAGGGAATATATGCGTAAGCATATGAGATATCACGGTTTTGGTGACGGACCATGCGGAAGAGAAGAGACTCCGCAAGATAACAGAAGTGATGACAGAAGAAGTGCTGAATATGACGGCTGATCTGCCAAAAGAACAGCAGAGCGTTTCGGACATATTCAAAAAATACCGGTCGCAACTGAAGAACTACATAGCCAAGCGGGTTATGTCGAAGGAAGACGGGGAAGACATCTTACAGAATGTTTTCTACCAGCTATCCAAGATCGACCTGATAGAAAAACCTATCGAACAGGTTTCCGCATGGCTGTATTCGGTTGCCAATAACCAGATTATAGACCGCAGCCGTAAGCACCGTGAGGTAGAGATGCCTTATGTGAAGACACAGGATGATGACGAACTGTTTCTGTCGGAGGTGACAAGCCTGCTGATGGATGAGGACGCCTCTCCCGAAACGGAGTATCTGCGTACGCTGGTGTGGGACGAACTGGAAGCGGCCTTGTCGGAACTACCGCCCGAACAGCGCGAGGTGTTCGATCTGACCGAAATGGAAGGTTTTTCGTTCAAGGAGATTGCCGAAACGATGGACATTCCTGTCAATACGCTGATATCGAGAAAGCGGTATGCTGTATTGCATCTTCGCGAACGATTACGTACTTTGTATGAGGAGTTGCTGGAAGGATAGGTTTAGTGAATAACTGATTTTCCTGCAAAGGCACATTTAATAATAGTTTTCATAAGAGCGAGCTCCGAACAATTATTGTCCGGAGCTTGTTTGTTTTGCAAATCTCAAATACTGCTTGACATTATTTATTATCCGGATACAAAGCCTTCCACCAACTACCATCATCTTTCAGCCATTTAGAAAACCATGCCATAATGGAATTATTCCATTCTACACGCCGCTTGTAGTTCATCACACCATGATTTTCGTCTTTCACCTGTATAAACTCGGCAGGCTTGCCCAATATCTTTAGGGCGGTGTACATTTGTATGCTCTCTCCTATTGGCACATTGGTATCGACTGTACCATGTGTAAACAGTATCGGCGTATTAATCTTATCTGCACTGAAAAGCGGGCTTTGCTTCACATACAGATCGGGATTATTCCAAGGATAGCTGTGTGCACTTGCACCCGAACTGTAAGTATAACCCCAGTAACCTTCACCCCAGTAGCTGCTGATAGAACTGATACCTGCATGCGACACTGCTGCTGCAAACATATCGGTACGGGTTTGCAAGTACATAGTCATAAATCCACCATAAGAAGCCCCAATACAGCCTATCTTCTTGCTGTCTACATACGGATGGGCTTTCAGAAACTGCTGTGTACCCTCTATAATATCTTCGGCTGTACGCTTGCCCCACGCATTTACGTGCAGGGCGGCAAACTTCTGCCCGTAGCCTGTTGCTCCGCTCGGTTGTACTACATATACCACATAGCCCTGCGATGCAAACACATGCGGGGGATAAGGACCTTCCAATGTACGCGCTGTAGGGCTGGTACCACCATAATAATATACAATAAGCGGATATTTCTTTGACGCATCAAAATTAGGCGGTAGATAGCTACGTCCGCAAATCTCTACCCCGTCTGTATTGGTAAAGTTCCAGTCTTCCATCTTGCCCAGAGTCATTTGCGACAACCTTTCATTGTAGGGATCGGCTATCATTGTCGATTTTTTGCTACTGATATCATAGATATATGCTCTCGTAGAATTGGATGTACTTACCCCATGATATACGGCTGTAGTTGCATTATCGGCTGTAGAGAACGAACGTACCACTTCTTCACTGAGTGGCAGTTTGATAAACGATTTATTTGACGGGTTATAACTGTATATATTCACATAATCCTTATCGGTAGTTGTAAAATAGATCAGCCCGTCTTTTTTGTTCCAGAATCCGTTATCTATACTCGGATCGAAATTCTTCGTTATAGCTTCTACCTTTTTGCTAGACAAATCCATTATAAATGCCAGCCCGTTATAACTATTGGCTATCTGTCTGTCTGCCACATTCAGCCCTATACCACCGAAAGCCTCTCCCGATCCTTGTATCAGTACCTTACGCGCATCCGGCGAAAAGGTTGCCCTGTGTGCAAAGCCTTCGCCTTTCCACAATGTATCAGTTTTCATTGTTGACAGGTCGAGCCTGAACATCGAGTATTTTCGGAAAGGACGCTCAGTCACCGTTTCGTCCGATATAGAGAAGAGTATCTGTTTGCCATCAGCACTGATGTCGTTGAGCCATGTAGAGTGTGCACCATAGGTTATTTGCTGGCTCAGCCCCGATCTGATGTCGTACCGGTAAATAAATGAACGGTTGGTATATCCTGCCTGACGGTCTTCGGGCGATTTCAACAGGCGCAGGTCACTTTTATTCTCATCTCCTTTTTCCTGTTTGCTGTAAAACAACGTCTTTTCATCAGGAGAAAAATAAAACGATTCGTTCGGGATATTTTTCACCAATACATTTTCCTGCAAAGTGGCAGGATCTATCGTTATCAGATTAGTACCTCCTTCAGTTTTGAACAAATAATACAATTTCTCACTGACAGGCATCCAGTTCAGTTGCCCTTTGCCGTTGTCCGTATCGATCAGTACCGATTTGCCTGTACGCACATCATAAAGTTCGCGGGTAGAAGAGCTTTTCTCCCCGAAAGTATTCCGGTACGATACCAGTGCATACTGCCCGTTAGGCGACATATTTGTACCCGTTACGCGTTTGCCCAGTAACATGTCGGTAAAGTTTATAGATCTTTTGTCTGTATTTACAGTCGTAAAAGAGGTGGTAGAATCCGATTTTTCATTCTCGATGAAAACTTTCAGCGCAACCGAAGCTTTGTCTTCCGCAGCTGCCAGCAGTTTGATTACAACGCGGCTGCTCAGCGGATATGACGGACCGAATGCCGCCGAAGCTTCTTTTTCGGCACGCAGGTTATCTTCTTTGGTAGTCTTAGATGCTATAAGTTTATTGTCAACATATATTTCGAGCATATAGGGCGACACTACTTTAATCGTGCCCTTAGCGTATTTATCAGCATTCACATAAAAGGAGAATAACTGAAAAGTCATGCCTTCTTCCGGTTTTTCTGCATAGAAATAACCTGCCGTATCAGCCTTCAAGGGCCTGACGAAAGCTGATTGCTCGGGAATTGTCAGGTTCATCTTCAATATATTTGCATCAGAAAATTTCTCTCCCTTAAGATTGGCTGAGTCTACCAACACAGGGGAAAATACTTTAACAGGGGCAACAGTATATATCTGGGATAACTTTTGTTTCTTCTGGGCGGATAATCCCATCACAACGCTTAAACACAAAAAAAGGAAAAGGCTTCGCAATTTCATACGCTATAGTTTTTATTTAGATTAGATTCAATTTTGATGCTGCAACAACAAAGATAGGGATTATATAGCAGAGCATGAACACTCTAAAAGCAAAAACAAATGGCAGCAATAATGTTTTATAGCATTTTTACTTTATTTTTTACTATAATATATTATCTTTGACACCAACAAGAACACCTTTTATATATTTCAACCTATCATAACAAACAAAATGAAATTTCTGACTCATTTTTACCTTAGCGCAATATTGTTGACAATGATGGTCTCCTGTTCGGAAGAACTCAAGCTTTATCACGAACCGGAGGCGGAACCACCTAAAACATGGATAGTAGAGAAAGTCAATTATCCGGAAAAGCGTTTTGGGTTGATAGACCGTAACAGTCTCGTATTTTCATATGATGACGAGTATCAAATGACTTTGCTGGCAATTCCCCAAAGTGAAGAGTATAAAATAGACAAGCTGGATAAGGACAAATGCGTATCTTACTCTAAAAGCCGAGAAAGCGGTTCGACAATAATATACGACAGCATTCTTGTGAAACTTGATGCCGGTGGTCGTGCTATGTACTCGCGCCATGTGACATACAAAGAAACGAATAACGAAGGTGAAATTTCAAAAGAACGGTCACAGAACGATTCGGTACATTTTACATACGATGCTGCCGGATACCTCATTCTGATGCAAAGTTATTCACATGCAGGTGATACTCAGTCTCGATATGAGGAGGAATACGTTATTGAGAATGGAAATATAAAGGAAATATCTACATCTAAAGGTGTTAACTATACCTATACCTACGATGATACAGAATACGAGCCTGTAACCAAGTATGCCTACGAAATGCCTCTGAATACTCAGAGCCTGAAAGGCGCAAGTTGTATTTTGGTGACAAACCTGGTATATATATCCGACTATATAGGCAAAAGCAATAAAAACAATGTACTGAGCGTTGTCGCCTCCAAAGGCGGGGAACAATACGCCGAGTTAGCTTATGCTTATACATTCGATGAATACAAATTGGTTTCGGAAGTAAAAATATCGGGAACAATCAACAACCAGACTATTCCGGATGATTATATTACCACTTTCACATACGCCGAAAAGACACAAAAATAATATAGTAGAGCCGGAAATATCCGGCTTTTTTTTGTTGAAATAATTATAACTTGTTATAATAAAAAACAACCGAACCCGATCGCAGGTAATAAGTAAGATTTGAGAGATTCTTATTATCTTTAATCAGGCTCGGGAGGCTAAGGGGAATAGCCTATTTTACAGAAGCTGCTTGTCCCCGTTTTCGCGGGTACACTATATAGAGTCTTCTTCCTCCCGGATTCCATAAACAACTATATTTTTTCAGAAAAAAATAAAAGGCTTTGAGCTCATTACTGTCCCAAAGCCTTTAATATATCTGTTTTTCTCCCTGCCTGTATTACCGCGAACCGAGTATATTCAGCAACAGTTCGGGTTCATCTGTAGTTATATAATCTATGCCCTGACCAAGCATACTACGCAAATCATCCTCTTTATTTACCGTCCACGCATTTGTCAGCAAACCTTTATCTCTTGCTTTTTGTGCCAGACCTGCATCTTTAATAAAGTTGCTGTAATGATAGTCTATTCCCGACATCCCAGCCGTCTTCACTTCATCCAGCGTTTTATTGGCTTCCAGATACAATATCTTTGCAGACGGGTCTAATTCTCGTATGCGCTCGGCAGCCTCGAAGCTGAATGTTATATAATCTACCCACGCCTGAGCCTTCATATCGTGTACCATCCGTACCGAAGCCTCTGCCACTGCTTTGCTCCGCTCCACTCCCAGTTGTGATGCTTTCACTTCCAAGACCAGACGGGTTTTGTTCTGTTTTTTTATGCGCTCTATGTATTGAACCAGACTTGGCAGATAATCACCGTCTTTCAATGGTATTGTGTACAACTCCTTTGCTGTGGTTTCTTCCACTTTTTTGCCACCTATTACAGGATCGTGAGAAAGCACCACCTCATTATCTGCCGAAAGCCATACATCGAACTCCGAAGCTTCACAGCCTATTTCGATAGCTTTGTCCAGCGCTTTCAGCGAATTTTGGCTTGCATCCTGATTTTTCCATGCACCGCGATGGGCAATCACTTTATTGCGGATAAAGTTATCTTTGACCAGTTCGAAAGCTTTCTTTAGAGTTCCGCTCTTCAATACTATTTCGTAGCTCTGAGGTGAAGCATCGGTCAGCATGGCATTTTTTTTCAGACTTATATAGCCATCTCTATCCAGAACAAATAAACCGGAACTATCAGATTCCATCGACAGTTTTTCACCTGTAGGGTTTATCACTTTACCTATACGGATTCCTTTTTTTTCGATAGGAACAGCATAATTATCGAGGACAAGTGATGCTGCTTTATCGGACTGAGTATGTGTTGTAGTCATATTTAGCAAAAAAAATGACAGAATAAACAAAAATAATACGTGTTTCATGATTACATTTACATTTTTCGATCGTATATTATATTGGACTGCTAAAGATAGATATTTTTATTATTTTATGTGGTCACTCATTATATTGTTATATGATTTATTCACATTCTTTGTTAACGGGAAAATATTTCATAATTTCACTCAATATATGTATTGACTTTTTGCTACCTTTACATCAAAATTTTGACTATGAATACATATTCCAGCTTTCAAAAACATCTGCAAAACGAGCTTGCTGATATAAAATCGGCAGGATTGTACAAAAATGAACGTATTATAACTTCTCCTCAGGGGGCAGAAATACGTGTGAGTACCGGACAAGAAGTATTGAACTTCTGCGCCAACAACTATCTGGGATTATCGGACAGTAAGGAACTGATAGAAGCTGCGAAACAGGCGATGGATTCGCGCGGATTCGGTATGTCGTCGGTACGTTTCATCTGTGGGACACAAGACCTGCACAAGCAACTGGAGGCTGCTATCGCAAAGTTCTTCGGCACAGAAGATACTATACTGTATGCTGCCTGCTTCGATGCTAACGGTGGTGTGTTCGAGCCCCTGCTGACCGATCAGGATGCTATTATCTCCGATTCGCTTAACCATGCCTCTATTATAGACGGCGTACGTCTCTGCAAAGCAGTGCGTTACCGTTATGCAAATGCAGATATGGCCGATTTGGAAAAGCAACTGCAAGCAGCTCAGGAACAACGCTTCCGCATAATCGTTACCGACGGAGTATTCTCTATGGATGGCAATGTAGCGCCGCTGGATAAGATATACGAACTGGCTCAGAAATACGATGCCATGATAATGGTAGACGAATCGCACTCTGCCGGAGTAGTTGGCAAAACAGGACGCGGAACTACCGAACTATTCAACTTGAAAGGACAAGTTGAGATCATTACCGGCACACTGGGCAAATCGTTCGGTGGAGCTATCGGAGGATTCACTACCGGAAAGAAAGAAATAATAGATATGTTGCGCCAGCGCTCGCGCCCTTACCTGTTTTCGAACTCTATACCACCGTCTATAGCCGGCGCAGGCATAAAGATGTTTGAAATGATGGAACGCAGCAACGAGTTGCAAGACAAGCTGCATAGCAATACCGACTACTTCGTGGAAAAAATGAAAGCTGCCGGATTCGACATCAAGCCTACGCAGTCGTCTATATGTGCCGTTATGCTCTACGATGCGAAGCTGTCGCAGGATATGGCTTCTAAGCTATTAGATGAAGGTATTTACGTTACAGGATTCTATTATCCGGTAGTACCTAAAGAACTTGCCCGCATACGTGTTCAGATATCGGCAGGACATGAAAAAGCACATCTGGATAAATGTATCGCTGCCTTTATAAAAATAGGAAAAGAATTAGGCGTAATAAAATAACAATATAGTCATCGTATGAAAAACATTCTTATTGTAGGTAGTACCGGCCAGATAGGCTCGGAATTAAGTATCAGGCTGCGCTCAATATACGGCGACAGCAATGTAATCTGCGGATATTACAAACCTCCCTATCCTGAAGGATTTTTCGATTGGGGGCCTACTGTAGAAATAGATGCTACCGATGCACAGCAGATAGCAGATGCGGTAAAGAAATACAATATAGATACGATTTACAATCTGGCTGCTATATTATCGGCAACGGCAGAGAAAAACCCAAAATTGGGTTGGGAAGTAGGTGTAGGCAGCCTGATGAACTGCCTGGATGTAGCCCGCGATTTCAATTGTGCTGTATTCACACCAAGTTCGATAGGTGCCTTCGGGCCTGATACGCCAAAAGACAAGACCCCTCAGGATACCGTACAACGACCGAATACAGTCTATGGTATTACGAAAGTAATGGGCGAACTTCTCAGTGACTACTATTACACCCGCTGGAAGGTTGATACACGCTCGGTACGTTTTCCGGGAATTATATCCAATCTGACACATCCCGGTGGCGGTACGACCGACTATGCTGTGGAAATATATTACAATGCTGTGAAGGAAGAAAAATTCGTCTGCCCGCTAAAGGCCGGCACTTTCATGGACATGATGTATATGCCCGATGCACTGAATGCGGCCATCAACATTATGGAAGCTAATCCAGACAAACTTATACACCGCAATTCGTTCAACATAGCAGCTATGAGCTTCGATCCCGAAATGCTGTATAGTGCTATCAAAAAGCACTATCCTGACTTTGTTATGGAATATGATGTAGACCCGCTGAAACAGGCGATAGCCGATTCGTGGCCTAATTCATTGGACGATACCTGTGCCCGTCAGGAATGGGGCTGGAGCCCGGAGTACGATCTGGAAAAGATGACTGCCGACATGATAAAGGTTCTGAAAGAAAGAAATATACATCTTCAATAATATTTTATACCACTATTTTCACAGAAACAGGGAACATGCGATATGCTCCCTGTTTTTATTTTTAAGGTAAAATCTGTCGTACACACCAAAATTCAAAGAATGATTCAGATTATTCGTAGGGGCGAATATCTTTGACTCCGTCGATTTTCAATTCGCTCCTACAAGTATTAAAAAAAAGCTATAAATTTCGAAGTCTTTATCTTATGTAGATTTAAAATACACGAAACCCTAACCCTACAAATAAATTCATATTATAAGACGATCCATCTCCTTCTTTTATCTGATTTATAAAGCCATATTCATAGCCTACATTCAGCAGAAAACGATGATACTCTATTCCCACATTACCCCGCAGTCCCATATCAAAGCGTTTCAGTATATCGAACGATTTTACATCATATCCCCGACCTACTGCTATGGTAAAGTCATTCGATTCATTCATCCCGTTCCCGGGTATTGTAAATGAAGATCTTGCTGCTATCACTTGTGATGTTTTTGATTTTCCCCCGATACCATAACCAAAATATGGGCCTAAGGATAGATTCATCCTTATTTTCTCAGATACTGAAAGCCTGTAACCGCCCATAAGCGGAATTGTAATATATTGGGTATTATACTTTCCATCTGCGGCACTGGCATAATAATATGTATCATTAAGATCTATTCTTTCATCCTGAATAATAGTTGCAAGCTCACTCCCCCTCATCATCCCCGATTCATGGTCTTTCACTTTAGCTCCTTTATTAGAGAATCCGATCCCCGTCTGTAAAAAGAAATTCTTAGGCAGATTATACTCGAAAGTTGCATTGAAATTATATCCGGCCTTCAGCTTTGTTTTCAGATTACTTATATCCATATCCGAAAGGTTAAGCGCTCCATTCACCGTCATCGAATAAAGTGATTTCTGAGCAAACACAGTGCTTCCCGCTATCACGATAGCAGCTAACAGAATTAAAGTCTTTTTAATAAGCATAGATATTGATGTTTAGTTAATTTAGTGGTGATCCGAAAACGGGCAAACTAACATGGGTCATGCCTGATAATCTACTGTTTCAAAATATAATTAAAGCCTATTCCCAGTTGTATCGGAGTGGTGTTCTTAAACTTTATAGATTCCGGTTTTACTTTTGAGAAATCGAATGTATTATATCCCAGCCAGCAGTTTATAGCCCATCGGTCATTCACCGGAAACTGGTATCCTGCTCTGATCTCGTACTGGAAATGCCACTTATGGGCAGAACCCTGCATATCGGTTATTTTATCCAGATCGAGATTCATACGGGTATATGAAAACCTGTTCTCAAGATAGATAAAGCGCGGTCTGTCCTTCTTTTCATCATAGCCGATGGGTAAGTATATTTTAGGCGCTATATAGGGTGCCAGATATGTTCCCCTGTATATATCCTCTCCTCCCAAACTATTATTTCCAAGCGGATCAAGTCCCCAATTAAGATCGGTAAAATTGATCTTCTGATTGAATCCTCCGAACCTGAATCCGGCCTCGACTCCGAAAAAGAAAATAAAATCGTATTCATAGCCTACACTTACTCCGGCAGCCAGCGGATTACCTCTATTACTATCGAAATAATGCGCTCCGAAAGACAGATCTATTCCGGTATTCAACTTATGCCCTTCCTGAGCAACAACAGGCATAGAAATTATCACAGTCAGTAGAAATAATATCCGTGTTTTCATAATCTTATTGTTTTTTGATCTTTCTTCTTCAAACCGGGCAAATCAAGCAATGGCTATAGGACAAACAAACTCATGGAATACAAATCTAAAGAAAAAAATGATATAAGGTGTCTGATAATTTTATATATTGCACCTTATTTGATAAAATAACGATGAAAAAGCTTATCTTTTGTTGTTTATGTATATTCATACTGATGGCATGCGGCGAACGCCATGCTATTGCAGGTCGTTGGGCGATGGAACTCGACGATTCGGGCGATACGTCTTTCCTTATAGCAAACGATTCTATATGCTCGCCCGAACTAAGGTTTGAAAGAGATACTATCTACATGGATATAAAAAACGACGGAAAGACATCGAGCAGCACTTTTATGGGCATATACAGTATCAAAGACGACCAGATAAGGGTGGTAGACCAACTGGGAAAAGAACGGATATGCAGATTCAGAATAGAAGACAGCATAATGACTGTTACAGACATAAGCCAACCTGATAAGATAGTTATGCGCCTGAGAAGAATCAATGAGAACGGATAACAGTTTTACTCCTTATTTTATTTCACAAATAAAGCTTCCCGTTAAGGAGGCTTTGTTTGTATAAGAGTTTATTTAAATTAACATCAAAATATTTGTACCCTGATGCAACTTATTTCAGTCATTTTGCATCAAGTAAAGTAGAGAGTATCAGCTGATGGAGGAAGAGTTACTAATCGCGGGATGTAAACGTGGCGAATCATGGGCTCGTAAACAAATTTACGAGCAATACGCACCTGTCATGATGGGTGTATGTATGCGCTATGTGAACAACCGGGAAACAGCTCGCGACTTGCTTCAGGACGGATTTATCAGAGTATTTACTAAAATAGATATGTATTCCGGAACAGGCTCGCTGGGTGGATGGATACGGCGTGTTTTTGTAACTACGGCTCTCGAACACCTCCGCAAGAATGATACGCTCAAGCAAAGTGTAAGCATCGACGAATACTACGATGCGGCGGATAATAAAGATTATTCCGTTTTAGAACAGCTTTCTGCCGAAGAACTGATGGCTTGTATAGCCAGGCTTCCCAGCGGGTTTCGTACTGTGTTCAACCTTTTTGCCATAGAAGGTTATTCACATGCCGAAATAGCTGAAATGCTGAATATAAAAGAAAGCACCTCTCGTTCACAATTTATCAGGGCACGAAAAGCCCTGCAAAAAAATGTGCAATCATTAATAACGCATGAAGATGCCAGACTTGAAAAATTATAATGAACCTTCGGACGATTTCAGTAAGCTGATACAGCAGAAACTGGAAGACTATCGTATGCCTGTCGATGAAGCGTGTTGGGACGAAATAGAACAACGCCTCCAGCCGAAAGGCAACAGGCGGTTCATGTGGTGGATCGGGGGTGCAGCAGCTTCCATAGTCGTTATAATATCAGCGTTACTATTCAACTCGCAGGGCAATGATGTATCCCCACTGAAAATGATTACAGCAGGAGAAATAGTGATGCCGCCGAAACATGAAAGGAAAACAGAAGAAAGTACTCAAAATATAGAAACCATCACTCCGGCTGCCCCTGTCTACCAGAGTATGGTGCCATTAATAAGCAGGCAGACAGCCCGTAATAACATAGCACTCAATAGCGGCGATCAGCAGGATACCAATACAATCATAGATCAGATTATAACAGCTATAGACACTGTAAATCTGGCTGACAATATAACGGGGAATGCTACCGACAATACTCCGGTTGGTAATACTCTGCCGGACAAACAGTTGCCGGATAACGAGCAAACATCTGACAAGCAAGCGTCTACCCCATCCGAAAGCAAAAAAAGCAATGCTGCACAGAGCCGCAAAACGGAAAGACTGCTGCTACCCGAAAAAGAAAGATCAGATAATAACTGGCTTCTTGCCGCTTCGGTATCTTCGAGTAATGGGATATCTACAGAGGGATCAAATAACCTTATGTTCAGTAATATGAGTGCCGATGCATCTTCTCCCGATGGCGCATCTCTGTTATTTGCTAACAATATGCTGGAATCAGAAGAATTCTCTGAAATTGACCATGCAGTACCACTCTCTTTCGGCATCACCGTGAGAAAGGATATAAACGAACGTATAGGTGTAGAGACAGGGTTAGTTTACACATACCTGTCTACCACCATGAAGAAAACCGGTACGCCATACTATCAGGCAAAACAGGAAATTCATTATCTGGGAGTTCCGCTCAATCTGGTAGTCTATCTGTGGAACAATCCGAAGTGGAACGTATATATATCGGGCGGTGGAATGGCCGAAAAAGGACTTAAAGGAATCTACTCGCAGGATATGTTCGTCAACAAAGAAAAAACGTCAAACATACGAGACAAAGGCAGTGTAAATGGCATGCAATGGTCACTTAACGCCTCAGTGGGAGCATCATACAACTTCTACAACGGTTGGGGACTGTACGTTGAGCCTCGTCTTTCGTACTACTTCGACAACAATCAGCCAATGAGTATCCGCACCGATAAAAACACCGTATTCGGACTCGGAGCAGGACTCAGATTCCAGTTCTGATGCAGCTATAATTTCATTTCCGATTTTATTATACAATATTATATAAAATGGTAAGCCCAATTATTCTAACACTTAAAAAAAATTACAACTATGAAGAAAATTCTATTTGCAATTTTTATCCCTCTACTATATCTTTCGTACGGTTGTAGCGACGATAATTACGAAACATATACCTATCAGATAAACGAACCGGTATTTATGGATGCTAAAGAGTTCCGCAACTCTGTAAAAGTATCGACTACACCACAGGAAATAACCAATCAGGGCAAGATATGTTTCTACAATGGATATCTGTACATCTCCGAACCTGAAAAAGGAATACACATTATAGATAACCGTATGCCCGAAAATCCGAAAAACATCGGTTTTATCGAGATTCTAGGAAACGCCGACCTATCGGTGCGCGAGAATATACTTTATGCAGATGCCTATGTAGACCTCGTTTGGTTCGACATGACCAATCCGGCTAAACCTGAACTGAAAGGAAGGCTTAATGATGTATTTATCCTTGCTCTGCCTACTATAGAGAATGGCGCAGGCTATGACTACGAGATGTATCATAGCCAAAGGGCTGAGAAAGGAGTGGTTGTAGGATGGAATCTTGTAGAACGTAGTGTGCAGATAGCTAAAAATAAGCCCGGCAAATATGATGATTATGCATCGTCCGAAAGTGGAGGTGGTAAAAGCAATGGAGTTAACGGTTCTATGTCGCGTTTCAGCCTGTATAAAGATTACCTGTACACAGTAATAAATAATCAGATGAACATCTTCAAACTGACAAACGACAAGCCCGAAATGGTAAATGAGAATATACATATAGGCTGGGATGTGGAAACAATCTTCAACTATGGTGACAATATGTTTATGGGAACTCCGCGTGGACTGATCATATACTCCGTAGCCGATCCGGTAAAACCCGAATACCAGTCTGCCATATCTCATATTTTCGGATGCGACCCGGTGGTAGTCGACAACAACATTGCATATGTAACCATACGCACAGGTAATTTCTGCGGACAGAATGCGAATGAATTACTCGCTATAGATGTGACCGATGTGAAGAAACCAAAAAATATTGCATCCTATGCTATGAAAAACCCTAAAGGTCTCGGCATAGACAACAATACTCTATTCTTGTGTGATGAAGGGTTGAAGATATACAATTCGGAAGACCCGCAAACACTGATGGCCAATAAGCTGGCACACTATGAAGGCATGGACGGCTACGACGTTATTCCGTACAACAATATACTGATGATGATAGCTGATGACGGATTGTATCAGTACGACTATTCCGATCTGCAAAACATCAAACAAATAAGCAAGTTCCCTATTGTTAAGCAATAGTTTCTGATAAGTGACGTGTGTATGCAGCCATATCTTCGGGTATGGCTGTTTTTTGTAGCGATTGCAATTTATAAAACGTATCTTTGTTTCTTTACTGAAAAGAGAACTAGAATGAACTTTCTTGCACATGCATACTTATCTTTTGGCGACCCCGATGTATTGATGGGAAACATGATTGCCGACCTTGTCAAAGGCAAGCAAATCGAACTATACCCCGAAGCCGTACAGCGGGGAATACACATACACCGGCAAATAGACGCTTTCACCGACAATCATCCTGTTACACATGAGACGGCCGAAGTATTCCGTACTTCGGCAGGAAAGTATGCAGGAGCGTTCCTCGATGTGGCTTACGATCATTTTCTGGCTCTCGATGAGTTGAATATCCCCAAAGGCGGATGGCATGCTTTCTCAGAAAGGTCATACAATCAGATCGAACAATACGGAGACATCTTTCCCGAAAAATTTCTCTCGATGTTTATGTATATGAGAAGCGAAGACTGGTTCTACAATTACCGTTACGGCTGGATGATAGAACGCAGTTTCGAAAGGCTAAAGAATCGTGCCAGTTATCTGGACGACGACGCTCCCGTTTTTGAAGAATTCGAACAGCATTATAAAACGATAGAATCGGGCTATAACGTCTTTTTCCCCGAACTAAAAGCCCATATCAGGGAAATATCGCAAACTAGATAAATTCCACGTTCTCAGAATGTGCTGGATACGCGCTGCACAATATTCATCAACTGGCAGATGCTATCCATTTTCAGTTCAAAATCGGCATATTCCGGCGATGGATTCAGCGAATGGCACGTTATGGTCCCCTTCTCTATATTCTGATCTATAATTTGCTTGCAAAGTATTGTATTGTCCAATACAATTATCCAGTTCGGAAAATCTTCCGTATGCAGTTTGTTGCGCCAATGTTCCTTTCCTAATTCGCGTGCCAGTACTATATCACCATTACTCAGACTGCGCTTTGTATCATTGTCCATACTATCACCCTTTATTTCGAAGGCAAAATAACGACCGTGTCCTATCTTATCTACGATGAAATCGAACTCTTCGAAGTCCTCATCCAGCATTTCGGCATCCCTGTACTCATCTATATACTTCGCATAGGCTTTCACCGGAATGAAGGGTACACGCATACGGTACTTACCGTTTGCCATCTCGTAATATTTTGTACCCGATTTGGTTATCAGATAAGGATCTTCACCTTTCACCTTATTCGAACGGCTCATTTTGCCTTCACCCTTCAGCAACCAGTCTTCGTTTACTCCGAAATATGTTGCCAGTATGGAGATATTCGATTTGTTAGGGTTGGTCTTACCTTCGATGTAGTTTGCTATAGTACCTTTTGTTATAGCCGTATCTTTCCATATACGATAAGCGGTTACTCCATCCTTCTCCAATAAATACTTCAACCTGTCTTTAAATTCCATAGTCCGCTTTTTTAGTTCATAAATAGTTTAAAATCAGTCAAAAGATGATCTTATAGGCAAATATAGTAAAATATTGTATCAATGAAGCAATATTAAGCCAAAAATCATCATTTCATCGAAAAAAATAACATTTCAACCCATTTTTACATATCATATTTTTAACACTTTAGTTATTTAAGGATAAACAATAATCTTCTTTTGATTGTTATTCTAATAAATATCTTATATTTGTTAAACGAGAAACGAAAAATATCTCTAATAAAAACATAACACATATGAAAGGATTTATTTTAGGACTCGCTGTTGGCGCACTAGGTGCGTATGCAGCAATAAAATTATCGGACGAGGAAACAAGAGAAGAAATACGCTCAAGAGTAAATAATGCTACCGATAAAGCAAAGTCTGATCTTGATCACGGGCTTCTCGTTGGTAAAAACAGGGCATTGCGTGCCGGTGTTATAGCAAGGCAGGAAGTAAGAAAAGGCAAAAAAAAGATCAATGAAGTAACAGCCAATGCTGCCGGAAAACTAGCAGAAGAATTATCTGAAATAGAAGCTAAGGCTAAAGCAAAAGCCTGATAATAAGACAAGATAAAACAAGGTCGGACTTTAAGTTTAAAAGTCCGACCTTGTTTTTTTCCTTTTTGGAATTTAGCGAGAACAATCCGATGGACTTTCTTGTTAGAAAAGTATCACACTTGTATTAACACTTAACTATAACTAAAAAATCTTAGACTTATGGAACAAAAAAACAAAAGGATGACGACAAACCAGGGCATCCCCGTTGACAACGATCAGGCCTCTATCACTACTCAAAATCAACACATGACATTACTTTCCGATACGCATCTTGTCGAAAAGCTGGCTCATTTCGATAGGGAACGGATCCCGGAGCGTGTAGTGCATGCCAAAGGTGCAGGTGCTTATGGTTATTTTGAAGTAACTAACGACCTTAACAAATACACTTGTGCCTCATTCTTATCGACTGTGGGCAAAAAGACCGATGTATTCGTGCGTTTCTCTACTGTCGGTGGTGGGCGCGGATCGGCCGACAGTGCCAGAGACCCTCGCGGATTTGCTGTTAAATTCTATACCGAAGACGGCAATTATGACATGGTGGGCAACAATACGCCTGTATTTTTTATACGGGATGCTATCAAATTCCCAGACTTCATACATACGCAGAAGAAGAATCCGACATCTAATCTGGATGATGCCAATGCCTTTTGGGACTTTATGTCATTGACACCCGAAAGTGTACATCAGGCAACTATTCTCTTCTCCGACAGGGGAACTCCTGCCTCGTACCGTCAGATGCACGGATTTACAAGCCATGCCTATATGTGGTATAACGAAAAAGGTGAGTATTTCTGGATAAAACTACATTTCAAAACCGATCAGGGTATCAAAAACCTGACAAAGGAAGAGGCTACAATGCTGGCAGGCACCGATCCCGATCATGCAACCCGCGACCTGTTCGAGAATATTGATAAGAAGAATTATCCTTCGTGGAGCGTATGTGTACAGATTATGCGCCCCGAAGAAGCGGAAAGGTACGACTTCGATGCCTTTGATGTGACTAAAGTATGGCCTCAGAAGGACTACCCGCTGATTCCTGTAGGTAAGATGGTGTTGAATAAAAATCCTGAAAATTACTTCTCGGAAGTAGAACAAGCTGCCTTTTCACCGGGAAATCTGGTTCCGGGTATTGCCATATCGCCGGATAAAATGCTTCAGGGACGTGTATTCAGTTATCCTGATACACACCGTCATCGTTTGGGTACGAATTTCGAAATGATACCGGTCAATCGTCCGAAAGCTCAGATTAATACATATCAGCGCGATGGTGCGATGAATATGCATAGCTATACAGGGCCGAACTATTACCCTAACAGCTTTGATGGTGCAACACCCGATAAGAAATATGCCACCCCTCCTGTCGATGTAAAAGGACTGGCTGCACGCCACGAATATGAGTTGTCAGACATAGATTATGTTCAGGCAGGCGATTTGTATGGCAGGGTATTGTCTGACTACGACAAAAAGAATCTGGTGGGCAATATAGTTGCGCATATAAAGAATGCCGACAAACGAATACAACTGCGCCAGACAGCAATATTCTATAAGTCTCATACCGATTACGGCACAAAGGTAGCCGAAGGGCTGGGACTAGATATAAACGAAGTGAAAAGACTGGCAGCAATGACACACGAAGACCGTGTGAAAGCAACAGCCGGATAATATCTTTCTGCATAACACTCAAAAAAGCCTATACTCTCTGAAGTAAAGGCTTTTTTAATGTAAGTCTGTGCTAAGTTCTTTTCAAAAGTGCAAAAAGCCCGCAAACTCCCTTCGCAGACTTTCCAACCTTAACACAAACTTTACAAAACTACACAATAATAGAGTTAAACTACAACCTAGTCAGGTCTTCATTTAGCATAAATACATTCCTCATATATTTACATCACAAAGATACGGGAATTAATAGTGGTTGGAATTACAGATATATGCCCGCTTTTTACAAATTTATACCCTTTTTACAGATTCTGATTTTTTAGAGCTTTCTTGCGGCGGATACGCCCGGGAGTAGAGCCAAAATTGGTCTTACAAAAGTCGTTGAAATGTGAGGGTGAAGAAAAACCATATTCATCGCTAATCTCCTTAAATGACTTTTCTGTACTATTTATCTGATGATATATCGATTTAGAACGCTCATCGCGCATCCAGTGGTAAGCCGACATTCCAAATACTTTTTTAAACCGTTTCTGAAAACCGGAAAGACTATAATGGGTAAGTTCGGCTAACTCCTGCACTGTACGTGCTTTGTAATGATTTTTCAGTACAAGATCGGAGAAGGATATATCATTGCTGAGGAGAGGGTAGAAGAAGCCCAGCAAGTCTCTTTTTGTATAATATGCCCTGAGTAGGAAATAGTATTCTTTGGCTTTCAGTTCAAAGTAATATGTACACTTGAGCCCGTCCGTCATACACGAATCGAGGAACGACAAATATTGTTCGACTTTCTCGTTTATATCCAGATAATACAATCCGGGCTTAAAGTCATCCTTTTCTTCGCGGAGCAGCACATCCAGCGAGAAGCAGTCGCAAAGCTGCTTCGTATTATGTAATCTGATTATAATGAAGTCGCAATCTTCTTCCGCTTTCCCGCAACAACGGCTTCCGGCAGGGAGCATCATCATCTTTCCGGATGGTATGACTTCATCGATAATATCACCGAAAGAGAACCGCAAAGAACCTTTAAGCATAAAGATGGCTTTGTTGTCTATCGGGAAGATTTCCCATTCCTGATCTTTCCGAAAAACAAACTTCTCGATTGTAGGCCTTTTCCCTTTTTCGTAGTTGTAACAGGAAAGATGCTCTTGTGGATATAATAATTCCATTTGGATATTACTATTTATATTAGTCTATATTCGGTCACTGTATTACCAGCTTTGTACTCATGTACCGCAACAATACAAATGTAGCCAAAAAATTAGGAATGCAAGTGTATTTAACTTTTATAATATTGAAGTAAAATGAAAAAAGCACAGGCCTGACTGACCCATGCTCCTTATAATTAATTCTTATTGCTAATAATTAATGCTCTCCGGCTTTAGGATCCGGACCAAATTCGTTTGGTCCCTTATCACCTTCAATAATCATCAGGTATAAGAAATAGAAGTTTACAATAGGAAGAAAATTCAGAACGATCATCCAAGTAGGTTTACCCGTATCATGCAATCTTCTGACCCCAACAGCTAAAAACGGCACAATTAAAGCCAACATAGCCAATCCGGCAATTCCCATAAAAATAAAGCCAAGAAAGTCAGCTATAAATCCTAAAATAATACCTACAACATAAATTGCAATGATGGCAGCATACATACATAATATAAACATCCAAAACTCTTTGCGTCTTGCTCTTCCGTTAAAATCTGCGTAGTGTTCTTTCACTACTTTTATAAACCACTCCATAAGTTTAATTTAGTTTTATGTTAGTCCCCTACTCGTATGGCTTTTCGGTTCCGCCTCGTTTGTGTATGGTGTCTGATCTCCATCTTTTGTGTTATATTGCGAATATAAAAAAAATAGTTAACATACAAAACTCACAAATATTTTTAACTAAATATTCATGGATAAAATACTGTTATTCAGACCTAACCCTGACAAAAGAAGAAACAAAGAACACCACTTCCCTGTCTTGAAAAAACATAGCAATAAAAAAACGATATTTTTTTCACTTTTTTGTTGGATATTAAAATAAATACCTATATTTGCAGTGTACTATTAAACTAATACACTAAAGATATTGATTATGATAAAAATAAATGATCTCGGTTTTTACTATTACAAAAAGAGGCCTGTTTTCGAAAAAGTTTCTTTCGAGATGCAGAATGGCATATATGGCCTGCTGGGCGAAAATGGCGTAGGGAAAACTACTTTATTACATATTATAAGCGGATTGACCTTTCCGAAGACTGGTAGCTGCAATGTACTTGGATACGAATCGTCATTAAGAAATCCGGATATGCTCAAACAGCTTTTCTTCCTACCCGAAGAATTTGCGGCTCCGGCTCTGTATATAAAGGATTTTGTAAAGTACAATACGGCTTTCTACTCCAACTTCAGCGAAGAGCAATTCAATTCTTACATGAGCGATTTTCAGGTAGATAAGGATCGTAAGATGAACGAACTGTCGTATGGACAAAAGAAGAAAGTGATGATAGCTTATGCTCTGGCTCTGAATACGCCTATCACATTGCTTGACGAACCTACTAATGGATTGGATATCCCTTCTAAATCACAGTTCAGAAAGATAATAGCTTCGGTTTTCGACGATGAAAGGTGTATAATCATATCGACGCATCAGGTGCGCGATCTGGAAAATCTTATCGACCCTATTATTATTCTCGACCGCAATCAGGTATTGTTGAACAACTCGGTAGAAGAAATTACGAAAAAGCTACTGTTCTCTTACACTTCGCATCAACCGGAGGATACGCTGTATTGTGAACAGACAATGCAGGGATATTTTTCCGTTTCTCCGAACGAGTATGGAGAAGAAAGTATCCTGAATATAGAAGCTCTGTTCAATACAGTAGTTAACAACAGGCAAAAGATAAAAGAATTATTCAACTCTAACTTGTAATAACAATGAATGCAATATTCAATATAGACCGTTTTCAGAAGCTCGAAATGCGCAATATTTTCCTTTCGCGCATGCAATACATATACATTACAGGATCACTGGCCGGATTATATCTCATCTCCATGCTGATGTATATATTGGTCGACAGTAGTTTCCATGACTTCATATACGTGGTGGCCAGCATAATCATCATAGGAGGCCCATGCTTCTTTGAAAAAACAATAGCCAAAAATACGAGTATTTTCGACTTCACCATACCGGTATCTACATTCGAGAACTTCTTTAGCTTCTGGTTGAAGTATGTCATAATTATTCCGGGACTAATAGTCCTGACAATACTTATACTGAACCTGATAACCGGTATAATCCCTGTAGAGGCTCTCAACAAGCATGCCGAATTTATGTCACTATCTGACAATATCTTAAGACCGACTTCATGGCTCAAGCTTTTCGCATTGCAATCCATGTTTATGATAGGCTATTTCTACTTCAATAAATATGCCTTTGTTAAAACATCTCTTGTACTTATACTGATAAGTATTGTAATGATGATTATAGCTGTAATTATCGGGACTTTTTTCTTCTCAGGCGAAGAAGCCTCCTTCAATGCAAACATGGGAAACAATCAGGCTTTTCATATAGGATATAGTTTCGGCTCGTCAAAACCAAGTGCAATAACAGAGAGTCCTTTTATTTCCGCATGCAATACTATTATAGACATCATTTTCCCATTCGGGATGTGGATTGTATGCTATTTTAAACTAAAAGAAACTGAAATATAATATGGATTTTAAATCGAATAAACCAATATACCTGCAAATCGTAGACTTCTGTTTTCAGAAGATGCTGATACAGGAATGGCCCGAAGAAGACCGGATACCATCGGTTAGAGAATTAGGCTCCATGTTGCAGGTCAACCCCAATACAGCTATGCGTGCCTTTGAATACATGCAAGCAGAGAATGTTATCTACTCGAAAAGAGGTATGGGGTATTTTGTTGCCGAAGGGGCCAGAAAGCTCATTCTGAATCTGCAGAAGAAAGATTTCTTTGAAGAAACACTTCCGGAAACGTTCAATACGATGAAGCTACTTGGAATCAGTATAGACGAAGTAGTAGAGAGGTACAAACAATCGGGCGAATAATGGACAACGAACGTTTCCTCTACTAATACTTAAATAAAGACGAATTTACAAAGCCAACAAATAAATCATATAATATGAAAAAGTATGCAAATAAAATCTTTACAGCCATGATAGTAATTGTTTTAATATGTATTGTTGCCATAATATATAAAGTACTGGATATACTAATGACTATGTCGTAATTATAACTTATATATTAAAAGAGAGTAAAATAATCTGAATTTGGCGATCCGTTTTATCTTACTCTCTGCTGGCAAATCCAGCGACCTCTGTTATACTGAGATCGTTGGATTTTTTATTTTCTTTCCGGTTCTTTCTTTGTCTCCTCTGTTGATTCTGTAGTAGTTCTTGTGCGGGTGTTGCTACCCGAAGAGTTAACCGGACGAGTTGGCTCTTTATAAGTTGGTCGTGACGAGCTTCCCTGAGTTTCACTCGAAGGCCTTGTACTTGGACGGGTAGTTCCCGTATTGTCCGGACGGCTACCCGAATTATCAGGACGGGTATTATTACCCGGTCTCGATGGCTGTGTAGGTCTTACAGGTTGATTGGGACGTGCAGGATGTGTCGGCCTTACAGGATATACGGGTGAAGGAGAGATTACCGGAACATCTTCGTACATGAAATCGTAACGCGACATTCTGCCGTTCAGAAACTCGACAGCATAAGCATCGTTCTGATAAGTGTGGTACTCATAGACCTCTATACGACCTTCCTGTGTATAGCTGGATGACAAGATACGCAACGGAGTACCCATTATACGGTTTACATCATTTTGTGTCATTCCGGGCGACAGGTTATATACATCTGCTACCCTCATGGTACCGCATGCTGTGAAAAGCAACGTGGTAAAGAATATGATAACTAATATTTTTTTCATCTCTACTGTTTTTTTACTGACTAATATCTTTCCATATTAGAACAGCAATAGTATTAAAAGGTTTAATTCGGTAAGTCTGTTTTTAATTTAAACAGCCTTTACATATAGATAAATATGATCGTAAAAAATACAGGTTCTTAATCTTTTTTGATGTAGAGTACCTTTTTTACCACAGCATTGGTGATACGGATAGTTGATATAAGATGCCCTGTCGACTCTGAAAAGACGTCGATGTTCCACACATGCGTAGAACGTCCTTTATGTTGAATGATACCCTTTGCTCTTACCACATCGCCTACTTTTGCCAGCGATATATGGCTTGCGCTGATTTGCATACCGAAACATTGCTCGTCACCCGAACATAGAGTGTTAGATCCTACTCCGGCAATAGATTCGGCTAGGGAAATAGTAGCTCCCCCGTGTAATACGCCCATAGTCTGCGAAAGACCTTTTACCACAGGCATAGTAGCTTCAAGAGACGTTTGATCATCCGATTCTATGAATGTGATGTTCAACGTCTCTATCAAAGTTCCTTTTATACGTTCTTGTATGTCGTTCTTGTCTATCTTCATTTTATCATTTATGCCCTACAAGGAAGCCGTTAGCGACAACTGCGCCGCCGTCTCCGTCCAACTGAAGCGTATAAGTCATCGTTGGCTCCAGAATACCTTGTATTGTAGTCACCTCCACATAGTCGGTACTACTTACATTGTAAAACAGTGTAAATTCACCTATATTAATGTGCTGTATATTTTTGAACTGCTTATCGTCCATCGTTTGCTCGGGGCTTATAGATACCCATCCTTTTTCGGCAAAGAACGGATTGTCAAGCGACATTACCACCTGCATACCAGTCTCTAATGTAATACGTACAAGACGGCTCAGCATCACTTTACTTGTTCCCTTTACAGCCTTTTCTTCATATACTTTTTCCTTAACATTAAATACCAGAATCTTATCTCCGGCCTTTATTTCTTCTACATTTTTCTTCGTATCGTCAGCCAATGTTATTTTAGTTCCGGCTGCCAGAGATATTTGCGCATCCATGTTCAGTGCGAACATAAATAAGCAGGTAAGGGTGAAAAGGAAGATCTTAATTTTCATAATAATTCATTTAATTGTAAAGTTTTTGCAAATATAAGAATATTTTACAGAAAGAAAAGGTCTTAAACCTGTTAAGATAATATTCTTACTCAATTATTATGACAATTATTCCACAGTCACCGATTTTGCCAGATTACGCGGCATATCCACGTCTCTGTTCTTGTTCACAGCAATATGATAAGCGAGTAGCTGCAACGGTATCGAAGTCAACAACGGATCGAGGCACTCTACCGTAGCCGGAATCTCGATATAGTGGTCTGCCAATGCTTTCATGGTTTCATCACCCTCGTTTATAATGGCTATCACTCTTCCCTTACGCGCTTTTATCTCCTGTATGTTACTCACTACCTTTTCGTATATTGCACTATGTGTAGCAATAGTAACTACCGGCATTTCATTGTCGATAAGGGCAATAGGGCCATGCTTCATTTCGGCGGCAGGATATCCTTCGGCGTGGATGTATGATATTTCTTTCAGCTTGAGCGCACCTTCCAATGCTATCGGATAATTGTACCCGCGTCCCAGATAGATAAAATTCTGGGCATAGGTAAATATCAGCGAAAGCTCTTTGACCTTATCGTTCAGCAACAGGGCTTTTTCTATTTTGGCAGGTATCTCCTGAAGCTCCTTTATCACTCGCAGATAACGATCTTCTGCTATTGTACCTTTTTCTTTTCCGATAGCCAAAGCCATCATGGTAAGGACAGTGACCTGAGCCGTAAATGCTTTGGTAGAAGCAACCCCTATTTCGTGACCACAATGGGTGTAAGATCCCGAATCGGTATTGCGCGGAATAGATGAACCCACCACATTACATACTCCATAGACAAATGCTCCGGCTCTGCGTGCCAGCTCTATGGCTGCTAGCGAATCGGCAGTTTCGCCCGATTGAGATATGGCAATTACAATATCGTCGGACTGTATCACCGGATTTCTGTACCGGAATTCCGATGCATATTCTACCTCTACCGGTATGCGGCAAAATTCTTCGAAAAGGTATTCTCCTATCAGTCCGGCATGCCACGATGTACCACAGGCAATGATGATGATGCGGCGTGCTTTTATAAATTTATCTTTATGGTCGATGATGCCCGACAGAGTTACATTCGTTCCTTCCACATTGATACGCCCGCTCATACAGCTTTGCAATGTTTCGGGCTGCTCGAATATTTCTTTCAGCATAAAGTGTGGATAGCCACCACGCTCCAGTTGGCTGAGATTCATCTCGAGTTCTTTTACTTCCGGTGTTTTCTCCACATTGGATATGGTAACCACCTTAGGTTCTTCGTCACGCTTGATTACAGCTATTTCTTCATCGTCCAGATAGATAACCTTGTTGGTATATTCTATAATAGGTGACGCATCCGAACCAATAAAGAATTCGCCTTCGCCGATACCGATTACCAACGGACTACTCTTACGGGCAGCTATAATCTGATCGGGATGGCCTTTTTCTATAACGGCTATAGCATAAGCACCTACTACCTGATTGAGGGCTATTTGCACAGCGGTAAAAAGATCACAGTCATTGATTTGTTTTATATATTCTATCAGTTGTACCAATACTTCGGTGTCGGTACTACTTTGAAATTTATATCCGTTATTCTCCAGTTGAGCTTTCAGTACCGAATAATTTTCGATGATACCGTTGTGTATCAGAGCCAGCGATTCCGATTGCGAATAGTGAGGGTGTGCATTTGCATTGCTCGGCTCACCATGTGTAGCCCAGCGTGTATGCGCTATTCCTATTGTTCCTGAGATGTCTTTGTCGCGGGCATATTCTTCGAGGTCTTGTACCCGTCCTTTTGCTTTGTAAACTGAGAGTTTGTCTTCTTCGTTGATTATGGCTACTCCGGCACTGTCGTACCCTCTGTATTCCAATCTGTGTAAACCTTTTATTAAAATGGGGTAAGCTTCACGAAACCCAATGTATCCGACTATTCCACACATAAATTTATTTTTGAGGTCAAAGATATACAAAAAGATTCTTTTTTCGATAAAAAACAGATTAAAGCAAGATTTATTTCACAAAACACATCTTTTTCTGACTTTCTGTAAATCACAGTAAAATTGTGATATAACTATCATAAATCCGTTCTTTGTCATTCCAAAAAAAATCAATTTTAACTATAAACAATTAAAAGGTGACAAAGTTTGCTGTTATTATTCTTTCTGTAGGGGCTAACAATCATTAGCTCATTTTCAGATTAACGGGTGTAGATTATATACCTCTCACTTTTTAACTAAAACCTGACAAAGGTGACACTTCTGCCAGTCAACAGTTATCAGTCAATAGTGATCAAAAACTTGACAATTATCAATTACAGGAGCGAAGTGTATGTAAAGGTAACACTTCTTCAAATATTTTTTTTTTGCGTCTTCGCGTCTTTGCGTGAAATAATTTTAACTAAAACCTTACACATTATATATTAATACGAATCTGTAGTCGGAATTAATTGTTCAATTTGTATAATCTCAATCTTAGTCTGGAGTTAATAGATTTAGCTCATGACTAACGCGCACTCCTGTGCTTCTTTTTACTTTTGCATCGCCCAAAAGTAAACAAAAGTCTAGTGCTTCGCTCCTCAGCGACCTGTCAACGGTTTGACGGCTGAAGGGGACAAACTAGCTATCGCCCCATCCCCTTCTACGCCGCCTGCACCGGACAGGTACCCGCTTGCGGAGCAAATGCACAGAGTCGCGACGCGCCGACAAGGCAGGGTAATCGTCACTCATTCGAGCGTCAGCCCGCGCCGTTAGCTTTATGGACGGGGCACCCGTAGGGAGAGAAAGGCGTAAAACAAAAACGTGTTTGAGCTTAGTTGTCGGTTCGTATAATGCAAAAGCCATGAGCGAGTTTTTTTGTTTAGCCTTTGAGCCCTATAACGGGTCGTCCTATGAAGCGTGGCGCTAAAGACTTTTGATTCCTTTTGCGGCTTTGGGCAAAAGGAATACAAGCAATCTGTGATTGCGCGTAGAAAGAAATTGAACGATTATTTAATATAACATCAACTACTGAAATTCGCATTATTAATAAAAAACTTTACACATTTGGCTATTTTTCACTCTTTCTTTTATTAAATCTCAAATTAGTTAAATCTATAGTTTCTCTAAAAACGCTTTCTCTATTGATAATTTTTTCATTCTTTATGCACTTGCTATACTCCGCATAAATATTGATGATGTTTATTCGAAAATAGATAAAATATATAACCATACAACTGAACAAAGACAGAGTAAACAATGTTCTATAGATAAACAGGTATATCTTACTTTTTTCATAGTGTGTTAGATAGATTGTTTAGTTGATTTTGTACCTGTTTTATCATAGTATATGTTAGTTTTATATTAGTGTTAAGGTCCGAGAAGAGATGGTTGAGACAACCGTCTCTTCTTTTTTAGTATATTAGCATCATGTTTGAAATAAAGATTATCGACAGCGGATATATAATGGCAGACGGGGGCGCAATGTTCGGCGCTATCCCAAAACGTGCATGGCAACGGAAATACCCATCCGATGCTGAAAACCTTTGTCCGTTGGTAATGCGTTGTGTACTGGCTATATCAGACGAACGTAAAATACTGATAGATACCGGAATGGGCGATAAGCACCTCGATAGAGTTTCTTACTATCGTCCTTACGATCTGGTAAATATAGGAGATGCTATACGTGATTTCGGATATAGCGCTGAGGATATAACCGATGTTGTACTCACTCATTTGCATTTCGACCATTGCGGATATGCTACGTGCAAGGATGAAGGAGGTATAATGATACCTTCATTCCCGAATGCCAGATATTGGCTTAGTAGCCGTCAGTGGGATAATCTTTTGAATCCGAATGTTTTAGAGATCGATTCCGTTTTCTCTGATAATATCTACCCTGTATATAATGCAGGACAGCTATCTTTTATAGATGCCGATATGAAATTATGCGATGGCTTTGAAATGCGGCTTTTCGACGGACATACGGCAGGACAGATAGTTGCATATATAGATACCGGTGATGGTATTTGCACTTTTCCGGGAGACCTTATTCCTACATCGGCACACATCCCGTTGGAGTGGATATCGGCATACGATATAGCTGCCCTGACATCGGCTAACGAGAAAGAACGCTTCTTGTCCGAAGCTGTAAGTAACAGATATACATTGATATATTGCCACGATGCAGTGACAGTAAAGAGTAAAGTGAAAAGACTAAATGATAACTATAAAGCATTGATATCCGACTGAAAGAATATTCATTTTGATTCAGATATAAACCTATCAACCGATAGGTTTTCTTTTTAATGATTTTTTAGAAAAAAATCAGGAATAAGGTGTAACACAGATACATTTCTTCCGTTTTCTATAATAGATAGAGGTTACATCTTTTGATTGATTCTATCACTACTTTTATTTAAACAATACACTACGACGCAAAGAAACGCTGATCCGCGAGGACTGGCGTTTTTTTATTAATATCGCTGTCACAATATTTCGTTATGATCAAGACAAATGATAAACATCTCATTTTTGTGTTTTTTTTGTATCTTTGCGGGGAACATCCATTACAGGTTTTTTAACTCATATCCTCTACGTATGGTAAAAACTACTCTTATATTGCGAGTGCTGTATATAAAAAGATACTATATAGCCATGCTGTTGATGGCCATTTCTGTGTCATCATGCGGATTATTCGATAAAGAAATCAATCAGGATAAACATATCGCTATTTTCAGATATCAGTTGGGACGTGTTAAAGACAGCCTCGATACACATAAAGAGCGGATTAAGGCTTTTGAAACGATTATAGCAAATATAAATGAAGATAAAGCATTGATAACCCCCCGAAAGAAGAATATGTTACTGATGGATGGCAATGCATATATCAGCAACGAATACCTTCAGATGAAAGAGTATCCTAAAGCGATAGTTTATACAAATATGATTATCAATATAGACTCTTCTTCGTCGCGCGGATATTACAGCAGAGGATGCATTTATCAGAAACTGAAAAGAGACAGCCTGGCTGTGAAAGACTATAACAGAGCCTTATCGCTGAATCCCGATCATACTGATGCTTATTACAACAGGGGGATAATCTACGAAAAGAGTAAGAAGTATGATGAAGCCCTCGCCGATTATAACCGGGCAATTAAAGGTAATCCTGCATATATAGCCGATGTATATAACAACCGGGGAAATATATATCTGGCAAAGGAAGCTTATGATAAAGCGGTAGACGATTACAGTAAAGCGATCAGTAAAGATACGGCAAACATTAATGCGTATCGTAACAGGGCAGAGGCATATATCAAGCAAGACTTGCTGGACAAAGCATTAACTGATTACAGTAAAGCTATATCACTGGATTCTACAAGTATAACCCCTTTCCTTAAAAGGGCAGGAATACACGAACTGAACAAGGAGTACGAAAAAGCTGTAGGAGATTACAAAAAAGTAATAGCTCTAGACCCTCATAACGAAGCCGAAGCGAATGAAATAGCCCGCGATGCCATAAAGAAAATAAAACCTCTGATCAAGAAAAATAAAGCTGATTGATAAATATCTTTATTTATAGCAGTAGTGCCCTGTTATTTTAAAACTGAAGAGGCAATCTTCCAAGACCTGACCTGCTAAAGTTGATACTCGATCATACAATTTCTACTGTCAGATGAAATTCAACCTCAAAATACATTTTTTTCTTTCAAATCCCCTCCCCAAAAGCCCTTAGAGGGCGTTTGAAAGAGAAAAATGTTGTCAGATTAGCTGAAACTTATTTTGAGTGTCTGTAAGATCGAGTCCCATTTTTTACACCTGACCACTTCCTATATTGTGCACTATAAGTGGTCGTTTTTTATCTGTTGACATTCTGTCTGTCACTATGCCTACATGCCTGATACCGTTCCCGAGATCCCATGTAACAATATCACCCGGCAGATAATCTTCACCTTTGTCAGATATTTTCTTTACTGTGCCGAAGCGTGAAAAGAATGTAGCCTGATTGGGTACTCTGCGGTGATCTATATTTTTGTCCGTACCCTTTGCATTGAATAGTTTAGGATATTTACTGAAATTAGATTTCATATCCTCGTGTATCTTCTTTTGCAGGTCGATCCCCAGTTTTCGATATGCTCTGATAATCACATCTGTACAAACCCCGATATTAGGTGCTACATCCCCGTTAGGATATGGTATGGAGTAGTAGCGAGGATCATATGTCACTTTGTCTTTTGTCAGTTCCAGTGCTGCATCCGACAGCCGCTTATAAAAGTTGATTTCCTGTGCTACGGTTGCCAACGAAATGACGAAAAGCAGCAGGAAAATGTAAATCTTTTTCATATCTATAGTTTTATATTTCTTCCGAGTGTGTTAATCCGTAAAAGGTTGTTGCTGTATAATACGTCCTGATGTCAGGCGCAGTCCTCGGGTATGTTTTACTATACCGGATTGAAACAGGGAATCCTGAAACTCCCAGATTATTTCTTTCGGTTTTTTCTTTGGGTGTATGGTTTTGATATGGTCAAAAATACTGTCGACAAAGGCATTGTCTACTCTAAGCGTATCCTGCTCATATATAGATAGTTTGCTCAGACTTTCGCTGCCTGCATATATTGTGCTGTCACTTACTATTTCGCGTTGCCGGATAAACATATAAGGCGTTGTCACAAACTCATTAGCATTATTCTTATACTCTCCTACTATAAGCCTTTTGGTCGGCATCACAGTGTATTTGCTTCCAAAACGTTTTGTATAAGCAGTAAGATACACATCTACATTGTATGTAGTATCGTTTCTCACCAATAGTTGTGTCGGGCTTCCGCAAGCCGAAAGGATGAATGTTATAAATGTAATAAGTGAAAGTTTCTTTATCATTTTGTTCTTCTCTTTATTCTTTCTTTTTCTTAGAGCCTGTTTAAATTTTACCAAAACATTTTGTTATCGTTCTTTTTTCGTTCATTTTCAGTCTCTTTTTGTCCGATTTTCCCCTTTCTTCAGCTTGAATAGCCCGCTATTCGCGCTTCAGATAAGAAAAAATCATTCCAAAAATAGTGCTGAAAACCTAAACGAATAAAATTTAAACAGGCTCTTATAAATAAACCGCAAAGAAAAATCAGTATTATGCATATAGATGCAATAATAGCCATATTTCCATAAATAAATATAGCTATTACAGATAAAAAATATTTATATCATTTGGTATAAAACACCGGAGCAAAGTAAGGCCTGTTCACCCATTTACCATTGAATGGGTTTAGTTCGCGGATTATTCCGCCCTCTACTCCGAATTTCTCGGTTATTTTTACTTCGATCGTCCCTCCGTAATATGTCTGGGGAAACATCCCCATCATCGGGCCTTGTACTCCGTTACTCTTTTGGTTTACAGAATATTGTCCGTAAGCGTTTAGCCGGATTCGGTCGTGCAGGATAAATTTCACCGCACCATTCACACCTACATCATTAAAGGATTGCATACCCAGATTATACTTCGAACCGTATGGGCCTGCCGAAACAGCCAGCCAATCCAGCGGCTGATAATTGAAATTCATGTTAACCGTCCTCACAGCTCCCAGTGTAGGGTAGGTATTCTGTATCGAAGCAGAGCTAAGCCAAGCATTGTCAGATATGGCATGCCCCGAAAAGAACGAGTAGTCGTTGGCAAAAGGATAACGTGTAAATGTATTGCTTTCCAGTGGCGGGCCTGTGTAAATATCCAATGGCGGCATATTCAGTTCGATAGACTTGGGAACTTCCTTCTGGAATGGCTCATACAAAGCAGCATTGGACGCCGGACGCTCGTTGTTGTTTTGTGTGCCGAAATCCAGATAATTATCGAGTTTCTCATTCAGCCGTAAAGGCTCTTTCTTGAAGGGCGGAAAAGTATCTCTGGGAGTTTCTGTCTGCCCATATACTGTAGCAGATATTGCCAGTAATGATATGAAGAGTAGTTTTTTCATGACTTCCCGTATTAATTAATTACTCCATTCGTAAAGTTACTAAATCATTATGAAATGGAAGAATAATATCCGAAAAGTTTTGATCTGGGAATCAAATTTCTACAATAGTTGTTATATATCTATTATAATCTTATCGGGTACCCATATTTGATCTATTTTTATCACATTACAATGTATTAATATATTTATACATATGTATTATTTTTATTATTTTGTAAATACATTTAATGGCGTTACCTTTGTACTATAATAATAGAATGCTATTCAAAATAAGAGTTTTCAGATAAATAAAATTATAATAAAAAGAAAGGAACATAATTATGAAAACAACATTGTACCGTGCATCTTCAAGAGGACATGCCAATCATGGCTGGTTAAATACTCATCATACTTTCAGTTTTGCTAATTATTATAATCCTGAGCGTATTAATTTCGGTGCGCTTCGTGTAGTGAACGATGACATAGTAGCAGGAGGAGAAGGTTTTGGTACCCATCCGCATGACAATATAGAAATAGTATCTATACCGTTATATGGCGATTTGGAACATAAAGACAGTATGGGACATACCGAAGTCATAAAAGCAGGAGAGATACAGGTAATGAGTGCCGGAACAGGTATTACACACAGCGAGTATAACTCGAATGAATACAAGCCTGTCAGCTTTTTCCAGATATGGGTGTTTCCCGATACAAAAAACGTGACGCCCCGTTATGACCAAAGGGCATTCGACTTTATAGATAATAAGAATGCGCTGATACAGATTGTAGGCCCGAAAAACGATGCCGATAACACAGGATTGTGGATACATCAGAGTGCATGGTTCAGTATGGGAACTTTCGATAAAGGGAAAGTGATAGACTACAAAGTAAAGAAAGCCGGCAATGGCGTATTTGCGATGGTAGTAGAAGGTGAATTCTCCATCGGCGACCAGAAATTGCACCACAGGGATGCTTTGGGTATCTGGGATGTAAGCGATGTAAAAATAACCGCCGAATCGGATAATGCCCGCATATTACTGATAGATGTGCCTATGGAGTTCTAAAACAAACGGATAGTGAAAAGAAAAACCGGATAGTAAAATACTTTCCGGTTTTTTATTTCAGTTAAATAAATGTTATGCTTTTTTATTCTGTGAACAGTCCCCGCTCGAATGTATCTATTGCATTCACTTTTACAAGTATCTTTTCGTCGATATTCAGTTCCTCTGCTATTTCACTCTTCATGTCGGTAACGATATAGATAATGGAATCTTCTTTTACAACTGTTCTCATGCCTCTGGAATCGTCCATCGAGAACATATTCTTATCCATAACCTTGTATATGCCTTTTATCGGATCGGAATAATCCTGATAATAGTAATAAGTCTTATCGTTCTTGAATTCGTAGCTGACAACAAACTTGGTATTTCTGTTGACAATGTAGTCTTCTACTTTTTGTCTTATGGCAGGATCGTTGACATACACTTCGGCTTTGGTGGAAATGTGCACCCAATGCCCTTCTACACCTTTGCTATATGAACTGTCGTCCTTATCACAGGATGTAAAAGTCAACGCAAAAACCATAAGTGGTAAAAGTATGTATATCAGATATTTCATATTTACAACCTTCAAATTAAGGTTATTTCACAAAATTACATAATTATAACGAGATATACGGTGTATTATTGCATTTTTTTATAAAAATTCGAGTGAAAATATGTTAAATACCCCACCCGAATTTCTGACTACAGTAATAACTTTATCATTATCGATACTAAAAACCTTTATTTATGCACAATACAGCAAGACCAACTCAATTAAAATCAAAATCACTGTGATAACTATAGAAATCATAACCGTTTATTCTTATGGCGTTTATATGATAAGAGTCTTTTAATAGTGTGCCCAAAACCACTGTTTTGTTTTTAGGGCGTGTGATCACTGCTTCGAATGTTTCGGCATTCCATTTAGTATGGTTGTCGTACCATTTAGGATTGATTGTCAATACAGAATCGGTTATGGCATAATCCATGTGCAGGGCTTCTGCTTTTCTTTTGGCTGCTATTTCGTTTTCGCCAAAGTCCTTTTTCCGTATCTCCACTTTATAATCAGTTGATGTAGTATCTTCTTTCACTATTACAGTCGGTAATATGCATATCTGCCTGTTGCGGAGCTTATTGCCCTTGTAAAACATTGCTGTATTGTTCGGCTGCGGAGTAGCATCCAGATATTCTTCTCCCAGTTTTACATATAGTGTGTCCGATGGCATACTTATAGTAAGTTGTTCCGTTGCTTCACCAGAATTCTGATGAGAGTATGCAAACTGTGCACCTGTATTCCCCAGATAAGACAGAGATACAATCCAGATTACCAGACCTATAATGAAACTTATCAGGGTTTGAGTCGTAAATGCCGAACGACGTATAATTTTTACCATAAGATCAAACAAGGCTCCTGCCGGTAATATGATAGCCAGTATGACAGCTATTTTGAAATTCCATGTATTATACCCCATCAGTACCAGATAGTTTGCAGACGCTAAGATATCTGTATCCATATACAGCCACACCAGAATAACGATAGTAGCAATCAGGTAAATGAGAGCTACGGCAGCTACTATTCCGGCAATGATATTGATGAATACATCCAGAATAGTGCTTATGGCACTACCTCTGTATTTTCGCGATGCGATGGGTTGGGTACGGTCTTCTATGTTTTCTATCGAGGGATCGGAGCCGGTCATTTCCAGTCTCTGCTTGAATGTTCTTGCGGCCGGCATCACTATCCATAAGATAATGTATATCAATATTACAGTCATGCAGGCAGGCCATCTGTTTGCCACTATGAAGAGAAAAACGAAGATGCCTGCTACGGTCAGCCGGATGGCAGTAGGGTCTATGCGTAGATAGTGGCTCAGTCCACTACATACCCCGCCGATAATTTTATTGTCTACATCGCGCAGCAGTTTCTTTTTGAAAAGATCCTGTGTATACTCACTGTATGCTTTCTGCTTGTGATCACTCCCGTTTTTTTCATCGTTAACGGTTCCCGGTTCGGAATCGTCAAAATCCTTCGGATTACCCATTATCTTTATGATTTCCTGCGCATCGGTAAGGCTGACAACTCCGTCTTTATTGTTCATCCTGATCTGTAATAACTCACTCAGGCGGGTTTCTATATCTCCGGTGATTTCATCGGCTTCAGGGCTACCCGAGAAGTGCCGCTTGAGGGATTGCAGGTAATTGTCGAGAACATGGTATGCATCTTCTTCCACATTGAATGCCAGGCCGCCTATACTAACCCTTATTGTTGGTTTCATCGCCGTATAAATTATTTGTTTCTAATGTTGTCAATCACTCTTACCAGATCGAGCCATGCAGTATCGAGTTCGTCCAGTACAGCCCGTCCTTTATCGGTGATGGCATAATACTTTCGCGGAGGCCCCTGCGTGGATTCTTCCCAGCGGTAACTAAGCACACCCTGATTCTTCTGGCGGGTGAGTAAAGGATATAATGTGCCCTCTACAACAATCATCTCCGACTCTTTCAGTTCGTTTATTATGGCTGACACATAGGCATCACCTTTCGACAAAATGCTGAGAATACAATATTCGAGTATTCCCTTACGCATTTGTGCTTTTATATTATCTACGTTTATTGTTTCCATTTTGTTTAATTTTAGTCGTAATATTTTTTATAAAATTTCAGATTCGTTATCAGGTTGCTTATATAAGCGTTATCTGCTGCATAAAAAATATGACATTAAATTTTTATTTGTGTTGCGATGTGTATCTTCTTATGTTTTCGGCTGTGGGAGCATAGCCTCTCAACTGTAGTTTCTGAGCTACACTCTCCGCTCTCGGGGCGATAATCCATATCAGGAAGTAAGCAAATATGGCAGTACCATAGGCAAAAGCCAGTGCCACGAATACGATGCGTATGATGGTAACATCAACATCTGTATAGGCGGCAATACCGCTACATACTCCGGCAAGCATTTTTTCGTCTACATCTCTGTAGAATTTTCTTTCTCCTTTAGTGTAATCCGATTCTTCTCCACTATAAAATGATGATGAACCTTGTGTAGTATGTTCCTGCGATGCAGGCTCCATTTCACCTAGATGGTCTATTACAACCTGAACTAGTCCCATATCTACCACTTGATTGGGAAACTTCATTTCTTTCTGGAATATTTCGGCAACGCGTGCTTCCACATCTTCCATAACTTCACGAGCTTCCTGTTTGTCGGGGATCGTTTCTTCAAATCGTTTCAAATATTCTTTCAATCTGAAATAGGCATCGTCTTCCACTGTGAAATTGATACCTCCTATACTGACTTCTATAACCTTTTTCATAACCTACTATTATATTATACAATGTTGTTTGTAATGCAAATATATAAATTAATATTAGTACCTTGCAATACACAGTACTATACACACAAGTTCGCGAAACGGATATACTCTTTATTTACAGTGTCTTATCTGTTTTATCACGCCTACTCGTTAACCTTATTTAACTATATTGGATATGAAAGAATAGTGATACCTCAATATTTTGAACTTACGCGTACTTTCTCGGGTAGCGGAATACGATAGATGCAACAGCCGCTATTCCTATCAGAAACGGATAATAGAGATTAGGTACTATCTCCATCGGGCTGACCTTTGCCAGTCCGGCCGCAATCAGTAGTTGCGCTCCGTAAGGGATAAGCCCCTGCACAAAGCAGGAAAATGTATCGAGCAGACTAGCTATCTTCCGGTTGTCGAGATCGAACTTATCACTGATGTTTTTTGCAATAGGCCCACTTATTATCAGGGCTATGGTATTGTTTGCCGTACATAGGTTGGTAAAGGAGATCAGTCCGGCTATCGAAAATTCGGCAGAGCGCTTCGACCGTATATTGCGTGTCATTTTCTCTATCAGCCAATCAATACCGCCATTGAAGCGTATCAGTTCAAACATTCCGCCTGCCATCAGCGATACTATAATGAGTTCCCCCATGTCTACTACAATACCATTGCTCATAGCCTTAGTCCAGTCCCATACGCCGAAACCTCCTGTAAAAAGCCCGATTGCTCCCGACAGAATTATGCCCAGAGCCAGCACTGCCATAACGTTGACTCCGGCAAGGGCAGCTATCAGTACAGCCAGATAGGGAAGCACCTTGAGCCATTCTACCTGATCGAACGATACAGGAGTACCGCCCGTCAGTTCCAGCCCCTGATATATGTATATACCTAATACGATGAGGACTACCGGAAGTACAATTCTTATATTCACTTTAAACTTGTCCTGCATATTACAGCCTTGCGTGCGTGTGGCTACAATCGTAGTGTCGGATATAAACGACAGGTTGTCGCCAAACATGGCTCCGCCGACCACCACACCCAGCATCAGTGGCAAGTCGATGCCTGCCTGTGCCGAAACACCCACAGCTATAGGAGCCAGCGCAGCAATAGTGCCTGTGGATGTTCCCATCGACATGGATATAAAACAGGCGGCAATAAACACACTGGCGAGAATGGTCTTCTGTGGTAACAGGTACAACATCATATTCACTGTGGCATCTACCGCACCCATTGCTTTGGCTGTGCCTGCAAATGCGCCAGCCAGAATGAAGATAACCACCATCAGCATAATGGTTTCGTTGGCTGCTCCTCTGCAAAACTGCGTTATGCGGTTCGACAACTTTCCCCCTTTCGAATAGAGTACGGCAGCAACAGATGCTGCCATGAAGGCTACCGATACAGGCATCTGATACAGGTCGCCTGTGAATATAAATGTGAGTACATATAATAAAAAGAATACGGCCAGTGGTATTAATGCCCAGCCTTTAGAATGATACCATTTTCTGTATTTATCCATTGTGAGTGTACACTATTGTTGAATCCGGCTGCAAAGATAAAACAAAAATCAAGCGGAATGGATGTTTTTAACAGATGTGGGAACGAATTGAAAATCGACGAAGTCAAATATCTTTCGCCCGAAACTTGGCAATAGCTACAATGTTAAAATAGATAAAAAAGATAGAATAAAAGTGAGAAAACCTATAATTGTTGCGAAAAAATAATAAGCAGATAATCTGTGATATGATTCTATTCATATCTTCGCGTTCGCCAATTTCGGCTATTTATATTAAAAACAATATATTCAGTATTATCGTATGAGAAAACGTATTTTGTTGATACTCATTTTGTCTATCAACCTTTCTTTTGCCTTTGCCCAGCATAGCATTATAAATGTAACAGTAAAAGGACAGGTAACCGATTCGCTGACAAAAGAAACAATCCCTTATGCAACTCTTAAGATTATGTCAAAAGACAATCCTGCCACTATGGTAAAAGCATTGGCGACTGATGATAATGGTAAGTTTCAATTTACGATGAATAAAAAAGGGAATTATCTTCTTTTGTCTGAGTATATCGGGAAGAAGACCACAACAAGAGAAATAGAAATAGGGGAAGCCAGAACACTGGACTTGGGTATTATAGAAATGAGCGACAATGCGCAAGCTCTGAGCGAGATTGAAGTTACGGCTCAAAAACCATTGGTAAAAGTAGATCTGGATAAAATAACCTACAGCATGGAAGATGATCCCGAAGCTAAGACCAATAATGTACTGGATATGCTGAAAAAAGTGCCGCTGATAACTGTCGACGGAGACGAAAATATACAATTGAAAGGTTCTTCCAGTTTCAAAATATACCTGAATGGAAAACCGTCGAACATGATAAGCAGCAACCCGAAAGATGTACTGCGCAGTATGCCTGCCAATACGATAAAGGACATACAAGTAATAACCGATCCGGGAGCTAAGTACGATGCCGAAGGTGTGGCGGGTATTATTAATATAATAACTCTGAAAGACTCTTCGATGGGTGGATACACAGCTACTGTGAACGGACGGATCGACAATATGGGCGCTCTGGGAGGAGGTGTGTACCTGTCGCTGAAATAAGGTAAAATCGGCTTTACAGGAGGATACAACTATTACGAATGGAAACGCCCTAGGGGAGAATACTCTTCTTACAGGGAAAATATCAGTGATATGCCTATTGCCTCAGAGAGTAAATATCTGTATCAAAACGGATTTAATAAGAATAACGGAAACGGGCAGTATGGTTCGGGAGAGTTGAGTTATGAAATAGATACACTCAATCTGATTAATGTAGGCTTCAACCGCTACTATGGCACCGGAAAGTCAACAATAGAGCGATTCAATGAAATGCTTGATGCCGACAGAAATAGCCGATACAGTTACGATCAGTTTGGAAATACAAAAAGCACCTATGGCGGTACAGACCTGAATGCCGACTACCAACGTACATTCAGCGTGAAGGACAGGTTGCTGACAGCTTCGTACCGTTTAAGCCTCAATCCGGACGATTCCAAATCGAATACAGATGTACTGAATGCCACAGGTACTTTGCCCGAAGACGCTGTTACCAATACGCAATATACCAATGCTGATATGAAAGAGCATACTTTTCAGGTAGATTATGTAACGCCACTTGGCAAGATAGAAGTCAGTGATAAGAAATTCTTCACTCATACGCTCGAAGCCGGAGCTAAATACATAATCCGTATCAACCAGAGTCATAGTGGGAAAGATATCTTTGGCGCAGATGGGAACTGGACACCTGACGAATCGGATAACGATCGCTTTAAGCATCGTCAGGATATACTAGCTGCATACGGAGGATATAGCGGAAAGCTCGATAAATGGGGAATGAAAGCCGGACTACGATACGAGTCTACATGGCTCGATGCGAAGTTCCCGATCAATGATGAGCAGAATTTCAAGGTCGATTATTCCAATGTTGTCCCTTCCGTTACATTTACCTATCAGCCACAGATGCAGCACAGTATACGTCTGGGATACAATATGCGTATATCGCGTCCGGGTATCTGGCAGCTCAATCCGTATAATAATACCTCTGACGCCAACTATCAACAGGTAGGTAACCCCGAACTGGATGCAGTAAAGACTCATTCGATAAGCTCCAATTACGGATATTTCAGTCCTAAACTAAATCTGAATCTGAACTTGTCTTACGATTTCGAAAACAATGGCATCGAAGAGATTACATCAATAACTGATGAAGGGATCAGCCTTACCACATACGATAATATCGGGAAGCGGAGGAACGCCGGACTGTCCGTTTATCTGAACTGGACGCCGGGTGGCAACAGTGGTTTTGCTGAGCTGATGAAAAAGATCAAATTCGATGTTACCAAGATTCGCCTGTATACCAATATGTCGGGGCGTTATACAAGTATCAAGACCAATAATGACCGTAATCTGTCAAACGATGGGTTTAACGGTAATATATTTGCCGGATTATAATATTCGATGCCTAAAGATTTTCAGTTCAACCTGAATAGCGGTTTCTTTAGCCCGCGTATCAGCTTGCAGGGAAAAAGCCCATCTTTCTATTTTTACGGGCTCTCTCTAAGCAAAGAATTTAAAATCAAGCATGAGCATCTGAAAGGAGTGACTGTAAGAGCTTATGTAGACAATCCGTTGACTAAAGATCGTGAGTTCAGAAATAAAAATACAACAGACATATTCTATTCTGAAACTGTTTTCAATAATCGTATGCGCCGTTTCGGAATATCGTTCTCTTTGCGTTTAGGTGAAATGAAAGCGCAGATAAAGAAAACCCAGCGCGGTATCACCAACGATGACAATATGGGTGGTGGACAAGGTAGTGGCCAGACAACAGGACAAGGCGGTGGTCAGGGCGGATAATCCCGTAAAATTTATGATATGTAAACCTCAGAGCTTTTTAGCTTTGAGGTTTTTCTTTATGGAAAAATCCTATCTTTGCCTGATATTCTTACAACTGATGAAACAGGCATTTATCAAACTGCATCTATCTATCATTATTGCCGGATTTACAGGAATCTTCGGTAAGCTGATCACATTGAACGAAGGCATGCTGGTGTGGTACAGAATTCTGATTACATCCATTATGCTCTTATTGCTGCTTTGGTTTACCCGAAAACTGAAAGTGATTCCTTTACGCGATATGTTGAAGATTGGTTTTGTGGGTTTGCTGCTGATGTTGCACTGGCTGTTTTTCTATGCTAGCATTAAAGCCTCGAATGTATCTATCGGGGTAGTCTGCTTTTCTATGACAGGATTCTTTACCGCCATTTTCGAACCGTTGATTAGCCGTAAGAAGATTTCGGTACGCGAATTGCTATTCAGCATAATTGCCCTTTGTGGGGTTGCCCTCATTTTCCACTTCGATACACGTTACCGTACAGGAATACTGCTGGGTGCAATATCATCGGCATTGGCGGCCTGCTTTGTCATTGCCAATAAGAGGGTAGGGAGCACCACTTCCTATACATGGGATACAACATTGTTTTACGAAATGATCGGTGGCTTTGCCTGCCTGAGCCTTATGATGCCTGTTTACCTATACTTCTTTCCGGTAGAATCGTATGTGCCGGACAGTCTCAATCTGCTCTATTTGTTCCTGTTTGCGGCAGTATGTACCATCGGGCTGTATATGTTGCAGATACAGGCATTGAAGAGCGTTTCGGCTTTTACGATGAATCTCAGTTACAATCTCGAACCGGTGTACAGTATCATTCTGGCTATGATAATATTCGGTGAAGCCAGAGAGCTGAATGTTTCCTTTTATGCCGGGCTACTACTGATCATATTATCAGTATTGCTGCAAATGTGGTCTGTAATGAACGAACAGAAGAGAGCCAGACTGGCGGCACAGCGTAGCGATATTGTGTAGGTACGCCTTTCTAGCGATCCTTATCCAGATATTCCTGTTTGAAGATATTGACAAGTAATACGAACATCGACAGGTACAGTGGCCCGAATATCACACCCCAAAATCCGAATACAGACAAACCGATCACAACCCCGAATACGGTGATTAGCGGATGTATATTAGCCAGTTTCTTTTGCAGAAACAGGCGTAACAGATTGTCGACATTAGAGATTACGATAAGTGAATAAGCCGTCAGACCAAGTGCATTCATCCAATCGCCGCTGATTGCCATATATATAGCAATCGGGAACCAGATGGCCATAGTACCTACTACCGGAATAATGGAAGCAAAGCAGGTGACAAATGCGAATAAAACAGGGTTGGGAACATCGAAAATCCAATAACCGGCAAATGCAAAGCATCCTTGTATGATGGCAAGTAGCGGAATCCCGATAGCATTCGATTTTACCATTACATCTACTTCGCGTAGTACATCTTTCTTGTTGGCATTGTTGAATGGCAGGAGATCGTAAAAGTATTCTTCCATTTTTCGTCCGCCTATCAACAAAAAGTAGAGGACAAAAAGCAGGATTACCGAGTTGAGTACAAAGCTACTCACACTGTTTATTATTATTTGTCCTATTTTAGGCAGGTACGCGGCGGCCTTCACCATATTGTCGGTACTAAGAACATAGTATCCTGTTTTTTCTTTTATGGCATCGGCAAATTTTTGTATGACGTTTATTGTAGCGGAAGGGTCTAGATTGATACCATGTAGTTCTTGGATGAGTAACCATACGGCAAACGAGCAGGGAATGAGGAAGATAAGGAGCACTTCGGCCAATATGAGCGATGCAGACAGGCTTCTCCCCCATTTTTTCTTTTCTATCAGGTAGAACATCTGCTTCCTGACCAATATATATACGGTGCTGGCTCCGAGAAATCCGCTGAGGAAAGGTGCATATTCGCGAAACAGTAGGATTGCCATAAACACGATAAGAGCGATGAGCGTATATTTCCAGTACTGTTCTTTTGTCGTCATATATTCCTGATTGAAAAATTAAATTTATGCAAATTTATGAATAAATTTCCGATACTGTTTTAATATAGTTGCATTTAAAACAAAAGACCGAATCTCAAGGTTCAGTCTTTTGTTATTTTATTTAGGCAATACAAATGGTATGGGCAGCATTACCTGCATGGCTACAGGTTTTCCGTCTTTCAGCCCCGGTGTCCATTTCGGCATTTTCTTTATCAGGTAAAATGCCTCTTGGTCGCAGTCGGGGAACAAGCTCTTGAACACCCAGATTTTGGATATCTCGCCATCGGGTTCTATCAGCAGATTGTATATCGCACGTCCTTCTATACCGTACTGTAAAGCCCTTTTAGGATATTTCATGTTTGTTTGCAGATAAGTATCTAAAGCCTCCTGTCCACCCGGAAATTCGGGATAACGATTGAGTGAGGGGTCGGATTCAACGGCCGATACAGAAGTATTTGAGTTTATAGAGTCATTTGTTATATTATCGACTTCTACACCTGAAGGATATTTTATAGGAGGAGTCGCAGCTGTATTAACACCGTTTTTCTTCACCCATTCTTTCAGTTCATCATTCAAAGTAAAGGTTACATTCAGTCCCTGCTGTATGTCTATAGTTTCTCCATTTTTGGATGCAGGTGTCCATCTGGGCATAGCTTTTACTACGCGGAGAACTTCGTTGTCGGCCAGCGGATCAAATCCTTTCGCTATTTCAGCGTTCTTAACAACACCCTCCTTGTTGATAGTAAACAGGATATTAATATCGCCTTCCATTTCTATTTTTACCAGCAAAGGCGGATATATGATATTTTCTTTCAGAAATGCATATAAACTTTCTTCCCCACCGGGAAATTGTGGAGCAACAATATTCCCGGTCGCTATGCCAGTTTGTATCGGTCTGACTGTTATACCATCTTTTGCCGCAATCCCTGTACAGAAGAAGAGTAAAGTGAGTGCAAGAATTATTGTTTTATATCTCATGTTTTGTCGTTTCAATCTGGCGTATATCTCTAAATGTAAAACCCCTAAGTTTGAAAAATATAGACGTTCTGTAAGCAAATATAAATAAATTCCTCAAATCGCTGTATTCTTATTAAGAATGTTTATCTATTGAATTATGAATTATAGCTAATAATGCGAATCAGTATTTGATGTTATATCAAATAAACGTTCAATTTCTTTCTACGCGCAATCACAGATTGCTTGTATTCCTTTTGCCCAAAGCCGCAAAAGGAATCAAAAAGTCTTTAGCGCCCCGCTTCATAGGACGACCCGTTATAGGGCTTAAAGGCTAAACAAAAAAAACTCGCTCATGGTTTTTACATAATACGAACCAACGGCTAAGCTCAAACACGTTTTTTGTTTTACGCCTTTCTCACCCTACGGGTGCCCCGTCCATAAAGCTAACGGCGCGGGGCTGGCGATTATCTTGCCTTGTCGGTGCGTGCGACTCTGTGCATTAGCTCCGCAAGTGGGCACCTGTCCGGTGCAGGCGGCGTAGAAGGGGATGGGGCGATAGCCCGTTTGTCCCCTTCAGCCGTCAAACCGTTGACAGGTCGCTGAGGAGCGAAGCACTAGACTTTTGTTTACTTTTGGGCGATGCAAAAGTAAAAACAAGCACAGGAGTGCGCGTTAGTCATGAGCTAAATCTATTAACTCCAGACTAAGATTGAGATTATACAAATTGAACCTTAAATTCATACACGTTCAAATACTGATTGGTATGATTTATATTCTCATACAAAAAAATGAAGGTACCCGATTCGGATACCTTCATTTACTATAGAATGATCTGTTTTATTAAATCCATCTTACAAAAGCAAAGTCCTGACGGTGTGCCATATCTGCATGTTTAGGATAAACACGATATGAGAAGTTGCACATACCCGGTATCTTAGCTTCGGCAGTCAGTTCAAAATGAACTTTAGTTCCCTCTTTTTTAGTTTCCTTAAATTCAATTGCTCTGATAAACTTTTCTTCTTTCTTGTCCTGATCATATACCGTAAGGACACAATCGATACCAAGATCGCCTTTCATCTCCTTTTTGTCGATTACAACTTTCACATTTAGTTTTTCTCCTTCTGTCAGATTAGATGAAGCCAGCTGTGCTCCATTGTTGATATCCTGACCATTGAATGTCAGTTCTTCTACCGTAAACTTATCCCAGTTAGCAGCGGTATCTTCTTTCCATGCTGCAAGTTCTTTGGCTTTAGCATATTTGTTTGCCGTTACCAGTTTCACGCGGGATTGTTCCGGTTTGTAGAAGTTATTGATATAATCGTCGATCATACGCTTGGTAGTATATTCCGGTGCAATATGAGCGATAGAGTTTTTAATGTATTGTATCCATTCAGGTGAATATCCTTTTGAGTTACGCGCATAATATGATGGCAGGATTTCGTTCTCGAACGTAGCATATATTTCATTAGCATCCAGTTCATCCTGATATGCCTGATTAGAATATGTACGCTTGTCAGTCAGACACCAGCCTGCATCTTTGCGATATCCTTCATACCACCATCCGTCTAGTACAGAGAAGTTAAGGACACCGTTCATCTCAGCTTTTTCACCCGATGTTCCGGAAGCTTCCAACGGACGAGTCGGTGTATTCAGCCAAATATCGACACCTGAGATCAGACGTTTTGCCAAACGCATGTCATAATTTTCGAGGAATATGATTTTTCCTAAAAACTCAGGACGGCGCGAAATTTCAACAATCTGTTTGATCAGTCCCTGACCTGCTCCATCGGCAGGGTGAGCCTTACCTGTGTACAGGAATTGTATCGGATATTTTTCGTTATTTACCAGTTTAGCCAAACGATCAAGGTCTTTGAACAACAGGTGAGCGCGTTTGTATGTAGCAAAACGGCGACCGAAACCTACAAGCAGAGCATCTGGATTAATTTTATCCACAACAGATAAAATTGCCGATGGTGCTTTCTGGCTTTTGATCCAACCTTCTTTCATTTGTTCCTGCACATAGCTGATCAGACGTTTCTTCATTGCCATACGCAATTTCCAAATTTCTGCATCAGGCACGCTGTATATGTTATCCCATATTTCATGATTTGACTGATCTTCGTAGAAATTCTTATCGAATGTACGTTCGTACAAATCTTTCATCTCTTTTGCTGTCCATGTAGGCATATGTACACCATTGGTTACATGTCCTACATGCAGTTCCTCAGGGAAATAACCCGGCCATACCGGTTGGAACATGTGACGGGAAACAATTCCGTGCAGGTAACTTACACCATTGGCTTCGAGACAGGTATTCAGAGCAAATACACTCATACTGAATTTCTCTCCGCTACCCGGATGCTCGCGTCCCATATCTACAAAGTCCTGCCATGAGATACCCAGACGCGCAGGGAAGTTCCCCATATATTTACCCAGCAGACCTTCATCGAAGTAGTCGTGTCCGGCAGGAACCGGCGTATGCACTGTATAAAGTCCTGAAGCACGTACCACTTCCAATGCCTGATTGAATGTAAGTCCTTCACCTTCGATAAGGTCAACCAGACGTTGTACGTTGATAAATGCAGCGTGTCCTTCGTTACAGTGATATATTTCTTTCTTTATTCCAAGTTTGTTCAACAACAAAATACCACCGATACCTAGCAGATATTCTTGTTTCAGGCGGTTTTCCCAGTCTCCGCCATATAATTGGTGAGTTATAGGGCGATCCCACTCACTGTTCAGATCGATATCCGTATCGAGTAAGTACAGACTTATACGTCCAACATTTACTCTCCATATATTTGCATACACATCCCTGTCAGGATATGGTACAGCCAATATCATCTGGTTTCCGTCTTCGTTCAGTACTGGTTCGATAGGAAGCTCACCGAAATTCTGAGGCTCGTAGTTAGCTACCTGTTGTCCGTCAGGAGAGATGGACTGTGTAAAATATCCGTAACGGTACAGGAATCCTACACCTGTAAGGTCTACATGGCTGTCGCTGGCTTCTTTCAGATAGTCGCCGGCCAAAACGCCAAGACCACCCGAATAGATCTTCAATACATGCGTGAATCCGTATTCCATACTGAAGTAGGCAACAGATGTCTTTGACGTATCATATTTTGCAGACATATATGATTCGAAATTCTTAATAACGCTTTTCACCTTGCTCATCAAGGCTGCATCTTTCAGTATTTCTTCTATTCTTTCATAAGAGAGTTTTTGTAAAAAAACTACAGGATTGTGTCCCGAATCTTTCCATCCTTGAGGGTCAAATTCTGCAAAAAGATCAGTTGCATCATTGTTCCATACCCACCACAAGTTACGCGAAATCTTCTCCAAAGGAAGTAATTCTTTAGGCAAATTCACCTGAGTGTAGGCACTTCTCCACGATGGAGTGTTTGAATAACTAGCTTTAATTCTCATAAATATTTTTGTTTAAACTATAGATTAATCTTATTTATAACGATAATGTTTTGTTGTTTGTTTACGTTTTTTCTTAAGTTACAAATATAATGAATCAGAAGCACTTGATTCTCATTGCATATATACAACTTACACTATAAAAACTGCAATCGTTTGCATGAACTTTTATCCTCTGGCTCCTGCCTTTTTCAATGCAATCGTGTAAGCCTCTTTGTAATATTGATAAAAATGAGACCAGTCGGCCAATGCTGCCCTGTCTAATGCCGCTTTGCGCAGAATCTTCTCCTGCTCATTACTTTTGGTAGCCATTTCAAACACGCGGTTGCAAATATCTTCTGACACTTCAATAAAATTGTAGTCATCGCGTGTAAGCACCTCTGCACCATCATCCATTCCTCTCTCATCACCCATTTTGCGCATCCACAAGCCGAATCCGGCCAATGAGGTTGTTATAGTAGGCACAGAGAAAGCAATACTTTCATGCGGGGTATATCCCCATGGCTCGTAGTACGATGGGAACACGCTCACATCCATTCCTATCAGCAGATCGTAATACGGCATATCGAAAATACCGTCACTGCCGTTCAGATACGATGGTACAAATATTATTTTTACCTTATCCTCTTTTTTGTTCTCCATATTCAGATAATCTATCTGATTCAATATCGAATCGTGATTCATATTGCGGAGCCAATGAGTTATATGAGGATGGCTCAGTGGTGTTACCGGATTCTTTTTTGATTTCAACCGTTCCTGTAAATCTGCTCTCGGCCCGTCTATCCATGCAGGAACCATAATGAAGGCGATCACATCTTTCTCCAGTTGTTTAATCTGTTCAAGGCGGTGCATCGCATCCACAAATACGTCTATTCCCTTATTGCGGTACTCGTATCGTCCACTGGTTACCACCAGTAACGCATCGGGTTGTATGTCGTAGCCCAACAGTTTTTCAGCTACATTTATCAGCTTTTTACGGGCTGTCAGACGTTTTTTCTCATGCGCCTCCCCTACGGGTATAAAGTCTTTCTCGAAACCGTTAGGTGTTACCAACGGGTCACGATGAAGCAATTGCCTACATTCTCTGGCTGTAATATCACTTACTGTCGTAAAGCAGTCGACCTGCTGAGCTGCTATCTTCTCTACGGAATGCTTTGCTTCCATATTTAATTCGCGAGCCATCTGGTCGCTATCGTAAGCTGCGAGGTAATTGTACAGTGGCTTCCCGTTTCCGGCTATAGAACGCCCGATAGAAGTGGCATGCGTTGTAAATAGTGTACCTACACGAGGCAGGCGGTCTTTTATATATAAAGCACCCATTCCGAGCATCCACTCGTTGAAATGAGCTACCACTTTCTTGTTATCCAGCTTATAGTATTTATAAAAGCTTTCTATAACTGCACCTGTAGCATAAGCAAACATACACGATTCGTCATAGTCACCGTAGGCATTGAGAGAATCTACTCCGAACTTATGCCACATATCGCCGTATATCACATCTTTTACAGGAAAAAACTGGTCGAACTTTACCAATATGACAACAGGCTCACCGGGAACCAGCCAACGCCCTACTCTTACATTGAGTCTATCGTTCAGTATAGCTACTTTTTGCCAGTCTTCGAATAGCTTCTTATCTTCTTTAAACCATGGGCTTTCAGATTCTGTCCATACATCGGGTCCTATAAATATTGCCCGGTCTTTGCACAACGTCTGCATCGACTTTGCTTTTGTTGACAATACGGTATAAATACCTCCTACCTTATTGCATACTTCCCAACTAGTTTCAAAAATATAATCCGGTGTGTAATCTGCTTTTATCATAAGCGTTTAACTCTTTTATCGTCTGGCTAATCTTTATCAGGACTTGTTAATTACAGAAAATTATTAAGGGTTATCAGTATCTTTTTTAGTACCTTTGCCTCATCGTCCAAAAAGACGACAAAGATAGTAAAGATAAGAACTTAATAAAAATATTTCCACATGAGTAGTAGAAGAAAATTGAAAAAAAACATAAATGAGCTGATGGACTTGCTTTATATCGACTGCCTGTTCTATAAATTATATGTAGTGGATGCAGATAAAAATGCAGCCGACAAAGTAATGGAACGTATAGTGGAAACGCAGGACGAACTGATAAAACGTGTCAGTGCTACTGAAGGAAAAGATGTAAAAGGCAGAGTTAAGGCTTACTATAAAAAACTGAGAACCGACCTGAAGGAACAGGCCAATGCTATAGCTAAAGAAATAGCATCTCTGGGCAAATGAAAAGTTTCAGCAAATTTATACTCAACCTTATCGGGTGGAAAATAACCGGTGAGACAAACCTTCCCGACAAATGCGTCATATGCGTGGCACCACACACAAGCAACTGGGATCTGCCGCTGGGATTGGTCGTATATAAGGCAATGGGACGGAAAGCTTCTTTCCTGATAAAGAAAGAATGGTTTTTCTTCCCGATGAACCTGTTATTCAAAGCTTTGGGTGGCATCCCTGTCGATCGTTCACGCAAGACATCTCTCACCGAACAAATGGCGGAAATATATGCTTCGAAAGACAATTTCCAACTGGCAATAACTCCCGAAGCAACCCGTAAACTGAATACTGAATGGAAAAAAGGATTCTACTTCATAGCACAGGCAGCCAATGTTCCCATTGTGGTAGCAGCACTGGACTATGGTAAAAAGGAAGCCGATTTCAAGAATGTATTCTATCCTACAGGTGATGCAGACGGAGATATAGAAAAGATAAAATCGTATTATAAAGGCGTAGTTGCCCGACACCCACAGTATTTTTCTTTATAAGAAAATAAAACTTAGAGGATATGGAACAAGATGAAAAATTAAGAATCAGTCTTGTACAATATGACATTGCTTGGGAAAACAAGCAAAAAAATCTCGATTATATACAAAAAGTCATATCCGCCCTTTCGGGTAAGACAGACATCATCGTACTGCCCGAAATGTGTACTACCGGATTTTCGATGAACAGCCGCAATCTGGCTGAGCCTGACAACGGCAATACAATCACTTCGCTAAAACAATGGAGCAAGCAATACAATGTAGCTATCTGCGGTAGTTATATTGCCGAAGACAACGGAAATTACTACAATCGTGGCTTCTTTATTACACCTGCTGATGAACATTATTATGACAAGCGGCACCTGTTCAGGATGGGAGGCGAACCTCAGTATTTCTCGGCAGGAAGCGAAAAAATTATCTTCACCTACAAAGGATTCAATATTTGTCTGCTTATCTGCTACGATCTCCGCTTTCCCGTATGGGCACGCAATGTAGACAATGCTTACGATCTGCTTATCTATGTAGCCAACTGGCCTGCATCGAGGGCTAAGGTATGGAATACACTGCTCATTGCACGCGCATTGGAGAATATGAGTTATGTATGCGGAGTAAACAGGATAGGAACAGATGGCAATAACCTCGATCACGAAGGTGGTTCTAAGCTAATAAACGCCAAAGGTGATGAAATTTCTGCCATTCCATTAAACCAAGAGCAGGTAGAAACTGTTTGTATATCAAAAATCGAACTGGAACATTTCAGAGCAAAATTTCCGGTATGGAAAGATGCCGACCGATTCGAGATAATTTAAATAAGAAATATAAAAAACAGATTATGAAAAAAATGCTAAAATCAGCAATATTATCAATTGCTGTAATCACTATCGCTTTGGGGAACCAAAGCTGCAACTCAGTAAAACAGGTAGATAAAGCGCAACTTGCAGGTTACTGGACTCTGAAATCTCTGAAAGGGGAAAATGCAGCAGACGCATTTAAAGGTGTGAATCCGGGACTGCAATTCGATTTCGAGAACAACACAATATCAGGAAGCGGAGGTTGTAACAACTTCTCGGGAGGATTTACACTAAATGAAAAGAATGAGTTTTCGGCGCCGAATCTGGTTTCGACAATGAAGGCCTGTTTTCAGGAAAACAAGGAACCACAGTTCCTCACTGCATTGTCTACTCCAAACCTATCTGTTTCGGTGAGTGATGCAGGCGATCTGATCTTCTCACAGGGAGATGTAGTAGTTCTGCAATTTGCAAAAGGAGAAGCACCCGCTCAAAAATCGGCATCAGCAGGTATTGTAAATGCAGAGAGCCTGACAGGTAAATGGAATCTTGTCACCATAGCAGGCGGCGATATGGCTACCCTGTTTACCGACAAACAGCCGACTATGGAAATTGCTGCCGATGGTAAAGTATTTGGTCAGGGAGGATGTAACACATATCGTACAACCTACGAACTGAAAGAAAACACCATCACATTTAAACCGGCGGCAGCTACTATGATGGCTTGCCCAAGCCTCAAAGGTGAGGGAATGTTTACGTCATTACTGACAGCAACACCTCTGCAAGCCGGACTGAACGGAGATAAACTAACATTCTTCAAAAACGGAGATATCGTTCTTGAATTTGTAAAGGATACCGCAGCAAAATAAAATATTATCTACTCATATAGAATGGCTGTATTCCACTGGATTACAGCCATTTTATATTTTATTCTTATTTTTATCTATTTTTGCTGTAACAAAAATGGGGGCTGTTACGTCTTAGTATTTGAGAAGTACTGAAAAGCAGTATAAGCCAAAACATTGCAAATTATTTTGATAAAGAAGCAAACAAAAAAAGAGTAAGATGGATGCTGAAACTTTTAAAAAAGCGTTTCTTCCATATCATCAAAAATTATACAGAACAGCCTATCGTATCGTAAAAGACGCAGCCGGAGCCGAAGATATAGTACAAGATACTTTTATGAAACTCTGGAGTAAACGTAACGACATGCAGGCTGTAGATAATACCGAAGCGTTCGCTATTATCATATTACGAAATACATGTCTGGATTATCTGAGAAAAACAAAAAATGATAATCATAGCGATTATGATACAGATATACCCGAAACAGTTTTATTATCGAAACAAATAGAGTTACAAAGTGATGCAAACATAGTAAAGCAACTAATAGACAAGCTTCCCGAACAACAAAGAGAAATATTGATGATGAAACACTGGGAAGGATACTCTGATGAGGAAATAGAACAAATAACGGGTCTTAGTCCGGGAAACATACGGGTTATTCTGTCGAGGGCAAGAAAAACGATAAGGGAACAATTCATTAAATATGAATAAAAATGGATACTAACGAAATTAAAATATTACTGGAAGCTTTTTACAATGGCGAAACTAGTCAGGCAGAGGAACAAAAACTGCTCGATTATTTCAACAGCGATAATGTAGCAGAAGAACTATTTCAGGAGAAAGAGCTATTCCTGAAGTTAAATGAGCCTGATACTATCAATTATCCACAGGAACTGGAATTTAAATTAAACAATCTTATAGACGATTTGGCCCGGAAAGAATCAGTAAAGCCTGCACAGAATAAACAAAAACTGTGGTTATGGGCAGGAAGCGCAGCTGCGGGCGTTGCCTTACTGATTTCTGCCGGACTGTATATTAATAATAAAACGGAAGAAGTAACAAACACTGATATAACAGCGGCCGCACCCGAAGATAGGTTGAAAATGGAAGAAGCCCGTGAAGCACTGATCCTGCTGTCATCTAATTTTAATAAAGGAGTCAGCCAGCTGGAAATTATATCGGAAAATATAGATAAAACACACGAAATACTTAACAAAACTATAAACTAGGGAAAAGTTATGAAAATAAAAGCATCATTCATTATAATACTATTGATCTGCGGTCTTAGCGTACAGGCTCAGAACAATATATTCGAAAAATTGTCTAATCACAAAGATGTGACTACTGTATTTGTATCGAAATCACTGTTAAGCCTGATGCCTAATATCGATGCCGGAGGTGTAGACCTGAAAAGCCTTACCGAAAAGCTGGAACAAGTAGAGATATATCGCAGTGATGACAACAAAAACGCTGCAAAGGTGATAAGGAAAGAAACGGAATCGTTGGCTAAATCGAAGGCTTATGAAACCTTGATGAATGTAAAAGAACCGGGTGAAAATATCACTTTTTATGCAAAAAAAGATAAGGACAGTGACAAAATCAAGGACTTGGTAATGTTTGTCAACAAACCGAATAATAAAGTTACCTTGATTCGTATCATGGGTAATTTTACACCGGAAGATATTCAGAAAGTGATAAGCGGAACTGAAAAGAAGAAATAATTTTTCATTTATTATACTTAGATGGTAAATATGGGGGGCTTCGGGTAGTGATTATCCGGAGCCTTCATTTTTTAACGGACTCTCAGCAACTTGCGCTTCTTGGCCCTGTCTATCAGCCACATCACCAGCCAGTAAATAATGAGAAGTACAGGATATACTAAAAAAATGAGATATGTATATCTTTGCTGTCCCGATGCATGCTCACCTATTACCCAATCGGTAAGATTAAAGAAAAGCATAAATAAAAGACAGAAAATAAACGGAAGCAATATGCTACCAAATACAACAACAGGCGAAATACGTTTATGTGGATTTGCTGTACGGTAACGCAATATCAGATAGATATGAATAGCAGCCAGCAATACAAAAATGATAAAGGCATTTCCGGGTGTAGTAGCAGTCATAAACGATGCAAACCAGCCTACATCGGGAGTATACCACAATGAAAATCCATCCTGCGGCAGCTGCGGAAATTGCCATTGCTTCACTCCGGTAAATTCTTTATTTTCGCCTAAATCCGTAAAGACGGGGTATTTAAGTTCTGAGGCGTCGATAGTGACACTCAGATCGCTAAAGGAGCGCCAGTGACGGGCAGGTTCCAGATTGTAATAGAAACGATATTCCTTAACAGGGTTGCCTAAATATTCATTAGCTATCAGCGTATATTCTACTTGTATTTTATGCTCGCCTGCCGACAAACTTACCTCAAAGTATTTCATTCCTATAAGATTAGGAATTCTTTCCTGTGAATAGCGTAGATGGTTATCCAGAGAATCCTGCCATTGCAGGGCTTTGGGATCTTCATAAGTCGAAGGAATCGCCGAAACGGGTATTTGTACACCATCTACCCAAACCTTAAAACATTCGGGATCTTCGCTTACACCTATCCTTGTATCAAATACCAGTGGAATCTGCACCCCTTGCCTATCAGACCTAACATTGTAGACAACAGTAAATCGGGCATTGTACTCGTCAATTATCTTTATCGTAAGCTGCTCGCTAAGTATGTCTATATCTTTACTCGAATATGCTTCCGAAGTATTGCTCATCCGAATATACGGAGAAGCCATATTTGCCGATACAGACAACAATATAACGAAGAATAGGGTTAGAATAGAGAGTAATCGCTTCATATCAACTTACAATAATATTTTAACATTAAAGATAAACAATAATGCCCCGAATGAACAAACATTCAAGGCATTATAGTATGTAAATCTCTTCTAATTAAAGAAGATTAGCTTATTTCTTATCTTGTAATGCAGCAAAGATCAATCCTTCGAGTTCATCAGCCAGTTCAGGGTTATCTTTTACGACTTCCTTAGCAGCCTCACGTCCCTGCGCCAGCTTGGTTTCGTTATAGCTATACCATGAACCACTCTTCTTGATAATTCCAAGCTCTGCTCCCAGATCGATAATCTCACCCGAACGCGATATTCCTTCGCCATACATGATGTCGAATTCAGCCTTACGGAATGGTGGTGCCACCTTATTCTTAGCCACTTTCACACGCGTTTGGCTACCTTTTACTTCGTCTCCATCCTTGAGTTGTCCGATACGGCGAATATCGAGGCGGACAGACGAATAGTATTTAAGGGCATTACCACCGGTAGTAGTTTCGGGTGAACCAAACATTACTCCGATCTTATCACGCAACTGATTGATAAAAATACATGTGGTACTTGTCTTATTGATAGCAGCAGTCAGCTTACGCAAAGCCTGTGACATCAGACGTGCCTGAAGCCCCATTTTGGAGTCTCCCATTTCACCTTCAAGTTCAGCTTTAGGAGTCAGTGCCGCTACCGAGTCGATAACGATAATATCAATAGCTGATGAACGGATCAGTTGTTCTGTTATCTCCAATGCCTGCTCTCCGCTATCGGGTTGCGATATCCAAAGGTTTTCAATATCTACTCCGAGTTTTTCCGCGTAGAAACGGTCGAATGCATGCTCGGCATCAATAAATGCTGCTATGCCTCCGGCTTTCTGTGCTTCGGCTATTGCATGTATAGCCAATGTTGTTTTACCGGAAGATTCCGGGCCATATATTTCAATTACTCTTCCGCGTGGATATCCTCCTACACCCAGAGCTGCATTCAAAGCAATAGAACCTGTAGGTATAACGGCAATCTCATCAATTTTATCATCGCCCATCTTCATGATCGAGCCTTTACCGTAACTCTTCTCTATCTTCTCCATCGCAGCCTGTAATGCTTTCATTTTCTCTGCATTAGGCGCTGCTTTCTTTTCTTTTTCTTCTGCCATTATAATCCTTTTTCGGTTTGTTTATATTTAGTTATTTAATATCTGTGTAGCGTGTTCCTTAGTCTTGATCTCTTTTGGCCCTATCACTTTTTCGATAGTACCCGATTCGTCGATAAGGAAGGTTGTGCGTATTGTTCCCATAAACTTACGTCCCATAAAGGACTTTTCGCCCCATACACCGAATGCTTCCACCAGCTTTTTATCGGTATCGGCTATAAGCGGAAAAGGTAGCTGTTGCTTCTCGATAAACTTCTTATGTGACTTCTCATTGTCTACGCTTACGCCCAGAATCTGATAACCGGCTTTGCGCAAAGCTGAGAAGTTGTCTCTGAAGCTGCATGCTTCGGCTGTGCAACCGGGTGTACTGTCTTTCGGATAGAAATACAGAACAAGTTTGCTACCTGCATAATCAGAAGCTTTCACTTCTTTTCCATCCTGATCGGTACCTAATATTTCGGGAATCTTATCTCCTTCTTTCAATGCCATAATTTTTCTGTTTTAATTATTCTCTCTCAATTATTTAACTACAAACCATTTGTCATTCTTCAAGGGTACAAACGATTCCATTCTCTCCAGCATGTTTTCCATATTATCTTCTACTATGAGCAATTCTCTGTATTCTTCTTTTAGGAACCCTTTTTCTATCATCTTTTCCGACATAGCGATCAGCGGATCATAATAGCCTTCTGTGTTGAGAATGGCAATGGGTTTCTTATGCAAAGACAACTGTGCCCATGTAAGCATCTCAAATAATTCTTCCATCGTTCCGTATCCACCCGGAAGCGCAATAATACCGTCGCAGAGTTCATTCATTAAAGCTTTCCGCTCGTGCATAGTCTCCACTACATGCATACGTGTGAGGTCTTTATATTCGAGCTCCTTTTGTTTCAGGAAATCAGGAATTACACCAATTACCTCTCCTCCTTCTTCAAGGGCACCATTGGCTACAGCCCCCATCAGACCAATACGGGCTCCACCATATACCACACCATAACCTTTACGGGCTATAGTTTGCCCTAATAATTTGGCTTGTTCTACAAAAACCTTCTCATTACCTGATGATGAACCGCAAAAAACTGATATATATTTCATTTATATTTATCCAATAATTATAATCATTAATCTAACAAAGATAATAAATTATTATATACAAATTTTAGTAAAAAAAGTAGTGTTGAAAACTTTTGATAGGTTATCTTTGTCTATCAGGGTCAAAGACCTTTTTGTACCACATTTAATACAAACAACCCGAAATGATGAAATACTTTTATACTATTATTACTTGCTCTCTTCTGTTACTTACAGGATGCCAGACTACACAAGTAAGTAACAACATTCAAAAAGCTGATAGTTGGTTCAATGTAGCCTTAGCAGAGGATGTCGAGATATACACAGACACAGCCAGCATAAGGCACGAAGGGGCACTGATGTATGCACGAGAGAAACGGGTCTATATCACTCCCGAAAGCAAGAAGCTATATGTGGATAAAATACGTGCAGAGTACGCAAAAATGGGTAAACCCGAGAAAGCTGAAAAATGGAATGATTTCAGCTATTGCATTTACGAATGTGAGTACGAATGCGTCAACAAGCGTTTCAGAGTGTTGTCTGTAGAGGATTTCGATTCTACCGGAAAAAGGATAGCCAAAACAATATCTCCAAAGAAACAGGTAAGATGGCTGAATGTAGATAATGAAACAGTAGGTGACTATACTTTCTTTTTCGTCTGCGACTACGGCCAATAATGAGGTATCTTAGAAGAATTTTCCTTATCTTTGCACCCAAATTGGGTTAAAAAATATGTTCGCTGTAACTATTTCCTGGATTGTCATAACGATAGTATTTCTATCATTTGGTGATTTTCTGGTCTCATTCTATAATAACATTTGCAAGCAAAATGAGCGATACGGACTAACGGATACGTTTCTGTTAGGGATGTGTGCTACGCTCATACCTCTGAGTATATCGTCGCTGTGGCTACCCACAAATAAGTATATACTTTTGGCATCCATCATACTCAGTATTACTTATTGGGTTATAAGGAGAAATCGCCTCAAGATAGCAACTAATGAAATCAGGAACAGGATAAAACGATTTTCAGTATGGCAACTTTTTATATTTGCCGTCCCTGTGCTGAGCCTTATGGCTGTTATACTATGGCAAATAGGCACATTTGACTCTCTCTTTTACCATCAGCAAAACATACGCTGGAACGAAGAGTATGCAGTAGTACCGGGACTGGGTAATGTAGAACACCGATTTGGATTCAACTCCAACTATATGTTGTTATCCGCATTGTTCAGCTTCAGGTTCATATTCGGTGAATCTATCTATAGCCTGCATGTCCTTGTCCTTGTATTCATTATCTGCTGGATTATTAAAGACATCATTCAGTCAGGCTACGAGCTGAAAAGGGTTGTATTATTAATAGTATTTACCGGCTATATATTCATATTCGGCTACTCCTTTACAGCAACATCAACCGATGCTATCCCCAATGTGGTATCATTCTACATTATAGCTCGCCTGTTGTTATATCCCGATGACTTCAAAAATAAGCTTCTGTTATTGATATTTGTTCCGGTATCACTGGTTACATTTAAGCTTTCGATCGCTCCGTTATGCCTCATATCACTATATGCAGTTATCATCGGATTCAAAAGAAAGGAAATACACTCTCTTGTTTTTCTCGCATCCATATCGTTCACTATTGTAGCACTATGGATGGTCAGAAACGTTATTATCACCGGATATCTGATTTTCCCTTTCAATACAATAGACCTCTTTTCCGTAGAATGGAAAATCCCCGATTATGTAGTCGTTGAAGAGCTTGACTTCATCTACACCTGTGGCATCCGCACTTTCGGCGATATGTATTGGGTGCTTACCCATTGGCAATTTGCGCCTCAGTCGATTATCAATTGGCTGACATATGCCGCCTACATGAGTTCTTTTATAATAGCTCCTGTAGTTACCGTATATTGCTTTATCAAAAAGAAATACCTGAACAAGGCTGCCTATTTCATCTTTCTGGTACTTGCCGCCATATTATCCCTTTGGTTTAAGGGAGGCCCCGATCCCCGATTTGCAGGAGGAATACTATTTGCCCTGATGTATTATATTATATTTATGGTACTCTCTGCAAAGAAGGAGATATTACTTCCTAAAGCAGGAATTACAGTCCTTGCCATATTTGCACTGATACTTATATACTGGCCGATAGCCCGCACCGAAAGGTTCGCCAACATGTTTGCATTGAAGGATGAAAAAGATGGTGTGCGCAATATTAATACGGCTCTGTACAGACCTTTCTCCTACCGCGAATTGCTTAAATCGAAGCATGCATATAAGGACGAATTCCATCTGTATCATTTCAACAAGGATATTTCTATATATGTCAGCAAATCGCCGGAAGTACCAAATGGCAGATTTGTGAACTTCGACGATCCATTTCCATGTACGGTACTAAAGGAAGACGATCAGATGAAATATCAGGATATTAAAGACATAGAGCCCAGAGGTTCCTCTTTGCAGAAAGGATTCAGACCTAAGAGATAAAGAAAGGCTTTCGATTACGAAAGCCTTTTTTATGTTTACAAAATTTGTTTAGAACTGTTCTTGATTCTGCACAGGAAGTGCTCCTGCCGGAAGTGGTTTACGAAAGAAGTCCATGAATTTACTGAATGATGATTCGTAATAGGCTTTACCAAATAGCCCGTCTGTCATCAATAAGCTTTCGTCTGCGTATCTGACCTTATTTGACACTACAATATTACATGTTTCGGGTGACGATTCGGCACCATATCTCGAGCATGACTGCAAAAAGATAAAGAAACGGGCTACGTCTTTTGCCTTAGACAGTTTATATTGCATCACCAGATACTGTCTCTTAAATACAACAGCGTCTTTCTTCACCGGTGTATCCAATGTTTTCTCGCACAGTTCTATCATATCCTGAAAACTATAGCCTAATCCGGCTTGAACGATAACAGGAAATTTCAGCATTGACGACTTTTCCATATCCTGCATGGTTTGTGTATAATCATCTCTGGAGATCAGATAGTAGTTTTCTCCTGCATACTTCTCATATCTTACCAGTAACAGATAGTTTTTCCGATGATAGCTAAAGTTGCGAAGTTCGTAACGGCCTACTGTCTCGAAATCGTACTGATGGTTTTTATCATTAACCCATTCACCTTCGGATGTATGATACCACCCTTCGATACCGGAGAATACGGCAACAGGCTCCGACACCACAGCTCTTTCCTTTACTTGTCGGTCTGCCAGTTCATCCACAGGCTCTTCGGCACTTATAGTATCGGCATACTGTACATTTACCACTTGTTGTGCATCATTGCTTATCGAAAAATCATCGGTCTTAGTCTCTGCTTTTTCCGCAGACACACGGTCTACAATGTCATCATTCAGGGCTGCTATAACTACCGGAACCGGAGTAGCAGCATTGGTACCTGCTTCCCGCACCTTATCAGGAGTTGGAGCATCCAGACTGAATTCATCTGCATTTTTAACAACGGGTGCAGGCAATAAGATATTCTCAAAATCTGACAATTTAACTTCAAAATAGCTACTGACCAAGCTTCCGCTCATAATAGAAGTTTTCTCCGGAATACGGAAGCGTACCACATCTTCGTTATCTACATATTGCGCATTCACCGAGAAATCATACAGGTCACCATTATTTGCAGCTATTGACTGAGTTATTTGATTCATCAACTTCGTAGAAGAAAAATCACCATCACTATCTGACATGTAACCGTACGAAGTTGCATGTATAGTCAGAGTCTCTCCATTTTTCTGTTTTACGGCATCTACTATCTTCAGATATGACTGATCGGTCATCAGATAAAAATTGACACGTCTCTCATTCTTCGAACTTGAGAGATACGCTGTATTCTCATAAAGAAGAGTGTAAATATTCTGATTGCCATTTTTCAGCAAAACGAATTGAAGCCACTTAAAATTCTGAGGAGCAGTGCTCAGACTTTGTTCATCCAGTTTGGTGTCTGATATAGCGTTTACATTAGATATCCAATTACCGGATATATCCTGTTTCCAACCTGTAGCAATCCGAAGTTTTTCTGATTGCTTTTCTATCTTCAGATTACCTGTTGCCGCAGACCGACTTTGAGCAGATGCCTGATATACAAAGCATGTAGCTAAAGCTATCAGCAAAAGAAAATTGATGTGTTTCATAATGTTAGTCTGTGTTTTAAATCTCACTCTACCCTCTTTCCGAAAGGTACCAGTGCCAAATGAATTAGTTTAAAATGTTGTTTACCAAAGGGAATACCTATGATTGTGATACAGAACAGGAGCCCCCAGAACAAGTGAGTAAGGGCAATCCAGAATCCACCTATAATAATCCAGATTATATTCATTACGAGACTAAGGCACCCCGAAGAATTTTCATCCTCTACTATCTTACTGCCAAAAGGCCATAAAGCCAATATACCCATCTTGAATGCCTGTATGCCGAATGGGATACCAATAATAGTAAGCATCATCAGGAAACCCGAAATAAAGTATTCGAGAGCAACCATAAATCCCCCGAAAACAACCCAGATAATATTTCCTAATGTTTTCATATATCCTTTTTTAATCATTAAAATTGATTAAGCAAATATAGTAAAAATATATAATGAGATTTAGTAACTGATTAAATTTGAACGAAAATATTTCATATAACTGTTTCTGATTATTTTTTTGCTCTTATTTTCAAAGATCGCTTCTGTTGTTAACTGTTGGCTGATGGATATTAACCGAATATATCCTATAGATAAATTCTTTCATTTTTCATTACAGCAAGTTCTTTTAATAGAAATTTATTCGTTATTTTGCATGAAGTAAATTCACATGACAAACAAACAATATACAATACTGTAATTATTGAGACACAATAAGACTGTCTCTTTTTAGTTATTAATGATCATGAAAAGACACCTTTACCTCACAATATCTATAATGCTGCTAACCGCAGTTTTTACATTCTGTACACCATACAGTAGCGATAAGATGAATATGCAAATGATACAAGGACGATGGATGTTGGTAGATACACGCCATGCGACAAAGAAGCTGGATACCGTTTATATCGACTACAACAAACAGCAAACCTTTATCGTTTTCAACAAAGATACCTTTACCCAGTATATGCCCTATCTTAACGATACTGTTACCCTTACCTTTAATATACACGAATACATGCTCAGCCTGAATAATGACAGTGTGCGAAGCAATACTTTCAGTATTGTCAGCCTGACTGCCGATTCCCTCATTCTGAAAAATAAAAACAGCATCCGCAAATACAAAAAAACAGAGCAACAGTAAACCAGTTACCATTGCTCTTTATATTATCTGACTTGTATATTATTAATCATCTACACGTAGTACATCGAATTCATATTTCACAAAAATGGTTACATCCTGATCATAGCGGGTTTGCTTAAGGTCTATATACTTATTTCCACCCCACGATGTCACCCACATATAGAAGCTTTTATCTCCAACCTCTACTCCGTCATAAATCGGAATGAAATTGATAACATCATCTATGATGACCAGCCTGTGATCGCGCTGAACCTCGTTGCCTTCCGAATCTTTAGATGTCATTATACAGCGAGGCGTATTACCCTCTTTGTAGAATTTATACTTCGTGCCTTGCAATATTCTTGTCATGCTTACCGACTCTGATACATTGAGGTCAGGATTATAGTAGCGGCAGTTCTCTATCTGCCAGCTCCCCGTAGACATATCAGGAAAATCGATCACTACCTTCGCCGGATTCACGCCATCGGTCGCAGCAGGTGCGGTTTTCACATTACGGTAAGCATAGGCATCTGTCACCTTAAACTTTGTTCCGTCTTTTGTACGCCCATCATATGTACGATCCCACTTTATAATACCCTTAGTAGTATTTACCTCAGAAGCCCGCCTCCATGTAGTAGTATCAATTCCTGTATAGTGGCTTTTCCATTTGAAAAGAACGGAATCCTTCCGGGTACAGAAATAACCTAATTCGATCTGCTCACCGATAGGATTTTTAGTCCTAAACCTGTATTTATAACGGCTATCTTGAGGATGTACAGTTCCATCATCAAAAAACTCTGTTCTGAAACCATCGAGTGCTATAAGACGGAATCCCGGGTATATCATTTGGCTACTGGTTCCCGGATTGGATATCAAAGCCTTTGAAGAATAATAACCTTCCCACTCACCAAACAGATCTAATGGAGGAATTGTGTCAGGGCGTCCTGTAGTAGGCGGTGGCGGAGGCGGAGTAGGTTCGTCGCTATTATTAGAACAACTCGCAAAGCCAAGTGCAAGCAGGGCTATAAATAAAATGTAAAAGACTTTTTTCATCGTTTTGTAGAATGAACCATTGTGTATAATTAAGGTGACAAAGATACGTATTTATGTATCAATAAATATAGATAATTTTCGTTTTTTATTATAATTAATAGTAATTCATATGATTAACTATTTCAATAATTGCTTTCGTTACAATAAACGGAAGTATCTATAAAATATTGTCTACCGAGGGCAGAACTTATCTTTTCAATATCATCTTATACTCGTAATCGTAGTCTATAACGGCGACACGCAACTCATCTTTCGATTTGGAAAGGATTTTTAATATGAGCTGTTTAGCAGGTTGTCGGCTTGCCCTTTTATTCAGATAGTCGCGATAGAACACTTTTACCGAATCGCCCTCTATCGTATATTTTCCGGTGACATTGAACAGGATAACTCCCTCGGAAGCTTCTCCCTTATGGAACACCATATTGTCTCTAAAGATATATGTGTCGGCAAAGTCTCCCGATAAACGCACGCTATCACCCTCTATGCGCGCCCACTCTATCCATCGTCCGGAAATATCTTCCAGTGCAAGCTGATTCTGGGAGTTCATCAGCATCGGAAAGGCTAGTAATAAGACAAGTATTGCGATGAGACACTTTTTCATATCGTTTATGTTTATTGAAATTACTATTATGGTAAAGATATTATAAATACAGATTATCCTTCAAAGACAAGGTGCATATCTTTTATAAAATATACACCTTATCCATCCTTATACCCTAACCTTAAAACACTTACCTCATACGTCCCGAGTTAGAAGCTAAACGGTAATTGCTGCTTTTTGCAGATGATGAACGGCTGTTGGATTTACTGTTTCCGCTTCTCTCTCTGCTAGAGCTTCCCGAAGAGCTGTAACTGCTGCTACCATTGTTTTTACTTCTGCTCTGACGAACGTTATTATTTTTGTTATTATCAGTTCTGCTATTGCTTTTGTCCGAACGATAATTGTTATTGCTCTTATTATTATCCTGACGATAGTTCTTCTGATTATCCGATCTGTAAGTATTATTATCGCGACGGTTGTTGTTAGATTTATAATTATTCGAATAATTATTACCTGTACGGCCGTTGTTATAATATTTATCACTTCTGTGATTATTCGATCTGTCGTTCGCATACCAGCTAACCCTGTTGTTGCGGCTATCACGGTAACGGTGGTCGCGGCTGTCGCGTATCACTATCTGATTGTGGTGGTGATGTCCTCTGTATCTTGCATAATCTCTGTAGTGAGTGCTATGATATCTCCAAGGCTGATTTACGTTCAATACTACTTTGTATAGCCCGTACAAGTCGTAGTGGCGATATGCGTATGGCAGATAGCGTGCCGAAATCCAGCGCCCCCTATCCATGTAATAGAACATCGACATATTCACATCGTAGTAACAATCTATATCAGGGAAATAGTAATATCCTACATAATCGTAACCGACGGGTCCCCATGCCGGTTGACGCCCTATATTGATACTTATATTTATGCTTTGGGCTTCAACTGTATTGTAAAAGGAAGTAGCTCCAAGTAATAATGCGAATGCTAATATAAACTTTTTCATAATGGTAAGTATTAAAAGGTGAATACTCAATTTTCATCTCTTTGTATCTTTGATGCTATCGGCGACAAAAAGATTAATCACCTCCCCCGTCTTTAACTTTAATTAACCAGATAGGCTTGTTCTTATTTTTTAATCATTCCCTGAAAGATATTTTTCCCATATAGATAAAATAAACATAATCTGTTAAATAAAGGTTCGGGAGATTTACTTATATTCGCATAACTATCTACATTTAATAATACTAATACTAAACATCATGGATCAAAAGTTTTGCCAAAGCTGTGGCATGCCGCTAAAAACCAGCGAAGATTTTGGAACAAATGCCGACCAAAGTCCAAATCAGGAATATTGTCATTATTGCTTCAAAGACGGAAAATTCACCAAAGACCTCACAATGGACGAAATGATAGAACGTTGTGCTCAGTTTGTAGAAGAATTCAATAAAGACTCGGAGCAAAAATTCACAAAAGAAGAAGCTATTGCACAAATGAAGTTATACTTCCCTAAACTAAAACGCTGGGCAAACTAATTCTCGACTAAGAACGATAGAAGAAATAATACCGACAGCTCTATAACTGCATGACTACACTAGCCACAGTTAATGTTTTGTCGGTTTCTTTTATTTAGTCAGGGATCAATCAGTTCAAATCTCCTCGAACTCTCTGGCATACCTTACTGTGCCCTTTACATCCGATAAGCCGCCATCTACAAGTTCTACTCCCATAAAGGCATTTGCAGGAACATTGAACGGTGCTTTTATCTGCCATTTGGTAGTCGGCTCAAATCCATATCGCGGATAGTAATCGGCATGTCCGAGTACGATCACCGACCTATAGCCTAGTTGTTTTGCCTTCTCCAATCCGTAACGGATCAATCTGCTGCCTATACCTCTCCGCTGCAAATCGGGGCTTACCGCCACCGGAGCCAGAGCAAGGCTTTCTACCTTAGTATCGTTATTCTCTATATTGATCTTCGTAAACAGTATATGCCCCACTACTTTAGCATCGAGCATAGCTACCAGTGAAAGATCGGGGATAAATGCATCACTCAACCGTAAGCGGTCTACCAGACGGGCTTCGTCTTTTCTGTTGAATGCATTGGAGTTGATGTTATAAACAGCCGGAAAGTCTCTGACCTCTTCCTGCCTTATTTCTATCACCAAGTTATCATCGTCCATAGTTACAGGGGATTATAAGGTCACTAAAGGTAAGAATTTTATACCGGATAAAAAAGAAATATATGTGAAACAACCTTTTAAATTCGGAAAGAATTGCTATTTTATCTTAAAAAGAATTACCTTTGCGCCAGAGTTAAAAACTAAAAAGATTTAGGTACACAAACTAAAAATTTTAATCAGTTATGAAAAAATTATTCTTTATCCTGTTTACATTAGGCACAGTATTTACATTCACAGCTTGCGGTAGCGATGATGATCCGGTTCCTGTAGATTACACATTATATGATAAATCGGAAATCATCGGAATACAAAATGGAAAAGTTGATATCAGTCTTTCTTTAGGAACTTACACTCCCTACAATGATGAAGTTGCAAAAACTCAATTTATGACATCTACTTCTAACAGCGGTGAACTCAACTTGTTTGTAGGACCACCAAATGAGATTGGGGGACCAATTACAACTTCAAATTTTAAGAAATCTACTGATGGCACATATTACACTTTCGATTTTGCAACATTAGCCGAAGTGCAGAAATCAGGAAATGAAATACCTGCATACATCACCGATTGGTATTCAACCTCAAACCCGACTAAAATTGTTATTAAAAATCTGACTTCAACTGATGCTAAATATAACAAGGCATCTAAAACAATATCTTTCACATTGAAAGGTGCTTTAGAGATATATACTAAAAATGCAGAAGGTGAAGAATCAAAGGTAGGAGATAATACTATCACATATAAATTTAAAGAATTAGTGAAATAATTTATTTCCAATCATCATACTTAAGAGGCTTTTTCAAAAAGCCTCTTTTTTTATTCCATTTAAGACCGATCTCATATTTGGCTTAGCCGATTATTATGTCAAAGAACACTGGCTATTTATAAAGGGTGTCAATATCACATAGAAACATTATATATAACTTTTTATGACATTTTGATTCGCCATTAAAAATTTACCCTTACATTTGTATCGTGATTTAGGTTATTAAAGTTTTATTTAGACATACGCAAAGAATACCATGATATATCAATGGGAATTCTTTGCTTTTTTTATGTCTTGTTATTTACTAAAGATTGTTTTATCAAAAAAAAATTAGGTTATGAAAAGGTTATCAATTTTATTCGCTGCTGTACTGCTTTTCAGTATCAGCTCTTACGCTCAAAATGGTGATGAATACAACGTTTTGTGGAGCTTGAATCAAAAAACTACACAGAACACAGTTACTGACTACGTAAAAGCAAGTCCGGAACAATCGGAGCAACTGCAAAAAATATTTTACGACTCAACTCAACTGCTTGTAAATGCTCTGACAGACAACAGCAAGAACGATGCTCGGAAAGCATTGTATTACAACATTGCCAATGCTAAATCGGTATTGTCTCAAAAACAGTTCAAAAAATATCTTGAAATACTGAATATAACATACCACCAACAACAGGAAAATTTCACCTCAATGGTAGACAATAAATAAACCATTTAAGTATTGTTTGATAAAAGACGGATCGCTCTCGATTCGTCTTTTGTCTTTTTAGAAAAGATCTATCCCTTCCTTATAAGTCTTATACTTCAATTCAGGCAAAAGTTCCTGACGCATACGACTTGTATCGCCGTAATACGAAACCATTCCTATTTTTACAAAGTCTCTGGTCAAAGGGCTTCTTGTACCAAACAAGGCCGAAAACAGTTCGAATCCTCTGGCGGCAGTCATTATCATCCACACAGGCATCCGCCATGGCTTATGATTTCCTTTATATACAGTTATATCATCCAGAAACTCCTGTAAGGTCTGCACCCCTTCGTCACCCACATGATATATTCCTCGTACATCCGGTTTCAGAGCGGCGGCAATAGTAGCATCCACAAAATCGGGTTTCGATATCAGATGTATTTCTGTAGGCTTCTTCCATACACCGAGTAACCAATGACGGGCAAACCATTGTCCGGCATCTATCATCAGTATTCCCTGGCCATATACCATTCCTACACGCAACGATACGGCTTCGAACCCATGTTTGTCCCCATACTGAAAAAGAAGTTTTTCTTCCTCCAGCCGCGTACGGGCATGTGCCGATTCAGGATTACCTGAAAGCACACCCTTTGCAGGATTTTCGGATGTACATTCACCCTCTACATGCGGAAAACTGATAAGGATGACGCGCTTAACCTTTTGCCGAACAGCTACAGTCAACAGATTTTTGAAATACTGTGTATTGGTTATTGGCAAGAATTTCTCCGGATTGGCTTTAAACAATATTCCTGCAAAATGCACGATTACGTCCACTCCCCTCAAGGCATCGGACAAGGTTTCCTTTTTTGCCAGATCGGTTCTGAATACCGACACGTTCTCTCTCTGCTTCAAGTCATCCGGCACATCGTTGTTGTGGATAAGCAGATTAAGGTTTACATCCATATCCTTCATTCCTTGTGCCAGTAATCCGCCCAGATTTCCGGCAGCACCTGTTATAGCTATTCTTGTCATGTCTCTTATATTTTGTATTGCTAAAATAAGGAATAAATATCATCTTATCAATTCCAAATACTTTTTCCATACAGATAAAATTCTCCGCCTTTCATAACAATAATACGCTAATGAATGGCAAAACGCAGATGCGATACCTGTGCCCTGCTTATACAATCAGTTACTATAACTTTAGCTAAAACTGTATTGGCTAAGGCCTTTCGCCTGTCGTTTCTTCAATCTCATCAGGTTGAAACAATATCGAAATAAGGATTGTTTATAGAGTAAGATAAACTACCGCAAAGAATCGATTCTGCCTTAAAAAGGAAGATACATTTCCGAAAACGGCTGAAAATCTTATCTTTGTATATAGATGAAATTCTAATTAGATATGATATTAAATATACAGAACGAAACTTCACAACTAAAAACCGTCGTATTGGGACAGCCTTACTCGTTGGGAAAAGCCCCATCGTTGGAAGAAACCTATGATGCCAAGTCCTACGAATCGGTTCAGAAAGGAATGTACCCCGTAGAAGAAGATATAGCAACGGAAATGACTGCCTTCGAAAAGGTATTCCTCAAATATGGGGTGGAAGTCCTCCGCCCGCTCATTCTTCCTAACTGCAATCAGGTATATGCCCGCGATGTGGCATTTGTGATAGACGACAAAATCATTACATCGAACATCATTCCCGATCGTGCCGATGAACAGGAGGCCTACGCCCCTATATACAGCGAAATAGCATTCAACAAGATATACAACCTGCCCGAAAAAGCCCATGTGGAAGGCGGAGATGTAGTATTGTACAACGACACCATATTCGTAGGTACATATACGGAGCGCGACTACCCCGAGTATAAGACCGCACGTACTAATGCCTATGCCATTGCATTTCTGAGAGAGCTATTCTCCGAAAAGACTTTCATCCCGCTCGAACTGGAAAAGGATGACACCGATCCGCGCAAAGGAATCCTGCACCTCGATTGCACATTTATGCCTGTCGGTAACGACAAGGCCATTATATACAAGGGCGGATTCAAAGACATAAACGATTACCAGTTCCTTGTAGACTTTTTCGGCAAAGAGAATGTATTCGACATTACACGCGAAGAAATGTACTACATGAATACCAATGTGTTCTCCATATCACCCACTGTTGTTGTCAGCGAAGAACGCTTTACTCGCCTCAATCAATATATGCGCGACCAATGGGAGCTAACTGTAGAAGTTGTACCCTACTACGAAATATCGAAAATGGGTGGGCTACTGCGCTGCTCCACTTTACCACTGGTGAGGGAATAGTTAGTGCTGAGTTACTTCGTCCTATCGGGCAGTTACAAGTTACAAGTATTTATCTTTGCGTGAGGCCTTTTTAACTAAAACCTGACAAAACTTACTCTTTTTACCATTTTTTTTTACTCTCTTTTTAAGCCTCTTCAAAGAAGCAGGATTATTTAGTTCTACCTGTTGCCACGCCTTTTAAGGCGTAGGTTAGAAGTAATACCTAAAACGACTTTAGTCAAAATCTGTTTTGGCTAAAGCCATTTCGTAATGATCTACCTTATTCCTCCACTTAAAAGTGGGGCCAACTGATTAAGTAATTGTTTAAATTTGACCGAAAACATTTCATATAACTGCTTCTGATTATTCTTTTGCCCGCAACTATATCGGGCGAAAGATATTTCGCCCCTACAGAATTGAAAACGACAATAAATATTATGTATTACTTAATGCAAAATAAAATTGCCAATCAAATTTAAACAGTTACTAAAAAGAAATTAGAACATAACAAGCATGCCCTTTGGAGAGGTCGGTAGGGGCTGTTATTCATCCTTCTTAAACGCGGTCTCGTCAACCCTTTCTTTATCAGACCAAATGCCGCCGGGAGCATATTTCTCGTCTATCATCTTCTGACGCTTGTCCCAGTAGTCGGGCTCATCCATCGCACGCAGCATGTCGGCTGTATGCTGGTCGGGTACATTGATGATCATCGGACGGCGCGAGGGGCTGTTGTCGGCTTCGCGGCGTTTGTCGTTGCGGTCGAGCACGTATTTGATGGCGCGCAGATCGGGCGGACATTGTTTCTTACGGACGGTACGGGTTTTTAGTATTTGTACTTCCGAGTTGCTTCTGGCGAGTTCATACACGCAGCGCTCTTCGGTGAGTACACAGCCTTCGAGTTTTTGTTTTAGCGATTTGCGGGCAATGACTACCAGTGCATCGTCGCGGCGGTCTATGGCTTCGTCTATCTTACGGCGAAAGTCGGGCTTGGTGTTCCGCCATTCATAGTAGGTGTGTCGGCTGATCTTCAGGGCTTCGCATATTTCGGTGATGGTGTAGGTGTCTTCTTCTATCAGGCGGATCATTTTTTCAACTAAACGGTCTGAGTATTTCATAACTTTATCTTTTTTATTGGTTTATACTTTTCAGGTATAGATAAAGTTATTGGGAAATAATACATACTCTAAATACATTTCAGTACATTAGCACAATGTAAATAATTACACATCTTAACTCAAAAAAAGCTATGCACATGAAGAATATATTAATTTACTTTCTTTTATAGATCAGCTCTACAGGCATTTTTTCACAGGAATATGACCTAGACAAGACTGTACTGTCGAAAAATGTAATCAAGGAAAAATGCGACAGAGAATTACTTATTATACGTAATGAGATTTATGCCCGTCATGGTTACGTTTTTTCAAATGAAATGCTCAGTGATTACTTTAATTCACAACATTGGTATAAACCCATAGCCGACAATAAACAGATAAAACTGAATAAAACAGAAGAGGAGAATATTGCGCTTATTTCTATCGAAGAAGGATCAAGGAAAGATAAATACAAGGCTATTGATAACTATTTCTGAGATCATCAACGGCTTTGATGAATGTACCGAATATATGTCGGAAAATGAATTTGCCTATATGTGGATATTCAGAATAAATACAGATAACAGCATTGTTTTCTACAAACTCGCAATTGCAGGATGATAGAAATTATAAAACTTGTGGTTAGAAATTATAAAAATTAACAATCATATAATCCATTCGCCATATATTTGTATTGAATGAGTTAAAAATCCAAACTTAACACAAACTACAATTCTACGCTGTTAATTTCAAAAAATAAAGGAGATCTGAATCACATACAGATCTCCTTTGTTCGTTTTATATAGCTACCTATTATTTATGCCAATCAGTATTTGTTATTGTATTGAATAAACGTTCGATTTCTTTCTACGCGCAATCATAGATTGCTTGTATTCCTTTTGCCAGAAGCCGCAAAAGGAATCAAAAAGTCTTTAGCGCCCCGCTTCATAGCACGACCCGTAAAAGGGCTTAAAGGCTAAACAAAAAAACTCGCTCATGGTTTTTACATAATACGAACCAACGGCTAAGCTCAAACACGCTTTTGTTTTACGCCTTTCTCTCCCTACGGGTACCCCGTCCATAAAGCTAACGGCACGGGCTAAAGCACGATCTGGAGACAATAAATAAAGGGGGTTACTTGTAACTTGTAACTGCCCAAAGGGCGAAGTAACTAGTAACCAATAAACGAACATATAATCTCAAATACTGATTTGCATTACTCATAATTTATAATTCTTTCCGTCTTATAGATAAATTTTTCTATTCTTCATTTTTATCCCACTCCCCTTAAACTAAACTTCATCTGCCCGATTATAAACCTCATCAGTAAAATATTTCGTAAAAGCCTGCATATATGTTTCTTTACATCAATTTCAATAAAAAGCGATGAAAAAAATCTTGTATATCTCTATCTTATTCATTTGGGCAATAAGTATAAAGCTTCAGGCACAGGCTGATTTGAAAACTGAATACATGACTCCCTCTTCATTCAAAAGCGAAGATGGGGAAAATCTGGGTTCTGGCAGCCTATACAAAATCTCAGGAAGATATGACCTGCCCATCTCCACAAAACTAAATAGTCTGGGGCAGCCAACCTCCTGGATGGTATCACTTGCCGGATCATACGGCATTCTGCAAAATGATGGAGCAGCAACAAGCTTCAACCCGGATAAAATACTCAATGCCGGCATCAATATTACATATATGAGACCCCTATCAAAAAAATGGATGCTTGTTTCCACCTTAGGTGGCGGCATATACTCATCACCTGACGAAATCGGGGCAAAAAGTATATTGGTTAACGGAGGAGCTATTTTTATGTATAAGGTAAGAAAGAATTTCGATCTGGGGATAGGACTGGGACTTACCAACTCGTTTGGCCCGCCCATCGTAATGCCTATTGCTGTAGTCAACTGGCATCTGTCGGGCAAGTACGAAGTAAGAGCCAATATTTCCAACGGAATGAAAATTTACGGAGCCATGAAACTCAATGATAAGTTTAAGGTAAAACTGGTAGCAATGGAGATGGACGGTATGTCGGCGGTTATGGATATCGATGGACAATCTATGATCTATTCCTCCCTTACCATAAAATCATACCTCAGTCCGGAATATAAAATAGGTAAACATTCGACGCTGTATATGAATGCAGGAGGAGCATGGCTAAGATCAACTTCTCTGACTAAACGTTCTCTCAAAGATTTCTTCAATAATCTGTTTCACGACAAAGACCGTAATATGGACTTCTATCCAGCCGGCTATTTCGCCATCGGATTCAAATACAAATTCTAAAAACAACTATTATGAAAAAGATTATCCTCCTGATACTTATATGTATCGCAACATCTTGTGCATCCCATAAAGATATAGCAAGCACTGATAATAATATGAAAAAGGTAACTACAGGAATGTCGAAGAAAAAAGTCATTTCAATTATGGGCGACAACTACGAAGTCATTTCATCTCAGAACAACACCTATACACTAGGCTACAAAACGGCTGACAATGGTGTATATAAACTTGTTTTCACCGACGACAAATTAGTAAAATGGAATAAAGAACAGAGAAAAGGCAAACCCGCCAAGAAACGCAGAACCTAAGCATTTCCCTTTTTATTAGACATTATATGCAATAAAAGTATCGAATGTAATTTTTAGGCGCATTACTATCCACGACTTAAAAGTCGTGGATAGTAAGAAGAACCGGTAATGACTTTAGTCGAAGCCATTTTGACTAAAGCCTTACGCCAGTATTACTTTTTCACTTCCACTTAAAAGTGGAGGCAACTAATATTCAGTTTATATAACTCAATTCAATACAAATTCCATTTCTATTATATATAAACGATCGATTCCCGAAGGCTATACTCTAACAGAATATTCTTTGGGAATCAATTTTTTCGTATAATATGTTATTCTGATCGTTTTCGAAATAAAAAACCAATGCTTTAAGGTTGTAAGTCAACGGCCAAACCCACACATCACTTTCACAAGCTAGGTACGAGAATGCTTATCTTAAAGGAGCCATTGTCGGAGTAATAAATGCCCAATATATCCGAAGTGTCCTTGCAGCATTGGTTTTATGTTATATTATTTGTAACACTATTATTTCAATAATGTTCAACATCTAATTTAATGGAAAATGTATTTTTTTGTAGTTAGTCAATATTCTTAATTAAAACTTTGTTTACAAAGTGGGATTAGACAAATATTCAATATCAACCTATTACTGTTTATTCGTTAGTGTAAAGCATTAACGTTATTATAGTTCTGTTATTGTGTATTTTATTTTGACGCACTAATGCTTCTCGCTTACTTATTAATTCACGCTGTAAAAATACTATTTTCTTTTTATTATGCAAACACTAACAGCCTTAAATCTTCCAAAGAGCCATTTAAAATTACTCAAATTGTTATCTTTGTACGCTAAAATAATAAAAGATCGTGATTTATCCTGAGAATTTCGAATCAAAAATTGGATTCGACAAGATACGCCAGCTACTCACAGCCAGATGCCTGAGTCCACTTGGAGAAGAACAGGTAGAGGAAATGTCTTTCTCTGCCGGCTACACATATATAACAGAAGCACTATCCCAAACTGAGGAATTTATCCGCATAGTACAAGAAGAGGACGATTTCCCTACAAACTATTTCCTGGATGTACGTCCTTCCCTGCGAAACATCAGAGTAGAAGGTACATGGATAGACGAATCGGCATTATTCGACCTTCGCCGTTCGCTACAGACAATTCGCGATATAGTAAGCTTCCTGAAAAAAGAAGATGAAGAGAACACACCTTATCCGCACCTCTATGCATTGGCCGGAGAAGTAGTTGTATTTCCACAACTGATAAGTAAGATAGATAATATCCTCGACAAATTCGGGCGTATAAAAGACAATGCTTCGCCCGAACTGAACCGCATACGCAAAGACATAGCCCACATTTCGGGAGGCATATCTAAAAGCCTGAATGCCATACTGCGTTCGGCTCAAAGCGAGGGGCTTGTAGAAAAGGACGTAACGCCGACTATGCGTGACGGGCGGCTTGTAATACCTGTAGCCCCTGCCTTTAAGCGCAAGATAAAGGGAATAGTACATGACGAATCGGCTTCGGGAAAGACCGTATTTATAGAACCGGCAGAAGTAGTGGAAGCAAACAATCGCATACGTGAACTGGAAAGTGAAGAACGGCGCGAAATCATAAAAATACTGATCGCATTCACCGACCTGTTGCGCCCGTTAGTCCCCGAGATTATTCAGTCATATGAGTTTCTGGCAATGATAGATTTTATCAGGGCTAAAGCTACATTTGCAATAGACCTCAATGCCATAAAACCCGACATGGAGGACAAGCCGCTGATACGCTGGTACAGAGCTAAACACCCTCTCCTATTTATATCGCACCGTAAACAGAACAAGCAAATAGTACCGCTGGATATAGAACTGGAAGACGACAACCGCCTGCTCATTATATCGGGGCCTAACGCCGGAGGAAAATCCGTATGCCTCAAAACTGTAGGACTCCTTCAGTATATGGTGCAATGCGGAATACCGATCCCGTTAGCAGAAAACTCCAAAGTGGGTATATTCGAGAATATATTTATAGATATAGGTGATGAGCAGTCTATCGAGAACGACCTGAGTACATACAGTTCGCATCTGACTAACATGAAGTTCTTTGTCAAAAATTGCGACAAGAAAACCATTCTGCTGATAGACGAATTCGGGGGTGGAACCGAGCCGCAAATTGGCGGGGCTATTGCCGAATCGTTACTCAAACGCTTCAATGAAAAAGGTGCTTTTGGGGTCATTACTACTCACTATCAGAATCTGAAACACTTTGCCAATGAGAACAAAGGTGTTATAAATGGAGCCATGTTGTACGACCGCCACCTGATGCAGCCGTTGTTTACACTGGCTATAGGTAATCCGGGCAGTTCGTTCGCCATAGAGATTGCACGCAAGATAGGCTTACCCGAAGATGTAATTGCCGATGCCTCTGAGATTGTTGGCAGTGACTATATCAATATGGACAAGTACCTGCAAGATATTGTGCGTGACAAACGCTATTGGGAAAGCAAACGACAGAACATTCGCCAGAAAGAGAAGCGGTTGGAAGAAATAACGGAAACATATGAAACCGACCTCTTATCAGTAGAGAAACAGCGAAAAGAGATCGTCCGTCAGGCAAAAACCGAAGCCGAACGCATCCTGTCAGAAGCCAATGCGAAGATAGAAAATACAATACGCACTATCCGCGAATCTCAGGCTGATAAAGAGAAGACAAAGCTTGCTCGTCAGGCTTTAGGTGAATTCAGAGAAGGGCTAGCTAACGAAGACGGTATAGCCGATGATAAGATAGCACGCAAAATACAGAAACTGAAAGACAAGGAAAAGAATAAAAAGCAAAAGGATAAGCTACCCGAAAAGCAGAAACAACATACTATTGCCATCGGCGACAATGTGCGCATCAAAGGGCAAACATCTGTGGGGCAGGTACTCGATATACAGAAAAATAATGCAACAATAGCTTTCGGTATGATAAAGTCGACCGTAAAACTGGATACATTAGAGTATGTAAGTAAGAATCAGGTAAAACGCGAAACTAAGACTACCCTTGTAGGCGCAGCCGTTAGCAGTGATATGCGTGAAAAGAAGCTGAACTTCAGGCAGGATATAGATGTGCGCGGTATGCGTGGCGACGAAGCCCTGCAAGCCGTCATGTACTTCATCGACGATGCCATACTTGTAGGTATGTCGCGTGTGCGCATACTACATGGAACAGGAACAGGAGCTTTGCGCCAGATTATCCGCGATTACCTGCGTTCGGCATCGGGTGTCAGCAATTATCAGGACGAACACGTACAGTTTGGAGGTTCGGGCATTACAGTTGTAGATTTGGAATAAATATTTACATTTGAATTCGAAACCAATCTGTATAAGTATGGATACTAATGCTTTACAACATATCGTTTGGGTCAGTGGGATAGTGATTACCGCCTTACTTATTCTTATTTGTCCGGCCATATGGTGGAAAATATCCAAAAAGAAAGATGCACCATTCAGACCAAACATGATTAATGTATTTTTTCAGACACTTATATCCATTCCTTTCATTCTGATTATAGGATTAATAATAACATTAGTAGTTGATAGTTATTTAATAGAAGACTCCTCTAAAGAATTTTCAAGTGAAAACTGGCATAAGTATGCAGAAAAACGTACTGAATATGCAAATCAGATTGTAGACAATCAACTACTCATCGGAAAAACCAAAGAAGAGGTAGTAGCCATATTAGGAAATGATACGGTTAATTATTTCAGTTTTGGAATTAGATACGATTTGGGCAATCAATCAGCTATAGATCGCTACTGGCTACTTATTCATTTTGAAGATGGCAAAGTATATGAGGTTATAAAAGCCGGTATGTAAAACAATTTAGTTACTAAAGAAATACTAATTAATGGATATTATCATTGGCAACGACGGAGCGTTATCGTTTGATTTTTCTTTCGATATTATCATCGCACTATTAATTATAGCTATACCTTCTTTTTTCCTTTCCCGATGGATATTAGGCAGAAAGGCAAGACCGGATAAGCCGAAAATGTTATACATTGTGATCGCAACCATATTGCTGACTATTATTATATATATCCTGACAGCTATCATCGTATATTACATTATCATTAAATATTATATTACATAACTCACTGATTCGGGAAATCATCATATCAATCAAAATATAAACTGGCACTATTATTGATATAGATATATCAAGAAACTATTAATTTGAATAAATGGCAAAAACAGCAATTATAATAGGAAGTACAGGGCTAACAGGCACACACCTGCTAAAAACACTGCTTGCAGGCGATGCCTACGACAAGGTTATTAGTTTTGTACGTAAAAGCACCAAAATATCGCATCCTAAACTGACACAGCACATTGTAGATTTTGACAATCCCGATTCGTACGAAGAACTAATGGAAGGGGACGATATGTTCTGCTGTCTGGGTACTACCATCAAAAAAGCAGGAAGCGAAGCTGCATTCGAGAAGGTAGACCTCGAATATCCTGTACAGTTTGCAAAAGTAGCCGTACAAAAAGGGATAAAACAATTTTCCATCATATCCTCGATAGGAGCAAATATCCAGTCCGGCAACTTTTATCTGCGGACAAAAGGACGCTGCGAAGAAGAACTCAGAAAACTTGCTTTTCAGTCTGTATCCATCTTCCGCCCCTCCTTTCTCGATGGTAACAGGAAAGAATTTCGCGCAGGGGAAAAAATAGGTGGGTTTATTCTTAAAATATTTTCATTCCTGCTGCTTGGTAAGCTCAGAAAATACCGCCCGATAAAATCTAAAACTGTTGCTAAGGCTATGTATGCCGTCGCACAGCAGGGAACGGTAGGCTATCATGTTTATGAATCGAATGAAATATCAGAAATAACTGACCAATAAGAAATAATATATCCTTAATCTAAGAAAGCCGGTTGCAATAGTATTATACAACCGGCTTTTCATTATTATTTTGTTTATTATCGTCCGAAACCGAAATGTCCATGCATATTGTGCATGCTTTGCATCCGGCTTTCGAAAGCTTTTTTCTTTTCATCGACAAATGCCTGTTTTTCATTATCCGACATCTTCATCCATTCCTCGCAGCGGGCATCTATAGCTTCTACAGAGAAACGGCCTTCGCATTTGTCAAAGCCTTCCATACGCTTGTTCATAAACTCCAGTTTTTCACTGTCGGTCATTTTAGACCATTCTTCTCTCATTTTATTTCTTGCATCTTTATCAAAAGGGTTTCTTCCGAAAAATCCCATTCCAAATTCTCTCATTGCTATAATTCTTTTTTGTTTTACATTTTACAATCTATTTTTTACTAAGAGCTCTCTACTATTGAAGACGACTGAGACTAAAAAATATTTTAAGATATAGTGAGAAAAATGCTTATTTATGATTTATACGAACCAACGGCTAAGCTCAAACACGTTTTTGTTTTACGCCTTTCTCACCCTACGGGTGCCCCGTCCATAAAGCTAACGGCGCGGGACTAACGCACGATTGGGTGATGATTATCCTGTCTTGTCGGCGCGTGCGACTCTGTGCATTAGCTCCGCAAGCGGGCACCTGTCCGGTGCAGGCGGCGTAGAAGGGGATGGGGCGATAGCCCGTTTGTCCCCTTCAGCCGTCAAACCGTTGACAGGTCGCAGAGGAGCGAAGCACTAGACTTTTGTTTACTTTTTGGCAATGAAAAAGTAAAAACAAGCACGAGAGTGCGCGTTAGTCATGAGCTAAATCTATTAACTCCAGACTAAGATTAAGGTTATACAAATTGAACAATTAATTCCGACTACTGATTCGTATGAGTTATAAATTATAAAGGTAGGGGCGTAAAATCTTATATCCGATTGATAGAAAAGCGATCTTTGAAGAAAAACGGCGAAGCCAAAATGGGAGAAAAGATGTAAGTTTTGTAAGGCTTTAGTTAAAAAGTTGGATGGAACTGTAGGGGCAGCGGCTTGTCCCTGCCCGTTGATTATATAGGCAGGCACCTGCAAGGGATGCCCCTACGGGAAAAGCAAGCAATAAAACAATACAAAATTTGTAAGAAGTGTAAGGTTTTAGTTAAAATTACAGACTGCTTATAAATGGAATTTTCACAATGAACTCAGTATCGGACTGAGTTATATCAATGATTTTATTGTGTAGGGAATATTGTTTTTGCAGGTTACTTAGCCCTACACCACCTTTATCTACCGAACTCCGTAGCTGAAGGTTGTTGGATATAATTATATTTTCGCTTGTGATATGAAACCGGATAGTGAGCGGAGAGTCTTTAGTTGTGATGTTGTGCTTTATTGCATTTTCGGCTATCAACTGTAAACTGACGGGTATTATGTATTTATTTAAGCTTGAGTTGTCATCTTTAATTATTTCGATATGAAGCGCATCTTCGAAACGTACCTGTTCCAGAAATATATATGATTCCAGAAACGAGAGTTCTTCTTTTAGGGTAACTATAGGTTTGTCATTGGTTAATAACAGATAGCGGTAAACACCGGACATCTTTTTAGCAAAGAGATTTGTTTTGTCGGGGCTTTCGTATGCCAGTGATGAAAGTACATTCAGACTGTTGAACAGGAAATGAGGATTAACCTGAGCCTTTAGTGTCTCGTATTGGTATTGTATTTTTTCTTTTTCGGCTATTGCCAGCCTTTTTTCGGTGTCGGCTTGCCTCTGGTTGTAGAAAAATATCTCGATGAGTAAGACCATGATAGTATTCCAAACTATCAGGGAGAGCGCAAGTCTGGTAATATAATCGAATATATTCAATGGCGAAAGAATATAGTTCCCGATAATAGCAAAGGCTATAACGAACAAAGATGTTATTACCAGATCGGTCAGAACGCGGATAGCATTGTCTTTCAACCTCAGTCTCTTATAGACGGTGTTAATGATAAGGAAATCTATCGCTCCTATAAAAATGGACGCAGGGAGGTTTATCAGATATTGAAACAAGAAATCTTGTTTAGTATAGTCCGCATTCAATAACATAAACGCAGCCTGACACATTAGTTGGATTAGTGCGGTTATCAGAATAAACAGGAGTATATGTTTTTTATTCATTGCAAAGTGTTTAGATAATGCCATCTACCCATTTCAGAAAATCGGAAACTCGTTCGCGGCTGATTAATATTTCGTGCGGGCACTCCGGCTGGAAGCTTAGCTTCAGACGACTATTAAAGTATTTGGAGATCTTTCTGATGGAACTAATATTAGCTATGCAATTGCGCGATACTCTGAAAAATGTTTTGTTATCCAGCTGGCCTTCTATTTGGGTTAATGTATAGTCTATAATATATCGTTTGTCAGCAAATGTGTGCAGGAATGTGACTTTATCTTCACTGTAAAAGAATGCGATTTCATTTATACCGATATGGTGGTATGTATCACCTATTTGAGTCAGGAAACGATTCCTTTTGTAATTACCTATCAGTGTTTCTTGCAGTCTCTTATAGTCGGTATCGGGTTGCTTGGCAGAGTGTAGTTGCTCGTATTTGTTCAGTGCCGCAAGTAAATCTGCCTCTTCGATAGGTTTCAGAAGATAATCGATGCTGTTGACCTTAAATGCTTGGATGGCATGTTCATCATAGGCTGTAGTGAATATTATAGGAGTTGAAACTTCGATTTGTTCAAATATTTCGAAGCAGCTGCCATCTGCCAGATGGATATCCAATATGATCAGATCGGGGGTATTGGTTTTCAGGAATTGGATGGTTTCGCGGACTGTTTCAGTTCGGGCTGTAAGTTGATAGCCGGGGCGTAAGCGCCCTGTCATTCGCTGTATTTCTTCATAGGCGAAACGTTCGTCTTCTACTATCAGATATTTTATCATTAGATATATGATTTGTATAGTGTACAAAAATACGGATAAACAAGATGGGAATACGAATATAATCAGATGAACTTTAAGATTGATGGGATGAAGTTTATGTTTGTGAGCTTACTTTATTGTTGTTGGATGATGAACTCTCCATTTTTCCTCTGGAAAACTAAAGCGTTCTTTTTTATATTCGTTCTAAATAATAGGGAGTGTTTGTTGTGTGTATGTGGCAAAAATTGCGCATCTTTGTACCCTGAATTAAAGAGAATCTTAGGTATGCTTTTATCCGATCTGAAAACGGGAGAAAGGGGTATTATAGTCCGCGTTAACGGTAGCGGGGCATTTCGCAAACGTATCCTTGAAATGGGGTTTATAAAAGGGAAAACGATAAAGGTAATCCTGAATGCACCATTAAAGGATCCCATCAAATATAAAATAATGGACTACGAGGTCTCACTTCGCCGTAGCGAAGCGAGGCTGATAGAAGTTGTATATCCCGACTTGTCGAAGAAGGCTGAAGTTGCCTCATTGCATCATAGTTTCGATTCTGAGGCGAACGAAATGTTAGTTGAAGATATCAGGAAGTCGCAACCGGTGAAATCTCAGGATGAGGGGAAGAAAGTTATTACAGTCGCATTAGTTGGTAATCCCAATGCAGGGAAGACGTCTCTGTTTAATATCGCCTCCGGCGCACACGAGCATGTCGGAAATTATGGAGGGGTGACAGTCGATTCTAAAGAAGGTAAGTTTAAGCATGGCGGCTACACTTTCAGGATTGTGGACTTACCCGGTACATACTCCCTTTCGGCATATACCCCCGAAGAATTGTTTGTGAGAAGCCACATTGTAGATGACAAACCCGACGTGGTGATCAATATAGTTGCAGCATCCAATCTCGAACGAAATCTGTATCTGACAACGGAACTGATCGATATGGAAGTACCTGTTGTTATCGCCCTTAATATGTATGACGAACTGCTCGGAAGCGGCAGTGAGTTCAACTATAAGAAGTTGTCGAAGATGATAGGGATACCGATGGTGCCCACTGTGGCAAAATCGGGAGTCGGTATAAATGAATTGTTTGATTCTGTTATACGTATTTATGAAGATAAGGAGCCTATTGTCCGTCGTGTACATATATATTATGGTAATACCATAGAGAACTCTATCAGCAAGTTGAATATACAACTGGAGAAAAGTAAAGCTGACAAGCTGGTTTTCCCGCGTCGTTATATTTCGGTTAAGTTATTAGAAAAGGATAGGGATATCGAGTCTTATGTTTCCTCCTTGTCTAACAGTAAAGGAATATTTGATGTAAGGGATACTGAGGTAAAATATGTAGAGGAAACTCTCAAAGAAGATACTGAGTCGGCTCTGACCAATGCCCGTTACGGGTTTATTGCCGGAGGATTGAAGGAGACTCTGAAGGAAAAGACGAACGAATCGGAGCGTACACGTATAATCGATTCCATCGTAACTAATAAGTATCTGGGTTTCCCTCTGTTTTTCTTCTTTATGTGGGTCATGTTCGAATGCACTTTCCGGTTGGGTGGCTATCCAATGGAATGGATAGAGAACGGAGTGGCTTTGCTCGGGAACTTTATCAGAGGTATAATGCCGGAAGGCATGCTCAAAGATCTGATTGTAGACGGTGTGATAGGCGGGGTAGGAGGTGTTATCGTATTTCTGCCTAATATATTGATATTGTATGCATTTATTTCCTTTATGGAAGATTCGGGCTATATGGCCCGAGCTGCATTTATAATGGATAAAGTAATGCACAAGATGGGACTGCATGGTAAATCTTTCATACCATTGGTAATGGGATTCGGGTGTAATGTGCCGGCTATTCTGGCAACAAGGACTATTGAGAGCCGCAATAGCCGTATGATAACAATGCTGATCAATCCGTTTATGTCGTGCAGTGCGCGATTGCCGGTTTATCTGTTATTTGTCGGTGTATTCTTTAAGTCATATGCCAGTTTTGTGCTGTTCGGGCTTTATTTTACAGGTATATTGATTGCTGTCGTTTCGGCACGAGTATTCAAGCGCTTCCTTTTCCCAAAAGAAGATACGCCGTTTGTTATGGAATTGCCGCCTTATCGTATGCCTACTGTACGTGCGGTTTTGATTCATATGTGGGATAAGTCGCGACAGTACCTTCGCAAGATGGGAGGGGTGATACTTATAGCTTCTATTATTATCTGGTTTCTGGGATATTTTCCGCGAAACGAGGTTAGAGAGGCCGCTTTCGATGATCAGATAGCAATGATAGAAGCCCATTTCGATACTAAGCAGATAGATGAAACAGCTAAACAAGAACAGATAGAAGGTGTTGAGGATCATCGAAATATAGCTCATCAGGAAGAGTCATATATCGGTCGCATCGGTAAAACCATAGAACCTGTAATGCGTCCGCTCGGATTTGACTGGAAGATCAGTGTCAGCCTGCTATCGGGTATGGCAGCTAAAGAGGTTGTGGTGAGTACATTGGGTGTTCTGTATACCGGAGATCCGGAAAATCAGGAGTCTCTTGAGGTTCGTTTACTTAGTGATACGAAGGTTGATGGTACTCCTGCCTTTACGCCTTTGGTTGTTGTCAGTTTGCTACTATTTGTGCTTATTTACTTTCCTTGTGTCGCAACTATCGCTGCAATAAAAGAGGAATCCGGTTCATGGAAATGGGGTATTTTTAGTATTATCTATACAACGTTGTTAGCTTGGATTGTATCATTCTTGGTCTATCAAATTGGAAGTTTGTTGTAGTTTGTTGCATTTTTGTGTTCATATGTAATTGATGTGTTGATCTTTGTTGTTTGATATTGTGAAAATATCAATAAATAGTGTCTTTTCTTTTGTTTGATGTATGTGAGAGAGAAAAGTGTTAAATCTTGACCCTTTTAAGACGAATTGTATGCTATGTGTTTTGACTTTTAATCCTAAAAAATGCCATAAGCCTTTCAATGTGATCTTTAATTAACACATTTGGGCTTTAATTAACATATATAATGATTGTAATACCCTTTCTGGCTTTCAAAATGTCAAAATTTATATAATTTAATCTAAGGTTTGTTTTTTCGTGAAAAATGTATAAATTTGCATATTGGAAAGCAAAGTGATGCTAAAAGTCACTATAAAACAACAAAGTGTAATCAGAGAATAATCATAATATTAATATATTGAAGTTGTTTTAATTTTAATAAAGTAGTGTTTGTATGAATAAAAGAGTGATGTTAATTCTCTCCTGCTTATTATTGAGCGTGGGATTTATCGTAGCGCAGACAACAAGGGTTAGTGGTACTGTTGTAGACAGTAACCAAGAGCCTGTTATTAGCGCTTCGGTTGTAGTGAAAGGAACTACTGTTGGTACCGTAACGGATCTTGATGGTAATTTTTCGATAAATGTGCCGGATGGGCGTAATACGTTGGTATTTACTCTGGTTGGTATGAAAACCGTAGAAGCCAGAGCTACACAGGGTATGAAAGTAATAATGGCCAATGATGACCAAATTTTGGATGAAGTGGTTGTTGTTGCTTATGGTGTATCGAAGAAGGAAGCATTGACCGGATCTGTATCAGCTATTTCTGCATCTGATATTGTGAAACGTCCGGTTTCGAATGTTGGATCGGCTCTCGAAGGTATGGGTACAGGTATACAGGTAAGCAGCTCTTTCGGAGAGCCGGGACAAGCTCCAACTATTCGTATACGTGGTTTCTCCTCGCTGGTTGGTGCTAATGATCCACTTATTATACTAGATGGATCTACCTACACAGGAAATATTGCTAATATCAATCCTGATGATATCGAAAATATCTCAGTGTTGAAAGATGCGGCTTCTACAGCATTATACGGTAGTCGTGGTGCTAATGGGGTTATTTTGATAACAACAAAAAGAGCGAAGGCCGGATCGAAGGGGTCAATGACGGTTTCTATTCGTCAGGGTATTACTAATAAAGCAATGCCAGAATATGATCGTATGGGAGCTGATCAATTTATGCAGGCATCTTGGACTAGCTACCGTAATGGTTTAATGACTAGCCGCCCGAATTTATCAATGGAGGAGGCAAATGCTTTAGCTAATACCGGTATTATCTCAAGTATTTTACGTTATAATATATATGATGTTCCAAATGATGAACTATTTGACGAAGATGGTATTTTTAATCCTAATGCAAAAATATTACCGGGTATTGCAGGTGACTTAGATTGGTTTAAGGATATGGAAAGAACAGGCTATCGTCAAGACTATAATTTAAGTGGTTCTGTGGCTACAGATAAATTAAGCTTGTTTTATTCTTTTGGTTACCTTAATGAAAAAGGATATGTGAAAACATCAGACTATGAGCGTCTTACTGGTCGAATTAATGCATCTTATTCTCCTCGTAAGTGGTTGAAAACGGGATTGACATTATCAGGGACCTATGAAAAACGTCACAGGACCGTTGGTGATGGAGGTAATTCTTATGTAAATGTATTCTATAACGCTCGGACTATGTCTCCTATATATCCTGTGCATTTGCATAATATGGAAACAGGGGATTATATATTGGATGTCGATGGCAATAAGCAATATGATACTGGAGAAGCAAACAGAAGACCTCAATATACGGCAAGACATGCTATCTGGGAAAACCAACTGAATAAGTATGAGGTAAAAACCAATAGAACAACGATTGAGCCATTTATGGAATTTTCGTTCCTTAATGATTTTAAATTCTTGGTAAAAGGAAATATGTCAATAAGGACATCGGCAGACACACGATATGGTAACTCTATAATTGGTGATGGTGCCGGAGTAGGAAGATCTTATCTGTATGATTATGATTTTAAGGAATATACCACTTCTCAGCAATTGAGTTGGGCAAGAACTTTCAAAGATGTACATAACCTTGATGCTGTATTGGTTCATGAATATAATAGCTGGTTTCGTGATTATAAATATCTATTTAAACAAGGAGAAAGTTTACCTAATCTTACCGATTTCGTAAATTTCTCAACTACTAATGCATTAGACTCATACAGAGCAAGGTATAATCTCGAAAGTTATTTGGGACGTATACGTTATAATTATGATGAAAAATATTTCGTAGAAGGGTCGTATCGTCGCGATGGTACTTCTATGTTCCATAAAGATACTCGTTGGGGTGGATTTTGGTCGGCCGGAGCCAGTTGGATTATTTCAAGAGAGGCATTTATGTCTGATTTGAGATGGGTTAATATGCTGAAAACCAGAATATCCTATGGTGAGGTAGGTAATACAGGTTTCGACCCTTCAATAAATGGAAACTATCAGATGTATCAAGATCAATATTCATTAGATTTTAATGGGGGTACAGGTGCTGTATTTAGATCTTTGATTTCAGAGCCAACGCTCACATGGGAGGCGATGAAGAGTTTTTCTGTAGGTTTGGATACTCGATTATTTAATCGTATAAACTTCTCGTTTGATTATTTTAGTAAGGTTAATGAAGATTTGTTGCTTGATGTTGTAAAACCGTTGTCTTCAGGATCTGTTACAAGCTCTACACCAGCATCACCTGTTGTAAGAATGAATGCCGGAACGATGAAAAACTATGGATTTGAATTGGCATTAGATGGAGATGTTATAAAAAATAGAGATTGGACATGGAATCTGGGAGCAGATGTGACATTCTTGAAAAATAAGATTACCAAACTTACTGACCAGATGTCTAAAAATGGACAAATCAACGGATGGAGTAGATGGAAAGAAGGCCTAAGCCGCTATGATCTTTATTTGTACCAATGGGCAGGAGTAGACCAAATGACAGGAGAATCTTTATATTATCTTGATCCTGCACAGGAAAAAGCAGCGATAAACGCAAAGCGTTATGTGGAAATACAAGGGAAGAAATACACTACGCAGGCTAGTTATGCATTACGTGAGAATTCTGGGTCAGCAATTCCTGATGCATATGGTAGTATAAAGACTTCATTAGCATATAAAGATTTCAGCTTATCTGTACTATGTACTTATGGTATAGGAGGGAAGGCTGTGGATGGAAATTACGCAGATTATATGTCAATGGGTGCGACTCCAAGTGCTGTACATAAGGATCTGGCAAAAGCGTGGACAGGAGTGCCTGTTGGACTGACAGAAACTTCATCAAATAGGATAGATAAAAATGGGGTTCCGGCTCTTAATAATACAAAGAATGCTTATAACCATTCCGCTATATCTACTCGTTTTCTGACTAATGCTTCATACTTTTATTTTAAAAATGTGAGTCTAAGTTATAACTTCCCTAAATTTATTACTAATAAGCTTGATTTGAACGGTTTGACTATTGGGGCGAATATCGAAAATCTTGCCTATTTTACGAAGCGTAAAGGGTTTGATCCACAGCGTTCGTTTAATGGGGAATCTGATTATCAGTTTGTGCCAGCTAGAACATTCTCCTTCTCATTAAATATTACCCTATAATAAAAATACTGAGAATATGAAAAAATATATATACATAATACTTGTTGTATGTGTTGGGTTATTATACCCTTCGTGTAATAATTCGTTAAATACAGACCCATATGATACAGTCGCTAAAGAAGTTGTATTCAGTACAACAGAATACGCATACTTTGCCGTAAATGGTTTGAATTTGCTGACAGCTAAGCAGTATCTTGGTAGTCAGGGGCTTAACGGTGAGGGTACTATAAAACTTTGGTATGGAGAATATCCTGGGAACAACTTTGTGAAAGATCTTCCAGGATGGGCTGCAATCATTAATCAACAGTACATGACCAATCTTACCAGTATTTATTTGTACTATCCATGGTATTATTATTATCGCCTGATCGGAGATGCAAATACAATATTGGATTATGTGGATGCTGCAGAAGGTTCGGAAGAGGATAAGAAAGAGATAAAAGCCAGAGCCTTAACGTATAGAGCATATAGTTATTTTATGCTTTCGCAACTATATTGTAAGCGTTGGAGTGATAGTAATGGAGGAACCTCTCAAGGAATGATTCTTCGCTTAGAGTCTGTTACAGAGAATGATATGCCGTTCTCTACACTAAAAGAAACGTATGATCGAGTGTACAAAGATTTGGATCAGGCGATAATCTATTTTGGTGAATCAAAAAAAGGAAGTAGTGAGTTTTATGACATGACTATTAATGCAGCTCGTGCGATTTACGCTCGTGCGGCTTTGACGCGCGAAGATTTTGCAACAGCAGCTACGATGGCTGCTGCGGCGAGAGCAGACTACCCTTTAATGAGTAATGGAGAGATGCTGGCTGGTTTCTCAGACCCTACAAGCGAATGGATATGGGGATCTTATGGCGGTTCAGAACAGAATCTCTACTATTATTCTTATCAGTCATATATAGCTTATAATTCATCTGGTTCCATAGTAAGGCTTTATCCAATGTGTATTCCTAAAGAATTATATGCCCAAATACCTGAGACTGACGTGAGACGCAACTGGTGGTATTATCCGGGGGATGCGACAACTCCTCCAAGTGAAATCAATGTGAAAACAGAAGCAGGGAAAGTTGTAGATGCAAAGATCAGATCTGCATATTCAAAACTTCCGTCAAATGCCATAACATATAATTATATGCATTTTAAGATTCAGGCGAATGACTTACCGGGTGTAGGTAATACCTGTCACTTCAGATCTTCTGAGATGTATCTGATAGAAGCCGAAGCACTCGTTCGTCAGAATCCATCTAAAGATGCAGATGCTCAAAAGCTGATGATCGCATTGAACAAAACAAGTGGTCGTGATCCAAATTATAATACGACTAACACCGGACAGGATTTGTTAGAAGAGATATGGAAATATCGTACTATTGAACTTTGGGGGGAAGGATTCGATTGGTTTGATTTGAAAAGGACGAATCGTCCTGTCTCCAGAGCCGATAGAGCGACTGGCGGTAGCTTTATTTCAGATTTGGCTGTTAAGATAGCAACAGATGCAAATAACGGATGGGTTTGGAGTACTCCACGACTTGAAACAGACTATAATACGTTATCAGTATTGCCGCAACCATCTAATTAATAGAGAATATATCTATATTAACCAAAAGCCTCCAAATCCTGAATTTGGAGGCTTTTTATTTCTTTTAACCCTTCATTAACGCCCTTTTTCGATATAATTGCATAACTTTGATCTCAGTAAAAAGAAAGGAAATAAAGATGTTTCAAGAAATAATAGTTGCATTAGTAGGACTATCGGTGGCGCTGATAGTTATTTATAAAATATACGGTTTTTTCTTCTCCAAAACTGAACAAAAAGGCAGTTGCGGATGTTCAAAATGCGGATGCAGCACAAAACAAAAGTCTATAAAATATTGATCCTATATTTGCATAGTTCGATAGTTTTGCGTAAATTTGATATAAAGAAATAAAAAGCTAGTTCTAAGTCGTGTTGGTCGATTGGGAAGCTCATCAATTAATAAAATATCCGAGACAAGCTTTTGATTCTAATGGCGGGCCACACCTCCGGGTTGCATAGCACAGTGGATTACAAAGGGATCGAAGCGCTCAAATCCTGTTTTACGGAGTTTCGGCTATATCCACCAATACGACTTTTCTATACAAAGGGATTTGTCTATCATAAGACAAATCCCTTTGCCTTATATACCTCCAGCAAAAAAACACATTTTCTTTCTGCTATAATTTCTTTTATTCTGCCTATTAATTGTATATTTGTAGGCAAATAATATTGATTGTTGTTATTTAGAATAGATAAATATGAGCACTTTAGAAAAACTGACTGCCGAAAAGCTTCTTAGTATCAGGGCCATCAAATTGCAGCCCTCTAACCCTTTTACATGGGCTTCGGGTTGGAAATCGCCTATTTATTGTGATAATAGAAAGTTGATATCTTATCCTAAGATACGCACTTTTATTAAGATAGAACTCTCCAGGCTTATTATAGAGCACTTCCCCGCAGTAGATGCTATCGCAGGGGTCGCTACAGGGGCTATAGCTCCCGGTGCATTGGTCGCAGATGCTTTAGGATTACCCTTCGTATATATACGTGCTACTCCGAAAGATCATGGTCTCGAAAACCTGATCGAAGGAGAATTGAAGCCGGGAAGCAAAGTAGTTGTTGTTGAAGACCTTGTTTCTACAGGCTCTAGTAGCCTGAAAGCAGTAGACGCTATTCGCCGCGACAGTTCGGAGGTCATAGGAATGGTGGCGAATTTCACCTATGGTTTTCCTATAGCTACCGAGAAGTTTAGCCAAGCCGGAGTAGAACTACTGACGTTAACAAACTACGATGCAGTATTAGAAGAGGCTTTACGTATAGATTATATAGCCGAGTCCGATCTTGAGACATTGCAAGAGTGGAGAAAAGCTCCTGCCGATTGGAAATAAGCGGATAAAGATATTATGACAGAATTTTTTAGTGAAGTAAAAACTATACCGTATACCGATACGGATGTATATGCAGTGCTTTCAGACCTGAATAATCTGGAACTGGCAAAAGAAAGAATCCCACAAGATAAAATCAAAGACTTTAGTTTCGATTCGGATTCCTGTACAGTGACAGTAGATCCTATCGGGAAAATAAGGTTTGTAGTTGTAGAAAGAGAGCCTAATAAGACAATCAAGTTTCAGGCAGAGCAGCTGCCTTTTGGAGTAAATATGTGGATTCAGCTTTTACCGGATAATAACGGAGAAACAAAGATGAAACTTACCGTACATGCCGATCTGAATCCTTTCTTGAAACCAATGGTGTCGAAGCCATTGCAGGCCGGGTTGGATAAAGTGGCGGACAGCCTTGCTGCGTTACCTTACAATAAGATATTAGATAAAGGAACAATCGGATAATAGCTAAATGAAACTTTGGGAAAAGAGTGTTCAGGTAAATAAAGATGTTGAATCTTATACAGTAGGACGCGACAGGGACATGGATGTATATCTTGCCCCTTATGACGTTTTGGGCTCTATGGCACACATAACAATGTTAGAGTCTATAGGCTTGCTCACTAAGGATGAATTGTCCATATTGTTGAAGGAGCTGAAAGCTATATATCAGATAGCAGTTGAAGGGAAATTCTTTATCGAAGAAGGTATAGAAGACGTTCACTCTCAGGTAGAGCTTATACTTACCCGCAAGCTGGGAGATGTGGGGAAAAAGATACATAGCGGCCGTTCGAGAAACGACCAAGTATTGGTCGATCTAAAGCTGTTTACCCGCGACCAGATACAGATGCTTACCGATAGCGTATCCAAACTAATAGATACATTGCTTCTCCAGAGTGAGAAATATAAAGATGTACTTATTCCCGGATATACACATTTGCAGATAGCTATGCCGTCATCCTTCGGTCTGTGGTTCGGCGCTTATGCCGAGAGTCTTGTAGATGACTTGCAACTGCTTTTAGCTGCGTATAAGATTTGCAATCGAAACCCCTTAGGTTCGGCAGCCGGATATGGCTCTTCTTTTCCATTGAACAGGCAAATGACAACCGATCTGCTCGGTTTCGACTCGATGGACTACAATGTAGTCTATGCCCAAATGGGGCGGGGAAAGACTGAGCGTATAGTTTCTTTTGCTATCGCTTCTATTGCCGGAACGTTATCTAAATTGTCTTATGATGCTTGTCTGTACAATAGCCAGAACTTTGGGTTTATAAAGCTTCCGGACGAATATACTACAGGTTCCAGCATCATGCCTCATAAGAAAAATCCGGATGTATTTGAGCTTACACGCGCTAAGTGTAATAAGTTACAGGCTTTGCCTAACGATATAACGCTGATTATCAACAATCTTCCTTCCGGTTATTTTCGTGACCTACAGGTAATAAAGGAACAATTTATCCCGTCATTCGAAGAGATGAACGATTGCCTGCAAATGGTAAATAGGATGATGAGCGAAGTGAAGATTAACGAAAATATACTCGATGATCCTAAGTACTTGCTTATATTCAGTGTAGAAGAAGTAAACCGCCTGGTATTGCAGGGAGTTCCTTTCAGGGATGCTTACAAGCAGGTCGGTCTGGAGATAGAGAAGGGGAACTTCGCCCATGATAAAAAAGTGCAGCATACGCACGAAGGAAGTATCGGCAACTTATGCAATGATCAGATAGATATCTTGAAGCAACAAATTATAAATCAGTTTGGATTCGATAGAGTGTCATCTGCAGAGAAGGCCTTGTTGGATTCCGTCAATTAAACTACCATATATTATAACTACATTGTCTTGTTATGGAAGATTCAGAAATAATATTAGCTAGTCTGTCCGGAGAGGACAAGCCGGGCGTTACGGCTGCCCTGACAGCAGTATTGGCTGCTCACGATGCTAATATATTAGATATAGGTCAGGCGAATATACATCACTCATTATCATTAGCCATAATGTTTGAGGCAGAGAATGCCGGAGAGGTTATAAAAGCCCTGCTGTTTAAGGCCACAGATCTAGGTGTGATCATACGCTTTTCCCCTATCAGTAAGGAAGAATATACCCGTTGGGTATGTATGCAGGGAACCAAAAACCGCTATATAGTCACCATGCTGGGACGTAAACTGACCCCTACGCAGATATCAGCAGTGGCTCGTATTAGTCAGAAATATAAGCTCAACATAGAAAAAATAACCCGTCTTACAGGACGTGTCCCATTAGAATCGGAAAACCGTCCGAGCCGTTCATGTATCGAAATGGCTATCAGAGGTATGGTTGATGATGTGCAGTTATTGAAGCACGACTTCATGCAACTTGCCGATGAGCATGGTATAGATATTGCCTTTCAGGTAGAGAGCATGTATCGCCGTATGCGCCGTCTTGTATGTTTCGATATGGATTCTACCCTGATACAAACCGAAGTGATCGACGAACTGGCCGAGCGCGCAGGGGTAGGGGACGAAGTGAAAGCAATCACAGAATCAGCAATGCGTGGGGAAATTGACTTTTCAGAGAGTTTCAAAAAGCGTGTAAGCCTGCTGAAAGGATTGGACGAGTCGGTGATGAAAGAAATTGCCGAGAGCCTTCCTATAACCGAAGGTATGACCCGCCTTATCCGTATATTGAAGAAGGGGGGCTATAAGCTCGCCATATTGTCCGGAGGATTTACCTATTTTGGTAATTATCTCAAAGATAAATACGGATTCGATTACGTATATGCCAATGAGCTTGAAATAGAGAACGGTAAGCTGACCGGAAATTATCTGGGCGACATTGTTGATGGCAAACGCAAAGCCGAATTGCTGCGTCTGTTGGCTCAGGTAGAGAAAGTAGATATGCGCCAGACGGTGGCAGTAGGAGATGGAGCCAACGATTTGCCGATGCTTGGTATTGCCGGTCTTGGTATTGCATTCCATGCTAAACCGAAAGTGAAAGAGAATGCAAAACAATCCCTGTCGACTGTGGGGCTCGATGGTATTCTGTACTTTTTAGGATACAGAGACTCGATGCTTGTGGGAGAAGAATAAGCTGATCGGTATTTACTATTTTTAGAATGACTGGGTATAATATCTCGGAGGAGCTATGTCCAAAAACCAGATGAATCAAGATTAACTTTCACAAGCAAATTTATGAATTTGTAAGATTAGTAAAAAGTCTGAACCTTACTTGGTGATTGGAGGTTTTTAATGCCCAGAACACCTTTGAATAACTCCTCCTTGATATATTCTTTGCTGAAAAAGTAATATATATTTTTTGAAATGTTTTTTTATTTGTTTGAGTCTGCTCGTATTGTGTAAATATAACACATTTTTCGTTTCGTGTTGCAAATATATATATAGATAATGTAATAATTAAAAATTATTATGTTAAAATTAATCCTGTAGCGGGATTTTTGTGTATTCTACTAATAAGTACTGAGATAATCAATTTTATGATAATATGGCGGAAGTATCTGTAATCTGATTTGCTTGATCTCGTCGATAGATATACTTATTGTTTATTTTAACTTTTACTTCGCAGGTTTAGCGTGCTAAACCAAGAGTGGAAAGTAGAAAATAGAGAAGAAAGAATAAAAATAAGAGCCAAAGAATAATAAGAAATAGTTATATGAGATTTTTTCGCTCAAATTTAAACAGTTACTAAATATATCCTTGCCAGATCTGATCTGATGCAAACTATAGATAAACCAGTCTTGAAATAATGCAGATATGCCTATAAAAAGAATAAGGACTTTACCAGTCCTCATTCTTTTATGTATATAAATTTAGTCGTTATCAGCTGTACATCTTCTCTCTCAGTGCTTTTATATCATCTGATGTAATATAATCATCATAATCCATGATCTTATCAATTGTCCCTTTTGGTGTCAGTTCTATTACACGATTACATACTGTTTGAATAAATTCGTGGTCGTGCGACGACATCAGCACATTCCCTTTGAGTTGTATCAATGTATTATTGAATGCCTGTATCGATTCCAGATCGAGATGGTTGGTAGGTGAATCCAGTACCAGGCAGTTGGCGCTCTTCATCATCATGCGGGCTATCATACAGCGCATTTTTTCGCCCCCTGAGAGCACTTTTGTATTTTTGAGTACCTCTTCCCCGGAAAATAACATTCTACCCAAGAATCCTTTTATATAGATCTCACTGGTGTCGTCAGAGAACTGTGACAACCAGTCGATCAGGTTAAGATCATCTTTAAAATAATCACTGTTATCCAAAGGCAGGTAGGCCGGTGTTATTGTTTGTCCCCAGCTATATGTTCCGTTATCCGGTTTTTGATATTCGTTTATTATTTCAAAGAACGCAGTCATGGCACGCGGGTCGCGTGACAGGAAAACTACTTTATCATCTTTTTCTATATTAAAGCTTACATTGTCGAACAATACTTTACCTTCAACCGATTTGCTGAGGTTGTTCACTTCCAGTATTTTATTGCCCGGTTCGCGGTCGGGAGTGAAGATAATGCCCGGATATTTACGTGATGATGGTTTGATCTCTTCAATATTAAGTTTCTCCAACATTTTTTTGCGGCTTGTAGTCTGTTTCGATTTAGCTACATTGGCGCTAAAGCGGCGGATAAACTCTTCCAACTCCTTCTTCTTCTCTTCGGCCTTTTTGTTCTGTTGTTGTTGCTGGCGCAGGGCTAATTGGCTCGATTCGTACCAGAAACTGTAGTTCCCGGCAAACATGGCTACCCGCCCGAAGTCGATATCTACAGTGTGTGTACATACCGAATCCAGAAAGTGGCGGTCGTGCGATACGATCAGTATTGTATTTTCTGCATTGGCAAGATAATTTTCGAGCCACATTACAGTTTCTATATCGAGGTCGTTGGTAGGCTCATCGAGCAAGAGGTTATCCGGATTTCCGAACAATGCCCGAGCCAATAATATACGCACCTTTTGTTTACCGCTTATATCACCCATCATCTGGTAATGCATGTCTTCGGCAATACCTAGCCCGCTTAGCAGCATGGCAGCATCGCTTTCGGCATTCCAGCCTTCCAACTCGGCAAACTTTTCTTCCAGTTCAGATGCCCTGATACCATCGGCATCAGTAAAATCTTCTTTTGCATACAGGGTATCTTTTTCCTGCATGATATCCCAGAGGACAGAGTGTCCCTGCAATACTGTATTCATTACCGTCTGGCTATCGAATGCAAAGTGATCCTGCGAAAGTACAGAGAGGCGTTCGCCCGGCCCCAGTGAAAAAGTTCCGCTTGTAGCATCTTTTTCGCCGCTGAGTATTTTTAGAAAAGTTGATTTTCCGGCGCCATTTGCACCGATTATACCATAGCAATTACCACTTGTAAACTTCAGATTCACATCTTGAAACAATACGCGTTTGCCAAACTGAATACCTAAATTTGAAACTGTTATCATTATTATTGTTTTATATACTAAGTTGATCGCAAAGGGAATAAAAGATAACCGTTCCCGCAATGCGAAATATGAAATCGGGCGCAAAGGTACGAATTTTTTGCCTGATTCTGTAATAGATACCGGAATAAACTGACAGATATTTGAAAGTCCCACAGAGAGCAGGGTTGTTAAGTTCTTGTTTCTCTTCAATCAATTGCCCCCACTTTCGAGTGGAGGAACAAGTCTGATAATCGTGAAATGGCTTTAGCCGAATTAGCTCCGCTGAACGTTGTTTCAAAGAATCTAAAGAGTCAAACAGTTTTGACTAAAGTCTTCTTAGCGGTTACTTCAAACCCACGCCTTAAAAGGCGTGGCAACTCATAAAGCTTAACAGCCCTGCTCTCTGTGGGACAGAGAAACTATGTCAGGTTTATAAGGCTTTTACTGCGATTGATTTACGTATCTGTGGGGTAATGGTGAAGCGGCGAAGCTGCATACCGGTCCATGCTTCAATTTCTATTTTGTTGTCATTTTTGCTATTTATATACTTTTCGAAGTCGTACAGATATGAAAAGTGAGTCTGATAATCTGACTTGTTGAATGCCTTGTTTATGTCGCTATAGTATGCAGTATTCCAGAACATGCAATCTGCATATCCGTCGGCATTAGTAAACAGGGTAGCCTGATCGCGGTACACCATTGTTTCCGATATAAAACGCTTATAAGCATCGGACAGGCTTTCCTTCGTATGTTCGAACTTTTTGTTATTCAGTTTTTTTATTACATATCCCGGACGTATTCCGGCACGAAAGGCTGGAGAGTCCATATCCACGTCTTTTACGGTAGTCAGGTCGTCAGCATCAAAATGCATCCCTGTATAATTGTACTTATTGAGGTCGACTCTGTAGGTCGCCTCACTTTTGGCTATGGCGAACGGAAACTGTTTCAGCATAAGCGGGGTATGCAGCCTTATATATTCGTCCAATGTATATTGAGAAGACATGTAGTCTTTTATATTACAATCCCATATCTGGGTCAGCTTGTTGGTGTCGATGTATTTGCGATCATAAAAACTGAATCCGAATTCCACGATAAACTGTCCGGCCTTTTCTTTATTCCGTTCCTTCGGGTCGAAAATAGGCAGCAGTACGAGTTGTTGTTTCTGGCTGTCGTAGCGCCATGTGCCCGGAGCATAGTTTGGGTTGTCCAATCCTGTGAATTTAGGATTAGGTCCGTAGCTGTAATATACCTGTACTACAATGTCGGGATCGGAGGTGTCGCGCACCAATCCTTTCGCTATCAGGTCTTGTTCCAGTAGGGCAGTTATTTCCGTATCTATTGCCGGAACGGGATTCCCATCGGTATAGAAATCGAAAGAATGATAATCTGTATAGTCTACATCCTTGTTAGGTTCTACTTCCAAAGGCAGTGAGAATGTACGGCGATTCGTGTTTTCGAGGCTGTAGAATGAAAATATTTCCGATAGTTGCCTTTCATTCACCGAGTTAGTTGCAATACATTCACGCGTCAGCGTATATTCCTTAAAATAAGTATTCATGTTTCTGATAGTGAAGTTTACCGTAGGAACATACATATTATCGAATAGCCAGTGTGCAATTGTCTGGTTGTCTCTCAGGTATGTGGCTTTACTGTCTATTTCCATAATGATGTCGCCGACTTTTATACCTGTCTTTTCGGCAGGAGAGTATGGCTCTATTTCGGTTATTACCAGTTCACCGTATCCCCAGTTGGGATTTTTGCTAACTTCAAACGTAAATCCGAAATAGCAGTTTTTGTCATACACCTGCGATTGTATATAGTTGATGGAGGAAAAGCAAAGAATGAGACACGTACACAGTATTTTCTTCATTTTACAGTTTTGTTAGGAAATCAGGTGGCAAAGATATGATTTTTTTTGAATTTCTCCCCTTACAATAAGAGTATTAGCCATCTGTTTGCAACTGATTTTATGAGCCATTAATATCAAAAAGGTAACAAAGGTAACCCTTTTGCATTATTCTTCTGTTACTTTTCTTAATTGCCACGACTTTTAAGTCGTGGGGTGTAAACTATGTAAAAAAGACTTTAGTCAAACCTTTTTTGGCTAAAGCCATGTAACAAATTAGCCTTTATACCTCCAGCTAAAGCAGGAGGCAATAGGAAAAGGTAACAAAAGTAACTCACATTGGTTCTAATTTTTTGATTGTAACTTTTTTGCTTCACTTTTTATTTATATGAATAGTTTCGTTACCTTTATTTTCTTTATAGATAAACAAAGCTGAATCTGATAATAGAATATTTGTGATATAAAATGAATCTTAACAATAAGCTCTCTCTTTCTTTAATAATACTCATTTTATCGATAGTCGGTTTTGTAAGTTGCTCTGCAAATAGGAATCCGGCAGACGACCGTATCATAAGCTATGTAGCCGATCCTTGTTCGCAGGACTTGGCATTCTATTGGCGCGATGATAGCGGAAAGATAATCCGTAGCATACAGAATCTGAAGACCTATGCAGAGACAAAGGATAAGAAACTTATTTTTGCGATGAACGGAGGAATGTTTGATTCGCTCTATACACCGCAGGGGCTTTATATAGAAGATTGTCTACAGTTGATCCCATTAGATACAGCTTCGGGAAGTGGAAACTTTTATATGAAACCCAATGGTGTATTCTATATTACAACTGAGAATAAAGCTGCTGTGTGCAAAACGGAAAACTTTGAGAACGGCGGACAAGTGAAATATGCCACACAGTCGGGGCCTATGTTGCTCACCGGCGGGCAGATTCATCCGCAGTTCAAAGAAGGTTCGTCCAATGTGCATATCCGCAATGGGGTAGGAGTATTACCCGATGGTAAAGTTCTATTTGCCATATCCGTTACAAAGGTTAATCTTTATGACTTTGCCGCTTATTTCAGGTCTCAGGGGTGTACAGATGCGCTGTATCTCGATGGCTTTGTTTCCCGTATGTATCTGCCCGAAAAGAACAGGATGCAGATAGATGGCAAATTCGGAGTGATAATAGCAGTAACAGAAGATATTAAGAAGTAATATTTATATATTAGTTTATGAAACGATTTTTCACAATAAGCCTGTTGCTTTTATTTGTATATCAGGCATACTCGCAGATTGATTTTCGTAACGATCCTGCATCAGTCAATGATAAGCATACAAATTATCAGGATATGAACCGCAGGGCAGATCAAAAACTAGGGCTAACGAATGATTTCGATTTTGAGCTTCGCTTGTGGACGAATGAAGGCCTTGCCAATTTTTATTCTTTATTCATACTGAGGTTAAAAAATGATGTGTGGAGTGCCAGATATATAGAATATGACGGTATAAGTAAGACATGGGAAGCATCGGGAGTCGACCAGCAAGGACTCGATAGATTATGGTATGCCCTCGAACGGCAGAAGGTATTGACACTACCTACTCAGGATTCTATTCGCGATAAGATGAAAATATATGCAGCTGATACCACCGCCGTCTTTTATTCGCAGGCCGATGTGTATAAGACAGCTACTATTACCGACGGTATCGGTTATCGGTATGAACTGAAAAATAAGACGAAACAGCGTGTGTATAATTACCATTCTCCAAAAGGATATCTGGAGCCATTCCCCAATGTAGAAGAATTTTACAGGGCTTATGCTATCGTTGCTTTGATAAGGCGTCAGCTCGGGCAGCGTATAGATGAGTGAAAGAATAATGATTTTTAATATAAGGTCTATGAAAAAGATACTGATTCTGATTATAGGAATTTTGTTTACTGATCTTTCTTATTCGCAGATAGATTTTAAAGATGAACCGAAAAGTTTCAAGGAGAAAAACAAAAAATGGTATAATTTCGGGAGAAGAAACAAAGAAATAAATACAGAATTTAAACTTAAAAACGACTATGACTTCGAACTCCGTTTATGGACGGATCCTGCTCCTGTGTTAGGACCGTCGGTATTCGTTATGCAACAGAAAGATAATAAATGGACAGCACAATATTATGCCCAAGCTATTCGTAAAGAGGGTGATAAATATATCCCTTATTGGAAAAAGAAAGATTTGGACAGTGAAAAACTGAACGAGTTATGGGCGAAACTGGTAGAAAATCAAGTACTTACTTTACCTACGCAGGATTCTATAAGAGACAGGATGAGGATTTATTCAACCGATACTCTTGCTGTATTCTATCCGCCTAATCAGTTAGCTGGGTGGCCATATTATGCTCCTGCAATACTCGATGGTATGATATACAGAGTGGAGCTAAGAACGAAAAAAAAGAAAAGAACTTATACTTATCACTGTCCCAAAGGGTATCTCGAAAATTGTCCTAATGTAGAAGAACTATATAGAGCATATGCTATTATTGTACTTATAAGGAAATATGCAGGATTAAACCTTTCTGCTATCTGCTGAAAATTATTAATAGAGTATGAAATTCTCTTGATTTTTTGTCTTTTATTCTTTTTGTCATATTGAGGAGCGAACTGAAAATCGACAGAACGTGGTGTCGTCAGGCATCTCTTTTTCAGAAAGAAGATTTTCTTCATTACGTTCATGATAACAAAGAGCGAAACACTTTGATGGCATATTTTACTTTTGATATGCTCTCTTTTAATTTAATAAATGCGTACCTTTGTACTGCAAAAAAATAAAATATAAATAATATGTTTTCAGGCATAGTAGAAGAAGCAGCTACAGTAGTTTCGTTGCGCAAAGAAGCAGAAAATCTGCATCTGACAATGAAGTGTTCATTCACTCATGAGTTGAAAATAGATCAAAGCGTATCTCATAACGGAGTATGCCTTACAGTAGTAAATCTTGATGGCGATACATACACCGTAACCGCTATAAAAGAAACGCTCGAACGTTCCAATCTGGGGCTGTTGCAGGTAGGAGACAAAGTAAACCTCGAACGCAGTATGCTGATGAACGGCCGCCTCGACGGACACATCGTACAAGGACATGTAGACCAGACAGCCCGCTGTGTAGAGATCCGCGAAGCTGATGGTAGCTGGTATTTCAAATTTGAATACGATTTCGACCGAGAAATGGCTAAAAAAGGTTATCTGACTGTAGATAAAGGTTCGGTAACGGTAAACGGAGTAAGTCTGACAGTCGTAGCCCCTACTAACAATACATTTGAAGTAGCTATCATTCCATATACATACGAATATACGAATTTCCACCAGTTTAAGGTTGGCAGTGTAGTAAATATTGAATTCGATATTATCGGTAAATATATAAGCCGCATCACACAGCTTTAATTATGGAGGCTACAGACTTCTACGAACTGGTAAAACACCGTCAAAGTACACGTGCATTCGATACTTCGCGTACAGTAGATCGTGAGACGATTGGACGCATACTCGAAGCAGGGCGTTTGTCACCTTCTGCCTGCAATGCGCAGCCATGGCATTTCATTGTAGTAGACGAGCCCGAATTGAAGAACAAGGTTGCTGATGCAGCGTCTGCCCGTTTATTGGGTATGAATCACTTTACAAAGCAAGCCCCTGTTCATATCATCGTTGTCGAAGAAAAAGTCAATCTCAGTTCGGGTATAGGAGGTATGGTAAAAGATAAGCACTTTGCCTTTCTCGATATAGGTATTGCCACAGCGCATATTTGTCTGGCAGCCGAAGCCGAAGGACTAGGCAGTTGCATTCTCGGATGGTTTGCCGAAGCTAAAATGAAGAAGCTACTAAACATTCCCGAAAATAGACGTGTAGTGCTCGATATTGTAATCGGCTATCCGGCTCAACCCTTACGTGAGAAAAAACGGAAGTCGACAGAAGAGATAATCTCCTATAACACATATAAATAGAACAAACTTACAGAGCGATGGAAAAGAAATATATTGTATTTCTGGCTATCTTTTTTGCAGTAGCCATTTGGTCGGGTATCGGAGCTTACGAAACAGGTCTTTGGTTTCTCGAGGCCGGTATGTGTCTGGTCGGAGTGGCTATTCTGGCACTGACTTTCAAGCGGTTTAAGTTTACAGATATGACCTATTTCTTTATCCTTGTTCATTTGATTATTCTTTTCATAGGAGCACACTATTCTTATGCCAGAGTACCATTGTTTGATTGGATAAAGGAAGTATTTGACCAGAGCCGTAATAATTACGATAAAGTAGGGCACTTTGCACAGGGATTTATTCCTGCCATGATAGCTCGCGAACTGATAATCCGCCTCGATGTGGTAAAGAAAAAAAGCTGGATTCCATTCTTTGTAGTTTGCATCTGTATGGCGATAAGTGCATTCTACGAGCTTATAGAATGGTGGGTTGCCGTATTGTCCGGTGACGGAGCCGACGATTTTCTCGGCATGCAGGGCTACGAATGGGACACCCAGTCGGATATGCTCTGTGCTACGATAGGTGCGATCTGTATGCTTATTCTCTTCTCCAAATTGCAGGATAAGCAAATAAAAAAAATGACAGAATAAATATGCCAATTCTGTGGATTCATAATTTATAATTCATCATTCATCATTCATAATTACTTTTATGGCTCTTTCTCAAAAACAGCAGGGAAATCTTATAATGCTGGTCGTTATACTGATTTTCGGGTTGAATATCCCTATCAATAAATATCTGTTTGCAGAAGGTCTGCTTACACCGATGGCAATGACAGCCCTGCGTATGTCATTTGCTGCCATCGCATTTTGGTTGGTATCGCTTTTCCTGCCTCGCGAAAAGATAGAGAAAAAAGATATGTTGCTGCTGCTTGCCGGCGGACTTTGCGGAATGGTATTCAATCAGGGACTGTTTGCCTATGGGCTGGGACAGACCTCACCTGTAGATGCATCCATCATTACTACCAGTAGCCCGTTGTTTGCCATGATTATAGCTGCTATTGTTCTCAAAGAACCCATCACATGGATGAAAGCCGGAGGGGTGCTTGTCGGTGCGGCAGGAGCTATTTTTCTTGTTTACTCGAGCCATAGCGGAGATACAGGGCAGGATGCAAGTATGGCAGGCAATATGGCAATAGCAGGAGCACAGTTTTTCTATGCATTCTATCTGGTTATAACCCGTCCGTTGTCCGAGAAATATTCTTCGGTAACTATGATGAAATGGATGTTCCTCTTTGCCTGTATCACAGCTTTGCCATTCAGTTACGGAGAGGTATTGAAAGCACCGCTTTTTCATCAGTCGGATGCTACACCATTCCTGTTGCTTTCATTTACACTGATAGGTGCTACATTCCTTACCTATCTACTGATTCCTTTTGCTCAACGCCGCATACGCCCTACAACTATATCTATGTACAATAACATGCAGCCGCTCATAGCTTCGGGTGTCGCCATTTATATGGGGATGGATCATTTCACAGTAGAGAAACTGATAGCCGCTGTCTTTATTTTCGGAGGGGTATATCTGGTAACGAAGAGTAAGTCGCGTGCCGATGTGGAAAAAGAAGAAGTGGTTGCCGAAGCCAAATGATAGGAGTTTAAACACTTGTTTGTAGTGATTATATAAGATAATCAGGCTTATAAATTGAGAAATAAAGTGTAATTTTGCAACTCAAATGAGAAATAGCAGCACATGAAAACTATAAAGATAATTGCTTTACTTCTGTTATTGCCTCTGGCCTGTTCCGCACAGCTGATAGGAATAGGAGCGCAGTATGCAGATGCAAAAGGGAAAGGAAATGCTATACAATTTGCGGCAAATGCTTCATTTCCTGTATGGCACAAGAAGAATCCGTTGAACTCATATATATCAAGTGGGATAGACTATACAGGAGGAAGCTCTCCAGTAGCAGGGCTTAACATCAAACCTATACAGTTTACGTCATTTATCAGCGAATCATTGTTTAACGATCATCCATTTACTATACTGGTGGGTTGCGATGCCGGATATCTGTTCAATTTCCGTCATGGGAAAGATGGTGTAGTCATTACGCCCAATGCCTATTTTGATTATAAAGGAGTTTTCGTAAAGACCGGATATGATTTTAATGTAACAGGAGGAAAACAACAGTTTTTTGTACGTCTCGGATTTAATTTCGGAATAGGTACGTTTAAGAATTTTGTGAAGACTAAAATCTGGTAAAGCACATCTTATGAAAAAGTGTATTCTTCTATTCATTTCATTATTTCCGATATTAGCATTCGGACAATATATTGGAGTCGGATATCAATATGCTGATTTCAAGAAACACCAGTTTGTTGCCACAGTAGCATATCCATGGCTGATTCCTGAAAAGAACGGTTCTGTATTCCTAACCAGCGGGTTAGAATATTCAACCAAAGCAGGTGATATATCCGGATTGAATCTCAAAGCAGCGTCTTTTTCTGTGCCTTACGTGCTGGATGAAAGTAAATTACCTTTTATTGTGCAACCGGGACTCGACGCTGGCTATCTCTTTGGGTTGAACCATGCAAAAGATGGAGTAGTATTGACCCCAAATCTGCATTTTGAATATGGCTTAGGCTTACATTTGCGTGTCGGATACGACTATAATGTAAGAGCTAAAGATGGACAATTCTTTGTGCGTATTGCTGTTGGTATTGGAGCAGGAGTAGCAATGGTGATGAAAGGCTGGACAAAGTAGAGAAAATATAACAAATTTAGTTCTCTAAGGAGGAGAATTGAAAAATGAAAATAGCAGCATTGGTATCAGGAGGAGTAGACAGTTCGGTAGTTGTACATCAACTGAAAGAACAGGGCTACGATCCTACGATATTTTATATACGGATAGGTATGGAAGATGAGCAGGGCTATATCGATTGTCCTGCCGAAGAAGATATTGAGATAACAACCTATATAGCAAAAAAATATGGTTGTAAGATGGAAATTGTTTCATTACACGAAGAATATTGGGAAAATGTAGTAAGCTATACAATAGAAGCCGTAAAGCGCGGGCTTACCCCTAACCCCGATATGATGTGTAATAAGATGATCAAATTCGGGTGCTTCGAACAGAAATGGGGTCACGAATTCGATAAGATCGCTACAGGACATTATGCCACAACTACAGAACTGGACGGTAAGACGTGGCTATCTACAGCAAAAGACCATGTGAAAGATCAGACATACTTTCTCGGGCAGATAGACTATATGCAAGTCTCAAAACTGATGTTCCCGATTGGAGATTTACTGAAAAGTGAAGTGCGTGCTATTGCCGCACAGCAGGCTTTGCCTTCTGCTCAACGTAAGGACAGTCAGGGGATCTGTTTTCTGGGAAAGATCAATTACAATGATTTCATCCGCCGTTATCTGGGAGAGCGTACAGGAAAGATTGTAGAACTCGAGACAGGGAAAGTACTAGGTAAACACGATGGTTACTGGTTTCATACTATCGGACAGCGTAAAGGTCTGGGACTGAGTGGTGGCCCTTGGTTTGTGATCAAAAAAGACACTAAGCGTAATATTATTTATGTTTCCAATGGTTACGACCCTGCTACCCAATATGGCGATGTTGTAAATCTGGCCGGATTCTCGTTTATAACAGAAGATATCTGGGGCGACTTTGAAGGCACAAAAGATATTACCTTTAAAATACGTCATACACCTGAGTTTACACATGGGCGTATAGAGAAGATAGGTGATCTTTACCGTATCAGCTCCAATGATAAGATACAGGGTATAGCTGCCGGACAATTTGGAGTGGTATATGATGCAGACTCTAAGCTATGTATCGGTAGTGGTATGATCGCCAACGAGGAATAGAGATAATTAGTAAATTAGCAAATGCTTCTGCCTGATTAACTCATAATTTATAACTCATAATTTATAATTTAGATTAAATGTTTCTCTTCAATGATCTCGCCCAGATAGAGCTTGTCGATATAATCGAATTTCTGGGAACTATCGCATTTGCCATCAGTGGTATTCGTCTGGCATCGGCTAAGCGGTTCGATTGGTTCGGGGCTGTTGTTATCGGTTTCGTAACAGCGGTAGGCGGTGGTACGCTTCGCGACCTTTTGCTTGATGTTCCTGTTTTTTGGATGCAGGCAAGCCGTTATATCTGGTGTACATTATTTGCCTTTGTGGTGGTGCTTTGTTTCCGTAAATATCTGGTTCATCTTAATAACACTATATTCTGGTTCGACTGTATCGGCTTGGGATTGTTCGTTGTTGTAGGTTACGAAAAAGCAATGGCACTCGATTATCCGATCTGGGTATGTGTATCTATGGCAACCATTACAGGTATAGTGGGAGGGATAATCCGCGATATACTGATCAATGAAATACCTATTATATTCACACAGGAGCTATATGCGGTAGCTTGTATATTAGGGGGTATTTTGTTTAGTATATTGAGCTATCTGAATGTAGACCTTATCATAATAGAGGTTTCGACAGCATTTTTTGTCGTTCTTATACGGGTACTGGCTACAAAATACCATCTTAAACTACCGGTATTGAAAGGCGAAGAATGATGTTGTATGCGAGGTTTCTAGCTCCTTATTGCAATATTCTGCGTCGAAATGAGTTATATTTGTGTATTAATTATCTATTTACACTTGACAAAGTAAAAAAGGTCTGATACTTTAACAAAGCCACATATTGAAAAAATATACTTACTACATATCTGCTATAATTATATTATTGACAGCTTTCGTTTCATGTAAATCGGTGAAACTTGAAGATGCCGATAAGAAGTTTGCACAGGGTGAATACTTTGTTGCAGCCGATATGTACCGTAAAATCTATCGTAAAACATCGGCGAAGAAAAGAGAGCTCAGAGGAGAAGTTGCCCTGCGCATGGCTGAGAGTTATCGCCTGATAAACTATCCTGCACGCGCGAACGGAGCTTATGCCAATGCTATCCGGTATAAAGCCAGTGACAGTACTGTTACCCTGCAATATGCACGTTCTTTGCATAAAACAGGAGAGTATAAACAGGCTGCCAAATACTATGACGAATTTCTGAAACTCTTCCCTGATAATAAGTTTGCCCTGAATGGGTTGGAAGGTACGAAAGTTGCTCCTCAATGGAGGGCTAAACCTACAAAATATGTTGTGAAGCGGATGGAACTGTTTAATTCCAACAGAGGGGAATTCGGCCCTGCATTACTACCTCCCGACTATGACCAGATATATTTTGCATCGAACAGGAAGGAAGCTACAGGCGATACTATCAGCGGCATAACGGGAGCAAAGCTGAACGATATATTCATGGCTCGGAAAGACGAAGCAGGCAACTGGATGAAGCCCGAAGTGGTGGAGTCTGTCATCAATACCCCATCGGACGAAGGTGGTATATCTTTTAGTGTTGCCGGAACATCTATGTACTATACTCATACGCGGGTAGCCGATTCGATGGAAGTTTCATTTCCGGCTATCTATGTATCACAGCGCGGAGGTGGATCGTGGGGTGAAAGTACGAAGATCGAGGTAAATAAGAGAGATACATTGAGCGTATACGCACATCCGGCTATCAACTCTACAGGAGATTATATGTACTTCGTTTCCGATATGAAAGGCGGCTACGGAGGCAAGGATATATGGCGGGCTTCTATGGTCGGCGATCTGGTCGAATACATCGAAAATCTGGGGCCGGATATAAATACGGCAGGCGATGAAATGTTTCCTGTGTTGAGGAACGATTCTACGCTGTATTTCTCTTCCGATGGGCATATCGGAATGGGCGGACTGGATATCTATAAAGCTTCGTATGACTTCAAGACAAAACGCTGGGTTGTTGAAAATATGAAATATCCGATCAACTCTCAGGCCGATGATTTTGGTATCACCTTTGCCGGAGAAAAGGAATCGGGGTTCTTTAGTTCCAACAGGGGAGATGGAAAAGGATTCGACCATATTTACAGTTTCGACTATCCTGTGATAAAGACAATGGCAGAAGGCTACATTGTGGATACCGATGATGAGTTTGTTACCGATGCTACCATACGTGTAGTCGGGCGCGATGGAACGAATAAGAAGTTTCCCGGAAAAATTGATGGTACATATACGCTCGATCTTAATCAGGGTGTGAGTTATGTGTTTCTGGCCAGTGGCGAAAATTTTCTGAATACAAGGATGTCGCTGAGTACGGTAGAGATGGAGAAAGATTCCATTTATCCGCTCGACTTTGTACTGACTCCGATAAACAGGCCGGTTGTGCTTGAGAATATTTTCTATGATTTCGACAAAGCGACTCTCCGCCCCGAATCGAAAGAGGAACTAGACGGATTGATAGACCTATTGAATGTGAATCCGAATGTTACGATAGAATTATCGGCACATACCGACCGCAAAGGTTCGGCAGAGTACAACATCGGCTTGTCGCAACGCAGGGCGGAATCGGTAGTTACGTATCTGATAGCAGCCGGAATTGCTCCCGATCGTCTTACTGCAGTAGGAAAGGGGAAAACCGAGCCGAAAACAGTGACTAAGGCGGTGAAAAAGAAATACGATTTTCTTGAAGAGGGGCAGGTGCTGACCGAAGAGTTTATACAGGAACTACCTCCTGAACAACAGGATATGGCCGATCAGGTAAATCGCCGTACAGAATTTAAAGTATTGAGTGTAACTTATAATCTGGAATAAATGATGAGATTCGTTGCATGTTTGTTTATCTTTTTTTCCTTGTGCTGTGCAGTACAGGCTCAGGAGTTGAATGCCCGCCTGACGATAAACACACAGAAATTATCTACGCCTAATAAGGAGCTTTTCTCGTCATTGGAGACAAATATAAACCAACTGCTGAATGAGCAGAAGTGGACAGACCTTACATATGGTAAGAACGAGCGTATAGACTGTTCGGTTGCCATTATTGTGAATGAAATGACCGATCAGAATAGCTTTTCGGCAGAGATACAGGTAGCTTCGCGGCGTCCTGTTTATAATTCTTCATATATTACATCCTTACTGAATTTCAGAGATACTCAGTTTGCTTTCAGTTATATACAGGGACAATCGCTATACTATAACAGTATGAATATAGATAACAATATTGTAGCTGTTATAGCATTTTATGCTTATGTGATAATAGGACTCGATGCCGATTCGTTTTCTCCCAACGGAGGACGCCCTTATTTTGCTAAGGCTATGGAAATAGCGAATATGGCACAGTCGTTGAATACAAAAGGGTGGGAGCCTTTCTCGGGTAAGAACAATAACCGCTACGATCTGGCAATGGGGCTTACCGAAGAGAGTTCAGCAAGTTTTCATTCTTTTTGGTACAACTATCATCGCATGGGATTGGACGAAATGGCAGCAAATCCGTCAAGAGGCAGAATTCGTATAATAGAATCGCTTAGTGATTTGCAGAAACTACACGAAGCTCGTCCATCCTCTATTGTAACAGCAGTTGTAGGTGAAAGTAAAGTAGATGAATTGATGAAAATCTGCGTTCAGGCAACTGATGAGGAAAAAAATGGAGTGAAGAAGCTATTATCACAGGTATTCCCTACCAAGAACTATATCATCAATCAATTAAAATAGCGTTGTGTTAAGCATATAACAATGGCTTCGGGGCTTGCAGTAGGGGCGGATTATCATCCGCCCGCTTTTAGAAACATTATTCTCGCATTCGGGCGGATGATAATCCGCCCCTACAAGTAATCGATATTTCACTCTTAACATAACAATAGATTGAAGGCTGTTCTATTTACATAATAACAAAAAATCCTCGATAGCAGCTTCGTCAGTACCGAGTTCCTTTGCTTTCAGGAAATCTTCTCTGGCTGATCGTTTCTCGTATTGTGCCAGTTTCAGTTGTCCCCTCAATACATAGATAGGTGCTCCATCGTAGCCCAGCTCTATTGCTTTGTTAATATCTTCCTGTGCGCGCCCCAGCCTGTTTAGGCGGAGATAGCATTCAGCTCTGTTGAAGTACAGGTCTGCATTTGTTTTGTTCTCATAGATGAGGTCGCTATACTGCTGTTCGGCCTCTTTCCATTCGCTGCGACGCTTGGCTATCTGTACAATTCCCATTTTTGCATTCAGGTTTTTAGGCTCTATTTCCAGTATCTTCTCGAAATTCTCTTCGGCACGAAACAGGTCTTTTTCACTTAAATATATAAGCCCTCTGCGATACAGGGCCTCCGTATCTTTTTCGTCTGTAAGCAGTATGGTATTGTAGTCCTTCAGTGCATCGTCGAACCTGTTCATTTCACAGAAAAGAGCCGCCCTGTTGTGGCGGATAAAGGTTGTATTCGGATATTTTTCGAGTGCTACATTATATGATATCAGCGCCTCTTCCAATTCCCCGAGATTCCGTTGTATAGTACCCAGATTTACCATAAGCATGGCATTGTTCGGATTACCGGGTTCTTTGCGTAATGCCGCTTTCAGTGCTTGTTCTGCTGCTGCATAGTCATTCATTTCCACATAATCCATCGAGCGGCTTATCATATCCTCATAAGTCTGAGAAAATGAGGAAATTGTAAAAAACAGGAATATGAGTATAACTGGTATTTTTTTCATTGTCTGTAAAATAATAAATAAGATAGATTATATACCTCTCTCTCAATACAAGGCAAATGTACATGTAATTAACTTATTCCTTTAAATCATATTGCCTAAAAAGATTTAAAAAAGGCTATAATAATGTTAGTTATAAATGAAAAAAGCGTATCCCGCAAAGAGATACGCTTTCCTTCTATAATAATGTATTTATTACAATGTTCTGAATTTGAAACCTAATGTAAGCAGTCCTTGAAATGTATTGTCTTTCCATGTTGCTTTTTCAGAATGGTCGAATGAGTACAGGTCTGCTTTCTGATTCCTCATTACGAATGCTACGTCTGCATATACGTATGGTGAAAATCTGTAACCCAATCCGTATGTATAATAATGAGTGTCACCGTCGAGCGTGAAGTGAGGCACAGAGCCTACTGTCATCACTTCTCTTTCGTTATTCTTAAATTCTTTGTTCAGCGGACTTTGTTTCCACGAATAACCCGCACGCATAGAGAATTGATTTGTAAAACGAACTTCGGCACCTACACGTACGGTAGAAGCACCTTTAAAGTCTTCTTTAATATCCACGTTCGGATCATGGTTCATCCTGTCTCCGTTATCTTCAAACAATTTCATATTGTTTTTGTAATTGGTATATTCGTAATCTGCACTCAGGCTTACTTTAGGAAACAATCCTTCACCTTTGTCGAGAAGAATTGCAGCTAAACTAAGAGTATATCTGTCCGGTGTGCGCAGTCTGTAGTCGTAGCGGAATACACCTGTCTCTATCGTTGCATTATTGCCTTCAAGATTAGGAATAAGACCTCTCAGGTCATATCTTAATCCGGCGCTGGCATAATCGGTCATATCATACCATGTAGGTGAATGATAAGCTAAACCAATGCGTAAGGCATCTATCGGCTTGAATATAAGACCGAGACTAAACTGATATCCTGTACCATCGGTTTCCAGATCGTTCATCAATGTCATGTTGGCATTCGATATACCGTTATAATCTTCGTCGTAGTCAGACGACAGGCGATAACTGATATCAGTAATAGACAATGTAAGGCCGGCACTTACTACATCTGCAAAGGTTGTTCCTACATTGAAGTCATAGGTGCTTATAGATCCTTTTTCTCTTACTGATAAGTAATTGTTGGTTGCATTATCTCTGATACTACCTAAATAGCCATACTTTCCGGGTTCATCCAACTCGTCTATCATCCAGCTATTGTAACCCAATACTGCCAACCAGTCGTAATTTTGTAATGGTTTAATATCCGAATCGTCTTCAAACAGGAGTCCTCTCGGGTCTATTCCATTGGCGCGATATGCCATATATTCTGAGATGGGCTTATTCAGATTGCTCCCCTTCATCGAATATTTACGGTCAAAATTCTTTAACCTGTTATACGAGAAACCAAAATTGATAGATGGGGCTACATCGCTGTTAGTTGGAAATACGGTAACGAAAGCCAGATTGTCGAACGTTACTTTAAATTTGCTCTGATCCAGTTTTCCGGCATTCAGTTCCGTTTTGGTATTTGTATTCTGAAAGTTGAGTGTGGTTACCACCTCATAACTTTTAAATACACCGATTCCCGCAGGATTGATAGATACGGCAGATATGTCGCCTCCCAGAGCGCCCATAGCTCCACCCATTCCTACCGAACGTGCGGTACCGCTCAGATCACTTTGTGACAACTTGTAGGCATCCATTTCACCTTGTGCATAAATTCCCCCGATGGAGATAACGAATGCTGCTAATAATAAAACTTTACGTTTCATAATATTTCAGTTTTTGTATTTTAAAAAAGCTGCTTCAATAGCATCTATGAAACAGCTTTATTTATTATGTAATTATTTTCTATTCAACTTGGATGTTTATCTGCTGCGGCCACCGCCACTTCTACCGCCACCCCCTGAAGAGCGACTGCTTGAAGATGAACTGCCTGAGCTATACGATCCTCTGGATGAAGAACTACTGCTTGGCGAACTGTAACTGCTCGAGCGTGATGATGAACTGCTCGAACCACTATAGCTCGGTCTTGAAGACGAACTGGATCCGCTATAACTTGGTCTTGATGAACTGCTTGATCCTCTGTAGCTCGGTCTTGAAGATGAGCTTGACCCGCTATAGCTCGGTCTTGATGACGAACTGCTCGATGACGAACCACTATAACTCGGTCTCGATGAACTGGTTGAACCACCATTGTAGCTCGGCCTTGTTGATGGACGACTGCTGCTCGAACCATTATAGCTAGGTCTTGTACTGGTCGATGATCCTCCGTTATAGCTCGGTCTGGTTGTAGAGCTACCCGATCCGTTATAACTAGGTCTGGTGCTAGTGGTTGAACCACCATTGTAGCTCGGTCTTGTTGATGGACGAGTACTGCTCGAACCGTTGTAGCTCGGTCTTGACGAACTGCTTGTTGATCCGTTATAGCTTGGCCTTGTTGATGGGCGAGTGCTGCTCGAACCATTATAGCTCGGTCTGGACGATCCGCTCGAACTGTAACCCGGTCTTGTTGACGGACGGCTGCTTGCGCTGCCATAACTAGGGCGTGAGCTATTGTTGCGTCTGTCGTATCTGTCGTAATTATTTCTGCTGCTCGATCCGTATCTCGATCCGTAATATGTACCTCTCGAGCGCGATGCTCCGCTATAATATACAGGTCTTGAATAGTAGTTGTGGTGATGATGATGTCCGTACCAGCCACCGCCGTACCAGCCACCGCCGTACCAGCCTCCGGCATACCAACCGCTGCCCCAGCCCCAGTTCCAACCCCAAGAGTTGTAGTACCAAGGTCTGTTCCAACCCCAGCCCCAAGAATAGGAAGGGTAATACCAAGAATCGTAATACCAAGGGTCGTACCAAGGATAATAGCTGTTCCATCCTCCCCAGCCCCAACCAAGATTTACGTTGAAATTCCAGCCACGATTACGATAGTAATTGCTGTACGAATCGTTAGCAACGAATACGTTTATTTCATTGTTACTGGATATCTTAACGCTGTTTTCAGGGTCGTGGAATTTTACGATACGATCGGTATATTCATAATCCTGATACTCGTCTGCATATACAACAGAGTCCTGATATTGATACACATCTACATTTCCTCCCCTGCGGTTGTATGCATCTACATCAATGTTTACATTACCTGTTGTTTCCAATGTAACGTCACCATTGTCGCGTACTACAAGTACCTGAGTCGGATTTACCTGTCTTTGCTGTTTCTGCGAAACTGTATTTTTTACCTCTTTCTTCTTGTTGTCTTTAGATTTAGAAGAAGCATAGATATCATCCCAGTCTTCCTGTGCAAAAGCTAAGAAAGGCAATACTGACATCAGAAACATGATTAATAAGTTTTTTGCTTTCATAAACTGCTCTCCTATCTTTAAAATTTATAATTCTTTTAAGTTTTGTGTTCAAATACTTTTTCTATATAACTGTTAGACTAGCCTTGCTCTGAAAGGTTTAATCTAAATTGTAAAAATAAACCAAGATATTAAACAAATGTACGATATTTTATTTTTACTCACTAGTTTTATATAATAAAGATGCAATTAAGAGCCTGATTGCTGCGTTTAAAGATGTTAAAAAAGGTGATTTTATCTCTGATTATTTATCAGTAAGCGAATATGAAAATTAAAGAATAGATTTAGTAACTGTTTAAATTTGACTGAAAATATTTCATATAACTGTTTCCGATTATTCTTTGGCTCTTATTTTTATTTTTTCTTCTCTATTTTCTACTTTTCACTCTTGGTTTAGCCCGCTAAACCTGCGAATAAAAAGAAAAATATATATTTGAAATAATACAAAATAAGAGTGCCAATCAAATTTAAACAGTTACTTAATCGGATTTTTTAGAAAAGATATTTATATTTGAGTATCATAAATCGCATACGAAAAATTACACACTATGGATGCACTTCGACTCATTCAGCGAGAAAAAGAGTTAAAAGAATTTTTGCTGGAAGCTTTTCGTAGACACAATGTTGAATGTGAGATAACGGATGATTTGCTGATTTTTCCCCGACAACGTATGACAGCTTGTGCCAAAGTATTTAACAGGTCTTCGTCATCGACACTGGTATTGCAGCTCGATGTCGTTCTCGAAGTCGGATTAGGCAAGGAAATTATAGAGTCGTGCGTAGGGCTTGGGATGGATGAGGATGCAGCGATAAAAGATGCCTGGAAAAACTTTCTCAGCAATTCTTTCCATGTGCTGCTTTCCGCTTTTTTTACCCGGGAATTCGATGATCAGATAAATCGCTACCAATGGCTTATAGGAGGACAAAGATGTGATGTGATAATGAGTCAGATAGGAATGCGCGGACAGGCTCCCGACCCGCTGCCGTTAGCTTGGCTCAATCAGTTTGAAGATATGGTGAAAAAGCAGGTATTACCTCCCGGAATTCACTGGATGCGGTTGTATTATGCACAATCGCAGCGGGAAGTTATATCGGCTGAAATCTTACTGGATAATAATACGTGGCAATCGGTAGAGAATACGGTTCGTTCTTTTGATTATCCCAAAACAAATGATTTTCTGTCAGTGCGTGTTTTTCTGGTCGTTACAGCCGGTTGTGATGTCAGTCGTGTTGCCGCAGCTATGGCGTGGATGGGAGATAAGGATAATGAGGAAATTCAAAGAGAACTGGTAAGGGAGGGGATGCTGGAGACAGATGTCGAAAAGGCAATAGTCTTTATGCCTCTTGCTTTTGGGCGTATCTTTCTGAAAGGTATTACTACTGCCGAATTTCCTGATGAGGCTATCGTTATAGATGATACTGAAAAAGAAACAACAATAAACTTGAGCGATGAGCCTATTTATATGGAAGCATACCGGCTTGCCGAAAAAATAGCAACTGAAAGCTGTGTAAATATGGATCACTTTAAACAAATATTTCTTCAGAGCGCAGAACTCAATGCATTTAACAATGCTCTGAATGAAGGGGCTAAGCTCGAAGACCTGAACGTAGCTAGATTCGGTTCGCCTATCATGTATTTTTCCCACTTTATTCCTGCCGAAAGGGTAGAGGAGATTATCCCCGAACCGGAAGTGTCTGAATCGAAAAAGGGAGGAAAGCCTTTCTGGAAGTTCTGGAAGTGAATAAAAAAGAGCGAAATTATCTTCCGCTCCTTTTTTCAATCTAATAACCTAAAATAGCCTAAAACATCATCGTGAGATCGATTAAATGCAATAGTACTATAACCATTTGCCACAATGATTATAGCTGCAAATATATTATTTCGGGTTGAGATGTGATTATACTGTATTTAATAAAGATAGAATATCCCCCTATTTGAGACAAATAGACACCCCTTATCCGGTGCTACCCAATAATTTCGAATCGTGCGAACTTCAACAATAGCTGTTTTGTTCCTGAGTTTTCGAACTCAACAGTTGCTTTACGGCTGTCAGGATCGCCTGTTACTGCCGTTACTTTACCGATGCCGAAACGTTCGTGTTTGATGGTTGCTCCGATCTGCACTTCACCTGCATTTGCTCCGGCAGATGCTTTGGGCGTAGCTTTCTTTGCATTTACAAAGTTAGTACGCGATGGGGCTGAATACGATTCTGCTTTTTGCGGATTTGCCTGTCTTTGAACAGGTCGTTCCTGAAACGAGGTGCGCGGTGTACCAGTGTAATCGAACAGGTCTTGTGTATAGGTGTCGGGACGATTGAGTACGCCAAAGCCGCCTCCACCCAGTACTCCGGCATTCACATTCAGATAGGATGTGTCTATATCTCTCAGAAACCGGCTTGGGTTGCAGGCATTTATCTGTCCGTTGCGAAAACGGCTTTTGGCATAAGTGATCATACAAAACTCTTTAGCGCGCGTAATGGCTACATAGAAGAGACGGCGTTCTTCTTCGAGTCCTCTGAATTCATTCTTTGCCATAGCCGAAGGAAAGAGGTCTTCCTCGAGTCCGACGATAAATACATTGTTATATTCCAGTCCTTTAGCTGCATGTATGGTCATCATCGTTACTTTTTCCTTGTCGGCTTCCTTGTCCGTATCCTGATCGCTCAGCAAAGATACTTCCGACAGGAAATCCATAAGTCCGATACCTCCGAGTCCTTCTTCCTGACGCGATTCGCAAAACTCATGTATGCCGCCGAGCAGTTCCTGTAAATTTTCCTGACGGCTCATACCCTCCGGTGTCTGATCCTGATAGGCTTCTGTAGCAATACCGCTTTGCTTTACGATACGGGTCGCCTGTTCATAGGCATTGTATTCTGTTAGTCCTGTTATAAAACTTTCTATAAGTGTTCTGAAATCGGTCAGTTTTTTTGCCGTACCTGCATTTACATTCAGGTTATATTCCAGCGGGTCGCCGATCACTTCCCACAGGCTTACGTTGTACAGGCGTGCAGCATCGGCAATTTTACCCAGTGTGGTGTTTCCTATTCCGCGTGCCGGAAAATTGATAATCCGTCTGAATGCTTCTTCATCATTAGGGTTGACGACCATACGGAAGTAGGCGATAACGTCCTTTATTTCTTTCCGTTGGTAGAACGATAATCCTCCGTAGATACGGTAAGGGATGTTCTTTTTTCGCAATGCTTCCTCAAATATGCGCGACTGGGCATTGGTACGGTAAAGAATAACAAACTCGCTGTACGCAGCTTTCTTCTCACGCCGTAGATCCCATATTTTATTAGATACGATCACTCCTTCTTCGAAGTCAGAATATGCACTGGCTATTTCGATGCGTTCGCCTTCATCGTTTTCCGAGTATATGGTTTTCTTTATCTGGTCTTTGTTTTGCATTATCAGGCTATTTGCCGCATTCACAATGTTTTGCGTAGATCGATAGTTCTGTTCCAGCTTGAAAAGCTTCGATTCGGGATATACTTCTTTAAATTTCAGAATATTCTCGATATTTGCCCCCCGAAACGAATAAATACTTTGCGCATCGTCACCCACCACACATACGCGGTGATGCGCATCGGCAAGTTGTTTCACTACCAGATATTGAGCAAAGTTGGTATCCTGATACTCATCTACCAGAATAAACTGATAACGTTCCTGATACGATTGCAGTACTTCGGGATAGTCTCTGAACAGGCAATTGGTATAAAACAGCAGATCGTCGAAATCCATTGTATTAGATGCTTTCAGCCTGTTGTTATATTCCCTGTATATATCTTTTATCACAGGCATCTTCGCCCGCTGATCGTATTCTATCAACTCTTTATTCTGTGCATACATTTGCGGCGATATCAGCGCATTCTTCGCATTCGATATTGTGGCCTGTATGCGTGCAGGCTTATATACCTTATCATCGAGCTGATATTGCTTGATAATTGTCTTTATCATATTGCGCGAATCTGCCGAGTCGAAGATGGTGAAGTTAGCTGTGAATCCTATCTTTTCGGCTTCGGTTCTCAGTATGCGTGAGAATACAGAGTGGAATGTTCCCATCCACAGGTAACGTGCATACTGCCAGCCGATAAGCTGCGCTATACGCTCCTTCATTTCGCGGGCTGCCTTGTTGGTAAAGGTCAGAGCCAGTATGTTTTGAGGTAATAGCCCCTGCCGAAGCAGATAGGCTATTTTATATGTAAGTACACGCGTTTTTCCCGAGCCTGCCCCTGCTATAATAAGGGATGGCCCGTTGATATATTCTACAGCGTCTCGCTGCTGTTTATTTAGTTGGCTTAGTAAATTATCCATAGAAATCTGTGATCGGATAACAAAGATAAGTTTTAGTTGCGAGTTATAAAAAATAAAAGAGGGCAGGTTTAAATCGAGTTAAAGCCAGCCCTCTGTATATTTATTATTGCGACCTTATTTCAGGAAAGGAGATCCTACGGGAACGATTGTTTTCCCGAAAAAACTATTTAGGTATTTTGCAGCCAGTACGTAGAATGTAACCAGTGAAATAGCCAGTTCGGAATAAGCTGCTACGCTATGCCAGATATGTCCGAAACCAAATGAATCCATTGCCAGACCTAAAAATAAGAGGACAATGAGAAACAAAAGGATGAACATTGCTTTTGACATTTTCAGTCCCGAGATAGTTAATACTATAGTAAGGAACATATAACCGAGAAATACAAATCCGAGTTGTTTTGGATCAACTGCTGTAGCTAACGTCTCTCCCAGACAGCCGAGCTTTATAAGCCAGCTCATTGCCATACCTACCCAGAATAAGCCATAAGCAGAAAATGCTGTTGCTCCGAACAAATTGTTGTGTTTGAAATCGAATATAGAGGCTATTATCTGTGCGGCTCCTCCTAAGAACAGTGCCCAAGGCAGGACAAAGGCAAGACCGTCTGTTAATCCTAATTTTTGGGATGAGGCGACAAGGGTTACTATAGCCAGTCCGAATAATCCGAGAGTGGTAGGATCTGCCACCTCTACTTTCACATGTTGTGTTTCCATAATTGTTTATTATAAGTTGCGGGCGCAAAAGTAGTAATATAAATAGATTAAACAATCACTATTTGAAAATGTGTATAATAAATGTTGGATTTATTACTGCGCGCAATTGAAAATTGCTTGCCATACTTTACCCAAAGCAGTAAAGTAAGCAAAACGCTTTAGCGCCCCGCTTCATAGGACGACCCGTTAAAGGGCTCAAAGGCTAAACAAAAAAACTCGCTCACGACTTTTGCATAATACGAATCGACAGTTCAGCTCAAACACGTTTTTGTTTTACGCCTTTCTCACCCTACGGGTACCCCGTCCATAAAGCTAACGGCGCAGGGCTGACGCACCATCTGGAGACGATAACCCTGCCTTGTCAGCGCTTTGCGGCCCTGTGCATTAGCTCCGCAAGCGGGCACCTGTCCGGTGCAGGCGGCGTGGAAAGGGATGGGGCGATAGCCCGTTTGTCCCTTTCAGCCGGCAAGCCGATGACAGGTCGCTGAGGAGCGAAGCACTAGACTTTTGTTTACTTTTGGGCGATGCAAAAGTAAAAACAAGCACGGGGGTGCGCGTTAGTAATGAACCAAACTTTGAAAATCAGAATTAGATAGTAGTTATGCTTAAGATATTCGAACATATAATTGATATAAAATATAAAAAACCTCCTGTTATGAAATGGAAAAAAGCTAACTTTAGATCGGTAAAATATCAAAGAACATTAATTATGAAATACAATTTTTGCGGCAACAGCGGCCTACAATTACCGGAAATATCACTCGGTTTGTGGCATAATTTCGGAGATGTGGACGATTTTGGAACGGCTACGTCCATGATTTTATACGCCTTTGAGAATGGAATTACCCATTTCGATCTGGCAAACAATTACGGACCTCCTCCCGGAAGTGCGGAAACTAATTTCGGGAAAGTGCTGGCTAAGGAACTAAAAGGGCATCGTGACGAACTGATCATCTCCTCTAAAGCAGGGCATCTGATGTGGGATGGCCCGTATGGTGACGGTGGTTCGCGCAAGTATATAATGGCAAGTATAGACCAGAGCCTGAAACGTACAGGACTCGAGTATTTTGATATTTTCTATTCGCATCGTTACGATCCGCAAACACCGATAGAAGAGACGATGCAGGCATTGATAGATATTGTGCGTCAGGGTTAAGCGTTGTATGTGGGGATATCCAAGTACCCGCCGAAAGAACTTGTCAAGGCTTACGATATTCTAAAATCACAGCATGTACCATGCCTTATCTATCAGGATAAGTACAGTATGCTTGTACGCGATCCGGAGAAGGATCACATGGCTATAAATGAAAAATACGGAGTCGGTTTTATTGCTTTCTCTCCACTGGCTCAAGGCGTACTCACCAATAAATATTTGCATGGCATACCGGAGACATCACGTGCTCATAAAAGTCACGGCTTTTTGCAGGAAAGTGAAATTACTCCCGATGTGATACAGAAAGTTGCTGCACTCAACGATCTGGCACAGCAGCGCGGGCAAACGCTTGCCGAGATGGCTTTGGCTTGGTTGTTGCATAACAGGCAGGTAACATCCGTCATTGTGGGTACAAGTTCGCTCAATCAATTGAAAGATAATCTGAAAGCGAAAGAAAATGCTGAGTTCTCGGCAGAGGAGATGAATCTGATAGAAAAGATATTGGGATAATATCAGAATATATAATTACAGAAGAAGGGGAATACATTACTGCATTCCCCTTTCTGCTACTTTATAAAACTTAACTATCTTAAGATAAAACTACATGCTTATTTGTTACATTGTCAGTACAATGTTGTTTTCTTCTGCCATACGGCGGATATTGAGTATCGCATAACGCATACGCCCCAGTGCGGTGTTGATACTTACGCCTGTAAGGTCTGCTATTTCTTTAAAACTTAGATCTTGATAATAACGCATTTCCAGTACTTCGCGTTGGCTGTCGGGCAAATATGAGATTAATTTGCGTATATCGGATGTGATTTGCATTCTCACCAACTCATCTTCAATGGTTCCGTCACAAAGAGACGGATTGTTTAACAAGTCTATAGGTGCATCATCATTTGAGATTGTATTTTCGTTTCTTTCCTGACGGAAATGGTCGATAATGAGGTTGTGTGCAATACGAGATATCCATGCGCGGAATTTTCCCGTTTCGGTATAACGTCCCTGTTTGATGGTAACGATGGCTTTAATAAAGGTTTCCTGAAATATATCTTCTGCCAGTTCCCTGTTGCGAACAGTGAAATAGATGTATCCGAACACACTTTGTCTGTGTCGCGAAAGCAGGATGTCAAAAGCTAGATTGTTGCCATTAGAATAATCTGTAACCAACTGCTCGTCGGTCATCATTATTAATGTATCCATTATCTCTTATATTTAAAGTTTTTTAAAAGAGTAATGTTTATTCTATAGGCTAATGGGTTTGAAGTTTATAATATTGTTGCGTTAATGATGCAAATAAAGTATAAATTTATGAAAGATGCAAACACCGTAGGATAATTTAACAGTAGTACGGTGTTTTATTTAAGAACCTGTTTAAATTTATAGATTACTTTTGGGGAATAGCTTTCGGTTGATTTATGCTAAAACAAGAAAGCCCCTGCACTGGCAGAGGCTTTCGGTATATTGTATTTGTACAAGGCTTAAGCTTCGTCGGTATCAACCACTTTCCATACCAGAGCCGCCAAGGCAGCACCTACAAACGGACCAACAATAAATATCCAAAGCTGAGAAAGAGCAGCAGCTCCGTCAAAGATAGCAGGGCCGATACTACGAGCCGGGTTTACAGATGTTCCTGTAAGAGGTATACATACGATGTGAACCAATACAAGGCTAAGACCAATAGCCAGACCTGCAAAGTTTCCGGCACCATTTTTAGATGTAGTACCTAAAACAACCAGAACGAAAACAAATGTAAATATGATTTCAGCTAATAAACCGCCTGTCAGGCTCACTCCCGGTTGTAATCCGTTAGCACCCGTCTTTGTAGCAAAAGCTCCTTGCTGAGCAATGTAAGAGGCTGAACCTGTATCGATGGATGACACAATAGCAAACAGGATAGCCGAGCCTATTAGAGCTCCTATTACCTGGAATAACATATACATTCCGGCATCTTTGCCAGACATTCTTTTTGATAAGAAAACGCCCAGTGTTATCGCCGGATTGATATGACATCCCGATACTTTACCTACGGTGTACGCCATAGCTACGACAGACAAACCAAAGCCGAAGGCAACAGTCAATACCTGTGTAGTAGAACCTACTCCCCAATTAAAAATAGCGCTACCGCACCCCATAAGAACCAGAACCATGGTTCCGATCATTTCCGCTAAATACTTTTTCATTGAATCATTTATTTAATTAAACATTTTGTCTAGTCTGTACAAACTTGCGTTATATATGTTAAGCAATGGCGAAGTTATATATAAATTTGGATAAAGTTAAAAAAAAAGCATTTTTTTTACAGATGGCTTGTATTCTGCATCTGCTGCTCTTTGTTAGAGTGATGAGTTTGAAGGTAAATTATCTATAGGATATCAATGTGCTAATTAGCAAATATGCCAATGAGAGCGATCTTTGAATTAGTGATAGGTAACAAAAAAGTAATAAAAACAAAAACAGTGTAAATTGACTCCGCTTGGCTCTGTCGAACGTTGTTTCGTTACATTCGTTACATTTTAGTTAAAAGTGAATGCTGTAGGGGCGAATTGCATTCGCCCCTACAAGGAAAAGTAACAAAGAATAAAAACTATGCAAAACCGTTACTTTGGCTCCGCTTCGCTCTGCCGATCGTTGATTCGTTACATTTTAGTTAAAATCTTTCCTGTGCCTGATATTATTCACTGTTCACCGAAGAAAGCTTTTTCGCTAGTTATATGTATGAAACAGAAATAAAATCCATATTTTTGTATCCTTAAAAAAGAGATAAAAGAACATAGCTATGATGGAATTGAAGATTGTCGCTGCAATTGTAGTAAAAGCTGCATATCAGGGCGAATTGGAAAATGTTTTTCGTACAGTGGTAGATGCAACCCGTAAAGAGGCGGGTAATGTTTCATACGATTTGCATCAGGATTGCCAGAATCCATTGAAATATACTATTCTGGAAGTATGGAAATCGCAGGCCGCTATCGATGAGCACAATGCCAGTGCACACTTTAAGGCTTTCGTGGAAGCGGTAGAGGGAAAGGTGGACAGTCTGACAGTAGATGTAATTAAACAAATATATTAAAATAATGAACTGATGACTTAATATGCCGATGTGCCAATGAGATATTCTTATTTAATAATTGGCATATTAATGAATTAGCATATTAGCACATTAAATTTAGAATTATGTACAGAACTCATACATGCGGGGAACTTAATATAGCAGACGCAGGCAAAGAAGTAACGCTTGCCGGTTGGGTGCAGGCTGTCCGCAAACTCGGTGGCGGTGTCACTTTTGTAGACCTTCGCGACCGCTACGGAATCACTCAACTATCTTTCAGTAAGGATATCGACAACGAACTGTACGAACAGTCGAACAGACTGGGGCGCGAATATGTGTTGCAGGTGACCGGAAAGGTAGAGGAAAGATCGAATAAGAATATGAACCGCTCGACTGGTGAGATCGAAATTATAGTAAACAAACTGGTAATACTGAATACATCGGAAGTGCCACCGTTTACTATCGAAGATAATACCGATGGTGGAGACGATGTGCGGATGAAATACCGCTATCTGGACTTACGTCGCGATACAGTCCGTCACAATCTGGAGCTTCGCCACCGTATAGCATTCGAGACGCGCCGTTATCTGGATGAGCGTCAGTTCCTCGAAGTAGAAACGCCCGTACTTATTGGTTCTACACCGGAAGGTGCGCGCGACTTTGTTGTGCCTTCGCGTATGAATCCGGGTGAGTTTTATGCTCTGCCGCAATCGCCGCAGCTATTCAAACAGTTGCTAATGGTATCGGGCTTCGACCGTTATTTCCAGATCGTGAAATGCTTCCGCGATGAGGATTTACGTGCCGACCGTCAGCCTGAATTTACACAGATAGACTGTGAAATGTCATACGTGAATCAGGAAGACGTACTGAATATGTTTGAAGGAATGACGAAACACCTTTTCAAGAAAGTGAAAGGAATAGATATTCCCGATTTCCCGCGTATGACCTATGCTCACGCTATTAAATATTATGGTTCGGATAAACCGGATACACGTTTCGGAATGGAATTTGTAGAGATAAAAGACCTGACCGAGGGTAAGGACTTTGTCGTATTCGATTCGTCTGAATATGTTGGTGCTATCTGTGCTAAAGGTGCAGCATCATATACCCGTAAGCAATTGGATGCTCTCATCGATTTTGTGAAACGTCCGCAGATAGGGGCGAAAGGGCTTGTATATGTTCGATACGAAGCTGACGGGTCATTGAAATCATCAGTAGATAAATTCTATGCTCCTGAGGATTTGAAGAAATGGGCGGAACGCTGTCAGGCACAGCCAGGCGACCTTATCCTTATTATATGCGGAGAAACAGAAAAAGCCCAGAAACAACTGGGCGAACTTCGTCTCGAGGTGGGTTCTCAGCTTGGCTTGCGCAATAAGGATGTATTCAACTGCCTGTGGGTAGTAGATTTCCCATTGCTAGAGAAAGATGAAGAGTTGGGACGCTTTTTTGCGAAACACCATCCGTTTACCAGTCCTAAGGAAGAGGATATTCCGTTGCTGGATACCGATCCGGGTGCTGTACGTGCCAATGCCTACGATATGGTAATCAACGGTGTTGAAGTAGGAGGGGGCTCGGTGCGTATCTACAACAGCCAGTTGCAGAACAAGATGTTTCAGGTACTTGGTTTCACCGAAGAAAAAGCACAAGCACAGTTTGGCTTCCTTATGAATGCTTTCAAATATGGAGCGCCGCCGCACGCAGGTCTGGCTTTTGGTCTCGACCGACTCGTGTCGTTGTTTGCAGGTCTCGATAGTATCCGCGACTGTATTGCTTTCCCTAAGAACAATTCGGGACGCGATGTGATGATAGATGCTCCTGCGGTACTCGATCAGTCTCAACTGGACGAACTGAATCTGAAAGTAGAGATAAAGGAATAAAGGACAGATCAGATATTAGATACGATCGGCGCCCTGATTTCTTATGTCAGGGCGCTTGTTTTAGTTATATATAGAAAGATGAGCTTAATCAACCAGTAATTCGGGGCGGTATTCGAAGTGCATCGTATCGTAGTGGTACCACTTGCCACCCCATATAAAGCCATGTTTCTCGAATATGTCGACTATTAGCTGAGGGATGCGATTCTTGTATTTCAGTGCGGTATCTTCATTGGTGCAACGGCAATCCCACTGCCAGTAGTTGGAGTATTTCACGTTGAGGTCTATCGCTGTACCGAAGCTGTGAGCGCTGAGGCGGTCGGCTCCTCTGACCTTGCGCCAGTTGAATGTTCCGGCACTGTGGAGGTATTCTTTCAGTTCGGGGTGTTTATCCAGTTCGTCCGATATTTTTTGTAGCTGCTTGTCTACTCCGTTGATGCTGGTAACCTTGAGTTTTTGGTTTATCAGGGTAGGGCACCATGTAATGGTTACAAGATGCTTTTGTACTTCGGCTGAAGTTGTACCGTACATGCTCTTCAGTAGGGTTTCGCAGCGTATGCGTCCCGGATCGTAGTTTTTGGGGATATCCTTTACTTCTCCTTTTAGATAAGGATAAGCGAATATATCTTCGATGGCATCGCTGTTTATCAGTTCCTTATGGGATTTGTCTGTTGGTGTATTATAGTGAATGATCTTATTCCCGTTTACAATGATACTCGTTTTATCGTATGCCTTTATTGTAGTAGGGTAGGCTTTTAGCAACTTGCTTATTCCGGCAGGATATTCCTGTTGCTGAGCATTCATTCCACTGATAACAAGGGTGAAAATAAGTAGAAGTAAAAGTCTGTATCTCATATCAGTAAAGTAGATGTATAATGCTATAAAAAAAGGATATACCACAAAGATATATCCTTTCTTCTATATTAACGTCTGTTCTATTAGCGGATAACTTCTCCTTTTATATGTACTTTATAAATGGAATCGGGTACATTGGTGAAGACAGTAACTTCCTTGTTAAAAGTTCCCGGACGACCAGTTGCCGAATAGGTTACTTTAATGTTACCTTCTTTACCCGGAAGTATCGGTTCTTTTGTATAATCAGGAGTTGTGCATCCGCAAGTCGTACGTACCTTCTGTATGATAAGAGGTGCACTACCTGTATTCTTTACTTTAAATTCGCAGCTAACAGTTCCGACTCTTTCTTCTACTTTACCAAAGTCATGTACAGATTTGGCAAATGTAAGTTCTGGTGCTTTATCCCCTTTCTGTGCAAAGGTTAAGCCTGTCGATAAAATTAATGCAAACAGAATAAATCCAATCTTTTTCATATCCTAAATCTCTAATTATATACTAAATAATAAATGTTGTACCAAGTCTTATTTTGTAAGATAATACTCCACAAAGTTAGTAATAAAAATGATACTTGTTAAAATTTATACAATATTTTATATTTGAGGCGTCTCGTGTATATAATCGTTAAATATATACCCAAAGTAAAACAGGCTTCTTCAAATTCTTCATTAGTTGGTCTACTTTACGCATCATATTGTCACTAACCACAGGGCAACCCTGACTCCATCCGAGTGGCAGATGTTCAGGGTATATCTCCCCTTCGGAGACCGGAGTATGTGAGTGCAATACGACCCAACGTTTAAAAGCATTGCTGTTCGACTTGTCCAGTCCATGAAGCTTGTAGTGAACATTTATTCCCCATTGGCTGTAAGATCGTGCACCTACTTTGTATCGTCCGAGCGAGGAGCAATAGCTTCCTTCTATATTGCTGAATACAGGCTTTTTGTGTGTGCTTTTCTGGCCATATCCATGACAACAAAGACTAGAGTATTTAATTGTGTCTTTGGCAAAATCCCATACGAAAAAGCGATTCTTGCCGGAGTGAATACTAAAGTCGACTAGAAAGCAATACTGTGTACTAAAGTTTTTAGCCTTACAATAGGCTTTGGCAGAGTCTGCTTTTGCCTTCAATCGGGCAAAAGCAGCTTGCTGTTCTATTTGTTCTTTGTTTCTTTCCTCATTCTGTCCATTGGCATTGCCGCACATGATAAAAGATGTAGAAGCCAAAAAGCATAGTATATATATAAGCCATACTGATATCCTCATACTGTTTCTATTTTACAGTTACTCTTATGCCTTGTGTATGCGACACATACTGCGGTGCATAGAGACACTGAATAGTGGTAATGCCATTTGAATACTCACCTGTACGGTTTACAAACACCGGATATTCGAGTACGTAAGTACCTTTTGGCAGACGGTCGAAATAGAAGTTTGTAGAAGCATCTTTCGGCATCTGATAATATATCAATCCGTTAGTCCATTTAGTGCCCGATGTGGTTTGTTCAGGTTCGAAGCATGGAGCACGCATATCTTTGAGTTGTACAAATTCCATATCCTTATTTACCCGTACAGTCAGGCGTACAATGACTTTGTCACCTACTGTCAGAGGACTGCTTTCTGTGATCTGGGTAAGGTTCTTTCCTGTAGAAGCCGTATTTTCTTTAAATAGCTGTTTTTCTACATTGAGGTCTCCCTTCTGAGAGGTTATCTTATCCAGATTTTCATAATATTGCCAGTAAAGCGCACCATAAGCAGGGTCGGAACTCTGTGTAGTAACCTCTACTTTACCCATTCCCTTGTTTATCTCGGATTTATTCCATGTTGTTTTAAAATAGCCTGTTCCCATTTCCTTGTTTTCCGGCTCTACTTTTTGGTTGCCTATGGTAATGGCGGTAGCTGTAGTCTCCCCTGAGAACCAGTCGGAACCTGTACTCAACAATGCGCTGATAGCATCTATCGACGCATGGCTCGATTCCCATACCTGAGTTTGTTTCTGCATCAGCAGCCAGCGTTTCATTGCATTCATTTCCTGCTCTGTGGCACCATTTTCCTGTAGGGATTCCATAAGGAATGTATGCACGCTGATAGCCGACATAGACATAAACACATTGCTGCGGTTGTTTGGCCAGTACATACCCAGTTTCTTATCGTTAACAGCATGTTCTTTAAGCGATTTCACTATTTTGTCCGCAGTCAGTTTATCTCCATTGCGTTTCAGTACAACGGCCAGTATAGAACGCTCGTACAGATTCAGCTTTGTCCAGTTTTTAGTCGCTACATCTGTATAGAATCGTTCCGCAGCGCGTGCTTCCTGATCTATAGGTATGTCGCGGTAAGACGAACGTACATAGGCAAACTCCAACTGATTGGTATATATAGAGGTTGTTTTTTGCCAGTCCTTATTATATTTCTTCAGATTTTTGAAGTCTTCGGATATTTGTTTGTCGATGTATTTCAGCGCACTCATCTGCATTCTTTTTATCTGTTCCGGATATTCTACCTGTCCTACCTTTTGCAGATTGGCATATCCGTAAAGGATATATTGGGTAATGCTGCGGCTAGGGTACAATCCCTTATACCAAGTCCAGCCACCTTCGTTAGTCATCAGCTCCGATAGCTTTCTGGTAGCGGCATCGGTTTGTTGTTTGGTATTGTTCAGATCGAACAACAGAGACAGGCGTTGCATCTGTTCGCTTTCATTCTTGGCATCGAGTACCCAAGGCGTTTCTTCGAGCAGAACGTTTTTCAGTTCCTCGTTCTTTTGCAGGTTGGATACCAATGTTTGTTTATCCCCGCCCTGTTTTTGCCAAGCCTGAATCATAGCGGCTACTTTCGGGTATTGGCGGACGATGGACGAACCTAATGTATTTACATAATAGCTTGCAAACCAGTTTACAGCATTGTCGTTCGTTGGATTGCTCATAGTTGGCAATGCCTGTACTGCGTACCATGCCGGATTGGAAGCATATTCAAGTGTCAGCCTGTAATTGCCGATGGTGGACGAATTGTTGTTATACAACTTGTCGAAAGTAAAGGTGCTTGTGCCTTTTGCAATCACATCTATCGGCATGCTTTCAGTTACCAGCATACGGTTCGGCAATACGGCAAGTACATGCTGCTCTCCGTCACTGAATGAAGCATTCTGCGCAACAATGCGGCAACCTAACAGTTCTATATCGGTAGGGATGTCGAAAGTCCATGCAGCCAATGTAGAAGCGTCTTTATCGAGAGAGAATATCTGCTGCTGATTGGCTACAGCCAGATCGATAACTTTGTCGGATAACGGATCGAAGAACTCGATGCGTACATCGCCCGATACAGCATTCTCAGACAAATTGGATATTTTAGTCGAAATACTGGTCTTATCTCCCTGACGGACAAAGCGTGGCATATTAGGTGTCACCATCAGCTCTTTGCGGGTAACTACCATTTGTTCCAATACGCCTACTCTTGCATCTTTATCGTGAGCAAATACTCTGAATCGCCATGTCGTATTGCTTTCTGGTACGGTAAAGGAGATCAGTGTTTCGCCTTTTTCGTTTGTTCTCAGTTGAGGGAAGAAGAATGCTGTTTCATTGAAGTTCTGACGGATTTGTGGTGTAGCTCCGCCTTCTACAGCAAGTGCGCCTCCGCTAGTGCCGGTGATTGGCATTGCTTCCGGCATGACCATAGCCTGATCCATTGCAACTTCTGATTTCTCTGCTCTCATCTGGAATTGTGAAACTGAATCATCCAAGTATCCAATGGAACTGTTTTTCAACATTACTGTTTCTCCAGATGATAATCGATAGCTCCTCTTATTTCGATTTCGCTGAGTTATCATAAATCCTAATGGGGTATTATTTTCGATATATCCGAACCAGTTTATCTGATCAAAAGTTCTTTCCGGTATTTTATTAGTCTTGGATTTGTAGTTCAGATTAAACCAGCGCGGACTGTCATTATACCAAGGGGAATTATAATAGACCGGATATAGATAGCGCTCACCTTTGTATGGACGATCAAGCGACCATGCCATATATGGGCGTAATTTATCGAGCGAAGTATCGTACATCGAAGCCAGCAACTCGGCAAGTACCGGCGTATCGGTGGTGTCTTTTACACTTACTGTCCATGTTTCAGCTTGTCCCGGACGCAGCTTGTCGCGGAATACTTCCAGTTTTACTTTCAGGTTGGTATCTTGTTTCTCAACTTCTTTTGTCAGATAGAAACTCTGATTGTATAGCTCACCGTCTTTAACGGAGGTAAGAGACATATTTATCTTATCGCCATATTCGGCTTTGTATGGTATGGTAAATAGCTCGTTCCTGTCACTCAGTCTGATAATTTTACGTTCAAATATTTTGTCATTATCCGACAGTTGGTAAAGTACATACATTTCCTTGTCGGTAGTACCGAATATTACTTCTACAGGCTTGTTATCTTTACCGAAAATAAGGTTTTTCTGTACCAGCCATTGGCTTGTCTTTATCGGTGGCTTCTTGTCAGCATAAGAGAATATGATGAAGTTTTTCTTTTCGCTTACTTCGTTCTTCTTATCGTCCAGTGCTTTTACCTGTATCTGGTATTTGCCCGATGCCAGCGATTTCAGTTTGCTTTTCAGTTCTGCCTGTTCGCCTGTTTTGAAAGTGCCTTCCTGTACCTTGTTTTGTACGGAATCTGATTCATTGAGGGCGTAGATGGCATATACTCCTGTCGATTCTATATTCTGGGCTTGTAGGTTGCGTGCTTCTATACTCAGTTTATAGTCCTGACTCTTTTCTATCTGTTCGGGCAGATCTATGTTTATCACCATAGATACATTACCTACTACGAGGTCGAAGGTATTCGACTGTGTTTCGCCGTTTATATCGGTAACTGTTGCTGAAACGCTGAATGTATATATCTGACGGTCGTTTGCCATACGAAGAAGCCTTCTGTTGCCATCTCCTGCCTGTGGCGTAAAGGTGATTTCGAACGAGCCATCATCATTTGTCTTCACAGTACCATCTGCGAATTGTGATCTCTCACCCGATCGCCACCAGAAATTGAACTGTTCGCGCATGATGCTGTATTTCACATCGGCATCCTGCAAACTTATTCCGGAGAAGTTTTTGGCATAACCTTTCAACTTTACTTCTTCGCCGAAGGTATATGTTTTATCTACTTTATCGAATGTGATCTCGAATGTAGGACGTTTATATTCCTCCACATTGAAATAGCAAGCTCCTTTATCTACAGCTATACGATATGATCCGAGTAATCCGGACTGAGGTATGATAAATTCGCCCGATATAGAGCCGAACTCGTTGGTTATGATCTCTTTTTTAGCAACAACTTCATTGTTTGCATCATAGAGTTGCGCTGTATAGGCTTTATTAGCCAATGGTTTGGAATCTGAGCCAATGGCAATCGCTTTGAAATATACAGTTTGTCCCGGTCTGTAAATGCTTCTGTCGTTGAATACGGAGATTGCCGGCTGAGGATCGCTTTGAGTTTGTACGCCTCTCCATCTGTGGTTTGATCCGTTCAGATTCTCTGCATTCAGGCACGAATCGTTACCTAATGCAACTTTGTACGATGCCACATAATAACTATTGTAATCATCGGCATGTAATTTATCTTTATAAACAGCCAGTCCCAGTTCGTTAGTTTTGAGTGTTTCTATAAGTCCGGTCTTTTTTACTTTATTATCACCTTGTTGTGGGTAAATGCTGATACTCACATCCTTCATAGGTTTACCCGAAATGCGGTCTACCACAAATATCTCATATTCGTGTAATCCGCTATTGCGTGAGAAAGATACAAGGCGCGATACAACAAAGTCGTAACGATTGTTTCTGGTCGAAGAATTCTTAGGAGGATTATCTAAAACTGCTTTCGATAATGTGCTAAAACAGTATTTCCCTATCGGCAGATTTCCGAGATCGACAGATAAGGTATCTTCATTATATGTTGTTGCCGATACAAGGGTTTGAGGATATTCTTTTATAATATTGTATCTGCCTTTCTCTACTTTATACAGGGTGAGCTTTGGCTTTTCGCTTAATGCCTGAATGTTTTTATGAATAATATCCAGTTTTGCCAGACTGTCGGGATATTGCAGGTTGTTTCCCATTATATTCAGTATGGGGTTTTCCATCTGATTTTTTTTCTCTCTCAACAGGCTGGCTCCGTAAGAGGCAGGGTATTTGTCGATGCCTTTGTTCAGCCAGTCATATATAGATTTATTTACTTCCTTTCCACTAAGGTTGGGTAGTCCGTAATTATATGCGTCAGTGATTTTATCAATTATTTCGGTAGATACTTCGCTGTTTTCATACATCTTATACAGGTTGGTATAAACCTCTAATCTTTTTTCTCCGGAGAAAGAACGGGAATATCTGCCTAGATATTCTATCCGGTCTATATCGGTCAATGCTGCTGTCGATTTCAGGTCACGGGAAAGCAATTCTTTCAGAAACTGCTGATAATACAACAGCACAGGCTGACTCTTTGCCACATCAGTACTTATATTCAGCTTGATATATTCATCGGCAGGAACGGTCAGTTGCTCTATACTAAAGCCTGTAGGGGAAAGGTCGAATTCTTGATTTTCGATACTTTGTATGCTTTCGGCTATATAGGTAGTTCGCTGCATCAGGAAGTCGTAGAGGGTAGGGTAGTATTTTTGCCCGTCAGTTCCCAATAGAATGATATCGTTGTAATCTTTTGTTGTCTTTCCTTTCAGTGCGGCAGCATCTTTTATGGAGAGGTCGATATTCTCTATAATCTTATTTTTGAAGATATTACTGCTCCATTCCTTCATATCTTCTGGTACGAAATCAGCCAAATTGGTACGCTGACGGATTGTCCACTGGTCGTTCTGATAATAGTTTACATACAACTCTGCCAACATAGAGTGCAGCAACGACTTTTCAGCAATGTCGCTTGTCTGTTTTGCTAGCGAATCCAGATCATGGAACAGACCTTCGTTATCGCTGCTATCTATATTCTTCTTGTACTTACTCTTATAGATTAGTGCTTTGATTATTTGTGTATTATTCTTATCCGAGATAGCCTTTTGCAGTATGAGGTCTACCTGCTTTGTAGCAGACTGAGGAAGACTCTGTTTTTCATACTGGGTTACCAGTTTCCAGTCACTGTCGTATTTGTTGTTTGATACTTGTGCAGACATGGTGATGCTAAATAATAATATTAAACTAATTAAAATTTGCTTTTTCATATGCTTGTGTTCTTTTTATTGTGCGATACTGTATAGATGCTTTTTGATGACGATTTGCATTCCGAAGAACGTTAAATTTACTAAAAAGGTAAATTATCTGGTGACATACATTCCCAACCATACGGCGGCAACACCTATGACACAGCTTAATACGACATAAGTGATGGCAATAGGTGTCTGGTTATTATTTACCAGCGTAATGGTTTCGCTGGCAAAGGTGGAAAATGTGGTAAAACCTCCGCAAAAACCTGTGATGAGCAGGAAACGCAGATTGTTGGACGGTATCAGGTTGGCGAAAAGTCCGATGCAGAAGCATCCCAATATGTTTACGATAAATGTAGCTACAGGGAACGGAAAAGGCTCGGACCGGGTAACGAAAACCGAAGTGAGAAACCGTAAAATACTGCCCACTGCGCCTCCTGTACCAACTAATAGTATCTGTTTTAACATGTTTCAAATTTACATGATTATTTCCATACAAACTGATGTTTGCTCTATATTATTTATTTAAACCATAGTTTTCAGCCTATTGTTCAGCAGGTAGCCATATCTTTATTATTTTTGTATCCGGTACAAATAAGCATTAAAGAAGTTGATCGACAACAAAGATATATTCCTGAACAAGCTCGGTGATAATAAGTTCATCGAGATATTCCGTCTGGAAGAGATGGGAGAAGATACTGTTTTCGATAATTATCAGCGTTACGATTTCTATCAGCTCCTTTGGTTTACCAAAACAGATGGAAATAAGACATACTTTCTCGATTTTGAAGAATACGTTCTGGAAGAAAATCAGGTGGTACTGATATTTCCCGGACAAATAGACCGGTTGGACGTAGATGGCAAGGAGGGCTTCCTGTATGCCATACATAACGATGTACTTTTTAATATCAATCAGCATCTGAAATCCGATTATCTGAACGGTTACACAGCAAGCACTTTTCTCAAACTGGATAATAATACTGTTGATATGCTCAAACGGTTGAATGAGCTTGTTTTAGAGGAATACAATGGTAATAACAGGCTTGTGCTTATGGAATCTTATATGGAGGCATTCCTTTTTCACATATCAGCCCTTTTTGTGAATACAGATGCTGTCGATAATAAAAGCGATTCGCTGGTCGCCGAATTGATGAAACAGATAGACCGCAATTTTATCACCGAGCGAGAAACCGATTTTTATGCTGATCATTTCGGGATGACTAACCGGACTATTAACGAAGCTTGCAAGAGAGGGACTGGTAAAACTGTAAAGCAGCATATTCAGGAAAAGCTGATACTGGAAATAAAGAAGGAAATCAGGCTCAGAAAGAAAAGCCTGAAAGAAATAGCTTTCGATCTGGGGTTCAGCGAACCTGCCTACTTTACCCGGTTTTTTAAACTGCATACAGGACTGACCCCGACCGAATTCAGGGATAATTAGCCCATTTGTGCAAGTAAACAGCCCATAATTATAAGAAACCTGCCTTGTATCTTTTATACTTTTGTCCACCAAAATAAGAAAAAGTATGAAAGGTTTTAGTTTTATCCAATGGATTGTTATTATTATTCTGGCTTTGCTTACGGCACTCGAGCCATTGAGTATAGACCTGTATCTGCCCGGATTTATCATGATATCCGAAGCATTTTCCACATCGGTCGCTTCTGTGCAAATCTCGTTGTCGACATTTTTAGCCGGATTTGCTGTCGGTCAGCTGATATGGGGGCCTTTAGCCGATAAATTCGGACGAAAGAAACCGATATTGGTATCTCTGGTTATATTCACACTGGCTTCCGTTGCTTGTATCTATGTGAGGACGGTAGAACAACTGTGGGTCGTACGCTTCCTACAAGCGATTGGCGGTTGTGCCGGAGTTGTTATTTCCCGTGCTATAGTGACTGACTATTTCGACAAGTCGAAAACATTGAAGATATATGCTTTACTTGCTCTTATCATGGGTATTGCTCCTATATTGGCGCCGAGTATCGGCAATGGTATTTTGCAGCTGTTTAACTGGAAAGCTCTGTTCGGAGCAATGGCCGGTCTGGGAATATTTCTGTTTCTGCTTACTCTGTCTGCCCTGCCCGAAACGCATAAGCAAAGTGCAGATCAGGAGAAAACAAATGTAGTAAAGGATTATTGGAGCATTCTTAAAAACAGAAAGTTCGTTGTCTATTCCCTTATTGCCGGTATAGTAAACGGTGCTCTGATGATATATGTGGCTAATGGGCCTTTCCTTATCATGGAAAAAGGAGGATTTTCGAGCGGTGCGTTCAGCATTATATTTTCTATCAATGCTTTTGGGCTGATGCTGAGTTCGTTTCTCACCAGTGTATTTCAAAAGTATGTCGCTACAAATAAGCTAGTAAAATATGCTTTGTTGTTTATGACAGTAGCCGGTCTGATATTATTGACAGCCATGTATATAGGAATAAGTATGACAGGGATACTTATTGTTCTGTTCTTCTATGTATTCCCTATAGGTGTGCTATTCCCTACAACTACAGAACTGGCTATAACACCTTTTGCCGATACTAACAGTAGCGGTACAGCGTCGGCGTTATTCGGGTCTATACAGTTGGCAGTAGCTTTTATCTGTACCATTGTATCCAGCTTTATAAGTGATGGTACTATAGTCGCTGTCGGTCTGGCTTTCTTCCTGTGCAGTATGCTGGCTTTTATTATTGTATTCAGCAGGATAAATGTGCGAGAAGAATATAGCAAGGATTTGATTCGATAAAGCAGTTTGTTCTACATCAGATAATACAAGGAAATAGGTCTTACTTATTTCCTTTTTTTATTTTTTCACACTTGTGTCTATTTTTTTAGACGGAATGATTTGTTGTCTAAAAAAATAGACTAACTTTGCCTTGTAACTATAAAAATGAATCTATATGAAACAGCTAATTCTTTTGTCAACATTTTTGTTATCAACAGTTTTTGTATGCTCTCAGAGTGTGGTGACCAATAATAATGTGCAGATACGTTCAATGAAAAAGGAAGTAGTACAGGACAGTCTGGATAATGCAACTATCCGCTGTTATTATAAACTTGTACAACCTGTAACTATTGATAAAGAAGTGTTTCAACAAACAGATACTATGACTCTGGATATCGGTAAGCAGATTTCTGTTTATTATGATGCCAATCGTATGAGGCGTGATTCCCTTTTTGGCGATTTTATGAAAAATGGATTGAGTGCCGGAGCTATACGAAATATCTCCGTAGTGAAAGACGGGGATATGTCTGCAATAGGTAATCAAGGAACGACAGTGGAGTCCGGAGTGAAAGGAGAAACAGCCCGTTTGTATAAAAAACGCTCATTGGGTGAGATAATAATTATTGATAAAGCGGAAAATAGTATCTCAAAATATAAATATACAGGAAACGAAAGTCAACAGTGGAATATTACAACCGATACATTGACTGTGTTGGGTTATCTGTGCCAAAAGGCTACAACTAGTTTTCATGGTAGAAATTATGAAGTCTGGTTTAGTCCGGATATTCCTGTCAGTGACGGTCCATGGAAGTTTTATGGTTTACCCGGTCTGATACTGAAAGCCGAAGATTCCGAGAAACTATTTTCTTTCGAAATAGTCGGTCTGGAACAATTAAATACGCCTAAAAAGATATTTATGGAGAGGGACGATTATATAAAAGCCAGCAGAAAAGATTTAGCAAAACTGAAAAGGCAACAGTCGGGAGGCATGGCTGTAAATATAAATGCGGGCAATGTGGTAATGGTGCAAAAGAAGAATAAGAATGAGTATCTGCAATTGGAAACGGAGTAAATCTGAACTATGAAAAAGTATCTTTTCCTTTTGCTTATTCTTCTTCCTTACGCCGGACAGGCTCAGACTATTATTAGTGGGGTTGTAAAGGATGAGACGAACAAGCCTGTATCTGAAGTTAATATTACTATCCATGAAAAAGGGAATAAGCTCATGTCGGGTTATGTAATGACAGACAATGCGGGAAAGTACAGGCTTGAGTATAAAGGAAAAAGTGATAGTATAATTGTCGCTGTATCAGGATTCAATGTAAAAAAGCAATCGCGTGTAATCGCAAATTGCAGTCAGGATATCAATTTTGTAATAGAAATGGAATCCATTGTATTGAATGAAGTTAAGATTAAACCGCCTAAAATACGACAGGCAGGAGATACATTAAACTATTTGGTAGAGAGCTTTTCGGATATAAATGACCGGACTATCGGTGATGTACTGAAAAAAATGCCGGGTATAGAAGTCAAAGATGATGGAGCAATACTCTATCAGGACAAACCCATCAATAAATTTTATATAGAAAATGCTGACTTGTTGCAGGGGCGTTATGGCATTGCTACAAATAATATTGAGGCAAAAGATGTCGCTACAGTACAGGTTTTGGAAAACCATCAACCAATAAAAGCACTTAAAGACAGGGGCTTTTCGGAAGAAGCCGCCATAAATCTGAAACTAAAGGATTCGGCAAAAGGTACTATTATCGCTAACGCACAAGTAGGGGCAGGGGCATCACCTTTACTATGGAATAATGAGCTTACCGCTATGTATATCACAAAGAAGCTTCAGAATATTACCACCTATAAAGGTAATAACTCGGGAGATGATACCGGACGCGAACAATCGTCTTTTTATTCGAATGATATGTCACAGAAAAGTAATAAAGCCTTATTAAATATTCAAAGTCCTTCTACACCCGCGATCAGCGAAAAACGTTACTTAGACAATCAGGTAAATACAGTATCTCTGAATAATCTGTGGAGCCTGAAGAAAGATTATCAGCTAACAGCAAATTTAAATTATCTGAACGATCTGCAACGCAGGGATAGTTATGCCCTCACTGAATATTATTTAGCTGAAGAAAATAATCTCAGGATAGAAGAACAGTTAAACTCAAGACTGAGAAAAGAAAAGCTGAATGCCGATATCCAGTTAAATGCGAACAAGACAAAGTATTATTTCAATAATTCATTAAAATTGGCGGGTACTTGGGATAGGGAAAGGGGAGATGCCTTTTCCGGAGATAATGTTTTCCAGTCTCTCAAAAAGCCTGATTATAGTATAAATAATACATTCGATATGGTAAAGACCAAGAATAAACATACATGGACTATTTATTCTTTCAACGGCTACAACACTATTTCGCAGACACTGAGCGTGCAACCCTTGTTGCACACTCAGTTGTTTGATTCCGCACAGGGATCAGAAACTATGATACAGGATGTTGAATCGGAAAGTTTTTCATCATATAACAAGGTTTCGTTAGGACTTGGAGAAAAATCGCTCAGACAGGATTACGAACTCAGTTTCCGGGCAGATATACAACGCCTGAAATCAAAACTGCATACAGGTGTTTTGTTCGATACTGCCGATTCGCTGAGAAATAATTTGAGGCAGAATAAATTCGAATGGATTTTTAAGCCCGTATATTCCTATGCAAAAGGGACAAAATTGAATGTGTCACTGTCTTTGCCTTTAAGTTATATTATTCTCAGTAAGAATAATAAAATAGCTAAAGATGCTGATGATAACACGTACTTTTATATTAATCCATCTTTTTTTGCCAATTATAAAATTTCACCTTTTTGGGAAACCTCTCTCAATTACAGGTACAATAATTCGATGGGCTCCATCAATGATGCTTATACAGGTTATATTATGTCATCATATCGTAATTTGCTGCGAAATGATGGTAAATTATTCAAGCAACAGGCTCAGAATGCTGGTCTTAGATTAAGCTACCGAAACCCGCTTACAACTCTTTTCGGGACGGTCTATGTCGATTACTTTCATAATCGTGCTAATCTGCTTTATGATTATTATTATCAGGACATCCTCAAAGTTCAGTCTACAATAGACATGCCGAATACCACCAAGGGGCTCAATGTATATCTGAGTATCAGCAAAGATATAGAGTCTTTAAGGTCTAAGGTGTTTCTAAATGGGAGCTATAAAAACAGTCAGTCCTCACAGATAAATCAAGGAAAAGTCATTGATTATTCAAATCAGGGATTTTCTCTTTCTCCACGCATTATTACAAATCTTGGTTCTGTAGCGAGTGTCCAATATCAGTTCCGCTATTCCCAGAATGAAAGTAAAATAAAAACCGGTGGTGAAAAATTTAAGCCTATCCGTTCTACATCGCAGGATGTACAATTGAATATTTTTCCAACAAAATCACTGATAATAAATCTGCGGTATGAGCATTTTTATAACAATGCTATCGTATCGGGTAGCCGGTCGATATCTTTTGGCGATATCAGGGTAAAATATAAATGGAAAAAGGTGGAATTAATGTTGGACTATACCAATGTGTTTAATGTAAAACAATTCGTATCAGCATTTTATAATGATGTGAGCCGTTATTATTCCTCCTACGACTTACGCCCGGCAGAGGTCATGCTTAAAGCCCGTTTCAAATTGAAATAGATAAAAGAAAATTAGAAGAGATTATAATCTATAGTCGTTGCTGAAAAAGATTATCTTTGCATCCTGAAAGAAATTGAAACAAATCGGGATATAATAAATGCAGAATAGGCTTCACTTAACAATAATATTCCTGTTCGTAATAATCTTGTCGGCGCAGGCTCAGTTTGCAATCCGGTATCAGGTACTTCCTCCCAAGCCGGCTGATTCTGTGGATATAGCATACTATTCTCAGAAAAAAGGTCTGGCGGCGGCTACACAGAATTTCTCTATCAATATGGGGCTGTGGGCTTTCAACCGTTATGTGGCTAAGCAGCAATATGCCTATATAAATATAAAAACGATACGGAAGAACCTCAAACATAAGTGGGTTTGGGACAACGACGATATGGGAAACAATATGTTCCTGCATCCGTATCATGGCAATCTTTATTTCAATTCAGCCCGTTCCAGAGGTTATAATTACTGGGAATCGGGACTGTTCACACTGGGTGGAAGTGCCATGTGGGAGTTGTTTATGGAAAATGAATACCCTTCGGTCAACGATATTATGGCTACGCCTATCGGCGGATTGGCACTTGGTGAGGTTTTTTACCGTACATCCGATCTGGTACTCGACGACCGTAAGGTAGGCATGAACCGTTTCGGACGCGAACTTGCCGGATTTATTATTGCTCCTACGCGCGGACTGACACGCGTGCTGAATGGCGATGCGTGGCGTACGCGTTCTACTTCGGGTAAGCAATTCGGAGTGCCCGATGTCAGCGTGGAAATATCTGCCGGAGTGAGAGCATTAGAGCTGAAAGGCGAGATTCTCGACAAAGGGGTAGGGGCTGCGATGGATATAAACATCGAATACGGTGACCGTTTTTCTACAGAGAACAAAAAGCCGTACGACTATTTTACATTCCGCAGCAATCTCAATGGTCATGGTTCCCAACCTATATTGAGCCAGTTAAATATATTAGGGCGGTTGTATGTAACAGATTTGATAGACAGCCAGAAGGATTTTCTCAGTTTGGGATTCTATCAGCATTTCGACTATTATGATTCCGATACTATTTCCGATACTTCAAATAAGATTCCCTATAAGTTCTGTACTCCCGCTTCGGCAGGGGTAGGACTGATATATCAGAGCAAGCGTGTACGTAATGTCAGTTTCGATGCTTTCCTGCACGCCAATCTGGTGTTTTTGGGTGGGGCGCTTAGCGATCATTATGTCGTAGATATGCGTAATTACAATCTTGCCAGTGGATTCAGTACAAAAACAGGTTTCAATCTGGCGTATAAAGATAAGATAAGTGTTTCCGGTAATTATGAAATCTATCGTATGTTCACATGGAAAGGCTATCCACAGGACGTAGACTGGGAAAATATTAATGTCCATGAATTCGACTATCAGGGCGACCGTTCGCAGGCAATACTGCATGCTATCAGTCTGCGTGCCGATCTCAAATTACATAATCATCTGTTCCTTACCGGAATAGGGTATAACTATACGCGTGATACCAACTACAGGTACTTCGACGATGTATTTTCCAGTACATACGAAGGCCGCCTGATGTTAACTTATAAATTTTAACCGTATGATAATTTCAGAAGCTCCTTATGAAGAAGTATTGGCGATTCGCCAGCAAGTGATGTATCCCGATAGAGATACAGAGTATGTAAAACTGCCGGACGACAAAATGGGGCTGCACATAGGCGTATATGAAAACGATGTGCTGGTTTCTGTTATGTCCGTTTTTCTGCATGGACGCGAGGTGCAGTTTCGCAAGCTGGCTACTCTTCAGCAAGAGCAGGGCAAAGGGTACGCTTCGGCTTTGATGCAATGGTTGATAGATTATGCCAACGATATGAAGTTTGACCGCCTGTGGTGTAATGCGCGTGCCAATGCTACCGACTTTTATAAGAAATTCGGTTATGCGGAGACTGACGAACGTTTTTCGCGCGACGGGTACGATTATGTGATTATGGAAAGGCTGTTTACACATAAGGACTGATTGATTTTCCCTCCTGTTGAAAACTTTTACGATTACCGGTTTGTTCATCTATAATACATAATATAATAGATATATGGAAAAAAGAAGAATAGGTAAATCGGATCTTGAAGTATATCCTTTCTCTTTGGGTGGGAACGTTTTTGGCTGGACTGCCGATGAAAAAGCCTCATTTGAAATACTGGATACATACGTTGACGCAGGTTTCAACTTTATAGATACAGCTAACATCTACTCTGCATGGGTACCCGGAAACAAGGGTGGCGAGTCGGAAACCATTATTGGCAATTGGCTAAAAAAATCCGGTAAAAGAGACAACCTGATTATTGCTACGAAAGTTGGTGCTGAAATATCTCCCGATAACAAAGGACTCAAGAAAAGTTATATACTGAAACAGGTGGAAGATTCGCTTCGCCGTTTACAGACCGATCATATAGATCTCTATTTTACTCATTATGATGACATGACGCTTCCCGTAGAGGAACCGCTTGAAGCATATGCTCAACTAGTAAAAGAGGGTAAGGTACGTTATATCGGCGCTTCCAATATGAGCGCATTCAGAATAGAAGAATCCATAGATAAAAGCCGCGAGAATGGCTGGCCTGAGTATGTTTGCATTCAACCCGAATACAATCTGTACGACCGCATGAAATATGAAGTGGAATACGAACCTATGGCAGAAGAATACGGACTTGGAGTAGTAACATATTATTCGCTTGCCAGCGGTTTCCTTACAGGTAAATACCGTTTTAACGAGCCGGTGGGTGGTAATCGTTCCGATGCGGTAAAAGGCTATATCAACAGCAGGGGACGGCACATAATAGAAACGCTGATCGAAGTAGCCGACTTGCTGGACGCAACGCCTGCACAAGTAGCATTGGCATGGCTGATAGCCCGTCCTTCTGTTACGGCACCTATTGCCAGTGTATCTAAAGCTTCACAATTGGATATTCTGAAAGCAGTAGATATAAAACTGGATAGTGAAATTGTATCACGCCTTAATAATGCTGCTAAATATTAGATCAGATTTTTTAAATATATAACAAAAGGGATGCAAGCTGCATCCCTTTTGTTATTATGACATATTTTGTTGATTGCTTATCTGCTGCTGGCAGCTATCTTAGCCAGTAAGCGCAGGATCTCGATATACAACCATACTAATGTTACCATCAGTCCGAAAGCACCATACCATTCCATATACTTAGGTGCCTGATATGCCGCACCTTGCTCTATAAAGTCGAAATCGATGATAAGGTTTAGCGCTGCTATTATTACTACAAATACGCTGATGCCTATTCCCAGAGGGGTAGACGCGTATGCAGGGGATGAAATGCCAAAGAATGACAGGATAAAGCTACCCAGATAGAAAACAGCAATGGCTGCCGTTGCTATAAAAATAATGCTCTTGAATCTCTCAGTTGCCCTTATAACACCAAAACGGTACAGTAACAACATAACTGTAGCCACCACAAATGTGAGGCTGATAGCCTGTAGTGCGATACCCGGATAATATGAATTCAGGATGGCGGATATACCACCCAATGCCAAGCCTTCCAGTACGGCATATACCGGTGATAGATACGGGGCCAGCGTTTTCTTTATACAGATGGCAATACACATAATGAGCGCGCCAACAAATCCTACCCAGAATAAAGGTATTACTAAAGCCGAATATGTAATACTAGTGTACATATTCCATGTAATAACAGCTCCGAATGCTACAAGTAAGAGAAGAATCCCTGTTTTCCCGATTGCGCCGTTTACTGTCATTGCCTGACTGCTGTCTATAGCCTGTCCTGCCTTTTCGTATGTACTATCTCCAAAAGATGGATTTCCTGATTTAAAAAGTGCCATTTTGTAGTCGTATTTTAATTGATTTGCTTCGGCAAATATACAGATAACTTTTTTATTTGAAACTTTAGTAACTAAATTTGCCCTAAATAATTTTGTCTATTATTTTTGTAGAGTCTAAATTTAGATAAACCATATTGCGGTATAATATAAAGAAAAAGTTACTACGGCTACAAAAGAACTTCTCCTTGTTGAGTTAAACAATAATAAGCCGGAAGACGTTCATTACTATGATTATATAGAAAATAGGATAGGACGCAAACTAACACTAAACGATCAGCAGTTATGAAAAATGGCGTAATGATGCAGTATTTCGAATGGAATCTGCCTAACGACGGTAATCTGTGGAAGCAACTCAAAGCAGATGCCCGGCATTTGCATGAAATAGGCATTACAGCCGTATGGATTCCCCCTGCTTACAAAGCAGACGAACAGCAGGACGAAGGATATGCGACATACGATCTCTACGACTTGGGCGAATTTGACCAAAACAATACAATCAGGACTAAGTACGGTACGAAGCAGGAACTGAAAGAGGCTATAAACGAGCTACATAAGTACCAGATATCGGTATATCTCGACGCCGTTATGAACCATAAGGCAGAGGGCGACTATACCGAACGTTTCATGGTGAAAGAGGTAGATCCGAACGACCGCACAAAAGATATCAGCGACGAATTTGAAATACAAGCATGGACTGGCTACCTCTTCAAAGGGAGGGGCAATAAGTACTCCGATTTTAAGTGGCACTGGCAGCATTTTTCGGGAGTAGGATTCGACGATGCCAAAAAGCGGAGCGGTATTTTTCGCGTAGTGGGCGAGAATAAGAACTGGAGCAGTGGTGTCGATTCCGAGAATGGAAATTACGACTTCTTGCTGTGTAACGATCTTGATCTTGATCATCCCGAAGTTGTAGCAGAACTGAACCGCTGGGGTATCTGGGTATCGGAAGAATTGAATCTCGATGGTATGCGTCTCGATGCCATCAAGCACATGAAGGATACTTTTATCAAACAGTTTCTGGATGCTGTGAGAGCAAAGCGGGGAAAGAAATTTTATGCCGTAGGTGAATACTGGAACGGTGACCTGCTGACATTGAACAACTATTTGGAAGCAGTAGACAATAGTGTAGACCTGTTCGACGTACCTCTTCACTTCAACCTGTATGAAGCTTCTGTGAAAGGTAAAGACTATGATATGCAGAACATACTGAATAATTCACTGTCGATAGTTCACCCTGAGCTTGGAGTTACCTTTGTCGACAATCACGATTCGCAAGAAGGCAGTTCACTGCAATCGCAGATACAGGATTGGTTCAAACCATCGGCATACGCACTGATAATGCTGATGAAAGACGGTTACCCTTGCGTTTTCTATGGAGACTATTACGGAATAACAGGCAAAAAATCACCTCATACTGAAATTATAGATTCACTATTGGACATCCGCCGTAAATATGCTTACGGCGAACAGATAAATTATTTCGATCATCCGGCTACTGTCGGTCTTGTACGGATGGGTGATAAAGATCATTCAGGTTCGGGGCTTGCACTTCTCATCTCTAACGGGGAAGACGGGCACAAGGTGATGAATGTAGGGAAGAACAGGGCAGGAGAAGTATGGTATGAATGCACAGGGGATATTAAAGAAACTGTGACCATCGATGCCGATGGTAATGGTAATTTCCTTGTCGATGGAAAAAATCTGGCTGTTTGGATAAAAAAATAGCAAAACGCTATACGATATAACTAAAAAAGACAGGATACCGTATCCTGTCTTTTTTACTATATAATAAAGCTTATACTTATTAGTGTCCGCCGCATCCGCAACCTGAGCCACATCCGCCTGCCATTTCTTTTTCGTCGTGACTGCCGCATCCGCAAGAATCTCCTTCTTCGTCGCCGCAACCGCAGCCCGAACCACAACCGCATCCACCTTTAGGTGCAAACAATGCAGCTATTTCCTCAGGAGTAGATTCTCTTACAGAAAGAACTTTACCACTGAAGTTCAATGTTTCGCCGGCTAATGGATGGTTGAAATCCATTTTTATAATATCGTCTTTCACTTCTACGACAGAACCATTCAGACGGTTACCGTTAGTATCCATCATCGGAACGATATTACCTTCGAAGATAACTTCTTCGTTGAGTACACCGTCTTGCTCAAATATATTGCGAGGCAGGTCTACTACAGCTTCATCGTCATATTCGCCGTATGCCTGTTCCGGAGTAAGTACAAAGTTGAAAGAATCACCTTCCGCCAATCCGTCAAGGTTTTTCTCAAAAGCCTCAAGCATCGAGTTTGTACCATAAATAAATTCGAGCGGAGTTTCGGCAGTTGCTCTTTCCATCAGCTCGCGTTCCTCACCTTCGCCCACATTCAGGTCGTAAGATAGAGCAACGAACTTATTTGTTGAAATTTTCATTTTAAAGTATTTGTTTGTTTAAATTAATAACCCGAGTCTATTGAGACTCTTTTTTCATTCTATTGACAATAATCGTGCCTAATTTCGCTTAGAACAAACTCAGGAACGTATTTGTTTTGTTTCCAACGCCTTTTTAAGATTATCCAACGCTTTTTGTATATTCACCAACGGTGTACCTACATTCATCCGCATATAGCCCTCACCGCCTTGTCCGAACATTGTGCCGTCGTTGAGTGCCAATTTGGCATCATCTACAAAAAATGAAACCAGTTCTTTTTGCGACATATTCAATTCCCTGCAATCGAGCCAGATCAAGAATGAGGCTTCAGGTATCATTGCTTTTATCTGAGGAATGTTCACTTTCAGATATTCGTCTACAAAAGTAATATTTTTCCGTATATAATCCTTTGCTTCGGCCAGCCATTCGCCTCCATGATCATACGCCGCCTGTGCTGCCAGATAGGCGAATATATGCCCTTCTTCGAGTTCGCTGCTCGACAGGTAAGCATGGAATTTTTCCCTTAATTCCTTATTTGGAATAACGGAGAAAGAACTGACAATACCGGCTATATTAAACGTTTTGCTCGGTGCCATAAAGGTAATGCTGTTTTGAGCTGCCTTGTCGGATACACTGGCAAAAGGGATATGCTTGTGAGGTGCAAAAGCAAGATCGGAGTGTATTTCGTCTGATATGACCAGTATGTTGTTATCGTAACAAATTTCTGCTATATCTGCGAGTTCCTGACGCGTCCATACCCGTCCTCCCGGATTGTGCGGATTGCAGAGTATAAGTATGCGGCATGCAGGGTCTATCAGGTTTTTCAAACCTTCTATATCCATTCTGTATTGTCCTGCTTCGAGAATAAGCGGATTGTCTACCACTGTGCGATGATGCAGGTTAGGGATTATACGGAACGGATGATAAACCGGAGGTTGTATAATTACTTTATGATCTACGGATGAAAAGCAATCTACAACGAATGCAATTCCTTTTACTATACCCGGAATGAAAGTAATCCATTCCTGCTGTATTTTCCAGTCGTGATGACGGCTCATCCAGTTGATAATAGCGTCGTAGTATGCCTGTGATGCACAGGTGTATCCGAAAATACCATGCTTGGCACGTTCTATGATTGCTTCTGTTATGGCGGGAGGCGATTTGAAATCCATATCGGCTACCCATAGTGGGATCAGATCGGGGTTTCCGTAACGTGGCTCGAGGGCATCGGTTTTCAGGGCATTTGTACCCTTGCGGTTTACGATTTCGTCAAAATTATATTTAGGCATGTTATCAGAGCTTTTGTTATACGGATGCAAAGATAGTTCATTCATTGCAAGTAGGAGGGTATATGTGGAATTTTTACTGTTAAATGTTATTGGAGTAATATTTATAGTTGTATTTGTATTGTAGGGGCGAATGATAATTGGCTACCGTCGAACGTTGTTTCGTGACTTACAGCAGCATTGGGAAATATATTACTATCTTCTATCATTATGTATAAGGGTATGATATCATCATAACTTATAAAAAATATAGATATTAACATAATTAATATCTATTTGACTTATCTCCTGTCTGGTGCTATCTTTGTATAAATAATAACTTAAAAAAAAGATTAACTATGTCAGTATTAGTGGGGAAAAAAGCTCCGGCATTCCAAGCCAATGCCGTTATCAACGGAAATGAAATAGTAGAAGGTTTCTCTTTGAAGCAATTTGAAGGAAAGAAATATGTAGTATTTTTCTTCTATCCTGCCGACTTTACGTTTGTTTGCCCGACAGAGATCATTGCTTTCCAAGAGCGTATGGCTGATTTTGATGCACGCAACGTTGCTGTTGTAGGTGCATCAACAGATTCGGCTAACTCGCACTGGAAATGGCTGCAAACAGAACAGAAAGAAGGTGGTATTAAAGGTGTAAAATATCCATTGGTTTCCGATCAGTCGCTTATGATTTCTACTGCATACGATGTATTGGCAGGAGGATTTGACTACAACGATCAGGGTGAGGATGTATTCAATGGTACACCACAGGCTTATCGAGGTCTTTTCCTCATCGATAAAGACGGTGTTGTCCGTCATCAGGTAGTAAACGATATGCCTCTGGGACGTAGTGTAGACGAAGTTATCCGCGTGATAGACGCATTACAGTTTACCGAAGAATATGGTGAAGTATGTCCTGCAAACTGGAAAAAAGGCGATAAAGCATTGAAAGCAACTCAAGAAGGCATTTCTGATTATCTGTCACATAAACATTGAAATTTATCTCATAATTGGGTGCAAATATTATGGATTAATTTAGTTCATGGAAAACCGCAGTCTTTTCGATTGCGGTTTTTTATTTTTTTATGTAATCTTTATCTATATGGTAAAGATAAAGAGTTATCAATCAGATATAAGTAATGAAAAGTAATGAAAAAGAAAAAAGGATGAAAATCGTTACATTCGTTACATTTTAGTTAAAATTGTCTCACGCGAAGGCGCTAAGACGCAAAGGGAGAAGATGCTAGCCTGTAGGGGCGAACCTATATGTTCGCCCGAAAGACGGATAAACGGACAGACACACCGGTCTGCCCCTACAAGAGGAAAAGTAACAAGAATTGAAAACAGGGCTATTCCATTACATTGGCTCCGCTTCGCTCTGCCGATCGTTGATTCGTTACTTTTTAGTTAAAATTTTAGTTACCTCCTGCTTTAGCTGGAGGATAAAATCAGGATAATAAATGAAAGGCTTTAGCCGAATACTTTGACTAAAGTCCTTTTCCTTACGACTCCTACCCACGCCTTAAAAGGCGTGGCAACTAATACAACCAGACATCCTGTACTACAGGGTAAAAGTAAGAGTAGAAACAACGCGGAAGCATTACTTTTACATACGCTTCACTCTTGTGATCGTTGGTTGTTACATTTTAGTTAAAAATTATTCGGTTTTCAGATGTCAATCTTTTGATCATTGTTGACTGTTAATTGATAAAAGTATTACCTTCACATCGTTAAAAGAAAAATGAATGATTCTCTACTTTAATCCCGGTCATGAGACCGCCGTACATAACGCATCGCCTTATTACACTGCTCCGGCCAATGTGGTAGCTATGCAACACGAATTGGCTTATCTGCCGGCTTGGTATGGTAAATCAGACGATGTCGTTTTTGTTAGCCAACAAGAGAATGATGCTTTTTTTTCTTTTCTGAAAGCAAATTTGCCGACTATCCCTTTACCAGTATCGAAAGAAAGTCTATATAAATATAGGAGTGAATATATAGGACTTTGGGGAATATCGCCGCAAGCGGTACACTATTTTACCGAATTGAATGAAGAATTAGAACTTGATCTGAGAATTCCTTTGTGGAGAGACGAATATACTTATCTGCATAGCAGACAGGCAGCCCACGATTGTCTGATAAGCCTGACGGAACAGTTGCCGCTTATTCAGCATGATATCATACCTCAGTTTTATACCGATTTAGATGAAATAGAAGTGGCGGTAAATAATTCAGAGAGCCAGTTACTGGCAAAAGCCCCTTATTCTTCATCGGGCAGAGGGTTGTTGTGGTTACCTGTTACCGGACTTACCCGCACCGAGCGGCAGATATTGCATGGAATATTGAAGAAGCAGGGTAGTGTATCGGTAGAATCCGTACTGGATAAGCAAACTGATTTTGCTATGGAATTTCTTTCCGATGGACAAGGCGGCTTAGAGTTTACAGGATACTCACTGTTTTATACCAATGCTAAAGGAGGTTATGAATCTAATTATCTGGGGACACAAGACAGTATAGAGAAACAGCTGTCTGAACAGATAGACCTATCGCTGCTGAATGATGTAAAAGCAGGTCTTATAGCTATATTACGAGATAAATATGCAGGATTGTACAATGGCTGCATCGGGGTGGATATGATGATCTATAAAGACGGAGACAGTTATAGGCTTCATCCCTGTCTCGAAATCAATATGCGCTACAATATGGGATATTTGTCACTTCGTCTTTACGAGAATTATCTGATGCAAGGAGTAGAAGGTCGCTTCTATCTCGATTTCAGTGCACGAGAGGGAGAAATATTCGGTAAGCACAGGCAAATGCAGAAACAATATCCTGCACAGTTTGCCAATGGGAGGTTAATGTCCGGTTATCTTGCATTGTGTCCGGTAAATACGGAGAGCCGCTACAGGGCGTATATACTGGTCAGGTAGGCAATTATTACAGGCTTCTCCTTCTGAATTCGGCACATACTATGGCTGTTGCTATGGCTACGTTCAGCGATTCGGAAGTCGGATTCCCGACAGGATAATTGGGTATATAGAGCTTTCTGGTTATCAGGCGTTCCACTTGTGGGCGTATACCGTTACCCTCATTGCCCATTACAATTATTCCGTTGGGGGTTATCTCTTGTTCGTACATATTTTTGCCATCAAGCAATGTGCCGTATATCGGGAGATGTTTCTTCCCAGAGAGGAAGTCCGGCAGATCGACATAATGAACACTAATACGAGCCAAAGCTCCCATTGTGGCCTGTACCACCTTGGGATTGTATATATCGGCAGTGTCGTGCGAGCAGAAGATATGGCGGATGCCGTACCAGTCGGCAAGACGGACGATAGTACCCAGATTACCGGGATCTTGTATGCCATCCAGAGCGAGCGATAACAAGTTATCTATATCGACACTGTTTTCGGGCTTGGACTGATAGAATACGGCTAATACCTGCTGAGGATTCTGAAGGAAACTGGCCTGTCCCAGATGGCTCGGGCTTACCTCTATAACTTCGTCTATATCGGATATATCCGTTTCGGACAAGAAGTCAGCAGTGGCAATGAGTAACTGGCACTTGAGGTATGGTAGCAGATCGGTTACCATCTTATTGCCTTCGGCTACGAAAGTGCCATACTCGGTACGGAACTTTTTGTCCTTTAGCGACCGTATATATTTCAGTTTGTTTTTGCTCAGGCTCATCCGGTTCTATTTAGATATAACTTCGAGCCTGTTGCCCTCGGGATCAAGCGTTTCAAACTCGTAATAGCCGTCGCCTGTTGTACGTGGGCCTCTGAGGATAGGGTATCCGGCATCTTGCAGCTCTTTCAGTTTGGCGTCTACCTCTTCGGGGGTATCTGCCAAAAAGGCGAGGTGTATGTAGCCTTTATATTGGGTGATATTATCATTCAGATTGTCAGCTATATCGTGTCTGTGCATGATCTCTAACTGGCTTCCCGAAGAGAAAGTAAGGAAGTAACTGGAGAATCCGGTAATGGGGTTTACATATATTTCGTTCGATGTTGCACCGAAGTGTTTTATATAATACTCCTTAACCTTTTCCAGATCGGTTACCCATAGGGCTGTATGATGAAGTCTCATTTTCTAGTGGTTTAAGATTCTTTTTGTAACAAAACTACAAAAAGAAACAATTAAAACCCTAAATTTGTCGTTCATTTCATATCCGAAGGGTTTATTATTGTAAAAGAGGATATGAAAATGGAGTATCTGTTAATTGTTGTTGCATATTTTGCACATATTAGTTTATAGTTAATATACGTTTAGGTTGGTTCAATGAAGTTTAGATTATTTGCGTCTTTTTGTTTTGTATCCTGCTTGATATTGCTGATCTCATCCTGTAGTACAACTAAATTTGTACCCGATGGCGAATACTTGCTTTCAAGTGCGACAGTAAAGAGCGACAAGAATGTTATCCCTTCTTACGAAATGGAAACTTACATTAAACAGAAGCCTAATTTTAAGACATTTACTCTTTTTAAGCTACCTCTCTTTATTTACAACTTATCAGGTGAAGACACCACTAAATGGATAAACCGTACTTTGCGTAATGCAGGAGACGCTCCTATACTGTACGATAGCACCATGTTGCAACAATCGATAACCACCCTTGAACGCATGATGAAGAATAAGGGCTACCAGAACGCGAAAGTCACACCGGAAGTGCAGCTCGAAAATAAGAAAGCTAAAGTTACTTACAATATAAAAGCAGGAGAACCATACCGGATAAGAAACTATACAATAGATGTAAATGACAGTATTATATCTAACCCCGAGCTTTTTATGAGGCTATCGCGTTCTTCCAATAAAAACCTCAGGAGAATACCCCTCAATATAGATACTTTGTTAGGGTGGAATACGTTAGTGAAAACCGGATCCACACTCGATCTGGATATGCTGGAGGAAGAGCGGAAAAGAATATCATCCATCTTCAGACGTACAGGGTACTATGCTTTCAATACCGAATATATAGAGTTTGAGGGAGATTCTACATTAGGTAAGAATCAGGTTGATCTAGATCTGGTCATATTGCCTTTTACACAGCGGGGACAAGGAGGTCAAACGATAGAAACACCTCACCGCCGTTATTTAGTAGATGAGGTTGAATTGTATGTAGATTACAACCCATTGGAAGATGGAGATATAAGTAACTACAAGGAATCATCGGTATATACAAAAGACGGCTATAAGATTATATACGGACCGCGTGGGGAATATATAAAGCCCCATATCCTCCTCAACAACTGTTATATAATACCCGGAACATATTATAATGAGAACATGACCTCTGTAACCTATAGCGCTTTGTCGCAGTTGCAGATATTGAAGAATGTGAATATCAGCTATACAGAGTTCTGGGAGAATGATTCTACAAAGCTGCGCTGTACGATAACATGCGTTCCCGATAAGAAACAAGGTGTATCTGCCGGAGTAGAAGGTACTAACTCGGGTGGCTATTTCGGAGTAGGAGGCGAACTAGGTTATCTGCATCGTAATACATTCAGAGGGGCAGAGTTGTTTAATGTGAAGCTGAGAGCGGCTTATGAGGCAATTACTCCAAGCTTTACAAGCTTTTCCAAGAACTACTTTGAGATAGGAGGGGAAACCTCACTTACATTCCCTCGTTTTATGTTCCCATTTCTGGCAAAGGATTTCAGAAGACGCATACATGCTTCTACCCAGTTCAGTACAAGTTATACCTACCAACGGAGACCTGAGTTCTTTACCCGAACGGTTTTATCTGCCGGAGTGAAGTATATATGGCAAGACAGGAATCTGTCTCTGAACAGGCATATCTTCGATCTGATCGACATCAGTTATGTACATTTGCCTCCTAACAGTCTCAATCAGAATTTTTACAATAACCTCTCGATACCTGCCCGCCGATATAGCTTTACCGACCACTTTATTATGAGTATGGGCTATACATTCTCGCGGACAAACCTGGCCAGTCCTACCAGACGCAACAGACCGATATATTCGTTAAGAGCATCAGTCGAAACTGCCGGAAACGTTTTGGCCCTGGGGGCAGCTATTGCAAATACCAAGCCTGATGAGGAAGGTTCCAAGCAGGTGTTTGGTACTAACTATGCCCAGTATGTACGCGGAACGGTCGATTATAGCAAGACTTATCAGGTAGATGATAAGAACTCTATAGCATGGCATGCCGGAGCAGGTATTGCCTATCCGTATGGAAACAACCAGCAGATACCTATCCAGAAGCGTTTCTTCTCGGGTGGTGCGAATAGTGTCAGAGGCTGGGCTATTCGTGAGCTGGGACCCGGATCATACTACTTCAGAGGTAGCGGAGAGGGGAATGATAAGGATAACTTCTATTACCATTCAGGAGATATAAGGCTCGATGCCAGTATCGAATTCCGCAGTAAGCTGTTTTGGGTGATTGAAATGGGTGCTTTTGTCGATGCCGGCAATATATGGACTATGAAAGAATATGAAGGACAAGAAGGCGGTAGCTTCAAGTTCAACGAGTTCTACAAAGAGATAGCTCTGGCTTGGGGCTTAGGGCTTCGTCTCGACTTCAAATATGTGTTGATCCGTCTCGATTGCGGTTGGAAGGCATACGATCCGTCCAAAGATCCGAATACGAAAAGATGGCCTATCACTGAGCCATACAAGATAAAGAAGAATACGGCATGGCACATTGCTGTGGGGTATCCGTTCTAATGGGATAAGGGGAATATTCATTGCAAGAAGTATCCCCTCACTATATCTTACAGGCTTTCCAACATCCTTTTTATAACAGTCTGAGCCGATATTTCGCGATTGGCTGCTTCAGGTATTACAATAGACTGAGGGCTTTCGATAACATCGTCACTTACAATCATATTGCGGCGTACAGGCAAGCAGTGCATAAAGAAAGCATTGTTAGTCAGCGCCATCTTCTTGCTAGTCACAGTCCACGACATATCCTTGCTCAATATCTTGCCGTAATTAGGATCTGCGTATGCAGCCCAGTTCTTGGCATATACAAAGTCGGCGCCGGCAAGGGCTTTATCCTGATCGTATTCTACCTTCGCACCGCGTACAAACTTCGGATCGAGGTTATAGCCTTCAGGGTGTGTGATAACGAAGTCTACATCAGCCTCATTCATGAAGTCAGCAAATGAGTTCGGTACAGCCTGTGGCAAAGCTTTTGGATGCGGTGCCCATGTAAGTACTACTTTTGGGCGTGCAGTCTTTTTATATTCTTCTATTGTTATCAGGTCGGCAAATGCCTGTAGCGGATGGCCTGTTGCAGCTTCCATACTGAATACCGGCTTTCCGGAATATTGAATGAACTGATTCAGTATCTTCTCCTGATAGTCGTCTTCCTTATTTTCGAACTGAGCAAATGCCCGTACTCCGATGATGTCGCAGTAACTGCCCATCACAGGTATGGCTTCGAGTATATGCTCCGATTTGTCTCCGTCCATAATAACGCCGCGCTCGGTTTCCAGCTTCCATGCTCCCTGATTTATATCCAGTACCATCGTGTTCATACCGAGATTCATACCCGCCTTTTGTGTGCTCAGACGTGTGCGCAGGCTCGAATTGAAAAATACCATCAACAGGGTTTTATTCTCACCCAGAGACTTGTAGGCAAAACGGTTTTTCTTGACCTCAAGGGCTTCTTTTACGGCAGCATTCAGGTCGCCGAGATCTTTGACATTAGTATATGTTCTCATTACAAAAATATTTTTATGCGTTTGTTCAAAAAGATAATAAAGATAGCTAATAGTATCGAAATGCCGGCAATAACAGGATACTTATAGATGTTGTCCGTTTCCGATAAGGGGATGATCATTGTTATCACCATTATGTGGATATAATAAATCCCTGATGCAAGTTTATCGATATATTCGTTGCTATCTCCCAGCTTCGCCCCCTTTATAATGTATATAAACAGGGCAGGACACAGTATAATAAGAGCCGTAGACATGTTTCTGTACATTTCAATACCATAATCGAGATACGACTGGGTAAAGAGTGCTACAGATCCGGCAATCAGCAGCAGATATATATATACAGGTTTTATATTTTCGGCAACTCTGTTTTTATTGATATAGTAACCTATAGCAACGAACGGATAGCCAAAAAAGATTCCGTTGCAAAACAATCTGTTCTGGAATCCGTACGATTCCAGTATATACCCTGCAATGTATAGGATGAGAGTGCTTAATAGTATGATGTTGTCATTCTTTATGAAAGAGTGTGCGGCTTTCAACATCAGTACACCTAGTATGAGTGCCGGAAGAAACCATAAATGGTAATAGCCGAGTATAGAAAACGTGATCAATGAGCGTGGTGCCACTGTGCCTATATAAGTGGGCAGATAGATTGCAGTCCATACAATATATACGATTAATAACCGGGACAGGTATTGGGCTAACTCCCTCCTGTTATCCAATCGTCCGGCTATAAAGTAGCCACTGATAATAAAGAAACAGGGTACGGCTATACGGGCTATTCCATTGGATATAAACCATCCGGTAAGTGAATCTTCACTAAACAGCGGTTGCGAATGCAATGTAATGACTAATAAACTGAGTATAATCCTGAAATAGTCGAGTCTTATAATACGTTCGTTACTCATCGGGAATACTCCTTTTCTCTTTTTTACGGTCGTAAACTTTTTTACTCTTATGTATGGAGGTAGTCCTCCTCCATCCGGCAGATTGGGACAACTCGTTCTCTCTGTCGGCTTTCTTTACAGCTTTTATAAAATCCTCTATTGTAATTTTCCCTGTGGGTTTCTTCTTCTTCTTTTTCATACGATAATTTGTTTTAATGGATATATGAAGACTGGGATAATAGTTACAGGTTATTCTCAGATTTATAACTCATAACTTATAATTCATAATTTATAATTATGATCTGGTTTGCCCGTTTCCTTCTATAATCCATTTATAAGTGCACAATTCTTCCAGAGCCATCGGGCCTCGTGCGTGCATCTTCTGGGTACTTATTCCGATTTCTGCCCCCATACCGAACTGTGCCCCGTCGGTGAAGGCTGTCGATGCATTGGCATAAACACAGGCTGCATCTACCATTTTTTCGAAAATAGAGATTGCTTCTCTGTCTTCGCTGATTATGGCTTCGCTGTGTTTAGAACTGTATTGAGATATATGGCTGATGGCTTCTTCAATGTTCCCTACGGTCTTGATCGACATCTTATAGTCCAGAAATTCGGTGCCGAAACTCGTTTCGTCTGCTTTCTTCAGCAAGTCGTATGAATAGTATGGGAACAGGGCTTCATAAGCCTGTTTGTCTGCATATATTACTACATCTTTCTTTTCCAGTTCTTCGCAAAGAAAATGCAGGTCATCCAGTCTGTCTTTGTCTATAACGAGGCAATCCAGTGAGTTACATACACTCACTTTTCGGGTTTTAGCGTTTGTAATTATCCTTCGTCCCTTATCGAGCTCTCCGTCTTTATGGAAGTATGTATGGCATACGCCTGCACCTGTTTCTATGACCGGTATGCGGGAATTTTCGCGTACATAGTTTATCAGTTCCTGCCCTCCGCGTGGAATGATCAAGTCTACATAGTCGCGTGCATTCAATAGTTCCTCAGTTGCTGCGCGGTCGTTAGCCAATAGCGTACATACATTCGGATTCACGCCGTTTTCGTCCAGTACATTCCGTATCAGGTCTATAATGGCTTCGTTCGAAAAACGGGCATCCGAACCTCCTTTCAGTATGCAGGCATTACCCGATTTGAGGCATAATGAAAATACATCGAAGCTCACATTCGGGCGGGCTTCGTAAATAATACCGATAACTCCGAACGGAACAGTGACTTTAGAAAGTTGCAATCCGTTATCCAGTGTTTTCTGTATCAGTGTTTTTCCTGTAGGAGAGGGTAGGGTGGCCACCTTGCGGATATCTTTTACGATGTCCATAATGCGCTCTTCGTCGAGCAGCAGGCGGTCGTATTTTGGGTTACTTGTATCCATCCGTTGCAGGTCTTTCTGATTCTCGGCAAGGATGTAATACATCTTAGACTCGGTTTCTTTAGCAATAGCTTCCAGTATTGCATCGATTTCTGTTTTTTCCAGCAAGTTCAGGCTTCTGCCTGCTTCTCTAACCTGCCGGAACGTACTCTGGTGATAGTCGTCCATATTTATTTCTCAATATATAAATAGTCGTAATGAATAATTGCTTTCTTATTGTTCTTTCCGATTATCTCTTTTGCTTTCTCACTGCTGTATGCCGTTTTTCCTATACCGATCTGTTTCCCTGCTTCGTCGATAATACGTACAATATCATCAGCCTCGAAATTACCGGTGATACTGGTAACCCCTACAGGTAGCAGGCTTACGGCTTTGTCGCTCAATAGCACTTCACGCGCACATTGGTTTACATGTATCTCCCCTTTGGTAAAACCTTCGGAGTGTGCTATCCATTTTTTTACACTGGTAGTGCCTTTAGTGGAGGGTATGAAACGGGTTGAGGCCTCTTCTTTTCCTTTTACGAGGTCTATCAGTATATTTTCCCTGCGTCCGTTGGCTATAATCACTTCTATGCCCTCTTCGGCCGCTTTGCGGGCAACATTGTATTTCGTTGTCATACCTCCGCGTCCTGTAGCCGATTTCGATGACTGTATAGAGTTTTCTATATTGTCTTTATGTATGTCTATCGTCCTGAACAGTTTTGCATCAGGCTTTTTAGGGTCGTCACTGAATATACCGTCTATATTGCTCAGTATGATCAGCTTTTTTCCGCCCATCATAGCAGCTACCAACCCCGACAATTCGTCATTGTCCGTAAACATCAGTTCATTTACGGAAATAGCATCGTTTTCGTTTACTATAGGAATTACTTTGTTGTCGAGCATCACGCCCATACAGTTCCTCTGATTGAGATAGTGGCGGCGCGTGGCAAAGTCCTCCTTTGTCACCAGTATTTGTCCGCAAACAATTCCATGTTGATGAAACAGGTCTGAATAGCGGTTTATAAGCTTTACCTGCCCTACGGATGAATAAAGTTGGCGCGAAGAAACCGTATCCAGCTTTGCTTTGGCCTTGATTTCCGTTTTGCCCGATGCTACAGCCCCCGAAGAGACAAGTATCACTTCTATATTTCCCTTATGTAGTTCCGCAATCTGATCTACCAGTGCCGACATGCGGGTTACATCCAGCGTGCCGTCTCTGCGGGTAAGTATCTGACTTCCTATTTTTACTATTATCCGATCTTTCATTTATTATATAAAACAAATTTAGCTATTAAAATTTTAACTAAAAAGTAACGAATGTAATGAAATAGCACTGTTTTTCAACTCTTGTTACTTTTCCTCTTGTAGGGGCAGGCCGTTGGGTCTATCCGTTTTCTTCGTCTTTCGGGTGAATACATAGGTTCGCCCCTACAGGCTAGTATTCTCTCTCTTTGCGTCTTAGCGCCTTCGTCTGAGATTGTTTTAACTAAAAAGTAACTATTCAGTCAGCAGTGAGTGACAAATGCAACGTTATTTTTTTAATTGCCATGCCTTTTTTAGGCATGGAATACTAATTTGTCAAACTATGACTTTAGTCAAAGTATTTCGGCTAAAGCCTTTCATTTTTTATCTTTCAACCCTCCAGCTAAAGCAGGAGGCAATTAAGATTTTAACTAAAAAGTAACGGTTTCGCATTATTTTTCTTTTTTATTACTTTTCTATCCATAACCTCCTTTAGCAAAGGAGCGGATAAGTTTTAGCAACCCTGCTATATTGATAAAAATATCAATAAAAAATAATAATAGTTTCAACCATAAATTACATTACTAACTTAAAAAGCAAAGTTATAATTTTATTTTTGGTAATATAAGGTATAAATATAGAAAATTGCAATTAATAGACTCTATATTCTGTCAATATGCAATTTTTTAAATTCTGTAAATGCAAGAGTATGCTGTAGATTGTGGATGGATTGGGATTGTTATATCAGTCCTTCGGGCAGGTTCAGATATAATACTTTCTTTTTGGGGTCTACCTTTTCGATGAAATCTTCTGTGGCAGGGATAATCAGTTCTTCATCCTCGTTCTTTATGAGGAAGAGAGTATTCAGTGTCTTATCATCTATGGCTTCTATTATGCCCAGTTCTCCGGCAAGCTTGTCCGTTACCGAAAATCCGATGAAGAAGTTCCACGAATATTCTATATTCTCATCGCTGTCTTCTTCATAATATTTGCGGGGAAAATAGACATCGAGACCCGCCATTCGCAGGGCTTTGCGGTCGCTGTCTATATCCTCAAAGGTGATAAGCGCAGTCTCACTGCCTTTGAAACGGTATTCTTTGATAAAGAAGGGTACAAGTATATTGTCGATGCGGCAAATCAGGTACGGACAATCTACACGATCGAATACATCGTTTTCGAAGGCAAAGCTTATTTCACCTTTTATACCATGTGGTTTGACAAGTTTCCCTATTTTAAAAACTTCACTCTCCTTTATCATTCCCGTCGTTAAACCTTATTTCTTCTTTTGCTGCTGGTTTTTCTTGCCGTTATTATTGTTGCTGCTGTTATTGTTGCGTTGTCCCAGATCCTTCATTTCCGGTAACTTAATGTTCGAATTGCGGATATCCACCTTTCGATTCGATAAGTCGTACAGGTCTACAAATATTTTCTGATCGTCAACTTCCTTATTCCATTGTATATACGATTTTTTCATATGTGTAGCAACCAACAATGTGAATTGCTCACGCTCTTTCGGGTCTTCTATGGATTCTATCATCTTAGCCATTTTCTCCAATGTTTTACCATAATGACGGTATTCCATATCGGGACGGCTGTATTCTATTTTGGATGGTTTAGAATAAAGGTCTTCCTTTTTTACTATCTCGTACGGATAGTCTATATCCAGTTTGAAGTCGGACATGATAGCCAGATGATCCCACAATATATGTTTGAAATCGTTTACGTCACGCAGATGAGGAAACATATTTCCCATAATGTTGATGATTGTATTTGCACATCGTTTGCGTTCTTCCCGCTCAGGTATAGTCAGACAGTAGTCAACCATATTCTGTATATTTCTTCCATACTCGGGAAGAGCCAGTTTCTTTAATTGGGTATTATATTCCATTTTTTAAGTTGGGTTATGCTTTTGTATATTTATGATACGGGCCAAAAATCTATTTGCTGTTACTTGTAGTTTATTGGTAATTTCATATTTAGCCCTCAACAGGACGACAAAGATAATAATTTTTAGTGGAAGACCTTAGTTGTCGGACGTAAAATATTGAACAAGTTATTGTTTTGGCTGTCAGGTTTTATTCAGTCAGTGATTATATCAATGATAAAAACAGGAGATATCCGGTTGGGATACCTCCTGTTTGTTTATTAGTTTAATGCTATATTCTGACTCTCAACTTCTGCCTTTTCGGGTGCAGACAACGTTTTTTTGTACAACTCGGTATCGTTCAGCGTTTCTATGGCCTTAGCCAGTTCCTTATCATTTTTCAGCGTATAGATATATTCGCCTTTCTGGTAATAGTAACGCCTGATGATTTCGGTATTTACTTGTTTCTTTATATCGTCTTTGAAGGTTTCAAGGTCTCTGTCGAGGTTAGGAACCAGTTTTGCTTCCAATGCTTTAAATTCATCTCCGGCATATTTCATATATCCCTCAAATTCCATCACCTCTTTGAGCGATGCCATTGATTTTTCGCTCATACGGTCGTACTGGAAATCTTTCGATTTAACGTATGTTTTAAAATCTTCGTAGTCGCTATCCGATATAGAGAATGTTTCGGGCGAGCTTATAGACTTATGTTTGGTAGCCCAGTCGGTAACCCAGTCGAAAACGATGTATTGATTTGCCAGGTAATAGGTGATAGTTGGTACTTTTTCTTCTTCGAATATGATATCCGGCGATACACCTCCGCCGTCTCTTACCAGGCGTCCTGCTTCTGTATGGAATACGGTGGTCAGGCTGTCGGGTATGCGTCCTACGCTGCCATCGGCATTACGGTGCGAATAGTCTATGGCCTGTATGCATCTGCCGCTTGGTATATAATATTTTGATGTGGTAACTTTGATTCCACCTCCGTATGGAAGTTCGCGAGGCGACTGTACCAGCCCTTTGCCGAATGTGCGTTCACCTATCAGCACTGCCCTGTCCATATCCTGCAACGATCCTGCAACAATCTCAGCAGCAGAAGCCGATCCCCTGTCTACCAGTACCACGATGGGGATATCCGTATCGGTAGGTTCCAGAGTGGTGCGGTATGTTCTGTCCAGTTGTTTCAGTTTCCCTTTAGTAGATAGTACGACTTTTCCTTTCGGAACAAACATGTTTACGATCTGTACAGCCTCTTCGAGAATACCTCCGCCGTTCTGGCGCAGGTCTAAAACCAGAGATGTAATGCCTTGTTTTTTGAGATCGAGGAAGGCATTTTTTACATCCATTGCGCTCTTATCAGTGAAACTATTGAAGTTTATATATCCGGTCTTCGCATCTGCCAGTCCGTAATATGGTATTGGGTCGATATTGATTTTTTCACGTACTACTTTTACTAACATTGGCTTTTTCTCACCCGGACGTTCTACTTTCAACTGTATGGTAGTACCGGGTTGCCCTTTCAGATTGGAACTGACAAAACTACTGAGTGTACGCCCGAAAGCTTCGCCTTCTACCTTCTCGCAGGTAGTCATATCTTTTCCGTCTATTTCGAGAATATAATCACCAGCCTTTAGCCCCGCCTTATCTGCCGGTTTTCCTTCAAAGGGTTCTGTAATGGCTACTTTATTGTCTTTGAAGGCGATCCCAGCCCCGATGCCGGCATACTCACCGGTAATCTGTGTGCTGAAATCCTTCATGTCGTCCTTGTTGAAATAGGTAGTGTAAGGATCGAGCGTGTTCAGCATATTGTCTATTCCGCTCCGTACACTTTTATTGATATCTATACTGTCTACATAGAACAAGTCCATCTCGCGTACGACAGAGTTGAATATCTCTATATTCTTATTTATATCGAAGTAGCGTTGCTGTTGTTTCGCTTTTTCAGGGTTGTCCTGAGCATGGATAGAGAAACTTCCGCATAGCAGAAGAAGTGCAAGAAATGCAAAATATTTATTATTCATCGGATTGGTAATCTAATAATATATTATATCGTAATAAATCAACACAAAGGAATACTTTTTTTTAGAAATAGCGAAATTTGGCATGGTTATATATATCTTATTTTTAACAAAAAACGTGAAATATTGTATCATGTCACAGATCAGATAAAAGAAACCCTCAGTTAAAATGCAAAAATCATGATTGCAGGGTTGTGTATTTATCACTATTAAGGTTATATTTGCACAATATTAATTAAAAATCCATTACAGAAGATGAAAGGTATTATCCTTGCAGGAGGAAGTGCAACACGACTTTACCCCCTATCCAAAGCTATATCGAAGCAGATTATGCCGGTATATGACAAACCTATGATTTATTATCCCTTGTCTACGCTGATGTTGGCCGGAATACGCGAAGTATTGATTATCTCTACCCCGCGTGATTTGCCTATGTTCAGAGACCTGTTCGGCTCGGGCGAAGAATTAGGTATGAAGTTTGAATATATAGTGCAGGAAGTACCTAACGGTCTGGCACAGGCATTCGTTCTGGGTGAGAAATTCCTCAATGGTGAACCCGGCTGCCTCATTTTGGGTGATAATATGTTTTACGGGCAAGGATTTTCCAAAATGTTGAAGGAAGCCGCCTCATTGAATAATGGAGCCTGTATATTCGGCTACTATGTGAAAGACCCGCGTGCATACGGAGTCGTTGAATTCGATGCGAATGGTAAAGTATTATCATTGGAAGAAAAACCATCTGTTCCGAAATCGAATTACGCTGTTCCCGGTCTTTACTTCTACGATAGCAGTGTAACAGCAAAAGCTAAAGCCTTAAAACCATCGGCTCGTGGCGAGTATGAAATAACAGACCTCAACAAATGTTACCTCGAAGAAGGTACATTGCAGGTACAGTTGTTCGGACGCGGATTTGCTTGGCTCGATACAGGTAACTGTGACAGCCTGCTCGAAGCCGGAAACTATGTGGAGACTATCCAAAATCGTCAGGGTTTCTATATCTCTTGTATTGAAGAGATAGCATGGAGAAACAAATGGATCGATGATAAACAACTGCGTGTATTAGGAGAGCGTCTCGACAAAACTGCGTACGGACAATATATTCTAAGCTTATTGGACTGATATATGAAATTTACGGAGCAAAGCATAAAGGGAGTATGGGTAATAGAGCCCAGAGTATTCACCGATGAACGTGGATACTTTATGGAATCATTCAAAAAAGAAGATTTCGAGAAACATATAGGGAAAGTAGATTTCGTTCAGGACAATGAATCCAAATCGACACGCGGTGTTTTACGCGGGTTGCATTATCAGACAGGAGAATATGCTCAGGCAAAACTGGTAAGAGCACTCAAAGGAAGTGTGCTCGATGTTATTGTAGACCTGCGCAGATCTTCTCCCACATTCGGGCAAAGCCTCTCTATAGAACTGACCGAAGATAATAAAAAACAGTTTTTTGTTCCCCGCGGATTTGCACATGGATTCTTGGTTTTAAGTCCGGAAGCAATATTTTCGTATAAGGTAGACAATGTGTATGCCCCTCAGCACGAAGCATCTCTGCTATGGAGCGACCCGACTATAAATATAGATTGGGGTATAAGTGAGGATGAACTTATATTGTCGGCAAAAGATAAGGCAGGAAAGATTTTTTCGGAGACTGCAATATTTGAATAACCGATTTGGATGGCTAAAAAGACTGTTCGCAAGCCGCGAAAAAAGGTAACCCGCAAGAAAAAAACAGATAAGCAGAATGGAAAAAAGTATATTCTGCTTTTTGTTGTTGTGGTATGTTTAGGTCTTTTTGCCTTTTTTATCATAAAAGACTACTTCGGGGAATCGGAAACTTTTGATTCCAATAAGTACTTTGTAAAAGGTATAGACGTTTCGCATCATAACCCGATACTAAACTGGGAAAGTGTACTTGACCAGAATATTACATTTGCCTACCTGAAAGCCACAGAGGGCACGACACACGAAGACCGGAATTATCCTTATAATTACGATCTGGCTCGCAAATCCAATATCAAAACAGGCTCATACCACTTCTATACTTTCGGTCTGTCGGGTAAAGAACAGGCACAACATTTCCTGAAAAAAGCGAAATTCCAACAAGGAGATATGATTCCTGCCATAGATGTAGAGCACTCGCCTGCAAACCCCTACAGCAAAGATGCCAAATATGTAGAAGGGGTAATAACTGAATTGAAAGCCCTCGAAAACGAACTATACGAACGTTTCGGCGTACATCCTGTAATATATACAAATAAGGACTGCTATAAACTGTATATAAAAGGAAATTTTGCAGATAACATTATCTGGATGTGCGACCTGCATAATGAACCCTCGAAAGATTTAAAGAACTGGAGAATCTGGCAGTTTTCGCATAAAGGGGAACTACCCGGAGTTGATGGTCATGTAGACCTCAATTACTACCGCTATTCATACGAAGAGTTTAAGGAACTGTTATTACCCTGATGTTTTTTTCGTATTGGATAAATTACTTGCTGTTTCCAATCGTGGAAAAATCTCGTATATTTGTCGAACGGCTAATGCTGATAGTATTAACCGAATCATTATATGAGATGAGTACCCGCAAAAACCAGCTAGATGAAAAGTAAAATCGTTATATATCTTTTATTTACCTTACTGTTTTCTTCATGTTTCGAAGAAGATGCCCAACAAACCAATACTAAGAGAGGAAACTTTGAAGTTCTGTGGAAAATAATGGATGAACATTACTGCTTTTTCGAATACAAAAATGTAGATTGGAACGAAGTCCACAAGCGTTACTCGGAGCGCATAAGTGAAAATATGAGTAACGATGCCTTTTTCGGCGTAATGGGCGAAATGCTGGCTGAGGTGAAAGACGGTCACGTCAATCTTGTGGCTAGCCACAATGTAGCCCGTTACTGGAAATGGTTTGAAGACTATCCCGATAATTTTGATGCAAAAATACAGAAAAACTATCTCGGTACCGATTACGGCATTGCCGGAGGATTGAGATATAAGATACTTGACGATAATATAGGGTACGTTTATTACGGTAGCTTTTCGAGTGGAATAGGAGAGGGCAACCTCAATCAGGTACTCGACCGGCTTGCTATCTGCGATGGTATTATTCTCGATCTCAGGGATAATGGCGGAGGATATATGTCGAACAGCGAAAAACTGGCGTCTCACTTCATGAATAAAAAAACGCTGGTGAGCCATGTCATGCACAAGACCGGCAAAGGACATAACGATTTTTCTAAGCCATACGAAATATATGTGGAGCCATCCAGTGGTGTCAGATATCAGAAGAAAGTAGCCGTACTTACCAACCGCAGTTGTTTTAGTGCCGCCAACGATTTTGTAAATGCCATGCGCTATGCACCCAATGCAATCCTTATAGGTGACAGGACAGGAGGGGGGAGCGGCCTGCCTTTCACTTCCGAAATTCCAAATAGCTGGTCTGTACGTTTTTCAGCTTCTCCGTTTCTCGATGCCGAAAAGAACCAGATCGAATTTGGCATAGACCCTGATATAAAAGTGGATATGACAGACGAAGATATGGCTAAGGGGCTGGATACAATCATAGAGAAAGCTCGTGAGGTATTGAAGAATAAATGATTTTTTTGTCATTTTGAAATTAAAAATACTTAAAATGGGTGTCTGTTAGTCTTTTTATTCTCGATTATATGCTTTTAAACATGTTATTTAATCATAATGATTATTGTTAAATAAGTCTTCCGTACAGTTCCTTTTTCATACCTTTGCTGATATTAGTTTATAATTTCTTAAAAGCTGTAGCACTATGCCTAAAGTTACTAAAGAAGCTGCCTTGAAGTATCATAGTTCAGGCAAGCCCGGTAAAATTGAAGTTGTTCCTACCAAACCGCACAGTACTCAAAACGACTTATCGCTGGCATACTCTCCGGGAGTAGCCGAACCTTGTCTCGAAATAGAAAAAGATCCTCAACTGGCGTACGACTACACAGCTAAAGGAAATCTGGTAGCTGTTATCTCGAATGGCACAGCTGTTCTCGGGCTGGGCGATATCGGAGCATTGGCAGGTAAACCGGTGATGGAGGGAAAAGGTCTGCTGTTTAAGATATATGCAGGGATAGACGTATTCGACATAGAAGTGGATGAGAAAGACCCTGAAAAATTTATACAGACGGTAAAAGCGATTTCACCTACATTCGGGGGTATCAATCTGGAAGACATAAAAGCACCCGGATGCTTCGAAATAGAAAAAAGGTTGAAAGAAGAACTCGATATACCTGTGATGCACGACGACCAGCATGGGACAGCCATTATATCTGCCGCAGCCTTACTGAACGCTCTGGATATAGCGGGGAAAGACATTACTAAGGTCAGACTTGTGGTCAATGGTGCCGGAGCTTCGGCTGTAGCCTGTACCAAGTTGTATATGAAGTTCGGGCTGAAAAAAGAAAACATTATTATGTGCGACAGCAAGGGAGTGCTTTCTACCAAACGACAAGACCTGAACGAGACAAAGAAATATTTTGCAGCAGATACAGACCTTGTTACACTCGACGATGCCATAGAAGGTGCAGATGTATTTGTCGGACTTTCTTCTGCCGATGTGCTGACCAAAGAGATGATACGCAAAATGAATAATGATCCGATTGTCTTTGCATTGGCTAATCCGAATCCTGAGATTTCGTATGACGAAGCGATGGCATCACGCGACGACATTATTTTTGCCACAGGACGTTCCGATTATCCTAATCAGGTGAACAACGTACTCGGTTTCCCTTATATTTTCAGAGGGGCACTCGATGTGAGGGCAACCTCTATAAATGAAGAAATGAAGCTGGCTGCATCGCGTGCTATTGCCGATCTGGCAAAAGATATTGTTCCCGATGTAATAAACACAGCCTATGAAATTAAAAAACTGAGTTTCGGGCGCGATTATATTATACCCAAGCCTCTCGATCCGCGTTTGCTGACGGTAGTATCTATAGCTGTGGCAAAAGCAGCAATAGCAAGCGGTGTAGCCCGCAAAGAGATAACAGACTGGGAAGCATACGAAAACAGGCTGGATGAAATGCTGGGATATAGCAATAAGCTTACCCATAGTCTGAATACTCTGGCTAAAAGTGAACCGAAGCGTGTGGTGTATTGTGAAGGTAATCATATCAATATGATAAAGGCGGCCGTTATATCACACAAAGAAGGCCTGTGTCATCCTATTTTGCTGGGTAGTGAAGACCGCATAAGAAATATTGCCCGCGAAAATGGTATCGACCTGAAAGGAGTTGAGATAATAGACCACCGTAATATTTCGGAAGACATACGCCGTTCCCGCTATGCTACTATACTGAGTGATAAAAAATCGAGGGAAGGTATCCGCTATCAGGAAGCATTCGAGAAAATGAGCGATCGCAACTATTTTGGTATGATGATGGTGGAGACAGGTGATGCCGATGCCGTTATTACGGGAGTGTACAGCCACTATCGCGAATTTGCAAGCACAGCGCTTGAAGTTATCGGTTTGAAGCCTCAGTATAAGCATTTTGCGGCTATGCACATTGTACAGACTAAAAAAGGCCCTTATTTCCTTGCCGATACGCTGATCAATCGCTGGCCGGATGAAGATGTACTGATCGAGATCGTAAAACTGTCGCACGATACAGTACGCTATTTTGCTACCGAGCCGGTGATGGCTATGCTGTCGTTTTCTAACTATGGTGCAGATGTAGATGGTGGCCCGAAAAGTATATCCAATGCTATCAAATATTTCCACGAGAATTATCCGGACTTTGTTATCGATGGAGAAATGCAGTTGAATTTTGCCATGAATAAGGATCTGAGAGACCATGCATTCCCGTTCAATACACTGAAAGGTAAAGATGTGAATACATTGATATTCCCTAACCTGAGTTCAGCCAATATATCCAGTAAACTGTTGATGGAACTCGGTATTGCAGGCGAAAGCATCGGCCCTATACAGATGGGGTTACGCAAGCCCGTACACTTTACCGACATAGAAAGCTCGGTCAGAGATATAATAAACCTTACGGCTGTAGCGGTAGTAGATGCCATAGCCAGTAAAGATGCTAATAAATAGTTTTAGAATGTAATGGGAAGAACGGCCGGAGAAGAGAAATTACTTACCGGTCGTTTTTTTATATCAATCCTCTGGCTTTAAATTCGAGATATTTGTTGATAGAATTAATTGTCAGATTTTCCGGCTTGGATAGTATGGTATGAATACCGTGCCTGTTCAGCTCCTTTACGATGAGGAACTTGTCGTTTGATAGCTTTTCTGCCATTCCCTTACGGAATGTTTCCTCTATATTTGCCGGTTGTGAATCGAGTACCTCGTTAAATTCCGAGTTGAGGAAAAATGCGACCAGTACTAAATGATCCTTAGCCATACGCCCCAAGTATCTTAACTGGCGGCGCATACCGTTTACAGTCTCAAAGTTGGTGTACAGAATAATAAGGCTGCGTTGTGTCAGTTTTCTTCTCACCGTAACGTACAGGCGTTCATAGTCCGACTCTTTAAAGTCGGTTCGCTGTGCATACAGCGTTTCCAGTATTTTATTTCGCTGGCGGCGTTGTTTGTCCGCAGGCAGTAGCTCGTCTATATCTTTAGAGAAAGTAATCAGTCCGGCCTTATCACCTTTATTCAGCGCTGTACTGCATACCATCAAAGTAGAATTGATAGCATAATCGAGCAATGTCATTTCGTTGAACGGCATCTTCATTGTCCGCCCTTTGTCTATGAGGCAATATACAGGCTGCGACTTCTCCTCCTGATATGTATTTACCATCAGCTGATTCATGCGTGCTGTAGCCTTGTAGTTGATGGTGCGCGGGTCATCGCCAAATGTATAATGCTTTATCTGATCAAATTCGGTAGCATGCCCGATGCGTCTGATCTTCTTTATACCATAGTCCGTCAGGCGGTGCGATGCGGCGAGCAGCTCATATTTGTGCATTTCTATGAATGACGGGTAAACGGCCACATCTTTATGACTGTCGAATATATAGCGTTTACTTACAAAGCCGAATATCCCTGCTGCATAGATATTCAGTGCGCCGAACAGGTAAAGACCTCTCTGGGTAGGACGCAGGTCATAATAGAATGTTTCGGTCGCATCGTTGTCCAGCGAGGCATTGAATGTAAGATCCCTTTTCTGGAACTGGAATGGTACTTCCTCAATGATCTTTATATTCACCTTGTATGGGTATCGGTTAGATACTTCTATCGAAATAGTATTCACATCTCCGTTCGAGAGCCGCTCAGGGCAGTTTCGCGATGCAGTGATGCCTTTCTTCTGCCGGTATGCCGATACGATGTCGAGCAGGAGGAATACGCAGAATACCCCAAAGAGAATCTGCATTATGTAATAATACTCATCGAAGATAAAGCACGCAAAGAAGCCCATCACACATAGAGCCAGTGTGACGAAGAAACGGTTTGTAAGATACAGACTCTTAAAGAACCGGATTATCGGGGAACTTCCGCTTTGTCTATTAGTTGGCATATAATTGTGTCGGTAGATGTACCGTCCATTTCTTTTTCGGGTGTTAATATAACTCTGTGGCGTAGTACAGGTACAGCCATTTCTTTGATATCGTCAGGCGTGATAAAGTCGCGCCCTCTGATGGCAGCCAGTGCCTTTGCCGAATTGAGTATAGCCAGTGATGCACGCGGCGAAGCACCCAATGTTATCCAAGGGCTTTGGCGTGTGGCAGCTACTATCTGGGCTATATATTCCAGTAAGTGATGCTCTACCAGCACTTTGTCTACAGCGTTTCTCAGTTCTTGCAACTTGCTTGCCGTCAGTACCGGATTGATACCGATATCGGCAGAAAGCTCACCTTTGTTTTGTCTGTCCAGAATGGTTATTTCATCCACAATATTCGGGTAATCTACCAGAATCTTGAACAGAAAACGGTCGAGCTGTGCTTCGGGCAGGCGGTATGTGCCTTCCTGTTCTATCGGGTTTTGGGTAGCTACTACAAGGAACGGATAATCCATTTTGTAGGTCGTACCGTCATTCGTCACCTGACGCTCTTCCATCACCTCAAACAAGGCTGCTTGCGTTTTAGCAGGGGAACGGTTTATCTCGTCTATCAGTACAATATTGGAAAATACGGGCCCTTTTTTAAATTCAAATTTGCCCGATCCCGGTATAAATACACTTGTACCCAATACATCGGAAGGCATGAGGTCGGGGGTAAACTGTATGCGGCTGAAACCTACCTCTATAGTTTTGGCAAGCAATTTTGCCGAAAGGGTTTTGGCCACACCGGGTACGCCCTCTACTAGTATATGGCCGTTTGCCAGAATAGCCACAATCATTTGTTCTATCAGCTGGTGCTGACCTACGATGACGCGGCCTATTTCACTCTTTATGTTCTGAACGCTTTGGCTCAATTCGGAGAAATCTATTCTCGACTGGAATTCTAGGTCTGACATATATGATTCTGTTTATTTGTTTTTCACGTTTCTATAAAATTCTTCCAACAAGTGGTTGTATTTCAAAAATGTTTCGTTGGGTATATATGCTAGGCTCATCATATCTTTGTACAGAAAGAAGAGCTCATTCAGTTTTTCTTTATCTACACCCGATTTGGCACTGAGTACGTTTGTAAAATCATTGTCGATATTTTCGGTCGACATATAATAGTTTTTCCTGATAAAATCGAGGAAATAAGCATGGCGTTTCTCCACGATGGTATGTAAGTCCTTCTTTTTGTAATAGAGGTTGCTTATTGTTCCCAGAAACTCGAGTGATGAATTTACCGGCGGCTGTATTACAGGAATGACACGCTGCGTACGTTTTGCCCTGAAAATCATAAACAGAAGGAATCCTCCCAGAATGATATACAGAGCAGTGCGCAGAGGCGGATTTTCCAGCATTACCTTGAATGTGCTGCCTTCAGCTATAGATCCCTGTTTCTGGTATTCGTCCCATATGATCTTATTGTCTTTGGGTAGGTACGACAAGCATCTGAAACCGAAGTCGTACTTATCGGTTTGCAACATGTTCACATTGGCAAAGGCGGTAGGGATGGTATGCAGATAGATATGTCCCTTTCCGTACGAAATATCGATGAATACAGTATCTTTTACATTATTAAAAGCTAATGTTCTTACGGGATGCTTGCAACTGTCGGTATTCAGCTTTGTGCTGCCCTGTAGGCTTTGAAACCTATATTTTTTTGTGGGATAGTCTGTCAACGAAAATATGGTATCATTGTAATTATACGGTTTGTTGCTTCTGATTCCTAATGTGTCTTCCAGCTTATGATCGAAAAACTCGGCAGAAATAAATACATTATTTCCCAGTCCGGCAAAATCGAGCAGATATTCCAGGTCTAGCTTGTCAAGGTTGAATTCCCGATTGATGAACAGGTAGGACGAGGTATCCGACAGGTTGTCCAAATAATGATACCATGCTGTAGGATCGCTGTTTTCTTCAACGTATTCCAGGCTGTCGGTATTGTCATATTCTTCGACGGGAATATCGCTCATGGTATAGGTTTCCTCTATGTTATCCGTATTGCTGTTATCTTCCTGCTGTCCGTAATCGTATGATTCGTAACTGTCTAAATCGTAAGCCTCGTCTTTTCCGAAATATTCGTCCAACCCATTTTTCAGGTTATTGTATATCGGCACGCGGGTAGTGCGTATATTCTTGGTATAAAATATACTGTCGAGCAGCTTGTATGTAATATATGTACCGTAGGGGCTTGTCCTGGTATTGATAAACGTAGGACGCCAGTCCACAGCTTTTGGACTTTTGCTTTTTGCGTATGCCAACCCGAATACTAAGATGACAATCACAGCTATCAGTGCTATTATCTTCTTATCTTTCATTGGCTATCGTTTTATTAAAGCTGTCCATCCTGCTATACACATCGGAGAATTGCTGTTCGTCAAGAGAGAACTCACCATACCATACATAGTCGAAAATCAGCGTAGCTTCCAGAAATTTAGAACGCAGTGCCGAATTCTCTATTTCGTACTGGTAACTATAGTTGGTCTTATTGGCTTTCCATTCTATAATCTCTTTATCTGACAACGATTTCAGACTTTTCAGGTAGAGAAATCGTATGACCAGCCTGTAGTCCCTGTTCTTTAGGGCATTGGCTATCAGTGTGTCGAAATCCATATCATGGACATTCTCCGAATAGATATCTATTTCGGATGTATCTACTTTTTTCTTGCTCAGAATAGATTTGTAATCCACGCCCAGCAACTTTAGTGTGATCAGGCTCAAAGCGAGTATTATGACCAGAATAACCACCATGCTGGGTATCCCGCTACCAATGGTTTCCCCAAACAGGCGGGCAAAGAAGTAGATGATTTTACCGAGAAGCCTGTCCCACCACGAAGCTTGCTTCTCTACACGTTCGTAATTGAAACGGCTGTCTTTCTGGAACTCTTCTATTTTAGTTTTATCAGGAACTCTGAATTCTACTGGTTCGGCTGCTTGCTCAACTTGTGGAATGGGAATAGAGTCAGCTTGTGCTGCCGATGAGAGGTACAAACAGGCGAAGAGCATTATGAGAATGCCCCTGACCAGAGTGATATGTAGTTTACTGCCTGTCACTCTTAGTTTTTAATACGGAGGGTTTTGTCCGTTGTTGTAGCTGCCTATATTGTCTATCTCTGTGTTTAAGTCCAGATTTTCCAGTTTGTTTCTGTGGCTGTAGTACATTACGCCCATTGCCATATAGAATGCGGGGTAAAGGAATGTATATCCTATTATGGCAATGAAAACGAATATAATAAACACGATATCGTTTGCGAAGAATTCTACCTGTAACATGCTCGCTATCATACCTACATAAAACGGAGCGGTAAATACCATCGCTACCATACCTATAAGGAAAGAAAATACAATGCTAAAACCGAGTGTAATCCAGAAATTATTCTGTACCAGTTCGTAGCTGCGCTTGAAACTGTCGATGATACCCAAATCCTCGTTGATATACACGTAGATATAGAATCCTAAATAAACGGCAACCATAATTCCCGGAATATAGCAAAGTACCGATCCTATAAGGACTAGAATGCCGAACAGGATGGATGCGCCTAGTATAGGCAATATAGCCCCTGTCACTTTTTTCCATACATCAGAACTGTTTACTACTCCGTCTTCCGATTTTACATATAATGCCATGTAAGAAATTGTGTATAACGCTATAGCCAGCATGGCTCCACCAAATAATATATAGCCGACAAATACACCTAGAGGAGAAAAGTCTTCAAACACGAGGTTTGCCGCATTGGGGTTGTTCACATTGCCTCCAAGATGATAATAAAGTTTAAATATATTAGGTATGAAATATGAGCCTATGAGGAAGAGAGGGATCAGGTAGGCGATTCCCTTAGCTATAGGAAAAAAGTTCTGTTTGATAAATTTTAGCGACATATCGAAGTTTCCGGCAAAGTCTCTGCTTCCGAATAACTTAATTTTCTCTTGTTCTTTCATGTTTTCTTTTATTGACAAGGTAAGGATAATAGATGAAATACCATATAATGAATAAGGCTGAGAGGCCTATAATCGTCAGGTTGAAATACACAGGCATTTCGGTGAGCCGTGTAAGATAACTCTCGATGAAGGCGGCTGTAATGAATACAGGGATAAGCCCGACCACAATTTTCAGCGCATCTTTGGCAGACTTCATCAACAGATAAGACCGCTTATAACTGCCCGGAAACAACAGGCTGTTGCCTAAGATAAGCCCCGCCCCGCCTGCAATGATGATAGCCGATATTTCGAGCGTACCATGCAGCCAGATAGTGATGGCAGATGTAAACAGCAACCCTTTGGTATAAAATAGATATTGGAACACCCCGAGCATAACCCCGTTAGAAAACATAATCCATACAGTGCCAGCCGAAAAGAAAATGCCGAAAATGAAGGCAAGAAAGGCTACACGTATATTATTTGTCCCTATGCCGTAAAACATGGAAAGCTTGGCATCGTCTTTATAGACAGCCATAGGATCGCCTTTCTCTATGTTTTCGATTGTCATATTCACATAGCTGGGACCGAGTATAAGATTCGCAAATTGCGATTCCTGCTGCAAAGAGAATACACCAAGTAATACACCGGCAAACATGAACAGGAAAGAATAGAGCATATGCTTCCTGTACTTATACATGATAAGCGGTAATTCTTCTTTCCAGAAGCGGAAGAAGCGCCCCTTATCCCTTTTGCGATACTGGTATATATTTATAAAGTAGCGGCCTGTAAGCTGATTCAGATATCTGACGGTCTGAGATTTGGGATAGAAAGTACGTGCATACGACAAGTCGTCGGTAAGTTCTATAAAGTTGTTAGCCAAAGTCTCCGCAGGAATAGCTGTTCCTTTTGTTTCGTTATCTATCTTTTGCCACTTATCTCTATTCTCTTTAATAAATGCGGCTTCTCTCATTCAAATAGGTGAATAAAGTATTCGTATATTATTACAAATATAGTTCTTTGGGCGAAAATAATAATAAAAATATATAAATAATCATTTGAAAAAACTAAATTTGCCAATTACTTGTATTAAAAAAGATGATAATAGAAGTTCAAACCACGCAAAACGTAACAATAGACTATGAAGTAGCTAATATAGGCAAACGAATATTAGCTTATATTATAGACTATATTCTTATTATTGTCTGGTTCTTCGGTTGGCTGTGGATATTCTCATTCATATATTCAAATCCGTTAGGTGCTCAGGCGGTGTTAGATGGGGAACTGGCTGCTATTCTTATCTGGATTGTGTTCTTTTTTCCTATAGTATTTTATGATCTTCTGTTCGAAACATTAAATAACGGACAGAGTCCCGGTAAGATGATAATGAAGATCAGGGTGGTAAATGTCGATGGCACAGCACCGTCCACAGGTTCTTTCCTGATAAGGTGGCTGTTCAGGCTCGTCGATTTTTCGATGACATACGGATTTCTCGGTGTTATTATGGTCGCCGTTACCAAAAAGTCGCAACGTTTAGGCGATCTGCTGGCAGGTACTACGGTTATCGATCTGAGGCTGAATGCCAGTAACAGGGAATTGTCTATTACCGATCTCGATTTTCATGAAGACTACAAGGTTACTTATGCCGATGTGTTGGATAAATTGTCGGACAGGGATATTCAGACTATTATTTCTATCACCGAAGATAAGCGTATGCGCGACAATGACTACTTCAGCCAAAGGCTTGCCGATAAGATAAAGACCATAACAGGTTATAGCTACGACGGTCCAGATAAGGTTTTTCTGCGTAAGGTAGTGAGTGACTATAATTATCTGGCAGTACAGGAGTAATCCATCAGACCATAATAAAATGAGATATACTATTATCCCATACCTTAAGTAACTTTTATTCTTTCTTCTCTATTTTCTACTTTCCACTTTTGGTTTAGCCCGCTAAACCTGCGAATAAAAAGAAAAAATATATTTGAAATAAGTAATGGATAATAAATATTGTCTTATTTTCTTAGGTAGTAGGGGCGAAATATCTTTCGCCCGATATAGTTGCGGGCGAAAGATATTTCGCCCCTACAGAATTGAAAACGACAACAAATATTATGTATTACTTAATACAAAATAAGAGTGCCAATCAAATTTAAACAGTTACTAAATGGCGTGGCAAATAATCATAAAGAATCTGGTTGCTGACATATAAATAGGGCTGTCTTTGATTGACAGCCCTATTTATATATAATTTATGTCTCAACAGTTTATCTGTCTTGTTTCAATCTATCTGCCATAGCTTTACCCAACGAGATACACGCATCGTAGGTGTCGAGGCGCATAGCCTGTCTCATTTCTACCGGCTCGCCCACTACTTCAAACTTGGTATCGATAGCAAATTGTGCCAGGCGTTTCACTGCCGCACCTGCCCATGTGAATGAACCGAAGTAGCCGAAATAACGGTTTTTCATATCACGTCCTTCTATCTTAGACAACAGATACTCTACCTCAGGAAATAACTTGTTATTATATGTAGGAGAACCTACTATGAGACCTTTATATTTGAATATATCGCGGATGATGTAAGAATGCGAGCGTTTCGAAACATTGTGCAGTATCACCTCTCGTATCCCTTGCTGTGCAAGCTCATAAGCAATCGTCTCTGCCATTTGCTCTGTGTGCCCGTACATACTGCCGTAAGCTATAACTACACCCTCATCGCCTTCGTAGCGGCTGAGTTTATCATATATGCCTATTACTTTCTTTATCTGGTCGTCCAATGTCCATACCGGGCCATGTGTAGAACAGATATATTTAATATCGAGCGTAGCCAGTTTTTCCAATGCCTTTTGCACAGGCGAACCGAATTTACCTACCACGTTGGAGTAATAGCGGATCATTTCGTCATAATATCGTTCGGGGTGCAACTGGGCATCAGTGATACCACCATCCAATGTGCCGAATGTACCGAAAGCATCGCCCGAAAATACTATCTTATAAGTAGTATCGTAGGTCATCATAGTCTCCGGCCAGTGTACCATAGGCGTCAGATGGAAAACAAGATTGTGCTTACCCAGCGATAATTCGTCCAGATCGTCTATTACCATTACACCATCGGTTATTCCGAAAAAGCCCTGCACCATATCGGCAGTACGCTTGTTGCCTACTACCTGTACATTCGGGAAACGGCTCCTCAGCAATCCCAGAGAGCCCGAATGATCGGGTTCCATGTGATTAATGATTACATAGTCGAGCAGCCTGCCATCAAGTGCTATTTCGAGTTTGTGAAAGAACTGATCCGAATAACATACATCTACGGTATCGAACAGAGCAGTCTTTTCATCGACAATTAGATATGAATTATATGAAACACCTTTGGGTAAAGGCCATAAATTTTCGAAAAGATGTTTTGTGCGGTCGTTTACACCTATATAAAACAAATCATCTTTTATAGGAATAGGTTTTAACATACTAGTTTAGATTTTCTTCTATTTCTTTTTATTTAGATTTTCTGTAGTTTCCGGCTCTCGTTTCAATGCACTCCATACCAGCCAGACACCCCAGATGACAAACGGCAGGCTAAGCAATTGTCCCATATTGATGCCTATCGTATCTATCATCTGTATCTCGAATGGCTCTTGTATGTTCTTAATAAATTCTATCAGAAAACGGGAAAAGAAAATACCGATAAGCGATATTCCCAAGATAAGCCCCGTCCTGTTTTTAGCTGTCGTCTTATAGAAGAGATATAAGCCTAAACCGAACAAAAACAAGTAAACCAAAGCTTCGTATATTTGTGTAGGATGGCATGGCAATTCGCCAGAGCCACCCTGAGCCAGTGGCCAGTGCCATTTTACGTCTCTTACGAAATTAAAACCCCAAGGTAATTCGGTAGCACCACCGTATATTTCTGAATTCATCAGGTTGCCCAGACGGATGGATGTAGCACCGATAGCCACGCCTATAACCAGTCTGTCCAGTGTTTTTATCGACATTTCACGCGTTGTATATACCAAAGACACACACACGCCTATAAAGAATCCCATAAATGTAAACTGATATAGTAACAGGTCGAGCGAAGATTCTGCTCCCGTTATCAGCTTATAGATATAGTAGCATGCAGCACCGAGTACAAGGCCTATAACGGAGGAGATACCCAGATGCTTCCAATTAATCTTTTTACCGGTAATCTTCAGCGAATAGAGGCATACCCCGATAGTCATCCCGATAGCACCGCCATGGCTGGCTAGTCCACCTTCCCATACTTTCAGCAAGTCGAGCGGATGCGACAGATAGGCCACAGGATCGTAAAACAGGCAATGCCCCAGACGTGCGCCTATGATCAACCCTGTCAGGACATATATAAATAAGGAATCGAACCATTTGTCCGGTAATTTCTCATATTTATACATTTTTTGTACCACCATCGTAGTACAAAGGACTCCGGCCGCCCACAGAATACCATACCAGCGTATTTCGCGCCCAAACAAAGACAAGGCCTCCGGATTTACATCCCACGTTATAAATGAAAGCATATATTTAACTTATTTCGATTTAGTATTATATAACTTTATTTCAGGACTACAAAGATATAAAAATACTAAACATTAGCGCGCCGCCGGTTAATAAGTTATAGTTTGCTATACAGCCAAATGCTCAATAAAACCATAAATTACAATTATTTAACGGAATGATAAAAGATACTTCATTAACTAAAATAGTTCTAAATAAGGTTTGTGTGTAGTTAGTTTCATGTTTAATATAATCGTCCGATTTCTTATTGCGCGCAATTAAAAATTGCTTACCTTACTTTGCCCAAAGCCGCAAAGTAAGCAAAACGCTTTAGCGCCACGCTTCATCGGACGACCCGTAAAAGGGCTTAAAGGCTAAACGAAAAAACTAGCTCTAAGACTTGTATAGTTAGAATCAGTAGCCAAGCTCAAACACGTTTTCGTTTTTACGCCTTTCTCACCCTACGGGTGCCCCGTCCATAAAGCTAACGGCGCAGGCTGACGCACGATCGGGAGACGACAAAAAGATTCTGTCTTGTCGCCGCATTGCGGTTCTGTGCATTAGTTCCGCAGTGGGGGCACCCATCCGGTGAAGTCAGCGTAAAAAGGGATGAGGCAACAGCATGTTTGTCCCTTTTAGCCGGCAAGCCGTTGGTGGGTCGGCGAGAAACGGAGCACTAGCTTTTTGTTTCGTTTTGGGCAATGCCAACCAACGGTCACAGGAGCAAAGCGTATGTAAAATGAAAAACAAGCACGGGAGTGCGCGTTAGATATGTGCTAAATTTATAAGAATTAAACTGAGATAGGAGTTACACGCAGGAAGAAATCGAACATATAATCAAAATCCTAATCCTAATCTGCATTTAGAGTCTGTTTAAATTTTACCAAAATATTTTATTACAGATTCTTTTTCATTCATTTTTAGGCTCTTTTGGTTTAATTTATCCCTTTTATCGGTTTAAATAGCCCGCTATTATCACCTCAAAAAAGAATAAATTATTTCCAAAATGGCTCTAAAAATCTGAATGAATAAAATTTAAACAGACTCTAAATAATAAAAACTATCGTTATAGTCTTCTGAAATTTGTTGCTATGTTCATAAACATTTCTAAAAAAGGAGCAAATCTTTAACATTTTTACTATCTTTAAAAACGGATATATCGAGCAAATATATCCTTTTGTTTATTATTGTACTTTATATAAACCGAATAACTTATCCGTAACATGGGTCATAATAAGGCTAATACATATCTGAAATTCGACAAAAGCCGTATGGTCAACCTCGAATATTCCCTCAAAAGAGAGATATTGAGAACCAACCGGCGCGGTGCCTATCATTGTACAACACTTGTAGAATGTAATACACGCAAACAGCACGGACTGCTTGTCATGCCTGTTCCCAAACTCGACAACTCTAACCATGTACTGCTTTCGTCTTTCGATGAAACTGTTATACAGCATGGAGCCGAGTTCAATCTGGGAATACACAAGTATGATGGGAACAATTACAGTCCGATGGGGCATAAATATATACGCGAATTCGATTGCGACTCGCTGCCGCGTACCATCTACCGTGTAGGAGGTGTTATCTTATCAAAAGAAAAGATGTTTTCGCTCGAAGACAATTCCATTTTCATCCGTTACACATTGCTCGATGCACATTCGCCTACCACCATACGCTTCAAGCCGTTTCTTGCATTCCGGGAGATAAATCAACTTACGCAGGAAAACTCAGTTGCCGAACATGGCTACAAAGAGGTAGAGAACGGTATCAGCATGCAGATGTACAGCGGTTATCCCGAACTGTTTATGCAATTCAACAAAGAGGTTGATTTTATATTCGAACCCAGCTGGTACAAAGGGATCGAGTACGAAAGAGATAAGGAAGAAGGACTGGAATATAAGGAAGACCTCTATGTGCCGGGTTACTTCGAACTACCTATCACCAAAGGCGAATCCATTATTTTTTCGGCTAGTGATGTGCAGGCAAATACACAGCGGCTTATCACTTTTTTCGAAGAGGGTATAAAAGACAGGACTCCCCGTTCCTCTTTTTTCAACTGCCTGAAAAACTCAGCCCATCAGTTCTATTTCCGTCCGTCAAAAGACGAGTTATACCTGCTCAACGGATACCCTTGGGGAAGAGTAGCCGCGCGCGAACAGTTCATGGCTCTGCCCGGACTGACGCTGAGCACAGGAAAGCCCGAGGCTTTTGAACAAGTTGTAGATACAGCTGTTCCAATAATAGAAGACTTTATGAAAGGAAAGCCCGTTTATGGCTTTCTGAGTGATATAGGTAATGCCGACGTGTTGTTATGGCTGATTCGCTCACTGAAGAAATTCTTCATCGAAGATCCGGCACGCTTTCATCTCAAATATGCCGATCTGGTAAACCGGATGGTTACATTCATACAGGAGGGAAAACATCCGAACCTGAGACCATTGACAAACGGATTGCTCAGTGTAGACAATCGTTCCAACTTCCCTAGCTGGATGCACAGTACGGTGGCAGACGAAAGCATCAGATCGGGGCGTACAGGATGTCTGGTAGAAGTAAATGCCTTTTGGTACAACGCCCTGATGTTCAATCAGGAAATAGCCAGGCATAACGAAAACGAAAAACTGGATAAAAAAATGGGGCTACTGGCCGAGTTGGTAAAAACTTCGTTCCTCGAAGTCTTTCTCAACGATGGCGGTTACCTCTACGACTATGTGGTGGGTAACTATGTAGACTGGAGTGTAAGGCCTAATATGCTTCTGGCTATAGCCTGCGACTATCCGTTGTTGGATAAGCGTCAGAGCAAGTCTATACTGGATATAATCACCAAAGAGCTATTGACACCGAAAGGCATACGTTCGCTCAGCCCTAAAAGCATCGGGTTCAGGCCTCGTAGCGAAGGTTCGTTAAACGACAGGATGTATAGTGCCTACAACGGAGCTGCATGGCCTTGGCTGCTGGGACCATATATCGAAGCCTATCTGAAAATATTCCAGCGAAGCGGAATATCCTTCCTCGAGCGGCTTCTGATCGGTACCGAAGAAGAAATGTCGAACGACTGTATTGGTTCCCTGTCTGCCATATACGACGGCAGCATACCTTATTTCGGTCATGGCCCGATATCGTACGCCACCAATGTAGCAGGAGTATTGCGGGCTTTAGAGATACAAAAATCTTTTGCAGATGAATATTAAATAAATTAGTTACACGTTACTGTGCCTTTCAGGCAGTTACACGTTACAAGTTTTATCGATCAGGCTCGTTCCCCGTAACTTGTAACTCGTAATTCGTAACTTATAAAAAAGATAGATGAAAGCATTAATGTTTGGATGGGAGTTTCCTCCCCACATACTGGGGGGACTCGGCACTGCCAGCTATGGGCTGACCAGAGGCATGGCAATGCAGCCCGATATGGATATTACATTTGTGATTCCCAAGCCATGGGGCGATGAGGATCAAAGTTTCCTGAAAATAATAGGAGCATGCAATACTCCTGTTGTATGGAATGACGTCCATTGGGATTATGTTAGCGAAAGGCTTTCCCGATATATGGATCCGCAGGAATATTACAATCTGAGGGATCATATCTATGCCGATTTCAGATATCTGCATACAAATGATCTGGGATGTATCGAATTTTCGGGAAAATACCCCGACAACCTGCTCGAGGAGATCAACAACTACTCCATTGTAGCCGGAGTCATAGCTCGTACAGAGGGTTACGACATCATACACTCGCACGACTGGCTTACCTATCCGGCCGGAATACACGCCAAAAATATATTAGGTAAACCGTTGGTCATACATGTACACGCCACCGATTTCGACCGTAGTCGCGGCAATGTAAATCCGCAGGTATATCAGATGGAGAAAAACGGAATGGACTATGCCGATCATATAATCTGTGTGAGCGAGCTCACCCGTAAAACTGTCATTGAGAAATACTTTCAGGATCCGGCAAAGGTAACTACCGTACACAATGCCGTAGAGCCGTTAAGCGCCGAAATACTAGCCATCAATCCCGAAAAAGGGACGAAAGACAAAGTGGTCACATTCTTAGGACGTATCACTATGCAGAAAGGTCCCGAATACTTCGTGGAAGCAGCCGCACGCGTACTCGAAAAAGCCAAGCATATCCGCTTCGTTATGGCCGGCAGTGGCGATATGATGGAACGTATGATATATCTCGCTGCCGAAAAAGGAATTTCCGACCGCTTTCATTTCACAGGTTTCCTAAAGGGGAAACAAGTGTACGAAATGCTGAAAAGAAGTGATGTATATGTTATGCCATCTGTTTCCGAACCTTTCGGTATCTCTCCGCTTGAGGCCATGCAATGCAGCATACCTACCATTATATCCAAACAGTCGGGTTGCGCCGAGATTCTCGACAAAGCTGTTAAGGTAGACTACTGGGATGTAGACGGAATGGCAGATGCTATCTACTCTATATGTACCTACGATGCCATGTCTGATTTCCTAAGCAAAGAAGGGAAGATAGAAGTGGACAATATCAAGTGGGAATATGCAGGGCAAAAAGTAAGAGATATTTATAATAATTTATGTAAATAAAAGAATTTAAGATATGAAAAATATTTGCTTCTACTTCCAGATACACCAGCCGCACCGCCTCAAACGTTACAGGTTCTTCAATATTGGCGGCGACCACTATTACTATGACGACTTTGCCAACGAAGATTTCATACAGCAGGTAGCTGAGGTTTCTTTTGTTCCGGCCAACAGAGTCATACTGGACATGATAAAGGAATACAAGGGAAAGTTTAAAGCTGCATTCTCTATATCGGGTGTAGCGCTCGATCAGTTAGAGATATATGCCCCTGAAGTGATAGACGGATTCAGAGAACTGGCCGATACGGGCTGTGTAGAATTTCTGGCCGAAACACAAGGGCATTCGCTGGCCTCCCTTATCGACCCCGAAGGCTTCAAGAAGCAGGTCAAAGACCATAGCGATAAGATAGAAAGCCTTTTCGGACAGAAGCCAAAGGTATTCAGAAATACAGAACTTATATTCTCCGATGAAATCGCGGAACTTGTTCACGAAATGGGATTCATCGGTATGCTGACACCGGGTGCCAAAAGAACGCTGGGATGGAAAAGCCCCAACTATGTATATCAGTCGGCAGCACAGCCTAAACTGAAACTACTGATGCGCAACCCTAAGTTCAGCGATGATATAGCAACGCGTTTCTCCAATTATAACTGGAGCGAATATCCGCTTACAGCCGACAAATTTATCAACTGGATAGCGGCAACACCAAAAGAAGAACAGGCAATCAATCTCTTCATGAACTATGAGGCATTGGGTAACTTCCAGAAGAGGAGTTCGGGAATCTTCGATTTCCTGAAAGCCTTGCCACGCTTTGCTGCCGAAAAGAATATCGGATTTGCCACCCCTAGCGAAGTATTGAATACATTGAAGCCTGTGGGTAGTATCTCATCTATGCACCCCATATCGTGGGTAGGCGAGGAGAGAGATGTATCGCCATGGCTGGGAAATACATTGCAGCAGGAGGCATTCCATAAATTGTACGAAATAGCTGAACGGGTAAATCTCAGCCAGTCGAGACGATTGATACAGGACTGGATTTACCTGCAATCGAGCGACCATTTCTATTATATGGGTACAAAGAACGATCTGCCATTCAGTCCCTTCCCGTCACCTTACGAAGCATTCAACACTTATATGAATGTGCTGAGTGACTTTAAAGAAAGGGTCGAAGCTGAGTTCCCTAGTTCGATAGAAACGGAAGAGTTGAATGCTTTGCTGACCACAATTCACAATCAGGCCGATGAAATCGACCGTTTGGAAGAAACAATAAAGAAACTGGAAACCAAAGGTAATCCTGTGCCGGCTGCTAAAGAAAGTAAAGCTGCCCCAAAACCGAAAGCTGCCGCCAGCAAACCAAAGGCAAAACTGGTTGCTGAGAAAAAAGTGGAAGTAAAACCAAAAGCTACAGAGGTAAAGCCAAAAGCAGAGGAGAAACCAAAAACTACTGCGACTACAAAAGCAAAGCCTGCTGCCAAGCCAAAAACAGAGGCTAAACCTAAGGGAGAAGCAAAGCCGAAAGCTACAAAGAAATAATATATGTGTAAGTGTAATAATGAGTTATAAGCTGAGGCTTATAACTCATTATTTTATTTTCTGAGATCACATCGTTATATTTTCTTCTTGTCTAAAAAATCTTGTATATAAGAATATGTAATACCGTAGTCGATAAGGAAATCATTGAGGGATTCCATACTTTCTATATCCCAGTCGTTAATATAATATTGGACGTAATATTCAAGATAGCTGTCTAAATCGGTTATGATTAGTAACAACCTTAGTATTCCGAGATAATTTATATTTATGTTATGCTCTTTAATGAGTTTAATAAAATTATCGGGAATAATATTATCTAAATTTCCTATATAGTTTAACCCTGCATTGTTTAATTCGAAAATGATCTCATCTTCATTGGTAATGGTATCACCATAGCCTTCATACAAGTATTTAGGTGCTAAGTCTGAAAATTTTACAGGAAGATATTCATTCAGTGTTTTTATACTGATTTTTTCCAATAGCAGATCATCCTCTATTTTTCTTCTTTTAGAAAACCATTTCATACAGATTCTTTTATTCTTCAAACTTCCTTCTTATCTCCTCATATTTCTTACTGCCTACAAGACGTTCCCTTTCTACAAAGTTTTTAGAAAACAGGCTGCGGCTATCATCATAATCTTTATATTTCAGCCCCGCAATATCCGATATGGAATAGATAAAATCAGCCGTTGAATACGGACGATTTATGTCGAATACCAGATCTTTGCGTTGCTGCCTGTATGAGGGAGACATCCATATCATAAAAGGAATCTCGCACATGGCCGGAGATACCTTTTCGTAGGCATGGCCTGCAAACCTACGATAGTCGTACAGTTCTTCGGCATGATCCGAAAAATATATCATAGCCGTATTCTCTACATGATGATTCTCTAGTGAGCGGATAATACTGTGTATGAGATAGTCGTTGTATAATACGGAATTGTCGTATTTATCGACAGTTTTTACATCATTAATCTCCATGTAAGGCTTTTGTGTAATAAGGCTGTCTTTTTTGTTGTTGAACACAATAAACTCTTTCGGGTAGCGGAATTCGTACGCCATATGGTTGCCTATCAGGTGTATAAGTATCAGTTTGTTTTTATTGCTTCCACTATTCAGTACCGAATCCAGTACGGGCAGCACTATATCGTCGTGTTGCCTGTACGGAGCCAGATTGTATTTCTTCTTGGCCAGCGTGAGCAGGATATCGTAGCTCGAACGGCATTCTTCGCTGAATTCCTGATTGCTGATAAGGTATGTATTATATCCTGCGCGGTTGAATAGTTCGTATAACGAAGGCTTTTTTGTAAAATAATCCGCATGTTTCGGCTCTATCATAGAAAGAACCGATCGCATGACCGAAATAGTATGCACCTGCGGCGAAACCACATCGTTGTACACAATAAGGCTGTCGCCGTACGCCGATAGTAGCGGGTTGGTTTCGCGCCCGTAGCCGTATAGCGACATATGGTGCTTATTCAGCGATTCGCCGATGACTACGACTATTGTCTGAGGAATAGTATCGTGGTTGATGGAGGTAACCTCATAAGTTTCTGTTTGCCGTTCCCGTATCGTTTTTATCTCGTTTGTCGTACGGATTTTGTAAGTGATGAATGTCTTGTATATATTGATGAAATATACCGAGCGCGACAACTGATTGATGCTGATAACAGCCAGAATAACAACAATGCTAGATATGAAAAGCAATGTGTGTTTTCTTTTGCTCAGCCGTTCGAAAGGCTTCATCAGGCAGATCATAATAATGGGTATCGCTGCATAGACTAGTACTCCTGTTATTACCCACAGGCTGAGGTAGTGTGCAACAAACTCGCGGCTCTCCTCGGGATTGGTTTCGAACAGGCTGGTAACACTGTTCTGCTCGAGCAGTACGCCTGCAAAAAGCAGGTATGCCAGATAGATGGAACCCGGAATAATGGATATTGCCAGCAAGATGGCATATATAGTCTTCTCGGCTTTAGAGTCAATGAAAAGTGATAACACCGATATAGCGGCAAACAACAGACCGCATACAGCGAAAATGGCGATTTTATCAAAGAAATTCAGATTTTGGGCAAGGGGGCACAAAATAGGAACCAGTAGTAAAATATAGAACAGAAAAAAGAATTGAAGTTTCTTTTGTTTCAGTATATTCAGAACTTCCTTCATCAACGATCAGCGTTCATTTGTAATTACCGTACCGGGTTGCATTTACATAAATAAGCCGGCTAAGTGTGCAAATATAGTATTTTATTCTTACTTTTGATACAGTATATTATCTTTAGGTAGTATGAGCGGAAAAACAGTGAAAGGAACGAAGAATAACAAACGCAGGTTGGCCCGGAATAATTATCTTTTGTCAAAGCCCGCTTATTTCGGAGATAAGAATATTCCGATGACTATCGAGTTGATTCAATATGATGCCCGGCAGTTGAATGTGAAAAATATTCCCTTGCAGTCGGCCTTTAAAGACTATATTGATAAAACCAAAGTGAACTGGTTTAAAGTAACCGGTATATCCGATGCTGCCGTTGTAAACCGTATTTGCCGCGAAGCGGGATTGCATGGCTTTGATGTAAAAGACCTGTTGGCCGACCAGCAGGTAGTAAAAGCTGTAGTTTACGATAAAGTGACTTATATGCTAATGTCGTCTTTCCATCAGGTGGGCGATACGGCTAACATTGACGATATGCAGATTGCTTTTATCTTGGGAGCCGACTATATTATCAGTTTTCAGGAAGAACTAGTCCCTGTATTCGACGATGTAAAGAAGGAAATTGAGGAAGATAATATACTGATAAGACAAAAGGCTGGCGATTTTTTACTCTACATCTTACTGAATGCTGTAAATCTCTCCAATATCAATACTGTGATGATAATGGAAGATCATCTGGCCAATATGGAAGAATCTCTGATAACCGATAATAAATCGGCAGATACACTGCGGCTTTTACATACATGCAGGGTAAATTATATGCACATAAAACGTTCGGTGGTTTCGATGCGTGAAGAGTTCAGCAATTTGCTGCATAACTCAAATGAACTGATCCTCAAAGAGAACCTTGTTTATTTTGAAGACTTTGACGATCGTATGCGCACCACTCTCGGCGACCTGGCTTCTTTCTATGAAACGCTGACGTCGGTGTCCGATCTTTATTACAACAATAATAATATGCGGATGAACGAGATCATCAAGCGACTGACGATTGTCTCCACTATATTTATTCCGCTTACATTTATGGTAGGCGTATGGGGTATGAATTTTAAGTTTATGCCCGAGCTCGACTGGGAGTACGGATATATTGGCTCATGGGCTGTCCTTGTATTGGTAGCTATCCTTTCTTATCTGTGGATAAGGAAACAAAAGTGGTTCTGAATAATTCATTCACTAAATAAAACAAAGTATTCATTGTATCGGGTATCTACTAACGACAATGATACGTTGGATCTAAAAAATTAAATATCATGAAAAAGATCATACTTTTTTTGCTGGTTCTTCACTGTGCAGGTGTTTCTTATGTCTCCGGCAATACATTTTTGCCGGGCGATATGCAAGTGGTACAGCCTTCGGATGATATAAGAATAATGTTCGAAAATGAGCAATACAATGAGATCATCAATCGCTTTTCCGGTAAGCCACGTACACTTTCGGCCAATGAACTTACGTATGTCGCCATGTCTTATTTCCATATCGAAGATCTCGAAAATGCTACTATATTTGCTGAAATGGCAAAGAAAAAAGACTCGAAACACGCTCCGGCTTATTATGTGGAAAGTATGATCAATAGTGTGATAGGCGATTACTCGCAGGCACTGAAGAACATGCAGGCAGCAATAAGCCTGTCGCCCGACGAAGCCGGATACCGTGTAGCTGTCGGTGATATTTATTATACTCAGGAAAAATTCGATCAGGCATTAGAAAACTACCAAAATGCGGTAAGCATGGCAGTTCCTGCCGAAAAAGGCTATTACATGATCGGCGCATCCTATGCCAGCATGGATAAGATAAAAGAAGCACTTGAAGCCTTTTATACGGCAAAGTCGAAGATTGTAAAAGATAAAGAACTATATGTTACCGTACTTTATAATATCGGTAACCTTGAGTATAATGATGGTAATTACAGCAAGGCACAGGATGCATATAAAGAACTCACCGAATATTTTCCTGACGACTATTATTCATACGAGAAGCTTGTGCAATGCAGTAACGCATTAGGTGATAATGCCAATGCCAAAGTATATAAAGAACGTATGTACGATGCACATAGCAGCGGTTTGCTGGCGACTACCAGTCTGTCGGATATGTTCTGTATCGATAATTTTATGGTAGGAGCAAAATCCGTTTCCGCATACGAACGCTATGAAGAGCCGACAGGGAATCCGCTGGTAAAGAACATATTTTATGTGTCGGATAGTGCGGGAAACATCGAATCCACCGTATTCTTGGAATATATCCCTTCCGATACGGATAAGGCTAAAGGAAAATATCATACAGTAGTTACAAAAGATTCGGTACGGTATTCAGGCGGTATTTCGGCAGACTCGTACATCGGTTATGAAATACTGAAACCGTATATTATAGAAATAGTAAAAGGAGATACAAGGCTTACGCCAATAGACTAATTTTGGAAATTGCCACGCCTTTTAAGGCGTGGAATAGGATTTCTCTAATAATGACTTTAGTCAAAAAGAACTTTTGTAAAAGATTTTATTGGCATACTATCCCTTCTTCACTTAAAATCGTAGGCAACTAAAATTACCCGTTCCTGTCCCTTTTGGTTACCCGTACAGCATCACCCGCATCGGGAGCGAGCTTGGTAAATCCATATAGGGAGACAACACCCAGTATGGCCACAAATATAAATGCCAGTCTGAAATCGGCAACCGAGTAATGCTGCTCTGCTCCTCCGTTTATCATATTAGAGAAACGCAGGAAAACAGCCCCCATAGCAATACCCATACCGGTCGACATCTGTTGCACAGTACTGTATAATGTGTTAGCTGCCGTCATACGCTGTTGAGGTATTTCGGCAAAAGCCAGTGTCGTAATTGCGCTGAACTGCATAGAGCGAAACATTCCCGACAGGAACATAACGGCAACGATAAGTATCACCGGAGTAGTCGGCAGCAACAGCGAAGTGAAGAACGTAAACAGAGCTACCATAAATCCGTTTGCAACCAGTACCGTACGGAAATTGTAGTGACGCATTATCCAGATAGTAGCCGGTTTCATCGTCAGATTTCCTGCCATTGTTGCCAGAAACAGCATTCCCGACTGAAACGGATTCAGTCCGAAACCTTCCTGAAACATCAGCGGAACCAGATAAGGTGCTACCCCGATAACCATACGCGACAACGAGCCTGTGAATATCGTGATCTTATAAGTCGGTATTTTTATAATCGAATAGTCTATCAGCGGATTCGATATATGCCGCGAATAAAGTACATTGAAAGTCAGTAGTCCCAGACTAACCAGAATCACTATCAGTGACACATAATAAGGAACTTCTGCGCGGCTGAGTAGTTCTACCCCGTACATAAATCCGGCAAGGGCAAGTCCGCTCAGTACAAAGCCCACCGCATCGAAGCGCCGTTTGGGTTGCCCATCGTCTTTCTCTTCACGTATAAAATGCCATGCAAGGCTCACACATATTATACTGATAGGTATATTGAGGTAAAATATCCAGCGCCATGTCCAGTATGTAGTCAGGTATCCGCCCACCAACGGGCCTAAGATAGGAGCTACCAGTGCAGGCCATGTAATGTAAGCCATAGCTGTTACCAGATTCTCTTTCGGGGTAGCTTTCAGTACGGCAAGCCGTCCCACAGGTGTCATCATAGCTCCAGCCATTCCCTGAAATATGCGGAACAGTACAAACTGTGTCAGTGTTTGTGCAGTACCGCACAGCGCCGATGCCAGCACAAACAGGATGATAGCTGTACAGAATACCTTACGTGTGCCGTAACGGTCGGCAATCCAGCCGCTGACAGGAATAAAGATAGCCAGAGCTATCAGGTATGAGGTTATTCCCGCACTGAGGTGTACTACATCGGTTCCGAACGAACGCGCCATCGCGGGCACAGCCGTATTTACAGCAGTGGTATCGAGTCCCTGCATAAAGAATGCAATAGCGACAATAAGGGAAACTGTGTAAGACCTGTCTATTTTCATTTGTGAAATCAATAACCAACGCGGGTGCAAAGGTAATTAAATTAGCAGTAAGTCGAACGTTATATTTTGTGAACGGAGAGATGGATTTTGATATATGATTTTATAGAAAATTGTGGTTATATTTGAGAAATGAAAACCCGTTTAGCCAAATGATTAGATACTTATACATATTGCTGTTTTTCTGCTTCTTATTTGCCTGTGCAGGAAGCACAAATACAGCCAAACCGATTGAGCCGTCTGTAGATGGAGAATATATTCAACTATCGAAAGCTGAATTTCTGGATATGGCAAAATATCCTGAAAAAATAGCACAGGTAGAAATTGTCGATTTATATGATGATTCGGGTATAATAATGGAGAATGATACATCGTTTATTTATAGATACTTACATGGGGAAGGATTCGATTTGCTCTATACAAGTCAGGGAAACTGGGAGCATGGGGCGAGAATATTCAGTTTATATGTCCGGAAAGATACTATCAGATATCAAATAGATAAATTGTATTATTCCACAGAAAATGGGCAGTATAAGATAACCGAACGAATAAAGCGGATTGGGGAATAGGGTTATCCCTTGTTGGTGCGGTTTGCCTAACCCACGCCTTAAAAGGTGTGGCAATCTAGACCTCTCACTTCGGATGTAATATTTTACGCACCTACAAAACTCCATGTTCACTCTGTGTTACTACTCTGTGGTTTCCTAAACTTTTCATCCTTTTCAAACAACTTTATCAATACCGAAAAAGTATTCACTAAAGAATTTTGAAAACCATGAAATACAGCGATAGACTTGTTGAGAAAATAGTAAAACTGATAGAACAAGACAACTACACCATCACCGAAATTTGCAGAACCCTGAAACTAACGACCAAAACCTTCTACGAATGGAAGAAAACCCGCAGCGACTTCCGCCGAGCCATAGAAGAAGCCGAAGACCGCCGCGACGAATCTCTCGCCACCCTTGTGCGCCACTCCCTGCGCGACCAGCTCGAAGGTTATATAGAAGTCACCGAACGCATCACCTACGAAGACGATGGCTGGGGCGGCGAGAAAATAAAGAACCGCGTAGTAACTAAGCGTAAGCGCGCACCAAAAGCGCATGTAATGAAGCTCGTGCTCGACCGTCAGGACAAGAAGCGTGAAAAGCAAAAAGAAACCGAACAGACCAGCAGGCCTTTTGTCCTAAAATTCCCGAAAGATGCCGATGTGGAAGCCTCCACACAGATGGTGAGTAAATTTCTGGATAAGGTGACAAGCCCACAGCCCCACGAAATCCGTCAGCAGGACAATGGAGAGACAGATGATGACGACAGGTACACAACGGTAATATTATAAATGAAAAGCAGCCCTTCCAAACCTTCCCATAAGACAGGGTTGTTAAGTTCTGCGAGTTGCCACGTCTTTTAAGGCGTGGGTAAGAAGTATTCTTTAAGAAGACTTTAGTCAAATCTGATTTGGCTAAAGCCATATCACAATTATCAACCTTATTCCTCCACTTAAAAGTGGAGGCAATTAATTGAATAGAAATCAGAACTTAACAGCCCTGCTCTAAAGAGAGGCTACAAAAGAGAATAGTAAGAGCCTGTTTAAATTTTACCAAAACATTTTGTTATCGTTCTTCTTTCGTTCATTTTCAGTCTCTTTTTGTCCCATTTTCTCCTTTCTTCAGCTTGAATAGCCCGCTATTCGCGCTTCAGATAAGAAAAAATCATTCCAAAAATAGTTCTGAAAACCTAAACGAATAAAATTTAAACAGGCTCTAAAAGAAAGGTAACAAAAAAACAAAAACAATGCAAAAACGTTACATTCGTTACATTTTAGTTAAAATCCTCCTCACCCTAGCCCTTTCCAAAGGGAGAGGGAGCTACAAAGCCCCGAAGAGGAGAATGATTACAAAAGAGACTTTTCCCTATGGTCGGCGTGACAAGAGGAAGAGATAAAATACTAACTCTTCACTCTTCACAGCTCTGCTCTGTTTTGCCGAAAAAGAAGTATATTTGAAGTTTGGAAATAATATATAATGAATATATGAAACAGACAAAACTGATATTATTGTTGTCAATTCTGCTTCTTGTTGTATCCCAGGGATGTAGTAATAAACCGCCAAAGGTTGATAACGATGTGATAAGGATAGAATCAACGGAGATTGCATTCGATGATTCTATAAGAAGGCCTTATGAGGAATATATTTATGACGATAAGGGGTATTTGGAGCGGTCTGTTACGAGGCACTATGGAAAAGACAGTCTTGGCAGATGGAAAGAGAAAACCCTGATAACATGTGATTATATACGTTCGGGTAAAACGATTAAGATTGAAGGTGTAAAAGAAGATAAGGACGTAAACACCGGAATATCACAAAAGCAGGATATAAAAGTAAAGCTGGAATGTGATGCATCGGGAAGAATTGTAAAACGTACAGAGCAGCCCGAAGGTTATACAATGCCTTTGGTAGATGAATTCGAATGGGAGGGTGATTTTATAAAGAGGAAGAAACGTTACTATGATGGTGATTTAACGAGTGATAACTATCAGGATATTGTAGAATATACATATAAAGACGGGAATATGGTTTTTGCAGATCTGAAGTTTATCATGATTCTCAATAATACCAGAATCCAGATAAACGGAACAATAAAGGCTGATTATGACACGCTGCATTTGAGTTATCAGACACGTCCGGACGAAAGTGCTTTGATATTGAATTCTAATTTAGAATTGTATGCAGCTAAGCATTCCCGTAATGAAAGCCCATCGTTTGTATGGAGTAATTCATTGTTTGAGTTGGATACAAAGAATAAGAAACAGACTCAGGGCAAAGACTCTGCTCTTTCGGGAGCTCTCGATGTTTTGAAGTGGGATGAGAACGGCTATCCGATAATCAGCAGTTATTTGATGAGGTTTGAAAGTAAATCAATTTCTTATATAGATCCGGTTCCGAATAGTGAGACACAGAATGAAGAACAATATTCTGTAGTTTATACTAAATACAAAGATATGCGTAAAAAGTAAAAAGTATATTTTTACGTCAAAAATGATATAAAATATGAATTGGCAACAACTTCTTTCGGCAAAACGCTTCGGTATGGAAGAATATCAGGATGGTAAACATCACGACCGTACCGATTTTCAGCGCGATTTTGACAGGCTTATATTTTCGTCACCGTTCAGGCGGCTGCAAAACAAGACACAGGTGTTTCCCCTTCCGGGTAGTGTGTTTGTTCACAACAGGCTGACTCACAGCATGGAAGTGTCTTGTGTAGGGCGATCGCTCGGAATGATCATCGGGAAAGAGCTGCGGAAGAAATATCCGGCATCGGAAGCCGACTTCGAAGAGATAAGCTCTATCGTTGCAGCCGGATGCCTTGCCCACGATCTGGGTAATCCGCCCTTCGGTCATTCGGGCGAAAGGGCGATTACGAGCTACTTTTCGGAAGGTAAGGGAAAACAGCTCGAGGCTGAGATCAGAGAACAGGGCGGACGATGGGAAGATTTTACCACATTCGAGGGAAATGCCAATTCTATCCGTATGCTTATTCATCAGTTCAACGGACGCAGGCGCGGAGGTTTCGTTCTGACCTATTCCATGTTGGCATCTATAGCCAAATATCCTTATTCGTCTGTTGCAGGACAGGGCAAAGGAAAATTCGGATTCTTTCAGGCCGAAGAAGAAGATTTCAGAAAAATTGCCGATACACTCGGTATGCGCCGTATTCAGGAGTCACCATTGACGTATTGCCGTCACCCGTTGGTCTATCTGGTAGAAGCTGCCGACGATATCTGTTACAAGATAATGGATATAGAAGATGCACACAAGCTGGGCTTATTGTCTACCGAGCAGACAGTCAGTCTGTTTATGAATTTCTTTCCTGAACAGCGACAGGAGAAAATGCGCCGTACGATGCGAGTGGTACACGATACGAACGAACAGATAGCTTACTTGCGTTCGAGCGTTATCGGATTGCTTGTAGATGAGTGTGTAAGGGTGTTTATGGATAATGAAGAACTGATACTGGAAGGCAAATTTGAAGGTGCGCTAATCAAACACATCAGCGAATTACCCAATACAGCTAATAAGAATGCGACAGCAGTCAGTGTAGCTAAGATATACAAGACAAAAGACGTAGTAGATATAGAGCTTGCCGGGCATCGCATTATAGGGTTCCTGTTGGATACGTTCATTTCAGCTATGCAAAGTCCTCAGACCGAGTATTCCAAACTTATTCTGAGCCGCATACCGGAACAATTCTACGCCGCTTCAGATTCTACTTATGACAAAGTGATGTCCGTCCTCGATTTCGTATCGGGAATGACAGATGTGTATGCACTCGACCTCTATCGTAAGATAACGGGTATGAGTTTACCGACCGTATAAAATAGGAAATAAAATAGCCGGTCTCTGATGAAACCGGCTATCTTCTATATAAGAGTTCTTTGCTTTAAATACAAGGTATCTTGTCGATTCTGTTCTGATGCCTTCCCCCTTCGAAAGCTGTATCGAAGAAGATCTTTACCATATCGTAAGCTTCCTTCTGAGATACAAATCGTCCGGGTAGCGTCAGTACATTAGCATCGTTATGCAATCTGACGAGGCGTGCAACTTCTGTATTCCAACACAAGGCGCTACGTACCTTATGGTGCTTGTTCAGCGCCATATTGATGCCATTACCCGTACCGCAGACTGATACGCCGTAGTCACATTCACCGTTGTCGATGGCAGCACCCAGCTTGTGGGCAAAGTCGGGATAGTCTACACTATCGGTACTGTATGTGCCAAAGTCAGTGTACTTGATCCCTTCTGCATCGAACAGGCTGATGAGGTACTTCTTTATCTCATAGCCGGCATGGTCACTGGCAAGGCCGATGGGTTTATCTGTTGGTATCATGGCAGTTTATTTTAGATACTCTTTTACCTGTTTGTAAACGTTATCAGCAGTGAATCCCAGTTTCTCGTCCAGCACCTTGTACGGCGCCGAGAAGCCGAAAG
>NZ_JARXWN010000001.1 GCF_029892965.1 Dysgonomonas sp. PF1-14 | reverse complement strand
CATAATAAACACTTTTGATAAAGTTATACATAAATGAAAAAACTACAAGCTTTGCAACCTGTAGTTTTCATTTACACAATATTATGGATAGTGTCTAATAGATAATGTTTTGCGCCTGCCCTATTATATCTATATCTCCATTAGGTTACTCATTAGATATCTTCTTTACTGACTCAATGACTTATTTATGTATTTGTCTGGCTCGCTTCTAAGCAGGTTGAGCCATTCGGAATACATTTCCTCTGGCATTCGCCGATAGCCTGATTTATGAAGTTCAATATATAAGGATTCCATTTCAGCATACATGCTTTTTATATTTTCATCTGAGAAAAGGGTTTCTGGACTTTTCAGGTTTTGGGCTTTCATCAACGAATGGATATAGTGCTTTTGAGCTTCGGCTTTTGTCAGGATGGCATTTACATTTGTAGGATGGTATTCTAAGACCTTATTACAACACTTGATGACAAATTCGGGGTTGTCTTTACCATATTTATGTTGATAGCCCTGAGCCAAATCTATAAGGCAATTAGCTACTGCCTGTTTGTTACTAAGGGTATCCATATACAGTCCGTTGCGAATGGCGTCAATAGTTACATATCCCGAAGCGATTATCCATGCGTCAATAGGGAATGTCCCGCTTGTCAGCTCTGTATTGTACCATCCTGATTTTTCAGAATATAATTTGATATAAATATGATTCGGAGCAAAGGCAAGTTGGCAAGGGATATTAAACTGGTCAGCAAGGATTTTATATAAATAGGGTAATGAATGACAGTTACCCTTTCGGGTCTTTAGTAACTTAGTAACAAACATCTTCTCCCAGTCTGATTGACCTAAAGGGTCTTCAAAGTCATAAGTCAATGGCTTGTGCTCATAGATAAGCATCGAATCAACAGGAATTAGAATAGTATCTGTAAGGACTTTAAATATGGCTGCATGTTTTACTATTATATCCTTATCTTTCTCTGTATAAGTAATTAATTCCGATTGGGAAAGACCATTTATCAAACGGTAAAGAGTTTCGTACTCTTCATTTATCAACTGAGTATCTAACCTCCCATCATAATAAGCATATTCTGTAAATAATACTGCATCTTTAAAATTAAGTTCTGTCTTGTCTGAAAGCATATTTTCTATACTGGAATATGCTTGGTCATAATATATTTCCTGAGAGCGAACAGCTAAATTTGTAAAGCTGATAGCTAATATAAATAAAACTCGCTTAATCATATTCTAATTTATTCAATGGATTCCTCATTAGTGTCTGGCATTTCAAACTTCACTCTGCTCGACATATAAAAAGGAAAACTTGTTGCATCCTTAATTATATTTATTTTTCCATCTATTTCAGATATCAACCAATAATTACCTTCTGGAATCTCTCTTGGTAGAGAATCAGGTGTGATTGGAATCGCTAAAGATGAAGAACTATCAAAATAGTGTTCTACACCTGAATATATATGAACTGTTACATCGGATATTGTTGTTATCATAATTGACTTTCCATTTTCAATTAGAGACCGTTTTCCAGAATATAAAACAATATCGTAATCCCAATTACGAATTTTATCAACATACAATTCATATATTAAACTTTTATCATTACAGGAAACCACAAATGAATCCAATATAGCCTTTATTTCTGGTCGTGGATATATTTCTATTTCTGCATTGTTCATATTTTTTTGTTCAATATGTTTATCCTCTATTTTGCATGAAATCAAATATATTGCTACTATGGTTATAATATAAATAGCTTTTTTCATGGTAGTATTGATGATGTCGGCGGCTGTATAGTAGATTTAATAAAATAAGTGTAAACACCCACACTGTCTCTAATATCCCATACATTACCATAAGGTTCATTCTCTCCGTTATATGGTTCCCCTTTATAAGAAGTTGAAAAATAATCTTCTATTCCTGAATATAAAAGAAAATCCACACCATCTATTTTGACAGCCACTATCGGCTCCCTCTTCTTTCTCATTAATCCCAATGGATACTTACCACCATAAATGGTAATTTCTGTGATTGTAGATTCAAATTTGTCATATTCCCAAGGCGTTATCCTTTGTATGTATAACTCATATATAGGAGCATCCTTTCCATTTTCTATTAAGAAAGAATCTAATAAAGCTTTAATATTATCTTGGGGTTCTAAATATAAGTAATAAGCCTTATCATTCTTCTTGCCATTGAAACATGATTGCATAGCAAATAACATAAGAAGCAAAAGTGAAAGATGTAAAGGTTTCATGTCTTTTTATTTTTTGATTTTATACTGCATACAAATTTCAGAAAATTAGAATAAATAAATTATCGTTTACCTATTTTTTGTCTCATTTCATTTACCCTCTGTCTAGTAAATCGCCTCAAACTATATTGCGGTTTGCCAGATATTATATTAGGGTATGTCATAGTAGGTGCAAATGATGACATATAACCCAAATGACCATTTCCCCAATCAAAAGGTCTTGTTCCATTAGATATAACAAAAGAAATAGATGGATTCCCTCCTCCTTTCATCTGAAAAACATAATTCGGTTTATTCGGAAAATATGTAGCCATGAATGTCCCATCTCCTCCTCTTCCTGACGCTGGACTTCCTCCTGGATGAGTATGTGCCATCGCTACTGTATTCATTTCTTTTCCCGTTACGGCATCTACCACATTTCCATTTTTTGCGCTATATCCATATTCTGTAAACTTCGCTTCATCTGGTTTATTATCCCAACTCGGAAGCACTAATACCCCATTATCAGTAATAGCACTCATTTCTTCATTACCAGTTTTTTGGGTATTTGAAACCATTCTTGCATAAGCTCCACCTTCATTTGCAAACATAATACTACCATCTTTTCTAAATGTCGCAAAAGCATTTCCTTTACTATCATTAACCGTTGCGGTTACTCCAATATATTTCTGCCCTTCTCCCAATTTTGAATTTTTATTTATTTTAGGGTCATACTGATATGAACCGTCTTTATCTTCATACCAATCCATACCAGTTGGGTCTATTCTTTTTATTGGATTGTTCCCCACATACACATACGGCGACCAAGAATAATATTCTTCTGCCAATGGGTCAACAGTCAAAAAACGGCTTGTAGCTTCTGCCTTATAAGCAAATTTAGTAGTATCTTCTTCCAAGAATTTAACGACCTTGTTAGTACGGGTGTTGATTAATACAGTACCAACCTGCATTATTTCTTCATTGTAGAACGTTTCTTTATATTTCCCCTTACTCAATGTAAGCGGTTCTTTTGTGATGCCATGCTTCTTAAATATGTCCTCTTGTGCCTGCGTGACTAAGCAGGTAACAAACAAAATACCTAAAAATAATGCTGCTCTTTTCATATATGGTTGATTTAAGTTATTCAATTAATCGTAATGCACTCTTATACCTGATGTCATGCTCCCGCCTTTCTTTTTCTTTGTTTGCTGAATTTAGCCAACTTTCATATACCTCTTTCGGCATTTCCACAAATCCGATTTCATCCAGTCGGCGGTAAACATTATTCCGCTGCTCAAGCAATTTATAGATATAGGGATAATGAACTTTCAGGGTGTCAGGGGGCGGACTACCTACCTGATGGGCTGCGTAAGACAGATGTATAGAATGGTAATTAGATTTCATTGCCAGTGCTGATGTGTTAGTCGGTGCATAAGCTAAAACAGAATCTATACATTGAATCACAAACTTATCATATCCGTATTTAGTAATGTAACCAGAAGCAAGGTCTGATAAACAATGTGCTATTACTTGTTTTTTTGTTTGTGGCTGCATATATACACCGTGCTTTATGGCTGCTGCATTGATAAATCCCGAACCGATAATAAAAGCGTCTGTTGTCATCATACCCTGTGTCAGTTCAAGGTTATGCCAGTTGTTATTTCGGTCTTTAAACTTGATATATGAGTGCTGGGGAGAAAATGCAAGGCTTGCTTCTGCTCCTACCTTTTCACAAAGAATAAGATATAAGAGAGGTAAAGAGTGACATTGCCCCTTGTGTGAGGATAATAGCTTGGTTACAAATAACTTTGAGAAGTCCTGTTCCCCTCTAAAGTCTTCAAAGTCATATTGCATCGGAAAGGAAGTAGAAGCCCTTTCTCGCATCGGAAATTTGACACTCAATGTATCAGCCATAACCCGATACAACATAAGATTCTTTGTTGTGGGATTGTTCCAGTTAAGACCATCCTGCCCTGCTTTTAACCGGGCTATGTTAGCCATCTGGGAAATAGCTTCCTCATATATCTTTTTATCTAACAATCCTTCAAAATAAGCATTTTCAACAGCGAATACAGCATCTTTGAGATTAAGGGGAGTTTTGCCATTCAACATATCAATCAGTTTCCCTGCTGTCCGGTAATAATGTTCTGTGCCCTGTACCCCTGACCAAGAGGGTAAATCATACTGTATAGATGAATAGCTTGCCAGTTCTTCTTCAAATTGATTTTGCCTTTGCATCAGATTCATATGCTCGACAGTAAACTTGTCCTGCTCATACATATTCAGTTGCTGCTGATTGCGGTTATTGGTAGTTGGAAAAGCAGGGATATTAGGTGTTGGATTGTTTCGATTATTAGTGTGTCCAACAGTGATACTGCGTGACAGTGTAGTTGGCTGTGGCGTTGTTATCACAGGCACTTGTCCAAATGCACTAATTGACAAAAGCAAGGGAAATATTAATATGTATTTATATGCTTTCATGTATTAAAAATAGGTCAAAAAAATAAAACAATATCCTTCTTACTTCCAATAGATAATTGACATGACAAATTATGCACAATGTAAATATTATTTTACAAATAATAACAAAAAATTCTTTTCTAAATATGAAAATATTTAACAATAAGAACATAGATATACTCTAAATTAATCTTGAATATATATGTATCACTTCTTTTTCATCATCCTAAACTCCCACGGGGCTATAGGCTTCTCCATATTCCATATATTTAACTTCTCCTTCCGTGCCAGTCGTTCAAGGCTGTCAAGTCTGGGGTCTTTGCTGTAATGCTTGTAATGCCATGCAAGACCGTGACGAACTAGAGCCTCATTTATATTCACTCCATCAACATACAGGACACCCAGTACACGACCATATCGGTCAACACCCTTCTTATGGACTATTACAGGCTTGTTGTAACATATTTCACGGACAAATAGGGTTGCCTTCTGTCCGTAATCCTGCCCTCGTTCTGGTGCGTCTATACCGTCTAACCGTACCCGTATTTGTTCTCGTTGGTCAGTGAGGAGGGTTACGGTATCGCCGTCTGAGACCCTGACTACATGACCTTTTATTACCTTATCAGAAACAAATAAACATACACAGATTAGTGCAAGGACAGAAAGCTTCACATTAATTATTTGGTTAATGTTTCAGTTATTGGATAATAAGAAAACATAACACCTTGAGTTATTACACATATCATACTAAATTCTTTTTCTAAAAAGAATTTTATTGTAGCGTATTGCTTGTCTTTTGTTGTTCTATAAACAGTAATCATCTGTTTCTTTTCATCTCTATCTATGGAAGAGATTTTTATTTCTTCCTTGACATCTGAATCTGTTATGTACACGTATCCATTTTCAATTCTTATACTTGCGACTTTCTTAACATCGGATTTTATAATCAATCCAGCGTCAGAGTCAGTAAGTGATACTGTGGATATAGCCCTATTAGATGTTATGAATGCAACTTGTGATTTAATATTCTGAGTAGATAACACAATTACAGCAACGGAAAATAGCAACTTGATATAATTCATTGTTTTTAATTATATTTATATAGAAAATTATTTGCTTGATGGCTTCTTGAATAAGAAAAATGCGATACTTCCAACTATAATAACATATATAAGCCACACATACCAAGTTCTCTCAAAATAAAAGGGGTCTTGCATGAGACTTGTCCTCTCATATATATTTTTCCCGATAATGTTCGATGCCCTTTTTGCAATAGGATAGGTTATTAAAAATAATGATACAGCTGTAACTGCAAGACTAATAATCCTCTGGGGTTGACTGAGCTTATCCACCAACTTGTTTAATTTGTCTTTCATAATCAATGAAAAGTTTGTGCCTACCAACTCCCCAAATAAGCAGAAAATAAAACACGAAGTGTGGGAATCACTGACTTATCTATTCCGAGGTTCTAGCAAAACCCATGTAACAAATAAGCAGCAACCCCACACCCGTATGCAGATGTGGAGTGCTTGACTTATTATCCTTGTTACATTTGGAAATTTGCTAGATTTCGGAATAAGGATTATATCAAACACTTCATTTATTCTAATAAGTACCAGACAGAGCAACACCTTGACCGCCTGATATTGCAAATATACAACTATTCCGACACTTACAAATAATATGATACTGAATAAATGAAAAGTCTCTTATTGGTTTATATTCCGTTTGTCAGGGGGTAGGTACATAGTCTCCGTTAGCGGGTCGGTCGGCAGATACAACCCTGACCCCGATATAATATACCCCTACAGGATACACCCAACTTAAAATAAATAGATTTAAGCCCTTATTTTATTTCATATGAATACTTCATTGTCTTGGAGCGAAAAGTGTCTTAAATCGACCCATGAGCACCTTGAATAATTGAATAAAGTTAATTATTGATTCGAAAATATTAATATTTGTTTAAAATTAGTCATTGGAGAGTGAATTTTACCACTCTGTGACCCCCAAAATAAAAAATTCTGAAAATATTTTATATTTTTTATGTACGACACCTCTTATTTTGACCTAAATGTAAGGTGTTTTTTCTCAAGTTAAGAGCTTTTTACTGAATCGTCATAAATATCTGTAAATGTATTTGTTATATTGTTATTTATGAAATCTCATTTCTATATCGCATCTGACTTCACAGTCACGCACATTCTATCTCCCTACTATCTTACTATAAATAGGTATAAAACAGGTGCTTTTTTGCCTATTTTTTGAAAAAATATACATATGTCTCATTAGGGTTGCCACCTTTGGAAAACTCCCCGCCCTTTCGAGTGTATTTCGAGTATCCCCAATACCTCGAATATAAAGTCTTTTATATGCTTTGTCTGGGTTATATTTCTATGTTTGGAATAGTATTTTGAAGTCAGGGTTGCGGGTCATTCATTCACTCTATACTAAGATATATGTTACATACTAACACTTCAACACTTCATCTATAGGTTAAAGTGTAACCTCCTATCCCTAATTCCTTGCTGATAACTTACAATATGAGCATCGGATAGTAAATTTTCAAACTTACTATTTGAGAGCTTCTTTACCTCTTCATGTATGGACGTCAGGGAGTGCTGTTCAAGTTTGGTTTTTAATTTGGCTCTCATCCTTGACCGTTCGGTTCTACTGTTTGCCCATCTATCACGATATTTCCATTCATGAATATATAATTTTTCATCTATCGGTATGTCGTTATATACTAGTGATTTAATATCTATTACATTCAAAGAGTTCAGCATTTTACATAAGTAATCTGTATTATAACACCAGAAAGCAGGAGATAGTAAATCTTCAAGACATTCAATCTTTCCTAATTCCTTTTTAGCCTTACACATTTTTTTAAATTTTACTTCACATCTTAGTATATTTTCATTGTGAAATATCCTATCCTGCTGTGATTTAGAATATATTTTAATCTCATATTGTTGATATGGTATCTTTACACCTATATTATCTACCTCTGGCAACTTTCCGCCATGCTTCACTATCGAATCTATAAACATAAGCGGGTTATATGGCAACTTAATATTTATACCTATTTCAAGATTCTTAATTGCTGCATGGCTCGGATTTATACCTAATTCATTGTATAGGTCTTCTATTACTTGTTTTAAATCAGAATATTCAAAGTCGTCAGCATTATGCACTCCATTGTTTTTAAACTTATGCAACGAACCATCTATTAGACAATGGCTTGGTTGCCATCTGATATGTAAGCCTCTATATTTTGTATAATCGTAAGCCCCTCTTTGTTCGAACTTCAAATTTTCATTCCGCCGTATATTATCTAAGTCCTCAGGCTCAGTAACGAGTATTTTCATTCCGTCTATCATACTGTTAAATTTTGTGGGGCTGTTACGCCCCATGTTAAACATTAGTTAGCTTTGATTTGACGGCTTCTAAGAAACTCATCCAAGTCATCCAGATTGTAGAAAATCTTCCGACCATACTGACTGAAAGGAATTATCTTTCTATCTCTCCATGTCTGCCATGTTTTAGCACATACTCCGAACATCTTTCGAGCCTGTTCTGATTCTATCCAATTCCAATTTGGAGAATTATTCTCCCTTCCTTCACTCATCTCTGGCATACCATTTAGCCCTGTTAAATTATTACCCATTGTAAAATCTATTTTAGTTAAACATCTAAAGAACTCTGATTATGTCTACATACTTTACACATCTGTAAAGCTCGGCGACTAATCACATTACAAAGATATTTTGAATGATTGGATTGACTGTAAAGATTTTTGAAATACAAATATTGAAAAATAGGAGGGTATTTATTTCACTCTGCTGATGGGCTATTTAGTTATTTACTATATCAACTATATCAACTATTTTTTGTATATTTATGTGAGTGAAATTTAAGTATTGAAAAGTAACAGAAAGTAGAAAAAGTTTCAGTAATGTTACAGTAGTAAAAATAAAAACGACCGTAAATATTTAATTTACAGCCGTTTAATTAATTGAATCCGTACCCAGAGCCGGGATCGAACCGGCATGGAAGTGAATCCACTGGTGTTTGAGACCAGCGCGTCTACCAATTCCGCCATCTGGGCTTGTGAGGTGCAAAAGTACATATATTTTTTAGAAATCAAAACCCAATAGCTCTTTTTTTAAGAAAAGGCTTATATATTTTTTGCAGCTATTGTTATTCTTTTGTTTTGTTTGTATTTTAGGAAGATGTAACTTTGCATAAATTCTAAATAACATGGATAATAAAAACAACTACTGTGTAATAATGAGTGGCGGTATAGGCAGCCGTTTCTGGCCTTTCAGCCGCGAAGCACGTCCCAAACAGTTTCTCGATTTCTTCGGAACAGGACGATCTCTTTTGCAAATGACAGTTGACCGGTTTAGTAAGATACTTCCAGTTGAGAATATATATATTGTTACAAATCAGGAATACGCCCAAATGGTAATGGACGAACTTCCCGAATTGAAACCGAACCAGATATTACTCGAACCCATGCGCAGGAATACAGCACCCTGTATAGCCTTCGCTACATACCATATCAATTCGTTCAACCCCGAAGCAAATATAGTTGTAGCCCCTTCGGATCACCTGATACTGAAAGAAGACGAGTTTCTCGCGATCATACAAAAGGCTTATGCATTTGTAGAAAAGCACAACACACTTCTTACACTCGGTATCCGCCCGAGCCGTCCCGAAACAGGATATGGCTATATTCAGATGGGAGAGGATGAACTCGAAGGTGTGACTAAAGTAAAAGTGTTTACCGAAAAACCGAATTTGGAACTGGCAAAGGTATTCTACGAGAGTGGTGAGTTCCTGTGGAACTCCGGTATCTTCATATGGAATAATAAGACTATACTCGAAGCCTTTCATCAATATCTTCCGGAAATTACCAATCGCTTCGATCAGGGCGCTGGCATTTTCGGAACGGAGAGAGAAAAAGCGTTCATTGATGAGAACTTCCCGTTCTGTCCTAATATATCCATCGACTATGGAATAATGGAGAAAGCAGGCAATGTATATGTGCAGGCAGCCGACTTCGGATGGTCCGATCTTGGCACATGGGGTTCACTCTATGAAATTTCGGACAAAGATGAGGACGCCAATGCTGCCCTTATAGCCGACATTCAGTTCTTCGACAGCTCTGAGAACATGGTCACATTACCTGCCGGAAAGCTTGCCGTAATACAAGGACTAGATGGTTATATCGTTGCAGAGGCTGACAATGTATTGCTTATCTGCAAAAAAGATGAAGAACAGCGCATCAAGCAGTTTGTAGCTGATGTGAAGCTGAAATACGGAGACAAATACATTTAATACAATATCATATAATGTCAAAACAACTTGTACCAAATCTGCCTTATCTGGTAGCTGACATCAGCCTTGCCGACTTTGGCAGAAAAGAAATAGAGATCGCTGAGCATGAAATGCCCGGACTGATGGCGCTTCGCAAAAAATACGGAGCGGAAAAGCCCCTCAAAGGTGCCCGTATCATGGGATCATTGCACATGACTGTGCAGACAGCCGTACTGATAGAAACACTCAAAGAACTGGGTGCAGACATCCGCTGGGTAAGCTGCAACATCTTCTCTACCCAAGACCATGCTGCTGCTGCCATTGCCGCTGCCGGAATACCCGTATTCGCATGGAAGGGTGAAACCCTCGAAGAATATTGGTGGTGTACCGAACAGGCACTCAGCTTTCCCGGAGGCAAAGGACCTAACCTCATAGTAGACGATGGAGGAGACGCAACACTGCTGATCCACTGGGGATATAAAGCCGAAGAGAATCCTGAATTCCTGAACCGTACAGCTTCGAGCCACGAAGAGCAGGTGATTCTGGATACTATCTCACGCATACTCAAAGAAGATAACAACCGTTGGCACCGTACAGTAGCCGAGTGGAAAGGCGTTTCGGAAGAGACCACAACAGGAGTTCACCGTCTGTATCAGATGATGGAACGCGGCGAACTGCTTGTTCCTGCCATCAACGTAAACGACTCAGTAACTAAGTCTAAGTTCGATAACCTATATGGTTGCCGCGAATCGTTGGCAGACGGTATCAAACGTGCCACCGATGTGATGATTGCCGGAAAGGTGGTTGTCGTAGCCGGATACGGTGACGTAGGTAAAGGTTGTGCCCACTCTATGCGCTCGTACGGAGCACGCGTAGTCGTTACCGAAATAGACCCTATCTGCGCACTACAGGCTGCAATGGAAGGCTTCGAGGTGACTACAATGGAAGAAGCCGTTAAAGAAGGAAACATCTTTGTCACCACTACCGGAAACAAGGACATCATCACCATCGAGCACATGGCACGTATGAAAGATCAGGCTATTGTCTGCAATATCGGTCACTTCGACAACGAGATACAGGTTGACAAGCTGAAAACATATCCGAGTATCAAGCATGTAAACATTAAGCCACAGGTAGACAAATACATCTTCCCTGACGGACATGCTATCTTCCTGCTTGCAGAAGGCCGTCTGGTAAATCTCGGCTGCGCTACAGGTCACCCGTCATTCGTGATGAGTAACTCGTTTACCAACCAGACACTGGCGCAGATAGAACTGTGGATACGTGATTATGCCATAAACGTATATCGCCTGCCGAAACACCTTGACGAAGAAGTTGCACGCCTGCACCTTGAGCAGATTGGCGTGAAGCTGACTAAACTGAGCCAAACACAGGCCGACTATCTGGGAGTACCGGTAGACGGGCCTTACAAACCTGAACATTACAGATATTAATCTACAGATATAGATCGAAAAGGATGGATAGAAATACCCATCCTTTTTCGTTACTATAGCTTCACCTTAACTACCGTCTTTCCATCATCCTTTATCTCGATAATTTTCGATTCCACATTCTTACCTGTATATCTATAGGTTCTGGTTTCGTAAGTGTTTTCCGAACTTGTATAGTAACCCATCCCGTCATAATAATCGATCCGTCCGTTCTTTGCTCTGTATGCACCTGTTCCCTTATAGTCTACAACAGCTTCTAGGTAGTATTTTCCCGGCTTCATATTAGTGAACGTAAACTTACCGTCCGCATCTGTTTTAGCTTCTTTCCTGTAATAGAATGCCTCATCGCTCATAACTACAATTACATTCTTCTTTTTCCCGTCCCTCTTTTTCAGCTTTTGCCATTCATAAAAATAGTCTGTACACGGAATAAGAAGCACGGTAGTACCCTCTTTGGCTCGCTGACTCTTTCTGAGTGGATCTTTAAACTTTATTCCGTAAACCGAAGCTTTTTCTTTAGTAGACGCAACGCCCTCTATCGTTATGTTTCCTGCCCCGAGCATTTCGGCAGCCTCCACTACATTGAATTGTGCCATAGGATAAGAGTAAATCTTTTTATTTTGTGAATACACAAAAAGCATTCCGAATACCAATCCTAGCGATAGTAATTTAAATCTATTCATACTGATGTTTTTAAAGTTGCTGTTCGCTTCAAAGGTAAAAACCGGAGAAGTTTTAGAGAAAAAGCAAGCGTCTACAATGTGTCTACAAAATGCAATATTTCCTTTTCAGGACTTTGCCTCCCATAGATACTAGCCTTGCAATAATTCTATACCGCTATGGAAAATCAGGTAAAATCATGTAACTTTACACTTCAATCAGGTTTAAACTAATGGATAATGGCAGATTATTCACAAACAGATATAAAATATTTAGCCGGCGTAGGCCCCAAAAAGGCCGAGATACTGAATAAGGAGGCAGATATCTTCTCTGTAGAAGATTTGCTGTACTATTTCCCGTACAAATATATCGACCGCAGCCGCATTTACTTTATACACGAGATAGACGGCAACATGCCCTATATACAACTGAAAGGGCGTATCACTGCATTCGAAACTTTCGGCGAAGGACGAAAAAAACGTCTTGTTGCACACTTTACGGATGGTACGGGCTTTATAGACCTTGTTTGGTTTCAGGGAGCAAAGTTTATAGCTGACAAATACAAGGTAAACCTGCCTTACATCATCTTCGGTAAACCTACACTGTTTGGCGACAAATTCAACATTGCCCATCCCGATGTAGACCCTTATATAAATGAGGAAGAACGGCAAACGGGACTGATGCCTTATTACAACACTACGGAGAAGATGAAGACTCATTACCTGAATTCGAAAGCGATTCAGAAAATAATGGCAGCAGCATTCGCTTCTGTTATAAGAAATATGGCTGAGACGCTGCCGGAAGGAGTAATAAAGGAAGCACACGTAATGGGGCTGAAAGAGGCTATGCGCAATGTTCATTTTCCTGAAAACACCGCCTTGCTTCGTGATGCCCAATACAGGCTTAAATTTGAGGAACTCTTTTACATACAGCTCAATATCCTGAAATATACAGCAGACAGAAAATCGAAACTGAAAGGTTTTGTATTTACTAAAGTCGGCGACTACCTCAACTCCTTCTACGAGCACAACCTGCCTTTTCCACTTACTAATGCACAGAAACGCATTATAAAAGAGATACGACAGGATATGGCGACCGGCGAACAGATGAACCGCCTGCTACAAGGAGATGTGGGAAGTGGTAAGACTCTGGTAGCACTGATGCTGATGCTGATAGCACTCGACAATGGTTTTCAAGCCGCCATGATGGCTCCGACCGAGATACTGGCAACACAGCACTATTACACACTGGAAGAGCAATTGGAAGGACTGGGCGTAAACGTGGAACTGCTGACCGGATCGACAAAGAAAGCCGACAGGGAACGCATACACAACGGATTGCTCACAGGCGATGTGCAGATATTGATAGGCACGCATGCGCTGATAGAAGACACTGTACAGTTCTCTAATCTGGGACTTGTAGTGATCGACGAACAGCACCGCTTCGGGGTGGCACAGCGGGCTAAGCTGTGGTCGAAGAATGTGAATCCTCCGCATATCCTTGTGATGACGGCAACCCCTATCCCCCGCACACTCGCAATGACAGTATATGGCGATCTGGATGTTTCGGTAATAGATGAACTACCTCCGGGGCGTAAACCGATACAGACCATCCATCAGTACGACAAGAAACGCGGCACATTGTACGAGTCTATCCGGAAACAGTTGCAGGAAGGGAGACAGGTCTATATTGTTTACCCGTTGATAGAGGAAAGTGAGAAACTGGATTTGAAAAATCTGGAGGAAGGCTTTAAACATATACAGGAAGTGTTCCCCGAATATACGGTATGTAAGGTGCATGGAAAGATGAAGCCTAAAGAGAAAGATGCCGAGATGCAGCGCTTTGTGAATAACGAAGCTCAGATAATGGTAGCAACAACCGTTATAGAAGTGGGGGTAAATGTACCCAATGCTTCGGTAATGGTAATAGAATCGGCTCAGCGTTTCGGGCTGTCACAACTACACCAGTTGCGCGGACGTGTAGGGCGCGGGGCAGATCAGTCTTATTGCATACTGGTTACACCATACGAACTATCGGCCGATACCCGCAAGCGGATAGACATCATGGTGGAGAGCAACGACGGCTTTATTATAGCCGAAGCCGACCTGAAACTGAGAGGTCCCGGCGATCTGGAGGGCACACAGCAAAGCGGCATCCCGTTCAATCTGAGGATAGCGAATATTGTACGTGATAGTGAAATATTACAATACGCTCGCGAAGTAGCGCAAAAGGTGTTGGACGAAGACCCGCAAATGGAGCACCCCGACAATCTGATACTGCGCCGACAACTACGCAAGCTGGGTGGCAACCGCTACAACTGGGGGCTGATCAGCTAATTTGGGACAGCAAAAACACGCTCGTTGGTAAATTAGAAGGCAGTAGTTATTATTAGCTCATTCTCACTCCGATATACTAAAATAAGTAATATCAAAATATAGATTATAAAGGGTAATAGTATCAACATGATTTTGATATTCTGGTTCTGATCTCTTCAAAGATAAAAATATCTCCATACTATCAAATTGCGCGGCAGCAGGGACTATTTATGAGTATCTACAATTGAATAGCCTTATGTGACAATATAATGTCGGCAATCTCTTCTGTCGAATATTCAATATATTCTCCATTTATAAATTGGCGGTCAAATAAGCCTGAAATCTCTGAATAGGAAAAATTTCTTTCCAATAGAGGGATATAATAAGAATAGCTTAATACACTGCTTAATGGCACATCTAATTCCATTAATTTATCAGAAACACCTTCATCCTCAAAAGACTGTACTCTTCTAATAAGCTCTAAGAGTTCTTCTCTTGATATATGATCAACTTTTATCGGGTCAGGTAAAGATATTTTGAAAGCAAGTTCTTCCAGACTCTCCCCTTCCCAATATTCAAACAGGTCACTTATTACTATTGATTTATTAGTCAGTTGATTCATTTCATCAATAGCGGATTGCATTTTCTCTTTATTGCTATTATCATACGCATCATCATACAGAGATATCAACTCCATTATTTTAGAAAACAAGTTTTCTGCAATTTCTATTTTAGGTTCTAATTCATCTCTAAGTTTCATTTTCTATAGATTAATTGGGATAATTATACTAGTTTGCACCAGCTAGAAAAATCTAACAATTTCATTCCTACTCTTCCATCTTAAATTTCTCTTCATATTTTATACTCTCGTCCATTTGTCCTAACCGCTTGTATAAGTTCGATAGCTCCAAATAAATGTAATGAGAAGATGAGCCATATGCTTCACTGATCTTAAATGCTTCGATCGCTGCTATATGATTCGGAAAAATCCGGCAGGCTTTGACAAAATAAAAATTTTCTTCTTCGGGAATCAGTTCAAACGTTGTTGGTTCAATGATCCAATTTAGTTCGTTTTCATCGTCCTGATTAGTAACGACAAAGACCTTTGTTTGTAAATCGGAAAAGAGATCTTTTACTTTCATTGTTTAGTCATTTTTCCTTGTAAAGGATATTATAATTCTAATCAGGTTTATTAACGAATGGAGTATGATTAAGAAAAATAGAATAAAATACCAGAAAAGCCCTGAATCTCCTGAACTAAAATAAATTAATTGCACAAAGCAAAATACTATATAACAAACAGTAATTACTAAATGGGTAATTAGCGTTTTGAGTTTATTCTCACTCCTGTATGCTAAAACAAGTAATATTAAAATATAGATTATAAAGGGTAATAGTATTAGCATAATCTTGATGGTTGAGTTCTGATTTCTTCAAAGATAAAAAATAATCTAAGATAATATAAAATACCCACACAATGATTCTAATATCCTCTCAACTAATATTGCCCCTACAAAAACCCAAACCCCACCAATATATCACCGGCAGGGTTAGTTATCAAAAAGAAAAAAATATTTACGGACCCACTCCTGTCAGTTTTTTAATTGTACTTATCTCATCCTTACTGTATGGGGTACCATCTGTCCGCAGAATGTCGTGGAACCATAGTGTCGGTTCTTTACCATCGGGACGAGGATCGTCCCACGCAAAGATTGTATTGGTCTTTCCTGCAACGAAGCCCCACGATATAGCACCCACCTGTTGCTCTTTCAGCATAGGCATCACCTTCTCGAAAGTACTTTCGAAACGCCTGCCCATCCACTCGGTACAAACAATAGGTCTGCCGTACGATTTCATTATGTGTATCCAGTCCTGATGGCGTTCGGCGTTGTGGTAACAGTGGTACGAAATGATATCGGAATTTTCGTTCTGAAACTTATTCAGTTCGTAAAAATCCAGCCGCCACACCCCTACCGTAAGCGGCTGAGACGGATTGACCTCGCGCGCCCACTCAAATACTTTTTTCAACAACGGCAGCGACTTGGTCAGCTGACCGACATTACCCGGTTCGTTATACAAATCCCACATCAATACACGTTCGTCATTTCCGAAAGTCCGGAGAATATCCGTTACGTATGCTTTCAGTTTCGGATACAAAGCTACAGTATCAGCCCTTTGTGAAACAATAGGATCGTGTACCCATCCCGAGTTGTGTACACCTGTTTTCGGCTCAGGCTGTTTACCTATTGTGGCTTCAGGATTCCAGCAATCGTCAAAGAAAACAAGAATAGTCTTTATACCATGTTTCGACGAAATAGTCAGATAATCGTTGATCCGTTGTTTAAATCCTTCTGGATCTGACTCCCACACAAGGCTATGCAGATACACCCGCATGGTATTGAAGCCCAAGGCTTGTGCCCAGCCCAACTCCTTATCGATAGTAGCAGCATCGTAAGTTTCTTTTTGCCACATTTCCAACTGATTTACAGCTGTACTCGGTGAATAATTACAACCTACTATCCAACCCTGACGGGCATACCACTCATTGGCTTTTTCTATACTCCACTTGTTTTTTACGAGTACACCTTCGTCCATAACGGAGGTCTTCCCCGCTTCTCCACAGGAGATCAGCAACAGGGGTAAAATAAATAATAAGATTAAATGTTTCTTTTTCATGATATTCGGTTTTTTCATTAAGTTTCATATTAAAAGAGGTATTCCTTGTTGTTTAGTTTCCACGCCTTAAAAAGCGTGAAATGAAGTTCCTCTTAGAAAGACTTTAGTCAAAATACTTTCGGCTAAAGCCGTTTATCTGTATTCCTTTATACCCTCCACTTAAAAGTGGAGGCAACTGAAAAGCAGGTATATTAGCAATATACAAAGTCATATTATTTCCATGACACTTCTTGTTCTGTAACCGTTGGCCCGTAAATCTTTACAATATCCGGCTTACCGTCGCCGGATGGAATAAATTCGAGCCTGTCCATACATGTTTTTCGGGGTAATACGGTTGTCTTGTTATTATGAGAATGATAAACCATGTAGTATGAATTATCCGGCGATTTGACGATACTACTCGTGCCCGTTCCTTTTTGCTCAGTGGTAGATTTCAGCACAGGGTTTCCGTCATATTTAGTGAAAGGTCCTAACGGTGATTCGGAAACAGCATACCCGACCGCATAATCGGGATTTCTGAAATCGTTAGCTGTATAAAAAAGATAGTAATAACCTTTGTGCTTCATTATAAACGGTGCTTCGGTTACAGGCCAGTCCATATTTTCATTGTTCGGTGTGTGTTCCCATGCTTCTGTATAGTCGATCAGACGGGTTATCGTACTTTCTTTTACAGATGTCAGGTCGTCATTCATTTCGGCGCCATATGTTACATTGCCATTGTCGAACCTTACGAAGTAGATATATATCTTACCATCGTCATCGAACAATACACTCTGGTCTATTTCCTTCGTATCGGGGTGTATAGGCCGCTTATCCTGCTGAATGAACGGACCTAAGGGCGAATCGGAAGTAGCTACTGCAATATGTTCTTCTACGCTGTAAAGCATATAGAATTTGTTTTTATAATAAACTACTTCCGGACCCCAAAACCACTTATCACCCCATACGTCATTCCTGTGCAGTGCCCAGCCATTGGTGGCTCCGCATGCTTCCGACCAGTTGACCATGTCTTCCGATACATGCACCTTGAATCCTTCCGAATTTTCGTCAGCTGTACCGTACAAATAATATTTACCGCCATATTGAAGTACAAACGGGTCGGCCATGTTACGCTGAATACCTGTGAAGTTGTTATAGGATTTTTTTTCTTCCTTTGGCGGATTGCCTCCGCTATCGGAATCTCCCGAACAGGCATTCACAGATAACAGCGAAAGCAGCATACATAGAAGTCGAATCGTAATTTTCATTGTAATTGTTTTTTATGTTCATTATATTTTACCCTAAACAAAACCATAAAAGACTATTTCCTTCTGATTAATTGCCACGCCTTGAAAGGCGTGGAACAGGATTTCTCCCTCAAGAAGACTTTAGTCGAATTTAAAGAATTGGCAATGCCAAATAGTTTTGGCTAAAGCTCTCTTCTTGTCTGCCTTCACTATCCTCCACTGAAAAGTGGAGGCAACTAAAAACACAGACAATCAATCCTAGTCTATTCCAAATTTATAGATCGCTTTATGATGGTAAACCTCATCGGGATTCAGCCGTATTGATGGAAAATCAGCGTGACTAGGTGCATCAGGATAGGCTTGCGTTTCCAATACAATACCTGCTCCACATTTATAAGGAATACCATTTTTGCCAACATCGCTGCCATCCATCAGCCATGCATTATACACCTGTAAGCTGGGTTGATTGGAATACACCTCCAGTGTACGCCCACTCTCAGGATGAGTAAGCTTAGCGGCATACGTCATTTCTTCCATACCTCTGTTTATCACATAAGCAAGGGCAAAACCTTTTCCTTTTACGATTTCGGTGAAATCAGCATTAAGATTTTTTCCCACTTTCACAGGAACAGAGAAGTCAATAGGTAAGCCTTTCAGCGGAACGATTTCGCCTGTAGGTATCAGTTCACTATCGCATTGCAGATAATTGTCGGCATTGATCTGCAACAGATGATCCGATACAGATTCGGCAGGATTGCCCGACAGATTGAAGTACGCATGATTGGTAATATTCACCAGTGTCGGCTTATCCGTTACAGCATGGTAGTCGATAACAATCGCATTATCATCTGTCAGTGTGTACCGCACCTTTACGTCCAGATTCCCAGGGTAACCTTCTCCCCATCGGGAGAGATACGACTGAATTCGACATACTGTGCGCCTTTCACATTGGTGTTACATTCGGCATTCCACACTTTCCGATGAAAACCCTCTACCCCACCATGCAGATGGTTGCGTTCGGGTTTGCCGAACCCATCGTTGTGAGCCAGATGATATGTTTGTCCGTCGAGAACGAACATGGCATTGTTTATCCTTGCGCACACCCTTCCGGTGATAGCTCCATGATAGCCCTCTGCGGCAGACCGGTAGCCTTCGATGTTGTCGAAGCCGAGTACCACGTCTTCCGGTTTTCCATCTTTATCGGGTACCCACATAGACAGCCATCGTCCTCCATAATCGGAGAACTGGGCTATTGCTCCCGTACGATTCTTCAAAGTGTATAATTTGGTTTGTCTGCCATCCAATTCCATCATAAAATGCTCCGGTCTAAGTATATCGCTATTGCTTTCCTTGCATGCCATACACATAATGAGCAGGCTGATAAGGAAAAGATACATATATCTGTATATCGATACCATAAGATTATTTTTATTAAGTTATTCTCCTGACGGTTTTTCCAATTTAACCCCATTGGTAGCCGGCTCACCGAATACAGGGTCGCCATTGGCATCCCAAGTGAATTTCTGTGTATGGACGCTACGATCCCACCCCGATCCTTTCCTCTTGGCCGAATGATACACGATCCAGTCCTGCGTGCCATCGGGCGATTTCACATACGATGCGCCACCGGGACCGAATATATTGTTCGTTTTCTTAAAGACAGGTTGTACTGACTTCGTCCACGATGACGGATTTAAGTAATTACCATCGGTATTGGTCAGCGAGCCGAGACAATATTCGTCGCTCCAGCTTCCGTTTGCCGAAAACATAATGATCGTCTTTCCATTCTTATCTATAATAAGCGGGCGCTGCCCTTCCTGTATTGGTCGGACGGATGTTTCCCATGTTTCGGTAGGGCTCGATATCTTTACGATAGTGCTGCGGTCGATACGGGTTGGGTTCAACATCTTGGCTATATAGGTATGCTGATGCAAGGTGTTCAGATCGGGAATACCCGACCATACAAAATAGAGATCGCCATTACCACGTTCGATGATAGAGCCGTCTATCGCCCATTCTTTATCATTAGAATCTATTACTTCACCCATGTCTTCGTAAGGGCCTAACGGACTGGCTGTAGTCGATTTCAGTGCCCACATTCGCTGCGATGTAAATTCGCTGTCGGCTGTCGACTGAGCGCAATAGTAGATATACCAACTGCCCTTCACATAATTGAGGTGCGGCCCCCACAGATTGTATTTAGCTCCTGCCATACCGTCCACAGGGCTTTCCCATACGCAGACGGAAACCCCTGACCCCATATCGGTAATAGTAGGAGGAGTGATAACATTTATCTTAGCATTGCCGCTACTCTCAGACAGATAGTATTTCCCATCGTGGCGTATCATCCAAGGGTCTGCTCCATCTGCTTTGATGGGGTTGGTAAAATATTTTTTATCCTCAGGCAATTCCGGTTCATACCCCCTGTTCTCCTGCGAGCTGCACGAAGTGTTGAAGAGCAGGGCTAACAGCATGTATATTATTATTCTCATCTTATCTGTAATTTTAAGACAGCAGGCAAAGACACCATTCTCTAGTCGATATTTCCGCCTGCTATCGGGGTTAGTAAAACTATATTATTATCAGTAATTAGGGTTTTGGTTCAGGTTCTTGTTCGCATTCAATTCCATACTCGATATCGGGAAAAACTTATGTTTGAATGTCTGCGTATCATAAGCATTGAAGTCAGGGTCGCGTTGTTTCAGTATTTCTATTTTTTCCTTACTTTCCAGATATCCCCAGCGCATAAGGTCTGCCCAGCGCACACATTCGCCACACAGTTCCAATGTGCGTTCGATTTCGAGACGTGCCTGAAAGTTTTCTTTATTGGTTAACGCCTGTGGCTGTCCTACCTGTAGATTAGGAAGGCCGGCACGATTGCGTACCATGTTGACATACTGTGCAGCCGTAGCAGGGCCTTCAAGATTATTGATACATTCAGCATAGAGTAACAACACATCGGCAAAACGCATATATCGGAAATTGATGGGGTTCTCGTATGTTTCGAAAGTACGGTAATAATCGGACTGATATTTGCGTATCATACAGCGATGCCCTTTCTCACCTGTATTGGTCGATTCAAAGTCCCAAGAGGCATCCCATCCTGTTCTTCCATATATCGAGTTATCGTCATTTGGGAAATAATCTTTCTGATTGTAGAACCATGCCGTCCTCAACAATCTGCGGTCGTACTGCCCATCGTTGCGTTTTTCTTTCAGAAATTCGTCTACAACCCACTGGCGTACATCGCCCTCGTTCCATCCTATACCATTCGGTGCAAAAAACTGTGCGCGGTGCAATCCCATACACTGACCAGGAAGATCGCCCTCAGGCCCGTTAGGGTTAAAGTCACTATACTGTATTTCGAATACCGATTCAATGTTATTTTCCGAAGTATGCTTGAAGTTATCTTCCCAGTCGTTCACAAGTCCGTAGTACTTTTTACCTTCTCCTTCGACCAGCCAGTGCAACTGATTTTTGGCATCCTGCCAACGGTGCTGCATCATATATACTCTGGCAAGCAAACCTTTGGCTGCCCCTACTGTAGCACGTCCCAGATCGTCACCGGTGTATTCTTCTTCCAGCATATTCATTGCATCGAGCAAGTCTGTTTCCATAAAAGCAAAGACCTCATCCTGTGAACTATTAGTAGGTTTATCGTCCGGATTAGAAGGCTGGTCTATGATAGGCACATTGCCCCATAGGATAGCCAGATCGTAGTAATAGAGTGCCCGCAGGAACTTAGCTTCGCCCAACAAGCGTTGCTTCTTTCTGTCACTGGTAAAGGGTATATCGGGAACGTATGCCAATACCTGATTGGCTCTGAAAATAGCTTTGTAGTGTTCCCACCATATCCAACGATTACCTTCGTTGAAGTCGTAATTTACGTATTTAAACTTTGTCCAATCCTGCAACTCGAGCCAAGGACTTACATTGGTGCATTCGTCAGACTTGATATCGTAGCTGTAATGTATCCACCTTGCCCATGTACCACTGCGGTAAAACATATTGTAAACGGCATTGATACCAAGATCGGCATCGGCTTCGGTTTCCCAGAAATTACTGGTATCGAGCGTATTCGGATTTTTGACATCCAGCAGCCCGGAATCGCAGGAAAATAACCCCGCTGCGATTATTGATATTATTATGATCAACTTTTTCATGATATATATATTTTTCTAAAAAACTACATTTAAACCGATGGCGGCCGAACGTACATTCGGGAATCTTCCATAATCGCGTCCGCGCTCGTATAATCCTCCGTTAAATTCAGGGTCTAAACCTTTATACTTAGTTATGGTAATCAGATTCTGAGCCGATAAATAGAAGCGTACCTGTTCGAAATGTATTTTCGAAATCAGGGGTTTAGGGAGCTGATATCCTATAGAGATATCTTTTAGTCGTGCAAACGAACCGTTTTCGAGCCAACGGTCTGTTCCCAGCAGGGAGTTCTGCGTGGATGTGTAAACTACCCGCGGAAATCCGGTGTCTCCTTCTTTTTCCCAAGGTTGGATACCCGACCTGTAATTGGAATTGTCATCGAATCGGTCGACCAGATGGCGCGGCGAGTTAAATAGCTTACCTCCTAGTGAGACAAACCACATCATGCTCAGATCGAAATTGTTCCATTCTACGCCCATATTCAGTCCAAATTCTACTTTTGCCCAAGGTGATCCTACTTCCTGACGGTCGGCATTGGTTATCTGTCCGTCACCGTTGAAGTCGATGAACCTTATATCACCCGGCTTAGCATCGGGTTGTATGACTTTTCCTTCGGCATTGGTATGATTCAAAACTTCGGCATCGTTCTGAAACAGACCGTCAGTCTTTATCAGATACCACATGCCGAGCGGTTTACCTACCTTAGAGATCGTGGTTTCGGTGATTACTTCCTCTTCACCGTAACCGAGCCCTTTTACTTTATTCTTCAGGGTGGTGGTGTTCAGCCCTACTTTGTAATTTACTTTGCCTATCTTATCTCTCCAAAGCAGACTTAGTTCGAAGCCCGTATTTTTCAGACTAGCTGCATTTACTACAGGGTTTCCGCCATCATTTCCGGTACTGGAAGCAATGGGCATTCCGTAAAGAATATCTTTAGAATCGGCTATATAGTATTCCATTCCGACCGACAATCTGTTATTGAAAAGGACAGCGTCTATTCCGTAATTCTGCTGTACGAGTGTTTCCCATTTCAGATTTTCATTTATCAATTTCACCTGAGTAGACCCGGGGAATATCTGGTTATTGAAAATAGCAGGTGTATTCTGGTTGATAACTGCAAAGTAATCGTACGCCCCAATGTTGACACTACCCAATGTACCGTAGTTCGCCCTTATCTTGAGGTCGTCTACCCAGTCTACAGAGAAGAAGTTCTCGCTGCTGATACGCCATGCTCCTGATACAGACGGGAATACTCCCCAACGTTTGCCTTCCTTAAAGCGGGACGAGCCATCAGACCGGATAGTTCCAGTAAGAAGGTATTTACCATCGTAGTTGTAGTTTACACGTCCCAGATAAGATATCATCACTGTGTTCCATCCATTTCCGTACGACTGAGGGTCACTCGATCCGGCATCTATTTCTCTGAAATATTCACCGGAAGAGGTTCGCAATATGGTCTTTTTCTGTGCACCTATCTGCCTGTTCTGTTCTTTCTGATAAGTGATACCGCCTACTCCATCCAGATGATGTTTACCAATATCAAAATTGAAATTGAGTGTGTTCTCTACAAGAATATTCTCGTATTGTGCGCGTATTTCATATATTTCAGACGGGTCGTTGGCCGGCTGGTTGTATGTCCATGTACCTTCTTTGCGCAGGTAGCGGTGATTGCTGAAGCTGGTTTCGTAACCGAAATTTACTTTATAGGTAAATATCTTGAACAGGTCTACTTCGAGAAACGCATTTCCACGAAGCCTGAAATTCTCGTTCGACCGGTTCTGCAAGTCGGTCATAGCAACCGGATTGGAACCGAATGTCTTTGCCCGCGAACCATCGCCATAGCCATATCCGCCCGGATTTTCCTCATCGTAGACAGGAATCGTAGGCAACATACGCAATACTTCCCAGTAAGGGTTGAGCGTTGGCAGTTCGGTAGAGGTGGCATTACTGATAGCAAGGTTTTCACCAAACTTGAGAATGCCTTTCCGCGCTTCGGTATTTACCCTGACACTGACACGATCGAAAGAAGTACCGATCAGCGTACCTTTGTTTTTGAAGTAATTACCCGAAACCATATAGTTGGAGAATTTGCCTCCTCCCGAAAGGCTTACATTGTAATCGTCGACCTGTCCGGTACGGAATGCAGCATCTTGCCAGTCGGTATTTATATCGGGGCGGTGATCCTGAGCCGGAAGCCCTGCATTAGCATACGCCATATCGTTGAGCCGTATAAATTCGTTACGATCGGCAAGGTCGTATCGCGGAGTCGTTTGTATACCTTTCCTCAGCGAAGCACTTACTTTCATAGGGCCTTCTGTTCCTTTTTTGGTAGTAATAATAATTACCCCATTAGCAGCACGCGAACCGTAGATAGCTGCGGCCGAAGCGTCTTTCAATATCTGTATCGACTCTATGTCGGCTACATTCAGGTCTCTGTTGGCTGATGTAAGCATCCCGTCAATCACATACAGCGGGTTGTTGTTGGTCAAGCTGCTTACACCCCTTATCTGTATGGCAGACTCTGAGCCCGGCTGGCTGCCTCCTCTTACATATACGCCGGTAGCTGCTCCCTGTAGGGCATCGGCAAGCGTGGTCACCGATTTGTTTTTCAACACATCGGTATCTACAATAGATACGGCTCCGGTAAGGTCTTTCTTTTTCACGCTACCGTAACCGACTACGACGACTTCGTCGAGTTCTTTACTATTACTTCGCAAAGTAACATTGATAACGGACTGTCCACCAACGGCAATGCGTTGCTCGGCATAGCCCACATAGGAGAATATAAGTACGGCATCGCGGCTTATTCCTTCGAGACGGTATTCTCCTTTCAGATCGGTGGCGGTTCCTTTTATGGAGCTTCCACTTGTTCCTTCCACAGTAATATTAACGCCAATCAATGGCTCATTGTCTTCATCGGTGACTGTACCTGTGACCGTAAAGCTTTGGTTTGCGATAGCCAGAAAAGGTACCGACAGCATACATACCAGCAATAGTGTTTTCCGTGCCGGAAAGTGCAGGATGAAGAAGTTCAGTAGATGATTAATACGATTTTTCATGAAATTTGACTTTAAAGTTCCAAATAGATTCTTGGTATAATTCTATCAGTCAAGCTAATATATAGTGACCGATAATTTAATGTTGTTTTCATAGTTTCAGGGGATATGCTAATACTTCTGTCGTGTGCTTTCTTTTGTATATCCTTCCCCCTCAGGGCATTTAGCCGATAGCATTTTATTTCGGCTTTTCGATGGCATTTCTTTCGTGTTTTCTTAGTATTGCTTTCAAGTATTCCCACTTTCTATACAAGGAATGCTCTTGAGTTCCGACTTAGTTGCCTCCACTTTTAAGTGGAGGAATAAGAATAGTTACTTGAGGTGGCTTCAGCCAAACTAATCTTAACTCTGTCAATCTTTAATTTAATTTGACTAAAGTCTTTTGTTACTCCGGCTTTCACCCACGCCTTAAAAGGCGTGGTAATCAAGAACCCATAGTTCTCCTCTGTGCTAGGGAGGTAAGGATGTTATGTAAACAGGATTTTTCATATCTTTTGGTATTTAGGTTTTATATATAATTGTATTCGGTCATATTGATTTGTACTCCCTGATGGTTGACGTCCATAATCCGTACATTTTGCAAACATTTCAGAGCCTCAGTATGGTTTCCTGTTCCCAGATGCCCCAAGCCCATTACATAGTAGCAATGTATCTTATTCCGGGTATTAAGGTCGTCTTCCCAAATGGCTAGATCGGGTAGCGATACGGCAAAGTAATCGATAGTACAGTCGTCAAACAGATGCTTTTCGCCATGTGCAATCAGTTTGTTGAAGCACGAACGGGCTTTGTCCTCGTTGCCAAGTGCGCGCCATGCCAAGCCCTGATAGTATATTTTATCAGGCTGCTGATCGTTGTAGAAAAAGGCCTGTTGCGGTTCGAGTGATCCTTGTGTCGCTTTCGTGAAGCAGCGGACAGCTTTGTCTTCTTCCCCTTTTCTTCTGTATGCGATTCCTTTATAGTAGTCAATGTCGTTTTCTTCGGCATTGGCAAGTTTTCCTTCTCCCAGATTGTGTGGATAGGCATCTGTTTCGTGCAACAAACTCAATGCGTCATCATATCTTTCTTCTTTTATACATCTTTTAGCTAATGCTAAGCGGCAATAGACATACTGTCCCGTTATTTTTCCTTCTCCTCCTTCCCAAGGGTGGAACTTCTGACTATCTATCAGCGTCATTGCTTTTTCATATTGTCCGAGCTGATTGTAAAGCGTTATGCGTTCTATCAACAAGTCGTCTCTTTCGTTGACCGTATCGCCGTATCGCTCTAAAAATTCCAATCGTTCTTCGGGGTGCATCCCCATTCTTTTATATAGTTGGTCGAGCTCCATCAATACGCGGGCATCGGTAGTATCCATCGCAAAGGCTTTCTCAAGTAACAGGCGTGCTTCGTTCTTCTTGCCTCTTTTGTTATAATAAGCCAGTGCCAGATTGCGGTACACAGTAGGAAAATCGTTTTTTATGTCCTTCGACCTTTCCCAACATACAATGGCATCGCCATACTGCTGCGAAGCATACCAGAAATTACCCAGATAAAACGGTGCGTAAGGATCGGACGGATTCAGCCGCATCGCATCCTGAAGAATAAGCACGTCTTCTATCTTATTAGGGAAACAGCGTTCTGGATTCATTACAGAGGCTTTACGGTACATTCGGATGGCTGCTGCATCATCTCCCTTCAGCGAATGAAAGTAGCCCAGCGTGTAATATACCATCGGATACACCTGTTCCGATTCGCCTGTGATATGTGACAACAAGCTGATAGCTTCGTCTGTGAAACCAAAGGACGCATAGTCGATAGCATATTCGAGGTAAGACCAGACCGAACCACGCATCAGTGCCTTAAATACATTCAGGTCGTTGGCTTTGTTGGTGAGCAGGTATTTTTCGTACTGGCATCCCATATTGAATTTGTCGATACTCAAGGATTCGCCTATGAAGTCCTGTGCCTGCTTATCCCTGCCCATTTGCCTCAATACGGCTGCTTTCAGATGGCGCGCCTTGTGGTTGTGACTGTTGTGTATCAGACTGACATTAGCCTTCTCCAATGCTTCCTCCCACTTTTCGTTCATTGCATCTATCTGAGCTAAGGCAAAGTAACCTGCATTTTTCCATGCGAAACTCCAACTCGCCTTGTAAAAGGCATCGTAGGCCTCATCATACTTATGCTGCATTCTCAGGCTGCAACCCAGGTTGTAATACGGTTCGGAATTATACGGATTGGGATTTCGCTCGGTCAAAGTTGCAATAGCAGTATTGAAATATGCTTCGGCTTCTTCAAACTTTCCTTTGCGCATCAGCCATAGCCCGATAGCATTATTACTGCGGACATCACCCAGATCGCGTTTCACAGCTTCGCGGTAATAATCCATCGGGTGATAAGTTGCATGGCGATATTGCTCAAGATGGAGCCCTGTAAGATATAATTGCTCATTGGAAATAATCTCTTCCGGTTTCAGTGCCGCTTTTGCAGGTTCGGGTATTGGTTTCAGTTCATTTTTGTCGGGCTGATAGCTGAGTATCTGCTCGCCTTTGTTATCTGACAGTTTGAAAACGAGGAGTTCCGGATTTATTTCTTTGTCAATGCGGATGCTTTTCCTGTAAGGCTTATCAGGTGATATTTCGGCAATGTCATCAAGATATACATTTCCGTCTATATCTTTTAGGTGAACATTCAGCGCAGTGAACAGTGAGGTGGTGTATACGACAACAACAATAGCACCATTTTCTACACTTACATTTACTACAGCATCTTTATTTGCATTCTTCACATAGCCGACCTCACTATATGGCATGAAATATTGTATCCACGATTTTTCTTCATTTGGCTGTAGCCATGAGAAGTCGGGCTGGTTGTCGGTATACACTCCTGTCATTAGTTCTATATAAGGGCCGTCTTCATCGGTAAGGTTTCTGTCCCATGCCTTGCCAAAGTCGCCGCAGCCCCATGTCCATTGTTTCTTTCCGGGCGAGACGTGACGGTCTCCCACATGCAGCAAGCCCGCCTGTGCATCTTCTTCGTATCCGCCGATGAAATCGTATTTGGACAGGATAGCCATATATGAGGTAGGTACAGGAATATTCTTGTAGCGGGATATGTCTACTCCTGCCGAATAATCGTGCTTGTAATATGTGCCTGTTGCTATCGGGAACTTGGAAACATCGCGCTTCCCATGATCGAATACAGCGTACACATCGGGCGGAAAGACCGAATAATAATCGTCGCCTACTACCACTGCCGGATTAGCCCACCACAGGAATGTCTGTGGGAAAGAGGTGCGATTGTACACTTTCACATTGATCTCCAGATAAGCCTTGTCGGGATAAAGTGTGAAGCCTTGCATCCCTTTTGTGCGGAACATACGTTCCACTTCGTTGCACCATACAGTGACACTGCCATCGGCGTGCTCTTCGATGCAGTAGTCGGTAGGCAAAAAAGTGCTCGGGCGATGGTGCTGAGGCCAGTTGAACTCGATGCCTCCCGATATCCAAGGACCTGTCAGCCCCACCAACGCCGGCTTTATTACCTGATTGTAGTAAACGAAATGGCGTTTCTTTACCTTATCGTATGCCATGTGTACACGTCCGCCGAGTTCGGGCAATATCATTATTTTCAGATATTCGTTTTCGATGAATAGGGCTTTGTACGCCTTGTCTTTCTTCTCATCGTATATCTTTTCTATCACCGGATAAGGGTACACAGTGCCTGAGCTTCCCTGATATACTCTCTTTTCGAGAAAGATCGGGTTTTTCTCTTCTTTACCCGCTTCGTAGGTAGGGAGTAGCACTTCTTCTTCCCAAGCTTTTACAATTCCTTTTTCAACGACTTTGGGTTGAATCAGATAGTGTGTTATTCGTTCCATTATATGTAAATAATTATTATTGATGGTCTATTTCGATAATTCATCTTCGATCTGCTCCAACGATTTCCCTTTTGTCTCAGGCAGGTATTTTTTCGTAAAGACGAATCCTAAAAGACAGATCAGTCCGTAGAGCCAGAATGTGCCGTACGCTCCAAGCGAACTATTCAAGATCGGGAATGTAAACGTGAGTATGAAACAGGCCGTCCACAGGGCAAAAGTGGAAACTGCCATTGCCATTCCCCTGATCTTGTTGGGGAATATTTCGGAAATCACCACCCATGTAATAGGGGCCAGTGTCATTGCATAACAAGCGATGGCCATGACGACCAGCATGAGTACCGCAAATCCTGAGATCTGAAAATAATAACAGGCCCCTAATACAGCATAGATCATACACAGTCCGATAGCACCGAATAGCAGTAATGCGCGCCTTCCTATACGGTCGACCAGATACATGCCAACGAAAGTGAATATAACATTGGTAACTCCTGTTATTACGATGTTCATCAATATATCGGAAACGCTATAGCCTGCGGATGAAAAAACTTCCTGTGCATAGTTGAAGATTACGTTTATACCGCACCATTGCTGGAAAACGGCTATAACGATACCGATAAGGAGTATTTTGGGCATTTTCCCTTTAAACAACAGCCTGTAATTCACTTTAGATGTATCGGTGTCCGAAAGCAATGCTTTTTTCAGATCGCTGATCTGAGTGCGGGCAAACGACTGTCCGCCAATCCGGGCAAAGACATTTTCGGCTTTGTCGTAAAGTCGGTGTGTAGCCGACCAGCGCGGACTTTCGGGTATGAAGAATATAAATAGCAGATACAATGTCGCCGGAACTGCTCCTGCCCAGAACATCCATCGCCAACCCATTTGACCATTCCATGAGGTCAATATATTTTCTCCGGGAGTTACGGGATCGGCAATCAGCCAGTTGACAATCTGTGCACTCAATATTCCAAGCACTATGGTTAACTGATTGATAGACACAAACCGTCCTCTGATGTCAGGGGGTGATATTTCGGCGATGTACATAGGTGCTACATTGGAGGCGATGCCGATACCAATTCCGCCAAGCAGGCGATATACAATAAACCATGATATACTATCGACCCATCCTGTGCCTAAGGCTGCAGCAATGAAGATGACGGATGCTATAAGCATCAGCGGCTTGCGCCCGTACTTATCGGCGAGACTACCCGATATGGTAACACCGATAAGGCAGCCGAGTATGGCACTGCTCATCACCCATCCCTGCATGGAAGGAGCATCGGTAATATTGAAGAATATTTCATAAAAGGGCTTCGCGCCTCCTACCACAACCCAGTCGTAACCAAACAAATAACCACCGAGTGCGGATATGAATGCGATGAATACCAGATAGGAGATATTGTATTTTTTCATGATGACAGGTATAATAAGGTTAATATATGTTTGTCTTCCAAAACACAGGACAGCCTATGCTCTTGGTATAATAAAAAGTACTGATGTAAAAGGTCTTAAAATCGTGTTTCTACAGTTTTGGCATTCTTTTAATTCTATGTATAAAAGTCTATAGTATCGTTTATAAATCGGGCAATAATTTATATAAGCAAAAGTAGAATAGAATTTGTGTGTAAAAAATGTATATTCTTTTGCAAAATATGTAAAAAATAACTATTTTGCAAGTTTCCCCGCATTTTATTCTAGACATTAACATTATGGATACAATTATCGCCGATGGCTTCAAAGGAGAAAAGGCCATTATCACTCCTTACAATATACGGTCTTATCAGGCAAACAATGAGGTTACACGACAAATACATGTGACACATATAGGCTATTATCCGAATGCAAAATTCCATTACAGGGAAAGGGCAAACGGTACGGATCAGTATATTTTCATCTATTGCGAAAAGGGTAAAGGATGGGTGGAATATGACGATGAGAGGTACGTACTGAAAGAAAATCAGTTCTTTATACTTCCGCCAGGCGAGTATCACAAATACGGCTCGGAACTGCATAATCCTTGGAGTATATACTGGCTGCACTTCAAAGGGGAGAATATACAGATGTTCGATTCTATCATAAAAAAGCATATTGACATAGGCGATGCCGACAATGCGCGTCATCAGGATCGTTTCCGCCTGTTTGAAGAAATTTATCAGAATCTGGAAATGGGTTATAATCCCGAAAATCTGGAATATATCACTTTTTGCCTGATGTACTTTCTGGCTTCACTCAAATACCTTTCACAATATCGTGAGATACAAAGTATCAGGAAAGCAGATGTGATACAGAGTAGCATTGTATATATGAAAGAGAATCTGGAAAACAAGATCACATTGCATGACATAGCCGATGCGGTAAGTTATTCGGGCTCGCACCTGAATACGCTATTTGTGCAGCGCACGTCTTATTCGCCGATGGCTTACTACAATCAACTAAAGATACAACGTGCGTGCTCATATCTGCAATTTTCGGAACTAAAGATCAAGGAGATAGCATTCAGGCTGAATTTTTACGATCAGTTTCACTTTACAAAGGCTTTTGTGAAGGAAATGGAAATAACGCCGAAAGAATACCGAAAGAGATATTATGATGCGGCGGGGGATTGAGTGTTTTCTATTATTAAAATATCAGATTCCAAAATAGCTGACGGGGGTGTACAATTCTTTCTCTTTCAGTATTTCAATAAACTGTTGCGGGTTCTGATTATATATATCGTTGATTTCGGATGAATAGCCGATATGGACATGGGGCAGATAAGTCTTAATGCCTTCCCAAAAGACAGCCTTTTGCTCAGCCGAATTGCATTTTATAAATGTTTTGAGTCCATCTTTCGTGTGAATATGGAATCGCAACGATTCGTTTACGGTTATTATATAAGCTACTTTTTCTTTGGTAACGATAGGGTCTATCCAAACAATATTATCGGGGTTCTCCTTGATGATACCGAGCCAGAAATTGCCTTCATTAAAGTCTCCTTTTCGTTGTTTGAAAAGAAAAATCAATCCGATGATTATTCCGATAGCTATAAGGAAAAGCACAGGTTCCTCTCCTATCGTGATCCCCCAATAGATAAAGAATATAGCCAGTCCGGACATAACGATAAGTGCCATCACCATTTGGAGCACATTTGAAGCGCAACTATCCTGTATCAGTTCATCAAATTCTTTTTCTTTTTCCATCGTCCGATTTTCTTAGATGGCTTAAATATAATAAATATCCAATAGCACGTTCGATTATTCAATACAATCTCAAATACTGATTGGCATTATTATTTTTTCCATATCAGCGTCAGCCCGTCCCGTACAGGTAATATCACCTTTTCTACTCTATGGTCTTTTGCTACCATATCGTTGAACTGCTGTATGCCGATAGTCTGCTTGTCAGATGGCTTGGGGGTTTCTAATACGTGCCCATCCCATAGGGTATTATCTGCAATAATCAGCCCGCCGGAACGCACTTTATCGAATATCAGGTTGTAATATTCTATATAATGCCGCTTATTAGCATCTATAAATACCAGATCGAAGATGCGGTCTATTGTCGGAATTATCTCCATAGCGTCACCTATATGCAGATGGATTTTATCTTTCAGCTTCGTGCGGTGAAGATATTTCATTATAAAGTCTTCCAACTCGTCGTTTACCTCTATGGTGTGTATCTCTGCATTGCCGGCAGCACCTTCGGCAAGACAAAGGGTAGCATAAGCTGTGTAAGTCCCTATTTCGAGGATATACTCCGGCTGCATCATCCGGCAAAATATGCGTAGTATCTGCCCCTGCAAATGTCCTGAAAGCATGCGGGGTTTCAGTAAATTCACATGTGCATCTCTGTTCAGCTGCTTCAATAGCTCACCCTCTTCGTCTATATGGGAAAGAATATAGTTTTCTATTGACTGATCTTTATCTAATGACATTGTATTCTATCTCAAATTTATTTTAACAAATTATACTTACCAGCCGAGGGTAATTTCCTGAGGCTTTGCTTTCGAAATAGTTCCTCTTTTATTTCAAAAGCGTAGTACAAAAGCTATGTGCCGTTAGAACGTGTTTTTCTCCAGATTTTACGCCCGACTCTGAAGACTAGGTATAATAATACAATAACAAGTAAGAAAGCAATAACAGGAGCTATTAGAGTGACGCCCGTCATTACTACTGCGCCTGTGGTTTCAGCCGTAGTTACTACAGGGTTGGCAATCCCTCCCGTAGTGCCCGTAGATGCAATGCGTGTTCCTGCAAAAGCCGAACTTACAGCTGCCGCCGTACCTCCGCCCGCTATCAGGGCTAAAGCCCATTGAGGGAAGGACCCTATGTCGGAGAACTGGCTGGCAAAAAGAATAGAACCTGCAATAGTGGCCAAAGGGACAGACAATGTATCAAGCAAATTGTCTACATAGGGAATATAATATGCCAGAATTTCTACAACAGTGGCTATCCCTGTCGTGATAAGGGTTGGCAATTCGGCCATCCACGAAAACAAATCGTTGTGTATCACATCAATCCAACCCATATATGAAGCAAGGCTGACAGCAAACATTGGTAGGAATACGCGAAAGCCTGTAGCAGCCGATAACCCTATGCCGATAAAAGCGCTCAAAACGTATTTCCATTCGGAAAATTGCTGAACAAATTCTAACATAATGATGCCTTATTTTGTGTTTAGTTTCGTTCAAAGATAATCTTTTTTGCAGATAAAAAACAAGAGGCTGCTCAATATTAAATTGACAGCCTCTCTTTATTATTTAGATTATTCCCCTTGTATTAATCCACCGGTACTTCGAAAGCATCAGAAGCATCTACAACACGTCCTACGCCGTTGATCTCAAGGAACGATGTTCCTTTTCCTTCACCGAACGAACCGCTCAAATAAGCTACCTGATCTTCTTTCTTGATAAGTCCGCGCTCCAGTAATGAGTTAAGGGCTTTCAGGAAATACTCTTTATGCTTGTGTGTTGTAAATCCTGTAGATTCCTGGAATTTTGCTTCTACTCCGTAGCATACTGACAACTGGCGTGAAACTTCGTGGTTACAACAAATTGCATATACAGGACATTTACTGCGGAAAGCAGCGATTGTACGTGCTGTACGACCTGTGTAGCTGTCTGTGATAATAGCACCGAGCCCCAGCTGTGTTGCAGCTTTAACTGCTTGTTTTGCAAGGAAAGAAGTAGTATCGTATTCTGCATCTTTGAATGGTACAGGAATTACTTTTTCGTCCAGTTTAGACTGTTCTGTTGTGGCACATATCTGAGCCATTGCACGCACTGCCTCTACCGGATATTTACCGTAAGCTGTTTCACCGCTCAACATCACTGCATCTGTTCCATAATATACTGCATTGGCAATATCGGTTACTTCTGCACGTGTAGGGCGAGGATTTTCGATCATTGTATGCAACATCTGTGTTGCTACGATAACCGGTTTCTTGAATTCGATAGATTTACGGATAAGCAGACGTTGGATAGCAGGAATTTTTTCCTGTGGTACTTCGATACCGAGGTCTCCACGAGCTACCATTACACCGTAAGCTGTTTCGTATATTTCGTCGATGTTGTCCACACCTTCCTGATTCTCAATCTTAGCGATAATTTTGATCGGGCTGTTGTGCTCATCCAGAATTTTCTGTACATCAAGAACGTCTTGTCTGTTTCTTACGAAAGAGTGAGCAATAAAATCTGCTTTATTTGCAATTGCGATTTCGATACTTCTCTTGTCTTTAGCTGTGATAGACGGAAGGTTTACACTTACTCCCGGTATGTTTACGCTCTTGCGGCTACCGATAGTACCATCGTTCTGAACTTCGCAAACAAGATATTCAGCTGTTTTGTCCACAACTTTCAATCCGGTTTCACCATCATCGATCAGAAGCAAGCTACCTACAGGCACGTCTGCTACAATACTAGGATAAGAAGTAGAAATCTGCTCCGGTGTAGACAGTACATTAATATCGCCTATCACTTTCAGTTTGTCGCCTGTTTTAACTGCGATTTTTTCGCCTGAGGCAGTAGCGGTAGTACGTATTTCCGGACCTTTGGTATCCATCATGATGCCAATACTTGGAGATACGGCACGTACATTGGTCATCACCTTCACAAAGCCCTCTTCTGTCATATGGGCTGAGTTCATTCTAACAACATTGATTCCTTCGTTATACAACGAACGCAGGAAATCAACATCACAACGCATGTCTGAAATTGTAGCTACAATTTTCGTTTTCTTCTGAATCATAAATGATTTAATTTAATATATATAGTTCTTAAAAATTTCCGTTCCGATCAGGCTTTTTTGCTTTTAACAAAAAACTCTATAGCCAGATCGTATGATATAAGCCCCAGACCTACAACTGATCCCTTACATGCCGGGACAATCATAGATGTGTGACGAAATTCTTCACGAGTGTGTATATTGGATATATGAACCTCCACTACCGGAGCACTAATCGATTTAATAGCATCGTGAAGTGCAATGGATGTATGTGTATAAGCTCCTGCATTGAGTACAATGCCATCGCAGGAAAAACCAACCTCGTGAATCTTATCGATAAGAGCGCCTTCGTGATTGGACTGAAAGTAAGACAATTCGCAACCTGTATAAATCTGCTGTAAGCGGGTGAAATATATCTCAAATGAAGTGTTGCCGTATATATCCGGCTCGCGCTTCCCCAGCAAATTCAAATTAGGTCCGTTGATAATCTGTATTTTCATATTTATCAGCTATTTAGCACTAAATATCGAAATTTGTTTGTTTAGAGCACAAAAGTACTATTTTTTATTTGCAATTTATGTTTTGAAACATATTTAATCACAAATAAAACATCATTTTTTACAATGGTTAACTAATTTCTATTGGCAGATAGCCAATATCTATATTATATGCTATATAGACATTACATTAACGCCTGTAAAATATCTTTTTTGAGGTCTTCTACATCTTCCAGTCCTACCGACAATCTCATCAAATTATCTTCTATACCCATCAGTTCTTTCATCTCGGGTGCAAATGTGCCGTAAATGGTAGACTCAGGGTGTATGATCAGCGTTTTGTTGTCGAACAGATTTGTTGCACGACGGATAATTTGCAGTTTATCCATGAAGCGGTAACAGGCTTCTTTACTTTCCAGATTGAATGTAAGCATCGCTCCGGGATTTCCTGTAAACAGCTTATCCGATATTTTCTTATATGGTGAAGTTTCCAGTTTGGTATATCCTACTTTTACAATCTGATTTTCCTTTGATAAGAACCGCGCCAGTTCATAAGCTGATACCGACATTTTTTCGAACCTCAGTTGCAACGTCTCCATACCCAGTGCCTGCTGATAGGCCGAATCGGGATCGAGTACCGCACCCATATTACGGGCAATCTCGCGTTTCAGTTTGAAAGAAAACTGTGACATACCCACAGTCTTATTTACTGTTTTCAGACGTTTGTTGTACGCCCAATCAAAAGTACCGTAGTCGAGTATGGCTCCACCAATACCTGTTGCTCCACCTGAAACGTATTTGGTCGTGGAAACGACTTCTATATCTACTCCAGCTTTGCGTGCATCGAAGCCACACCAAGCAATGATGGTCGTATCTACTATCATCGGCACATTGCGTGTTCTCAACAGCTTCGATATTTCGGGGAGATCGGCTATTTCGAGATGCGGATTAGTGATCAGTTCACAAAAGAATGCACATGTATTTTCATCAATAGCGGCTGCTATTTCTTCTATATTATCAGTATTTACAAAACGGACTTCGACTCCGAAAGCAGCCAGTGTAAATTTCAGTAAGGAAAATGTATTCCCGAAGAGATGCGGAGAAGTTACAATATTACTGCCTGCATAGGCCAGTGTAAGGAACGTATTGGATATAGCTGCCATGCCCGAAGCCACCATCATGACATTTTCTGCACCGGAAGCCGTCTTTATTTTCCGCTCCAGATTCTCTACCGTAGGGTTTGTTATACGGGTATAGGTATGCGATGCTACTTCTTCCTTATACTGGAATGCAGCAGCAATACTTTCCGAATCGGCAAATTCGAATGCAGCATTACGGTACACAGGCATTGTTATCGCTCCATGCACGTCTTCTTTATTAAACTCTTCGCTTATGACACGAGTCGAAAATTGCTCGTTCGGGGAATCATTCTGAACCATTGTTTCCTTATTTTGAAAATTGATACCAAAGGTAAGAAAGACTTGGCAAATAAGAATACGATATGACAAATATTGTATCGAAATACCATAAATATGTCAGAACACTTCAACTTATAACAATCTTATTCCCAGAAACCGAAGAAATGATGTACAGGCCCGTGTCCCTTTCCTATTTCGTATGCGGCACCGGCAACTATGGCTTTGTTTATATAATCTTTTGCTCGTATGGCAGCATCGTTAAGCGATAATCCATGAGCCAGGAAAGCAGCTATGGCAGACGAAAAGGTGCAGCCTGTACCATGTGTATTCTTTGTATCCACCCTGTCGGAAGCAAGTTCGATAATCTCGTTAGTTTCTGCATTGTAAAACACGTCTACGAGCTTGTTTTCGGTAAGATGCCCTGCCTTTAGCATAACAGAAACTTTATTGCCAAACGACAAGTCTTTGACTACCGACTTCAAATCCTTCTGGCTTTTGATTTCTTTTCCCAACAATATTTCCGCTTCGGGAATATTCGGCGTTATAACCCTGACAAAAGGAATCAGTTCATTCTTTAATGTTTCTATTGCCTCATCCTGCAACAGTTTATCGCCGGAAGTAGCCACCATCACCGGATCGAGGACAATATTTTTTATATTGTATTGTGCCAGTGTATCTTTCACTGAGCGTATAAGCTCAGACGAATGCAACATGCCGATTTTGATGGCATCAGCTCCAATATCATCCAGTACAGACTTTATCTGCCCCGATACAAACGAAACAGGAATCGGGTGCACGTCAGTTACTCCGACCGTATTTTCATCTACTACAGCTACTATGACCGTAGCTCCATAACAGCCACATGCCGAAAAGGTTTTCAGATCGGCCTGTATCCCCGCTCCTCCGCTGGGATCACTTCCCGCAATGGATAGTGCAATTTTATAGTGTTTCATACCAATTCAGCCCCTCCAACCTCCCCAAGGGGAGGCTTCTGAGGTATAATCTTATTTTATATTTTGTAATCGAACTAATTAACTCCCCCTTGAGGGATAAAGGGGGCTTCTTATACCGCCCATTTTTCTAACCGCCATGCGCTATCCCAAAATAGCCATTCCATTTTGGAGCACATCACGTATGCATCCATCATAGCCTGTCGTTGCTCTGGCGTACATTTTTCGGCAAGCTCGTCACAAATAGCGATGGCTGTTTTCACAGACTGCTCAAACTCCTCACCTCCGTAAGTATCTATCCAACTCTGATACGGATTATTTCCTTTTATCTGATGCTTTAAAATATAGTCTCCCACTTCTTTATATATCCAAAAACAGGGCAATACTGCTGCAAGCATCACTTCTACTGGCGATGTTGCCACCTGCCGCAAGAGATATGACGTATATAGCAAACAACTGGGCGAAGCTTCTTGTTTCGCTGATGAAGATATCTTACTGACGAACGATTCGTGTAGTGCCTTCTCCACAGCCATGCTGTCTCCTGCAAAATGGATAAACGCCTCTATATGCTCCGGCTTATTCAATCGGGATGCTATTGCAGTAAGCACCTTTCCGTATTCTGCCAGATAAAGGGCATCCTGCCGGATATAGAAAATAAACTTCTCCTCAGCCAGTGTTCCGTTTATCAATCCGTTTATAAACGGTTGCTCTATGATTTTATCATATACTGGTTTGGCTGCCTGCCATGCTTCTTCACTCCATTTCATAGTTATTTCTTTTTGATTTATCCACAATATACCTCAACTGATATGCCGCATCTTTCGGGCTCTCAGCCGACATAATCGCCGACACTACCGATATACCGTCAGCTCCTGCTCTTATTATCTCTGCGGCATTCATCGCATTAATCCCCCCGATACCTACCGCCGGATGCTTACAAATGCACGTTATCTCCCGAACACCATCAATGCCGAGAGCCGTTGCGGTGTCGGTCTTGGTTTGTGTGCCAAAGACCGGCGAAATTCCAATATAATCTACATCGAGATTGTTTGCATCAATAGCATCCTGAACACTCTCCACCGAAAGCCCTATTATCTTGTCCTTACCCAACAGTCGACGAGCAACATCGTAAGGCATATCACTCTGCCCGATATGCAGACCATCGGCATCGCACGCCAGTGCTATATCGAGCCTGTCATTTATGATAAGGGGAACATCGTACTGTTTTAAAAGTCCTTTTAGCTGCATTGCCAGATTATAAAATTCAAGGGTAGAGGCATCCTTCTCTCTTAGTTGCACCATCGTCACCCCACCCGCTATAGCTTGTCCCACAACATCTACTAATGGACGGGTAAGTGATAAAGAGCGGTCTGTAACCAGATAAAGACTTAAATAGAATGTGAGCATATTATGAGTGCTTAAAATATTTCCCTATAGTTTCTCCATCCATATTACACAGCTCATCGAGGAAATTCACCTGTAAACTGCCATTACCTGCCGACTTTCCGGCTGCTATCTCTCCGGCTATCCCCATTATAGCCATACCATGAGCTGCTGCTTCGAGCAGATTGGAATTGACAGCCGCAAATGCAGCCACGACAGTTGTAGCCGTACACCCCATGCCTGTCACACGTTCCATTAGCGGACTACCATTGAAAACTATCTTGGTAGTCTTGCCATCTGTGATATAATCAGTCTGACCACTGACGACTACAACTGCACCCGTTTGTTTTGCCAAAGCTTTGGCTGCATCCAGAGCCGCATCGGAAGAATTGGTACTATCTACACCTTTTGTCTGTACATTCGTATCGTGCAGAGCCATAATTTCCGAAGCATTTCCACGTATAACAGATGGGCGGCATTCCTCTATTATCTGTTTGCACACGCGGTTACGATATGAAGTCGCTCCTGCTCCTACCGGATCGAAAACAACAGGAGTATTTTTTGCCAAAGCTGTTTTTCCTGCTATCAGCATTGCCTCTACCCATTGGGGTTCGAGTGTCCCTATATTTATAACTACAGCAGAAGCTATTGCAGCCATTTCTGCTACTTCATCCAACGCATGCGCCATGACGGGTGATGCACCGATAGCTAACAGTCCGTTAGCCGTATTATTCATCACCACATAATTGGTAATGTTATGTATCAATGGAGATTTGCTCCTTACAGCAGCCAAATCTCTTTCTAATGCCTGAATATCTATCATTTCCTTCATTTATGGATATAAAAAAAGCCGCTTCGCAAATACGAAACGGCCAATAATAACATATAGTAATTTATACTAATATTTTCTAAAAGCTACCGTTTCCCTACGATGTCAATTACAACATATCAGGTTCAAGGGTTTAATCTCAGCTCTTACAAAAGAACACCCCTAACAGTGATGCACAAACTTACAGAAAAAAATTCAGATAAGCGAATTTATCCACAATAATAAAAACACTGTCATTTTGTCACAAATAACGATTTGGCAAATATTTTGAACGAATAATATCAAACAATTGTTATTAAAATTAAAGACATAAAAAACAAATAAACATATGAATTTCAATAATTTCACAATCAAATCTCAGGAGGCTATACAGAAGGCCGTTGAGATAACAAAAGAAAAGGGGCAACAGTCCATCGAGCCTGCGCATATCCTGATGGGTGCGATTCTGACAGGCGAGAATGTTGTGAATTTTCTTTTTCAGAAACTCGGTGCTAATCCGGGACATATAACATCAGTCCTCAGCAAGGAGATAGACTCGTACCCGAAAGTTTCGGGTGGCGAACCTTACCTGAGCAGGGAGAGTAATGCAGATCTGGATAAAGCCGCTGATTATGCAAAGAAAATGAGCGACCAGTTTGTCTCCATCGAGCATTTATTGCTAGGTGTCTTATCGGGCAAAAGCTCTGCAGCACAGATGCTGAAAGATGCGGGTGTAAACGAAAAGGAATTACAGGCTGCGATAAATGAACTGCGTAAAGGCAGTAATGTGACCAGTCAATCGGCAGAAGACACATACCAGTCATTAGAAAAGTATGCTATCAACCTCACCCAACGGGCGAGAGACGGCAAACTCGATCCGGTGATTGGTCGTGACGACGAAATACGGCGCGTGCTGCAAATACTTAGCCGCCGTACCAAAAACAACCCTATACTAATAGGTGAACCGGGTACGGGTAAAACTGCTATTGCCGAAGGGTTGGCGCACCGTATCGTTCGCGGTGATGTACCCGAAAATCTGAAAAGCAAACAGATATATTCACTCGATATGGGTGCCCTGATAGCAGGAGCGAAATATAAAGGGGAGTTTGAAGAACGGCTGAAATCGGTAGTCAATGAGGTTACCAAATCGGAAGGTGAGATCATTCTCTTTATAGATGAGATACATACTCTTGTAGGCGCAGGAAAAAGTGAGGGTGCAATGGATGCTGCCAACATACTGAAACCGGCATTGGCACGTGGCGAGTTGCGTTCGATAGGAGCGACAACCCTTGATGAATACCAGAAATACTTTGAAAAAGATAAGGCGCTCGAACGCCGTTTCCAGATAGTAATGGTGGATGAACCGAGCGAAATGGACGCTATATCGATACTGCGAGGGCTGAAAGAGAAATACGAGAACCACCACAAGGTACGTATCAAAGATGAAGCGATCATAGCAGCCGTACAGCTATCGAGCCGCTATATCACCGACCGTTTTCTGCCGGATAAAGCCATTGACCTGATGGACGAAGCAGCGGCAAAGCTGCGCATGGAAGTAGACTCTGTGCCGGAAGAACTGGACGAGAAGAGCCGCCGTATCAAACAACTCGAAATCGAACGCGAAGCGATTAAACGCGAAAACGATACAACGAAGGAAGCCGAACTATCGAAACAGATCAGCGTCCTGAAAGAAGAAGGAAAAGACCTGAAAGCCAAGTGGCAATCGGAAAAAGATGTTATCAACAAGATTCAGCAGAACAAGATCGACATAGAAAATCTGAAATTCGAGGCTGACAAAGCCGAACGTGAAGGCGACTACGGAAAGGTAGCCGAACTGCGTTATGGCAAGCTGAAAGAACTGGAAGACGGCATTGGTAAGTTGCAGGAGCAGTTGCACGAAATGCAAGGCAGTCAGGCGATGGTGAAAGAAGAAGTAGACTCGTTCGATATAGCTGATGTAGTATCGCGTTGGACTGGTATTCCTGTGAATAAGATGCTGCAAAGCGAGAAAGACAAGTTACTGAATCTGGAAGACGAATTGCATCAACGTGTAGTGGGACAGGATGAAGCGATTACTGCTGTGGCAAATGCCATCCGCCGTAGCCGCGCAGGGTTGCAAGACCCTAAACGCCCTATCGGCTCGTTTATCTTCTTAGGAACCACCGGAGTGGGTAAAACCGAACTGGCAAAGGCACTTGCTGAATTTCTGTTCGATGATGAGAATATGATGACGCGTATCGACATGAGCGAGTATCAGGAAAAATTCAGTGCAACCCGCCTTATCGGAGCACCTCCGGGATATGTGGGATATGATGAGGGAGGACAGCTAACGGAAGCGATTCGCCGCAAGCCATATTCAGTAGTGCTTTTCGATGAAATAGAAAAGGCACACCCTGATGTATTCAATATACTGTTGCAGGTATTGGATGACGGGCGGCTGACCGACAATAAAGGGCGTGTGGTAAACTTTAAGAATACGATCATCATTATGACATCAAATATGGGTTCGGGACTGATACGCGAAAACTTTGCAGGCATCACACCTAAAAATCATGATGAAGTAGTAGAGAAAACTAAACGGGAGGTACTAGATATGCTGAAAGTGAATATCCGCCCCGAGTTCCTCAACCGTATAGATGAGATCATCATGTTTGAACCGTTGAACGTGAAAGAGATAGAACAGGTGGTGCGTATTCAGCTGGAAAGTGTTGTAAAAATGCTGAAAGGGAACGACGTAACACTCGAATTTACGGATGATGCCATTTCGTGGATTGCACAGATGGGATTCGATCCCGAGTTTGGTGCGCGTCCTGTGAAACGTGTCATTCAGCGTACAGTACTCGATACATTGTCGAAGCAATTATTAGCCGGAACGATCAACAAAGTTTCACCGATAGTTATTGATATGAAAGAGGGGGAGCTGGAGTTTAGAAATTGATATTTGACTTTCCATCGTAGAATGATTGGAAGTTTAAAACATTTGAGTATATTTGATTTTTAAGGGATATTGTTTTAATGACGATAAATATATCATAGAGGGTATGCTGGAATAAAAGTATTGCAATACTTTTATTCCACTTTAATGCCCTAGTCAAACTAAAGCCTCCTCAAAACACCAGAAAACCTGTATGGTGATAACTAAATAAGGTTTCTATTTGAATCATCAATAATCGTTACAACAATGAGAGGGATAATTTGCTACATATTTATTCTTTCTATTTTCATTTCTTGTACAAATTCAACAAAAGTACAGGAACAAGCTATAAATATTAGTGAAGTAGAAACTAAAAGTGAGAATATACCGAAAATATCTTTAGATTCTATGAAGGCTTTCTATTTAGAAGAAAGCTCACATTCTAAAGATTCCATAATGGCTGGTTTTAAGACATTATTTATGAATCCTCCTATGAAAAAAGGGAAAGAATTTGATATTGATATAAAAGAATATTTGAATAAGGCATTAAAGAAAGGAGATACAGAGGCGTATGATCTTATAATTTATGAACTGACAATGTTTTCAGAAAGCAAGTATTTGCCCTATGCTATCTACATGGCAGATAATCATCACTATGACAATGCTTACGATGATGTATTTCGTTATTTGAGGGCATTAAGTATAAGAAATCTTGATTCTTTAATCTCTGCAAATTATATAAATATAGAGGATGTGAATCGAAGGGATATATATAATTTAGATTATATAAGTCCGGGGCAACGAGCATTAGCACTCACATATCTGATAAGCGGGGCTGAAAATGGAAGTGAAAAGCTAAAACGTGTTTTAGAAGATTATTGTTTGAAGGGAAAATATTTTTGACTCTGCAAATTCCCAATTCGCCCCTAAAACACTTCAAAGAATTATTCTAAATTGATATGATTACCTTTATTTTATTCGATCATATCTTTATCTACCCCAAATTTTTCTTTGGCATGAGGCCCGTCTTTGGGTTCTACGTGAACAACGATATCATACACGTTTTCTATAGAATCCCTGATACTTTGCTCTACATTTTCAGCTATGTTATGCGCTTCGTTCAGCGTAAGATTTCCATCACATTCTATATCGAGGGCAATCATATACATGTTCCCGATCTGCCTCGAACGCATCCGATGAGGGTTGTGCGCTCCGGAAACCCTCTCTACAGCCTCGAATATTTTTTTGTATACCGAAACGTCTTTCACCCCATCCATAAGCTCTACGTTGGAATCCATAAAAATTCCGATCGCAGATTTTATAACAAAAAGGCTTATTATCAACCCTGTAACAGAGTCCAACACAGGCATTTTAAATACGAATGTAAAGATCAACCCGATCAGGACACCTGTAGAGATAATAACATCGTTACGCATATTGATAGCATTGGCTGTCAACATAGAACTCTTTATTTTCTTACCCTGCTTATACTGATAAAGAGCCAGAAGCAGTTTTCCGACAATAGAGAATATGGTCACATATATGGCGATGGTAGCGGGTAATTCTTTGGCCTGATCCGAAAATATATTCTGAATGGAAGAAACCAGCATTTGCACACCGGCATAGAATATGACCATCGACAGTATTTTGGTAGCAATTCCTTCTGCCTTTTCATATCCGTAGGCGTATTTCTGGCTTGGAGGGCGATTTACTATTGAAGCTGTAAATATCATTACAATGGAGATAACGACATCGGTAGCCGAATCTATACCATCTCCCACTACCGCCAAACTACCTGCTGCAAGACCTATCGATATCTTCGACACAGACAATATGGCATTCCCGATAGTACTTATCCAAGAGGTTCTAAGCAGAATCCGATCTCTTGGGACAGACTCATTCATTTTTTCTTACTTATTGTTATGAGGATACAAATATATAACAAAAAAGAAGTCCGGAAAGTATAATGCTTCCGGACTTTTATTGATTATACTAATCAGTATTGATTGTTTTATTTATATATCTATTGTTTTTTACTGCAAGCGGACGCACGATTGGGAGACGACAAAATATTATCCATTTACTCGCAACTTGTAACTGCCCGAAGGGCGAAGTATCTTGTAACTACTATCATTATTCTATTGTCAGCGTTTTATCTTTCGGATACTTCACTTTATACCTCAGCTCCATATCTTTCTTTTCTCCGGCTTTCACATTCAGTTTCCACTTCACTTCGCCTGTTTCGGCATTCAATACACCTTTAGACAGGTTTTCGGTTTCCACTTCTATTTCGGTAATTGTAGGAACAGGTATCTGATCGAGCACAACAAAGTCGATTGGCACTCTTTTGTTGTTCCTTACCGTAATCTTCCATGCGCGGGTATCTTCTTTCTTATTGCCGAAGAATTTCTTTGTATTCAGATCTTTTACCTTATCGCGGCTTACCAAGATGCTCTTATCTTTTCCGAGTGAAATATTCAGTGTATCACTCACATAGCGGGTTTCCAGTATTGTCTTGCCGATGTAAGTATTGTCGAAGAAGATATTGGCTTCACCATCGAGCAGGTTGTATTTCTCCCAATCGGAAATATTAGCCAACAGGAAAGCTTCTTTGCTAATCTTAGGAATAGCAAAATATTCATATTCGGCAGGAAGCTCATAACGGTCTACTTCCACAATGGTATTCTTATTATCGGACTTAACAGTGTATGGTGTTTTGATCTCAAATTCTACTGATGTCTGATTTTCGACCTGCGCGGTAGGCATGGCAATATCTTTACGTTCATATACAGCAGCAGGGATAGCAGGTTTTTCCATTGCAGGAGCAACAGAAGCTACAGCCCCTGTCGTAGATGATTTTCGTTGTGTACCATAACCGACAACTACAACCTCACTCAATTCCCGTGAATCTTCCACCATCCGTACATTCATAAATGAACGCGAAATAGGGATATTTTGCTGTATATAACCGATGTATGAAAATGACAACACATTTCCGTTTTGGGGTATTGCAAGTGAAAAACGTCCGTTTACATCTGTCATTGTGCCTATTGTCGTACCATGTACTGCAACAGAAACGCCGATTAACGGTTCATTCGTTTTAGCATCTACAACGACTCCGGCGGCTTGATTATTTCCAACATTGGTGTCATATTTAGGTGGTGCGGTATAGTAATTCAGATAATATGTTTTCAACTGCGGTACGATATTTCCGGCATTGGGATCGGCAGAAGAAATTTTGAGTTTTACGTTATTCCAGTCTTCTTTTGTATTCTGACGCACATTTGCCTTATAAATCAGCTGTATAGGTTTATCTACATTCAAGGCACGTATATCATAGGTCGGATTCCAACCTGCATTGGCTACATAATAACTCAATTCTATGTTTGCTCTCACGGCTCTTTTGCATTCTACATCTACCACTACTTCGCCTATCGGAGTAGGTCTGGGCATATCGCCGCTCAGTTTCCCTTCATTCTGTAATGCTTTCCGTTGTGCTTCCAGAGTTAGTATACGGCTATATATTTCATTGTCTTTTGTACGGAGTGCCGACATCCGGTCTCTGTAAAAGTTAGTTGTTTCCCTCAGTGTAGTCAGGCTTATTCCTGTATTTGCCCCACCTATACTCTGATTTTTGGAAAGAAAATCCATTTCATCTTTGACCACCGAACGGGCGATCTGCTCGGTGGTAATCTTTTCCGATATTTCTTTTATTTGCTGCTCGGCTGTTTTTGATACGACAGGCCTTTTGAGACTATCGACAAAGCTTGACTGGTGATTGACCGACATTACCATCACTTCGCCGTCCATTTTTATCTGCACACTTTTGGCATCAATGTATGGTGAGAGATTTGTAAAACGGATTTTTGTCTTTCCGGGAAGTAGGTCTACAGCCTTCTTGCGCAACACTTGTGCCCCGTTGATAAAAACGGTAGCTTCGGACACTTCCGATTTCACTACTATTTCTTTCTGATCCTGTGCTGCCAGCGGTATGTAAAACAGCATAAGAATGAGTATTATGAACACATTATGTTTTTTCATAGTATCTACCTTTTATAGTTTATAATTGTTAAGATATTCAGGCGAATGTAGAAAAATATAAGCAGATAATAAAATCTGATATCATTTTTTGTATTCTAGAGTAAATTATCTGAATATTTCCACAAAATCAGTATATTTGCATCCTTATTCTTTTTAATAATTTATTCTATATCAGTACAGAAATGAAAATTGCTATTGTTGGCACCAGTGGTGCTGTAGGCCAGGAATTTCTCCGGGTTCTTGCCGAGCGGGATTTTCCTATCGAGGAGTTAGTATTGTTTGGTTCTGCGCGTAGTGCGGGCAGCACCTACGAGTTTTGTGATAAACAGTATACGGTGAAGGAACTGAAGCATAACGACGATTTCAAAGGTATAGATATAGCTTTTGTTTCGGCCGGAGGTAGTGTTTCCGTAGAGTTTGCCGAAACGATAACTAAGCATGGAACTATTATGATAGATAATTCCAGTGCTTTCCGTATGGATAAAGACGTGCCGTTGGTAGTGCCTGAAGTAAACGGTGAGGATGCCAAAGTGCGTCCGAAAGGAATTATTGCCAACCCTAACTGTTCTACTATACAGATGGTGGTGGCTATGAATGTGATCGAAAAAATCTCTCATATAAAGCGTGCCCATGTGGCTACTTATCAGGCTGCATCGGGAGCCGGTGCTGCAGGCATGGAAGAGTTGATCAACCAGTTTAAGCAAATAGCATACAATACGGATATCACAGTGGAGAAGTTTGCTTACCAGCTTGCATATAACCTGATTCCGCAGATCGATGTTTTTACAGATAACGGATATACGAAGGAAGAGTTGAAAATGTATAACGAGACACGCAAGATAATGCACTCGGACATAGAGGTGAGTGCAACTTGCATACGAGTCCCGGTACTTCGCTCCCACGCTGAGGCTATCTGGGTAGAAACTGAACGCCCAGTATCGCCACAGGAGGCAAAAGACGCATTTGCGAAGGCTGAAGGGGTTGTACTTCAAGATAATCCTGCTGAAAAAGAATATCCGATGCCGTTGTTTGTAGCCGGAAATGATCCTGTATATGTAGGGCGTATACGAGAAGATATCGCTAATCCGAACGGGCTTACATTCTGGGTGGTAGCCGACCAGATCAAGAAAGGGGCAGCCCTGAATGCGGTACAGATAGCAGAATATCTGATCAAAGAAAAAGCTATTTAATTTGACAACTTGTTTGTATAATCAAAACAAACAACTATATTTGCATCGCATTTGTGCAAAACAGCATATCTGCGATTTCAGGAAGTGTGGGTGAGTGGCTGAAACCACCAGTTTGCTAAACTGACGTACGGGTAACTGTACCGGGGGTTCGAATCCCCCCGCTTCCGCTGAATGGATTTACGAGAAGCCGCTTAAACAGCGGCTTTTCTTGTTTTATAGCGGCTTTAAGTCGCTTTTTTATTTTTTCTACGTGTGCAAGTTTGGTTTATCAGTAGTAAGTAGTGAAAAATAAATTTTAAACTAAAGCATTTATCCGATTCCGTTATTCAGCTCAATCTGGCAAAAAGAGGTGGTACAGCTGTTATGATCAGTAAAATATAAATGGGCACCAGGTTTTAAAGACTGATTTTTCAATCAGTAATTTGATTTGATTAATTAAGGGGAAGTATCTTCTCGGATACTTCTTCATTTTCCGAACAGTTGTTTGATTCCGTCATACATTCCCGGAATGGCTATTGTTCCGTGATTTTCTTCGGGAAACGATCGGGTGAAGAAATGCAGATTGTGGGCTTGCGGCAGTATTTCCGTGAGAAGGTGATTTACCCTGTTGAGATGAATATCTACACGATCGGTTCGTTTCTTGGAAGCTACGCCAATGTAGAGGCTTTTCCCTGTGAAATCTTTTCCTTTGATCAGTTCCGCAGCTTCTTTCGAGAGCTTGCCCTGATCCCACCACAGACTGGGATCGAGTGCCAGATAGATGTCGAACAGTTCGGTGTGATGGAGAAATGTATTGACGGTGAAGAGTCCTGCATAAGAATGCCCAATGAGCATGTTTTCTCCGTTTGTCTTGTACGTATTATCAATGATGGAACGAAGTTCTTCAATCAGGAAACGGCTGAATATTTCACTGCCTCCCCCCTGAGGTATAACATTCGGCGAAACTTTACCATTCCGTTCGGCAGCAGAAGAGGTAGGGGTGAAGTCGCGTGTTCGGTTGGTGCTTAGTACTCCGACAATAATACAAGGAGGAAGATATTTTCCTCTGCCTGAAGCGAGTGTCTTACTGATACCTACCAGTGAATGAAAGAACGATTCACCATCGAGCAGGTAAAGAACAGGGTAGGCCTTTGTCGTATCTTGTCCGTAACTTTCGGGCAGATGCATCCAGTAGCCTCGCTCTTCCTGTAATACATCAGAATACAAAGTGTATCTTTTCCCGATACAAATATCCTCCTGACTCCGCATAATCAGCGAAAACAGGAGGCATATTAAGAGTAGATAAATCTTTATCATTCAGGCTTTAGTTCTGTGCAACAGACAGCTTACCTATAGCACTGATCTGATCTGATCCGACAGTAAGCCCTTTCGTTGCAATTGCTGTTTTGGGATTGATGCTGTATACAGCCGGCTGATTGCCGTCAGTAGTTGTTACTGCCATATAAGCGATACCATTCTCAGAGTACGGATTATTTCCGAATCCTGAAATGACTGTGGCAGAAGGCATGCCTGTTACATAAGTCAGTGTTTTGCTTTCACCTTTGTAAATAGCTAGTTGGTTGGCAACGAATCCGGTCTCTGTTAGAGGCTTGTCATACATCAGCATCAGGAAGTAGTCCTCAGTAATGTGCCAGCAACGCAGAAATGACTTTCCAGACGCCTGCTCTTCTATGTTGCAGTAGTAGTCAGAGTCGAATGTTTCAGTTCCGGCTTTGATGCGAACTACACCCGCAGGTAGCGTTGTTTGTTGAACGGTTTCGGTCATGGCTTTTGCATAGCTTGGCGAAAATACATATACATCGCCATTATCGGCAGCCCATATAGTCTGGTAATACTGCGACTTGAAGCGTCCACAGGCATAGCTGATCTTATCTGTTTTTATCAGTTTGGGGCTTTCGAGTGTTTCGCTGTTATAGATAGCAACCCATGCTTCGTTTGGATATTGTGTCCATTGCAGTTCTCCTTTTTCGTAAGCACTACTACTGCTACCTCCCGACTCTGTTTTCACCAGTTCGGGATACTTAACGTATTTACCACCTTCCGCTTTTACGCCGTATTTACTCAATCCCATCGGGATAGGAGCAGAATAGATTTTACCATTCGCCTGCTCGATGCCGGCTAATGTAACGAATTCTCCGTTACCCAGATAATTCTCTGATCTGATTACATTTGTATTGGTAGTAAATGTTTCTTTGGCTACATCCAGATAAGAGAATAGGAAGCCCTTTGGCAGATAACCGTTTTCATCCGCATATTGAGTTCCGAGATCACCTGTTGAAGTGGTAATTATATAATTGTTGTAGATACCATACGAAGTGAATCGTTTGATCTCGTATGTATTATCCCGTTCTTCTACTTTACCTTGTGTGTTTAGTATATATGAAGAAGTGATACCCGCATTTCCCTGATTGTACACCAAGCGGTACAGATACTGGTCTTTGAAGTAAACCCAGTATGTTCCGCTCTCGGTAGTGAGACCGTTATTTTTGGCTGTTACCGAACCTTCAGATAATGCCTCAGCAGTCAGTAACGAATTGGCATCCCCAACAGTTGCAGCAATAACATAAGCGGATGAAGTACTTGAACCGTTATTTGGAGTTATAGAATCGTCATCGCTGCAAGAAGTGAATACACATGCTGCCAGCGTAACGGCAGTAAGACCTGTTATTAAATAATTCTTAATCATGTTGTTAAAATTTAGTATGTTGCTATTTATCTTTATGATTGAAATTGAGCTTTTTAATTAGTTGCCGAAGTAAACCCTCACCTTGCCGTAAAAGGCTCTGCCTGCCTTTTGCAGACTGAAATTGTCATACATCTTTTCGTCCGTAAAATTGCGACACTCGAACGACAGGTTGTAACGCCCGTTCTGCATGCTGTAAGTCAGGGACAGATTGTGCGAGAACTGTGTCGGGACAGTAAACTTGGATTCGCTACCGATCACTTCCGAGTAAAGCGGAAAGCCGTGCATATACAGGTTGTCGTAGGTCACTGTCAGCATATTGTCTTTTCTTATCAGGTTGTGCCAAAAGAAGTTTACATCGGAGTTGGCAAACCGATAAGGCATGTTGGGCATACGTGCACCATAGGTAAGGCTTTCCTGATTTGTCCCGCTGGTAACGGTTTTCACATCGTCGCGAATATTCATCTGGGTAAAGTTTCCTCCTACGCTTATCCATTTGGCGAACCCATAGCGGACAGAAATGTTATATCCTTTGGTCAAAACACGCCCGTGATTTACATAGGTTGCGCCAGTCTTTCCACCACTCAGGTCTTGCAGTTTACGCTGGATATAGTCTTTTGTATTGCGGTAGATAAGTCCGCCTTCCACATATACGGAGTGTTTTCCGAATATCTGATTATAGCTTAAATTGAAATTAAGGTTGTTGCTGTTTTCCGGTTTCAGTGCTATATCTCCGGTTTCGAGATCTTCGTCTCCGAACATTTCATCGTTGGTTGGTAAACGGTAGGCTTTCTCGTAAGATAGCTTTGCTTGCAGGCTTTTCAGTATAAAGTAAGTACCTGCCGCACCATAGCCCATTGTACTAATGGAGTTGGTTGTGCGTGTGAACTTATCCTGAGCGGCACTAGTCGCAATAGGTCCTGCAATGAACTGATTATAGTATTTACCGAATACAGATACATTCCAATGCTCATTCGGCATCAGGCGGTACGACAAGCCGCTTATGTTCTTGCGGGTTTCTTTTTGTATTGCATTTGCTTCAGAATCTTCATTCAGCAGAGACTTATTCGAGCGTCGGAAATCATTCAGTACATGATTGAATGTGAATGTATGTATTCGGTTTAGATGGTAATTTGCCGTAAAAGTACCGTTCCAGTTGTTATTGTCCGAACGGGTATTTTGGTATGACTGTTCGCCGGGCGATTTAAGAGGACGGCTTTCTCCACGCCAGTTGTACTCGTATGAAGATGTATCTACATTGTTGATCATGTTCTTGTTGTAGTTGGCAGTCAGCACTACATCCAGATCCTTTATCAGATTGCGCTTACTGTATTCCAGTGATGGCATAATGGAATAGCCTTTGCGGTATTTTCCACCGAATACAATCTCCTGCCGCACTCCGTTCTGTATATCCTTATACATGTGCGAGTAGCTAAAGCCAACCATCAGGCGGTCTGCCCATTTCTTGTTTATAAGACCTATTTTACCTGCAATCGCTTCATTGTGATAGTTGTCGTGGAAACGCTTTACATGTTCTATCTTGCTCTTGTTTATTGCTCCCGTTTCAAAATCTTTAACCGGAGTATCCACATAGTAGTCGTTGTCGGAATAGTTCTGAAAGGCATTGATTTCGTATATAAGCCCGTTATCGAACGTCTGTCCGAAGTTTACATATGACTTATGCGTATTGAATGAGCCATAGGAATAGGAGGCGTCTATAAACCATTTTTTATGGTCTTTTTTTGTGACAATATTGATTACCCCGCCAATAGCATCTGTGCCAAAGCCAACGGGTACAACGCCTTTATACACCTCGATGCGTTCGGCATAATTAACGGGAATGTTATTCAGTCCGAACGAACTACCTACTCCTTCCTGCGGTACGCCGTCTATAAATATCTTGATATGCTTGCCGCTGAATCCGTCCATCATCAGTTGCATGTCTGAACCGACACCACCTGCCTCACGAAGCTTCAAGCCCGGAGCTCGAGCCAGTGCCTCACTCAGGTTCTGCGTAGAATTCTGCAATGCTTTGGTGTCGATAGCCAAAGCGTTGTATGCCGAGCGTTGCAGCCTGCTGATGCCGTTGGATGTTACAGATACTTCTGCCAGTTCTGTAGCTTGCTGGGTGATTATTATATTCTGTTTGATCCTTTCTCCGGCAGCAAGTTTCACTTGTCTTTCTACAGTTTTATAACCAACTGCCGATACCACCAGTGTATAGTCTCCTGCGGGGGCATTCAGGTGATAAATACCGTCTTTGTTCAGGGTGCTTCCGTAGTTAGTACCTTTCAGGTGAACTGTTGCAAAGTCTATTATTTCCTTTTCAGAGGATAATATCTTGCCGGAGATTATAGCATCTTTCCTATTTTGAGACCAGACAAGGGTGGGCGATGATAATAAAACGAGTATGAGGGCTATTCTGTAAAACACGATTTTCAATGTATAATGATTCATATTGCTTTTTTCAGAGCAGCAAAGGTCTTTATAAATGAAAAGCGTATCAATCGCAAGAATTAGGTAAATGAATATATGTCAATAACAATATATAGGTAGCAACATATTATATCTGTACGGGAGTTTTAATTAATAGAAAAGGCTAAAGGAGTGTTTTTGATATGATGGAAAGTAGTGTAAAATAAAAAAGATACTGTGCAAATCTTGTTTGCCAAACAAAGATAAACTCCTCTTTCCTATTGGGGAAGAGTAAAGATTTATGTAAGACAACTACAGCAATAGTATCGAAATCTATTGACTATTCTTAAAACCGCTCCTTAAATGTAGATTTACAGGTATAAAGTTGTTTCCACCGGAGTAGACCCGTCACCGAAATCCCACTGTGCATAAGCAAGCTGTTCACTTCCTACTTCTTTCGATATTGTAAGGTATATTCTCTTTCGACATTATCTAAACAAAGCAAAGAAGGGATGTATATAATACAGCCCTCCTTCGTTATATTAGTTAAGAACAAATTCTGTTACCAGGCAAATAGCGGATATTCTTTCATTACCGAATTTACCTTTTCGCGAACAGATTTGATAATCTGTCCATCCTCAGGATGAGAAAGCACAGTATCTATCATTTCCACGATTTCGCCCATCAATGGCTCTTTCGCCCCACGTGTAGTGATAGCAGGCGTACCGAAACGCAATCCCGAAGTAAGGAACGGACTGCGGCTATCGAACGGAACCATATTTTTGTTTGTAGTAATGTCGGCTTCTACCAGCGCTTTTTCAGCGACCTTACCTGTCAGTTCAGGGAACTTAGGGCGAAGGTCGATAAGCATAGAGTGGTTGTCTGTACCGCCCGATACTACTTTGTATCCTTTATCCATAAATGCCTGAGCCATTACAGCAGCATTTTTCTTCACCTGTGTCTGATATACTTTGTATGATGGGTCGAGTGCTTCTGCAAACGATACGGCCTTAGCAGCGATTACGTGCTCAAGCGGCCCGCCCTGTATGCCCGGGAATACAGCAGAATCGAGCAATGCCGACATCATGCGTACTTCACCTTTCGGAGTCTTTTTGCCCCAAGGGTTTTCAAAGTCTTTGCCCAGCATGATAGCACCGCCACGAGGCCCGCGCAGGGTTTTATGAGTGGTAGTAGTCACTATATGTGCATGAGGCAGCGGATTGTTGAGCAGTCCGGCAGCTACAAGTCCGGCAGGATGTGCCATATCTACCATAAAAATAGCTCCTATCTGGTCTGCTATCTTACGGATGCGTGCATAGTCCCAGTCGCGGGAATAAGCAGATGCTCCGGCTATGATTACTTTTGGCTTTTCTGTTTTGGCAACCTGTTCCAACTGGTCATAGTCTACCTGTTCGGTATCCTGACGCACATTGTATTCCAATGCGTGAAACATTAACCCTGAAAAATTGACAGGTGAACCATGAGATAGATGTCCGCCATGAGAAAGATTTAGTCCTAAGAACTTATCTCCGGCTTGCATACAAGCAAGGAATACAGCAGCATTAGCCTGTGCTCCCGAGTGAGGCTGTACGTTTGCCCACTCTGCTCCGAATAGTTCTTTCAGACGATCGATAGCAAGTTGTTCGCTCAGGTCTACTATTTCGCAGCCTCCATAGTATCTTTTGCCCGGATAACCTTCGGCATACTTGTTGGTCAGGCATGAACCCATAGCATCCATTACCTGTTGGCTCACGAAGTTCTCGGATGCGATTAACTCTATTCCTTTCAGTTGTCGCTGATACTCTCTTTCGATAATATCAAAAATGGCAGTGTCTCTTTTCATAAACAGAATAAATTATTATGAGGTAAAACGATAGTCACAAAGGTAATGATTATAATATGATTGTAACAATATTTAAGGAAGCTTTATGCCCTTATTATATCCTATTTCCGTATAAGTAAGACCACATTCTCCACATGGTGTGTATGCGGGAACATATCCACAGGCTGTACCTTTTCCACTTTGTACTTCTCGTCGAGTAATGACAGGTCACGCGCTTGTGTGGCAGGGTTACAACTGACATACACAATACGGTCGGGCTCGGCAAACAGGATGACATTTATCACATCATCGTGCATTCCGGCACGCGGCGGGTCGGTGATGATCACGTCAGGTCGTCCATGTTCGTTGATAAAGTCCTGTGTGAGTATATCTTTCATGTCACCTGCATAGAACAGTGTATTGTCGATACCATTATTCTTCGAGTTAAACTTAGCATCTTCAATCGCATCCTCTACATATTCTATCCCCACCACCTTTTCAGCCTGACGGGCTACAAAGTTAGCGATAGTTCCTGTTCCTGTGTATAGGTCGTAAACATGTTCCTTGCCTGTCAGTCCTGCAAAATCACGCGCTACTTTATATAGATTGTAAGCCTGTTCGCTGTTAGTTTGGTAGAAGGACTTTGGCCCTATCTTGAATTTCAATCCTTCCATCTCTTCATATATGAAGTCGTTTCCTTTCCATGTCAGTACCTCCTGATCGGTGATTGTATCATTTGCCTTCTGGTTGATAATGTAAAGCAGGGCTGTTATCTGCGGAAACTCTCCGGCTATGGCTTGTAGCAGGTCTTCCCTTTGCTCTTTCTCATCATCGTAAAATACAACGATCAACATCAGTTCGCCTGTGGTAGATGTACGTACGATCATGTTACGCATCAGTCCGCCCCGATTTCTCAGATCGAAGAAAGTGTAACCTTTGTCGAAGCAGTATTGGCGTACGAAGTTTCTTATTTGGTTCGATATATCGTCCTGTAACCAGCACTTGTTGATATCGAGTACTTTATCGAACATACCCGGAATGTGGAATCCGAGTGCATTCATATTGTCGAAGCTTTCGCCCGACTTCACCTGTTCCCATGTGAGCCATCTTTTGTTGGAGAAAGTGTATTCGAGCTTATTGCGGTAAAATTCTGTTTTTTCGGACCCCATGATTGGCTGTATCTCGGGCAGTTCGACCTTGCCGATGCGTGTGAGATTATCCGTCACCTGTTTCTGTTTGAATTTCAATTGTTCGGCGTAAGGAAGTATTTGCCATTTGCACCCGCCGCACACACCGAAATGTTCACAGAAAGCTTCTGTACGATTTTGTGAATAAGAGACGAAACGTACCGGTTTTCCCTCTGCATATTTGTTCTTCTTGCGGGTAATTTGCAGATCTATTACATCACCCGGCACTACATAAGGGATAAACACGACCATGTCGTTTACTTTGGCTATTGCTTTTCCTTCGGCTGCAATGTCTACTATCTCTACATTTTCTATCAGTGGAAGTTCTTTTTTCTTTCGGCTCATCGTTTTTAACTATCAAATGGAATGCAAAGATAACTGTTTTTTTAGTTTCTGGTTAATAGTTATTCAGTTAACAGAAAAAACAAAAAGTTGGCAATTTTGACAGATTTTACACTATTTTGATGTTGTCACTTTTCTCCTCCTTGTCACTCTGACCATAGGGAAAAGCCTCTCCCATCTGCAAGGAATGCTTTGTTCCTCAGCATGGCAGGGGATATCCGATTTTAACTAAAACCTTACAAAAACGACAACAAAAAGTTGACGCTTTTTCATCTTTTTGACGTTGTCTCTTTTTCGGTTGCCACGATTTTTAAGTCGTGGAATGCTAGTTGCCCTTGAGAAGACTTTAGTCAAAGCCCATTTTGGCTAAAGCCCTTTGTTTATCAATCTTGTTGTCCTCCAGCTAAAGCAGGAGGCAATTAATTTTAACTAAAACCTCACAATAGTTACAAGTTTACTATACCTTACGGGCAGTTACGAGTTACAAGTATTTTTCTTTGCGCCTTAGCGTCTTTGACTTGCCTTCGCGTCGTCGATTTTCAATTGCGTGAGACTAATTTTAACTAAAACCTTACATTCCTTACAAGTTTATTAGTTTATAGTCTACTAGCTTGCTAGCTAGCATTATTTTCTGTTTTTCGGGCGAACACATGGGTTCGCCCCTACAAGCTCGTTCCCTTTTTGGGCTTTGCAACCCCCTCTCACTTTGGAGAGGGGCGGGGTGAGGTGAATTTTAACTAAAACCTCACAATAGTTACAAGTTTATTAGTTTATAGTCTATTAGCTTGCTAGTTTGATTTTTTCTATTTCTAGTACACTAGAACTCTATAATCTAGCACACTAGTTTTTAACTAAAACCTTACATTCCTGACAGAAATTCCAATCTTTAAACTCTTAAACTTTAAATTCTTTAAATATATAATTTTTCAAAGATCGCTTTCTTTCAATTCGGTGAACACATGGGGCAGTTCTACATTTTTAATTTTTAATTTCTAAATCTTATAGATAAAGTTATTCAGAAGAAATACCACTTACAAATAAAACAGGCTGCCTCAAATGAAGCAGCCTGTATATTTAAAAAGCCAAAGCTAATAATTAGTCAAGATAATCGATTGTTTCTTCTCCAATCATCTGACGAAGTGTATTTTTCAACTTCACATATTGGATAAACAAGTCATGCTCTGCAACCTTATTTGGCTCGTGCATAGGACTCTTGAAGTAGAATGACAACCAATCCTGTATTCCGCTCATACCAGCACGCTTAGCAAGGTCAGAGAACAATACAAGGTCAAGACACAAAGGAGCTGCAAGAATAGAGTCCTTACACAGGAAGTCAGCTTTCAATTGCATCTTGTAACCCAACCATCCGAAGAGGTCAATATTATCCCATCCTTCTTTATCATCCTTACGTGGCGGATAATAGTTGATACGCACCTTGTGGTAAACTTCTCCGTAAAGCTCAGGATATAGTTCTGGTTGAAGAATAGTGTCGATAACCGAAAGCTTCGATTCTTCTTTTGCCTTGAATGAACCCGGATCGTCAAGAACTTCTCCGTCGCGGTTACCAAGTATATTTGTAGAGAACCAGCCGCTTAGCCCCAACATACGCGTTTTCAACATAGGGGCAAGCACTGTTTTCAACATTGTCTGACCTGTTTTGAAGTCTTTTCCGCAGATAGGAGTCTGAGTTTTCTCAGCCAGTTCCCACATTGCAGGTATGTCTACTGTCAGGTTAGGAGCACCGTTGATATAAGGAATACCCATAGAAACACAAGCGTAAGCGTAAATGTTTGATGGAGCTATATCCTTATGATTTTCTTTCATTCCTTTTTCTAACGAAGCTAGTGTTTTGTGAACTTCGCCAAGTGGAGTAAATACTTCTGTACTACCACACCAGATAACAACAATACGGTCGCAATTATTATCTTTTTGGAATTTTTCGATGTCTTGTTTCACCTGTTCCATCAGTTCCCATTTAGTAGGAGCCGATTTTACCCAAGTTCCGTGAAGGCGTTTTACGAAATCCTGATCGAAGACAGCTTTCATCGGTTTGATAGCCATCATTTCGTCTTTTACTTTATCAAGGTCTTCATTAGTCAATACTTCTGCATGTTTAGCAGCTTCGTATGCATTATCTTCAAAGATGTCCCATCCTCCGAATACCACATCGTTAAGATCTGCCAAAGGCACTGCATCTTTAATTTTAGGGAAGCGGTTTTCCTCTCTTTTTCCCAGACGCATTGTAGCCAACTGAGTTATTGATCCTACCGGAACGCCTTGTCCTTTACGTGTTAATAACGTTCCTGCCATGAATGTGGTAGCTACAGCTCCTACACCGACAGTCAGAATGCCAAGTTTACCTTTGGCTTCTTTCACTTGTACTTTTTCCATTTTTTAATTATTAAATTTTAAAATACACTGCAACCCGCAGCAATCCTTTAAACTGGGATCTCAGGCAGCCGGAAATATTATCTTCCCTGCTAACGCAAGATCTTCTATAATAATATTGCTTCGATGAAAATCCGATCCATTTTATTCTCCCAACCCGGGCTTTTCTGCCATACAAGCGACATCCATTATTGGAGCAGACAGTCAGACGACTCAACAGTTATTATCAAAGTATTCAAGTATGTTTCAACTCTATCTGAAAAAGGTTTTATCTCCATAAAACCCGAAAATATGCAAGGGTATCGCCCCTTACAGTTTTACACAAACTTAGCAAAGTTAAGATTTTGTAGCTTAAAAGCAATGACATATCCATTGTTTTTGCCTTTTCATCCATTTTTTAAGAAAAAAGACAACTTTAATAAAGGAAGAGTTAACGGCACACCACTTCACTATAACAACATCTTGCACTTATAACTTTACAAAGTAATAAAAAGGCCTGTGACCTTATCTGTTCGGTTTTTTCTTCATGGCATAGGTCTGAGCCTTCAGGAACTCGCCAAACTCTTTTATATCCGTATATTTACTTTGCTCCTCTACCGAAATTGGATTTCCGAAACGTACTGTTATCGTCTTGCCTTTCTTGTTGTGTACCTCATGTAATAGCCGCACTGTACGTATGCGCCAGTCGATGAACCCTAGGAAGCGGTAAAACCAAGAATTATTACCCGAAATAAACATCGGAATCACAGGTACTTTAGCCTTCTTTATCAGCTTCAGCACCGGTTCCTGCCATTCGCGGTCTTCTGTACGGTCCAGATGTGGAGAAGAAACACCTCCGGCGGGAAACAACCCAAGCGGATGTCCGTCGCGTATATGCTCAAGGCATTGTTTTACCCCACCTATACTCGATTTAAGCTCCGACATTTTATTATCCTTAGAGTAGGGATTCACACCTATAAAGTGCTCATCCATTGTATCTATCTGACTCAGCATCCAGTTTACCATCATCTTATAATCGCGCCGCTTACCGGCTACCAGACTGATAGCTATAATGCCGTCTACATGTCCGTAAGGATGATTGGAGACAGTGATAAAAGAGCCCTCCTTGAAGTTATCGAGCACCTCATAATTTTCAGCCTTACGAATGATCTGTAACTTATCAAGCATATCATTCACAAATGCCAGACCTGTATATTGCTTGGAAGCATCATAGATGGCGTTAACTTTATTGAGTCCGCCTACACTAAAGACTATTTTTGTAAGGACATTGCCGAAACGGCCTCTGAATATAGGGTGTACCCCCCTGATCATATCCTTACTGATCAGCTTTTCTTTCATAGAGTAATACCTGTAATTGAATTACAAAGATAAGGATTAATAAGCTTTTCGGCTCTATTCTTTTATATAGTTGTAATATCTGTCGAAGAATTTCCTGAACCAACCCAGCCTCATCAGCACCAACTCGAACAAAGCTATACCCAGCAACGCGCAGAAAATACCCAGCAATACATCAATGATATAATGGTGGTACGAATAGACTGCCGTAAACCAGATACCGAACATCAATATCGTGAGGGTTATTAGTATAGCAAGATTGGATCTGTTCTTTATTGCATAAAACAGCGCTACGACCATATACGCCGAATGAAGCGAAGGTACAGCCGCAAATACATTCGCATTGCGCCCATAAATAGAGTCGAATATGGAGACACCAAGCAACGCATCAAATCGTCCCAGTCCGGCCGTATTTCCCGGAGTATTCAGTATCGGCTCGAATCCGTACTTCATGGCATACCAGGGTGGTGCAGCCGGATGTATGTAATATCCTGCAAACCCGATCAGGTTGACAAATAAGAAGACGAGAGCGAACTGCAAATATATCTTACGTTGCTTCTTAAAGTATAGGTAGATACCAAATGCAATAGGCACAGGCACCCATGTAAGGTAGAATATGCCTGCAAAGAAGTCCATTATAGAGTTATAATGAATCGCAAAGAATTCGTTGGGAATAAGTATCTGTCCATCAGACTCGAAGCCGAACCATTTTTTCTCAAGGTTGTAAAGCCCTTCTACATCGATAGGGTTAACCATATAGTTCGGATAAACGCGCATCCAATCGTACGACAGCCCGAAAACAATAAAAGGAATCAGGGCTACAGCCAATTTACGGGTGAAATCCGAAGCAAAGAACAGGACAAGAAAAAGCCCGAACATAAGGTTATGCTCTGGACGGTATCCTACGAAGATGGCGGTAAGGGCAATAATGACAGCCGTTATAACAACGACAATAATACTTTCTTTCTTAGATGGTAATGATAACTGAAATTTCATTTTTTGTTTTGTTCCTCCCTGTCTTTTTCCATCAATGCTTTCTTAGAGTCCAGCAATCGTCCTACAGCTGTAATATTAGCAAACACAGCCACAAAGACAAGTGGTATTATAAATATGAGTACAGGCTCGAATATAGGGAATGAAAACGCATCTATGTAAACCTTATAATCACCGAAAAAGTAATAGAAAACGCCACAGAATACTGCTCCCAGACTAATTATAACGATACGCTCGGGACGTTGCATCAGCCCTCCTTTACATTCTATGCCAAGTCCTTCGGCACGCGCACGTATATAACTCACCATCATAGAACCGATCAATGCAATGAAAGCAAACAGCGAACTAAAAAAATAACCTTGCAGTATAAGATAGTAACAGATACCAAAAAACATAATGAGTTCGCTATAACGATCGAGCACCGAATCGAAAAGAGCTCCGTAGCGGGAACTCATCTTACCTATACGCGCAACCTGCCCGTCCATCATATCGAAAAGTCCGGCAAACAGGATAACAAATCCTCCCCACCCCACAAGCGTAAAATCGCCTCTCTCGCCGTGTGTGGCTCCAAATATAAAGATGCAGCATGCTACAATATTCAGGACTAATCCGGTAGCCGTTACAAAATTAGGAGTTATTCCTATCCTGATCATCCCCCTTACCAGGGGATTGATGATTTTATAAATTAATTGCTGGGCAAAATCTCTGGCTTTTTTCATATTTCTAATTCCTATTTAGAATGTTCTTATCTTATATCGTTATGTACCGGATCTGTTTCCTTTTCTTCCGGTTCTCCGTCCTGTTCTACCTCAGGAGATACGCCTTCTCCCTCGGTAATTTCCATGTCGGATTTCTTCCTGAAATATTTCTTGAAATCCCTGTTGCGATAGACAAAAAGGCGCTGCATATTGTAGTTCCAGACAAACCCGACTATCAACGATACAAACACCTTCGACACAATGAATACATCATCGAAAAGGTGTCCTAAAAGATCGCGCAACCAAGTAAAGCGCCCGAGTAGCTCAGTTACCAGATATGTACCAGATGTATTAAAAATAATACTACCGGTCCATACGGTAAGGTACTTGATGGCTACATGCCTTTTCTTACTATCCTGTGCCTTAAACGTCCACTTATAATTGATGATACAGTTTACAATTCCTCCGCAAACCGATCCCAGAAACGTAGCATATACATAGTAAAGACTGAATACCTTAGCTAATACAATAGTAACGGAGAAATCGGTAATACTGGCTAACTGTGATGAGAACTGAGCACGTAAGAACATGAAAATCCCTCCTTTTTCGGAGATCGTCTTTGCAACTTTCTTTAACCAATCACCCATTTCAACACCAATAATATTATCAAGCTGTACAACCCGGCAACAATGTCGTCCATCATTACCCCTACTCCTCCTTTAAGGCTTTCCATCTTACGGATACCTAACGGTTTATATATATCGAATAATCGAAATAACACAAATGCCAATAATGCATAATATAAGTGGCCTGCATCTACAGCCAATAGCGGAATCCAGACTCCGACCATTTCATCTACCACTACGCGCGACGGGTCTTTACCCCAGTCTTTTTCCAACACATTCGCCGACCATATGCCCAATATCGTAAACACAATAATAAGGCCTATCGTTGTAAACAAAAGTGTGTATGGCGAAACTAAAAAAGCCAGCACAAGCCATATAACAGTAGCCAGCAAAGCACCTGCCGTACCGGGTGCAAAGGGTGAAAACCCCGTACCAAAACCGGAAGCAATAATTATATGGAAAATATTCTTTTGTTTCATCTTTTAGCCACCGCGAAATAAAACACGCAAAGTTATCAAAAAAAATATTCAATTCGCATCAATGCTGTTAAAAGCTCATTGCTAACAGCCATCAACCGCATTTATTCGTCATCTTTAGTCAAATCCAACACTTCGTTGTCACCTCCTCTTTCGAAGTATAGCTTCTTGAGCGGATCGGCATATGCCTTATCGTATTCTACCCTGTTTGCAAAGGTATCTACAGCCATATACACAGCCTGACGGAACGACTCTTCCGATGCCTTGTTCTGTCCGGCAATATCGTATGCAGTACCATGAGCCGGCGAGGTGCGTACAACAGACAGCCCTGCCGTAAAGTTAACCCCGTCTTCCATTGCTATGGTTTTGAACGGAGCCAGCCCCTGATCGTGATACATAGCCAGTATGCCATCGAAGCGGGAAAACTCTCCCGACCCGAAAAAGCCGTCTGCGGGATAAGGTCCAAAACAAAGGACTTTCTTATCCTGTAATTCTTTTATAGCGGGTTTTATAATATCATTTTCTTCCGAACCCAGCAACCCGTTTTCGCCGGCATGCGGATTGAGAGATAAAACAGCTATACGTGGCCTTCCTATTCTGAAATCACGTTTCAGGCTTTTCTCGAAACGGACGGCAGCTTCTATAATTTTTTCCTTAGTAAGGTTTTTAGGCACATCTGCCAGAGGCATATGCCCTGTAACCAGTGCCACACGCAGAGAGTCCTTCACTAAAATCATCAGACTCTTGTCTCCTTCTTTACCGAAACGTTCTTCCAGGTATTCTGTGTGCCCCGGAAAGTGGAAATCTTCGCGTTGTATATTATGCTTGTTGATAGGTGCAGTTACCAGTACATCTATCACTCCATTTTTCAGATCGGCGACAGCTTTCTCCAGAGACTGAAAAGCAGCCTCACCCGCTACCGGAGTAGACTGCCCTAATTCTATCTTTGTATCTTCACTGATGCAATTCACAATATTCACCTTGTTTGCGACTGCATCTTTTGCATTGTTTATCTGATTGAACGATACCGGTTGCAATTCCATCGCTTTACGATGAAAAGCTGCTACTTTAGCCGAACCATACAGTACAGGGATGCACATCTCTGCCATGCGTATGTCTGCAAAAGTTTTAAGGATGACCTCATAGCCTATCCCGTTTATATCGCCTTGTGTTATTCCTACTTTTATCATAATTGTAGCCCCCTCAACTCCCCCAAAGGGGGAGCTACAGAGAGGATATTTTAATTAGTTATTATAATCAATTTTCTTTCCATCTGTTTATAAGTCCCCCTCCGGGGGATTTAGGGGGCTCGAACTCCGTTTTGTCGACAACATGCCGCAAGCAGCAAATATATCTTCACCGCGTGATGCACGTATTGTACTTGTCAACCCCTTACTTGTCAGATAGTCACGAAAAGCTTCCATCTTTTCTTTAGTCGACGTTTTCAAATCTACATTTGGTATGGCATGAAAGCGGATCAGGTTGACTCTGCACTCCAATCCCCGCAGCATTTGCGCCAGTTCTTTGGCATGCACCAATGTATCGTTGAAGTTATCGAACATTATATATTCGAAGGACAATCGCCGCTGCTTTGTCCAGTCATATTCTCTGAGTAAGTCTATTACGCCTTGTATCGGGAATGCTTTCTCGGCAGGCATAATAGATAACCGCTGTTCTTTCTCAGGGCTATGAATACTGATTGCCAGATGGGCACTGCTTTCGTCCAAAAACCGTTTCAACTTCGGGGTAACTCCTGTTGTGGAAACCGTTATCCGTTTGGGACTCCAAGCCATACCATAGTCGGCAGTCATTATTTCGAGCGTCTTTTTCAGTTGTTCGTAGTTATCTAAGGGCTCACCCATTCCCATAAAGACAACATTGGTCAGATCTTCGGCTTCACGTACCGAATAGAGCTGATTTAGTATTTCATTCGCTGTCAGATGCCCGTTGAATCCCTGCTTGCCTGTCATGCAAAACAAACAATTCATCTTGCAACCTACCTGCGAAGAGACGCACAAAGTGGCCCTGTCGTCTTCCGGTATCATTACAGCCTCGATCAGCTTTGCATTTTCGGTCTTAAACAGATATTTTACAGTACCGTCTACCGATTGCTGAAATTCGAGCGGATTGTATCGTCCGACATCGTATTTCTCTGAAAGCAAAGCGCGGTTTGCCACAGAGATATTTGTCATTTCATCTATAGATGAAACACGTTTTTTATATACCCAGTCAGCTATTTGTTTTGCTGTGAATCTGGGTAAAGCGCACTCACCTACCACACTATAGAAATCATCCATAGTCATACCGAGTAAGTGGCACCTCTCCCCTGCCCTCTGCAACAGAGAGGGGGCTGCGCTAGGCGACGACTCTTTTTTATCACTTATACCCTTTACCATATACATATACCCTCTCAAAAGCCCTCCCCTTTTGGGGGAGGTTGGAGGGGGTGTTATATTCTTTTCTTAATCGCTTCGCTTTCTTTTTCAAAGCCCGGTTTATCCAACAAAGCGAACATATTTTTCTTATATGCTTCTACTCCCGGTTGATCGAACGGATTCACTCCCAAAAGGTAGCCGCTGATACCACAGGCTTTTTCGAAGAAATAAATCATTTGCCCGATGCTGTATTCATCCAGTTTCGGAAGTTCCACTTTGATATTCGGAACACCTCCGTCAACGTGTGCTATCTGCGTGCCGAGTTCCGCCATTTTGTTTACGAAATCTACGCGCTTACCTGCAAGGAAGTTCAATCCGTCGAGGTTTTCCTCATCGGTAGGAACAGTCAACGTTTCGTTTGGCTGAGACACAGAGATCACTGTTTCGAAGATAGAGCGTTCACCCTCCTGAATCCATTGCCCCATAGAGTGCAGGTCGGCTGTAAAATCAACCGCAGCATTGAAAATACCTTTGTTCTCTTTTCCTTCACTTTCGCCATAAAGCTGTTTCCACCATTCGGCGATGTAATGCAGTTTAGGATTGAAGTTGGCAAGTATCTCTATTTTCTTGCCTTTCTTATATAGCTCGTTACGAGTAACAGCATATATTTCCGAAATATTTTTTTCGAATGGCACGCTTGGTGCAGTTTCTTTCTCCATATATACAGCACCTGCCACCAGCTGACGTATATCTATACCTGCCAGAGCGATAGGCAGAAGACCTACGGGAGTAAGCACAGAATAGCGTCCGCCTACATTATCAGGAATTACATATTTCTTGAATCCTTCTTTTGTAGCCAAAGTATATAATGCACCGCGAGCAGCATCGGTAATGGCTACAATACGGTGTTTTGCTTCGGCTTTGCCTACAGCTTTTTCCAGTTCGGCTTTAAGGATACGGAAAGCAAGAGCAGGTTCTGTTGTTGTTCCCGACTTGGATATATTGATTATACCGAAAGATTTTCCTTTCAGGTATGCAAGTAATTCTACCAGATAATCTTCACCGATATTGTTTCCGGCATATAATATTACCGGATTCTTACGGTCTTTTTGCAACCAGTCGAAAGCATTCGACAGAGCGTCTATCACAGCACGCGAACCGAGATAGCTACCGCCGATACCTACAAGAACGATCACATCGCATTTTTCCTTCAGGGCTTTTGCTGTATTTTCTATGTCTGTCAGTTCAGCATCGGTAATAGAAGAAGGAAGATTTAACCATCCTAAGAAATCGTTTCCTTTTCCTGAACCGTTGTGCAATGTTTCGTTACACTTTTTAGCCAGTGCAGCCTGACTGTTGATATCAGCCTGACTGATAAAGCCTAGTGTTTTGCTAATGTCTAATTTGATAACCTTGTCCATGATCTTTATATTAATATTTATTTTGTTCTTCTTGTTATACGGTGAATAGCTTTTCTATTCAATCTCACTATCTACGTATATAAAACCATAAGGATTGTACATAAAAGTATCTTCTTCGTGAAACTCATCGGGAAGTATCTTTGTCTCATTTACTTCTATATCTGTTTTCTTCAGTGCTTTTATCGTTTTTTTATAAACCCCATTATTGCTCATAATCAACTTAGCTATCTGATCCATATTTTTCACACTTTCTACATCGCTTCTATTACCTTCGAAATAGAGGATATCGGGCAGCCCGAGCAAATGCATTCCACATGAATACAAGCCATATTCGCTTTCAATAGGCCGTCTGACAAAGGCAAGATAAAAGTAAAGCAACGCATTTTCCGGATCATCCTTATATTTTTTGCTTAGCTCCACCCATCGGGATTTACCATGAGCTATGCCTGCACTTTCACATTTCAATGCAATGACATTGCATCCGTTGAAAAGCCTTTCTATCAGCATCAAGGCCTTTCCGGCAATATTTCTCAGTTCGTCGCTGTTCTTACTCTCAGGTGCAAGAAAATATCCCACTGCCTTATGTTGGCGTATCTGTTGCAGTTCTTCATCGGTCATGGAATAATTAACTCTGTCTGCCGACACGTCGAAAGATTCTCCCATCCTGTCATCGTAACCAAAAAAAGATTCTTCTTTGTCGAAGTAAAAACCGGCATCTTTAATGGTTTTGCTTACAAGATCAAAATCGCTCCAGTTTCCTAATATGCAGAAAACCATCCGAGGCATTATTGATGAAATACTTTCCATATTTTAGCATTAAAATAAGTAAACGGAAATCCTTTTACTTATTAATTCACCTTTTACTTTAATATCCGTTCTTGTAATGCTTTTATTTCTGCACGTGCAGAAGCATTCTCATACAACACCCGATATACCATATCAGCGATAGGAATATTTACGTTGTACTTTTCGTTCATCTCCTGTATGCACTTCGTGCCGTAATAGCCTTCTGCCACCATTTCCATTTCTATCTGTGCAGCCTTGACCGAATACCCCTTACCTATCATGGAACCTAAGGTGCGGTTACGGCTAAAACTGGAATAGGCTGTCACCAGCAAGTCGCCAAGATATGCAGAAGCCTCGATATTCCTTTTTATCGGGGATACAGTATCTACAAAACGCTCCATTTCCGAAATGGCATTACATACCAGAACTGCCTGAAAATTGTCTCCATATTTCAATCCATGACAAATACCGGATGCTATAGCATATACATTTTTGAGTACAGCCCCCAATTCTATCCCTGCTACGTCTTCGGAAACCGAAGCGCGCACAAACCTGTTGTTGAAAACATCAGCAATAGCATGAGCCTTTTCTATATCGACACAGGCGATCGTAGGATAGGTAAGTCGCTCTAAAGCAATCTCTTCCGCATGGCACGGGCCACCCACTATAGCCATATTCTCCATAGGGACACCATAGGAACGATGCAGATAATCTGTTATCAGTAGATTTTCAGGGGGAATGATCCCCTTTATGGCGGAAACTATAAATTTATCGCTGATCTTGGTCTGTAGTTTCTCCAGATGCCCTTTCAGGAAAGGAGAAGGCACTGCCAGAACCAGCGTATCCGAGTCGTTCACTATTTGAGTTATGTCCGAGTAAAAACTTATTCTGTCGAGGTTAAACTCTACAGTAGAAAGATATGACGGATTGTGCCCTGTCTTTTTAAAATCCTCTATCTGTTCGGGACGACGCATATACCAGTTAATATGCTTTTCATGGTTCAGCATGATTTTAGCCAGTGCTGTTGCCCATGTTCCACCTCCTAGAATTGCTATTTTACCGGGAAAACTCATAATTATACATTTTAGTTAGAAATAGGGTGATATTTATATCTTATTCACCCAGCCCGTAATCTCGTCAACAGAAGGCAATGTCAATTCCAGTTTATGCTTTTTGTTGATATTACCTATATCCTGTCTTAATTTTTGAGGGTTTACATCTTTCATCGACTCTACAGTAAGATAACCCGCTTTCTGGAATATCGACACCAGTTCTTCCGGCATTCCCAGCTCTGTATATTTCGCTACCGGATCTTTTTTAGCCACTTTTTCCGGACGCATTTGCGGGAAGAACATCACTTCCTGTATGCTTTCTTGTCCGGTCATAAACATCACCAATCGATCCATACCAATACCGATACCGCTTGTCGGCGGCATTCCATATTCCAGTGCACGTAAGAAGTCCTGATCGATAAACATAGCTTCATCATCACCTTTCTCAGACAGTTTCAACTGATCTTCGAAACGAGCGCGCTGATCTATCGGATCATTCAACTCAGAATAGGCATTTGCCAGTTCCTTGCCGTTCACCATCAATTCGAAACGCTCTGTCAGATCGGGATTGTTACGGTGTTTTTTAGTCAGTGGCGACATTTCTACCGGATAGTCGATAATAAATGTCGGCTGTATATAATTGCCTTCGCATTTTTCTCCAAAGATGGCATCTATCAGCTTGCCTTTACCCATTGTTTCATCCTGCTCTACGCCGAGTTGCTTACATACATCACGAAGCTGATTTTCATCCATGCCGCTGATATCGACACCTGTAAAATGCTTAATGGAATCGATCATGGTAACACGCGGGTAAGGGGCTTTATAATCGATAATATTTTCTCCCATTTTCACTTTTGTAGTACCATGTACATCCGTACAGATTTTTTCGAGCATGCGCTCTGTAAAATCCATCATCCAGTTGTAATCTTTGTATGCAGCATAAAACTCCATAACGGTAAATTCAGGATTATGCGTCCTGTCCATACCTTCGTTTCGGAAATTACGGCTAAACTCATACACGCCGTCAAAACCACCTACGATAAGACGTTTGAGGTAAAGTTCGTTAGCTATACGCAGGTATAACGGAATATCGAGTGCATTGTGATGTGTAATAAACGGACGTGCTGTCGCTCCTCCGGGTATGCTTTGCAGTACAGGAGTATCTACTTCTATATATCCGTGACCATTCAAAAATTCACGCATAGAGTTAAACACCTTTGTACGCTTGATAAACGTATCTTTTACTCCTTCGTTTACCACAAGGTCGACATAACGCTGGCGGTAACGCTGCTCCGGATCAGTGAATCCGTCATAGGTAACCCCGTCTTTCACCTTTACTACCGGCAACGGACGAAGCGATTTGCTGAGAACAGTCAGTTCCTCTGCATGGACGGAGATTTCGCCCATCTGGGTACGGAATACAAAACCTTTGATTCCGACAAAATCGCCTATATCGAGTAATTTTTTGAAAATTGTATTGTAAAGTTCTTTGTCTTCATTCGGACAAAGGTCATCCCGCGAAATATACACCTGAATACGCCCTTCGGTATCCTGTAGTTCCACAAAGGAAGCTTTACCCATGATACGGCGGCTCATAATACGCCCTGCTATAGACACATAGCGGCGATCAGCATCATCTTTAAAGTTCTCTTTTATTTCGTCGGAGTACGCATTTACATCATATAATGCTGCCGGATACGGGTCTACCCCTAAGGCTCTCAACTCATCTAGGCTTTGTCTGCGAATGATTTCCTGTTCACTCAATTCCAATATACTCATTATCAATCTATCTTCAGATTTTACACTTTAATTTTAAAACTTTGTTCATATGTCAATAACCCCGCAAAGTTAAAAAATATAATGATAATTCTATGTTTTAATCGGCTATTAATGGACGCGACATATTTATATGACTATTTTTTAACAATCATACAGCTTCCAGTAATATCAAACAGGATTTAATATACTGAATATAAAATATAGAAAACGAGGAAGAAGATCAACCTTGCTTAAAAAGCATAACCTATTCCGGCTGTGAAAACAAAATGATTACCATCCATATCTTCAAATACCAGAGAGTATTTTACCTGAGTGTTTATAAAAAAGCGATCATCGAGAAACCATTTCCCGGCAACACCAATATTGCCTAACACAGTAGTATCGGTAAGGTCTCCGCCATAGCTGCTCCACTTAGAATCTATCCCAATTCCCGACGAACTCTGTGAAAAGCTCATACTGGAACCGGAAATAGTAGACCATCCGGTCATACCCTCCACTCCTAAAAACGGAGAAACAAATGATCGCGAGTTTTTCAAATAGAAAGCGTAATGTATATCCAGTCCATAGTTGAGTGTTTTCTGCTTAATATTGCTATTAATATAAGAGCTGTTGAAGTTATATTCTTTCTCGAAAAAATAAGTAACATTGGGAGTAAGCATCAGTCCCTTATAAACTGGAATCATCACCTGTGCACCAATTCCGAAATCCTCAGCTTCGGTGCGGTAGTTCCCGTTTATCGAAACAGGTATATTCTGAGAGTAGATACCTACAGAACAAAGCAAGACAAAGAGTAGAAATGTGTTTTTTTTCATAGCATCATAGTTTAAGGGCAGTAAGATAATTTAGTTGAATTAGTTTTCACAAACATATATATTTTTTCTGAATGAAAAACATACTATTGATACTATTATCGGAGTTTTATCAACAATATGCAAAGAATATCCATCACCCCATTCACATTATTTAGAAAACAAAGAAACCTTATATATGTGTATATGGTGAATAGAATTTGTACCTTTGCAGTCCGAAAATGATGGGAGGTGATCTCCTTAACTATTTAACAGATTTTGAAATGTTGAAGACCGCAAACATTGACGAATTAGAAAACAAAAAAATAAGCAAACTTCTCTGGCAATATGCAATCCCCGCCATTGTGGGAACAATGGTAAACGCCTTGTACAATATCATAGACCGTATCTACATCGGACATGGTCCCGATCTGGGTGACCACGCTATCGGAGGACTGGGTATCGTATTACCTATAATGAACCTCACAGCCGCAGTCGGCATGCTTGTGGGAGCAGGTTCGGCAAGCCGCATATCCATCTGTCTGGGCAAGGGTGATAAGGAAACGGCAGAAAAAATTATCGGCAACTCATTTGTAATGACATTGCTATTTACAGGGACGCTAGTTACACTACTATTCATGTTCTTAGACCCTATACTGATGCGAATAGGTGCTACGGAAGAGACGTTTCCGTATGCAAAGGAATTCCTGCTTTATTATCTGCCGGGTAATATATTTCTTACCATGTGTTTCAACTTCAATAGCATGATGCGTGCATCAGGCTATCCTACCAAAGCTATGTACACAATGCTTATTGGTGTTGTCGCCAATATTATTATCGCACCTATCTTCATCTTTGTACTCGAATGGGGTATCAAAGGGGCTGCTATTGCGACCATTATATCCATGTTTATAGGATTATGCTTCGTCATGCATCATTTTATGAACAAAAGCAGCATGCTGCGCCTACGCAGAAAAAACATCGGGCTTAACCCCAAAATAGTATGGGCTATTGCAAGTATAGGTATGTCTCCTTTCTTTATACAGGTGGCTGCCTCTATTGTTGTTTTCTTCATCAACAATAAATTGAAGGAGTATGGAGGAAACATTGCTATTGAAGCTTACGCCATTGCAAATACATTGGTTATGATTATTATCATGGTTATGGTAGGACTTACACAAGGCATGCAACCAATAGTGGGATATAACTACGGAGCAAAAAGGATAGAAAGGGTAAAAGAAACGTTGTTTTATACAATAAAGGCAGGCGTTGTAGTCGGCTGTGTCGGATTGGCTATAGGGATGTTGTTACCTGATATCATTGTAAAACCATTTAATCCGTCTGCACCACTGGCTGCCGAAACTACAAAAGCACTACGAATTGTAACAATCATGCTGCCATTGGTAGGTTATCAGATAGTGGTTACAAACTTTTTTCAATGTATAGGGATGGCAGGGAAGTCGATTTTCCTCAGCCTTACCCGTCAGTTCCTGATGTTGTTGCCGGCATTATTCATCCTGCCGAATATGTTCGGTATAGACGGAGTGTGGTATTCATTGCCGACAGCCGATTTTCTGGCAACCGCGCTGACAGCAGTATTATTTATCTGGCAGATCAGGACATTCAAAAAAATGGAAACTGCCGACAATGGGCTTATAAAACAATCCTAAAAATTAGTAACTTAGCAGCTACTTTACAATAACTGTTATTTACTTACCGAGATATACAACAATATGGACAGACAAAATATACTCAACCGCTTCTCAGTTACAGAAAGCGATCTGCTAAAAGTTATAACCGAAGCTCTGAGCAAAGGTGGTGACTATGCTGATATATTCTTTGAGCACACATTCAGCAACAATATTGCTTTGCGTGACGGGGAGGTCAATCGGGCATCGTCCAATATAGATTTCGGTGCAGGCATACGTGTTGTTTCCGGTGATCAGACTGGATATGCCTATGTAGAAAACACCGACATCAAAGACCTGCTGAATGCCGCGCGTACGGCTGCCAGCATTGCAGCTTCTTCGGCCAAAGCTGAACCACCTATTGAAGTACGGGAAACTCACTTTAAGAATCACTACAAAATAGAAAGGACGTGGATTGACGTTTCGGTTGCCGATAAGAAATCGTTTGTTCAGAAACTGAACGACCGCATTTTCGAACTTGATAAGCGCACCATAAAAGTATCGGTAAGCCTTAGCGACTCCACATCATACATCTTGTTCTTCAACTCCGAAGGCACACTCACATGGGATTATCGTCCGATGTGCCTGATGTACGGCTCGTGCACAATGGAGCAAAACGGAAAAATAGAAAACGGATATGCTTCGCGTGCATACCGCAAAGGATTTGAGTTCCTATCGGCTGATCTGATAGAAACACTGGCTAAAGAAGCTGTAGCACAAACCTCACTGATGTTTGACGCCATAAAGCCGAAAGGTGGGGAAATGCCTGTGGTAATGGGTGCCGGCAGTTCGGGCATTCTGTTACACGAAGCTATCGGACATACTTTCGAGGCCGATTTCAACAGGAAGAGAACATCTATATTCTCAGATCAATTGGGGAAACAGATATGTTCACCCAACATCAATGTAATAGATGACGGCACAATCGAGCATCAGCGTGGAGCTATCAACTTCGACGACGAAGGCATCGAAAGCCAGAAAACGTATATCGTGAAAGACGGCGTACTGGAAAGCTACTTACATGACCGCATCAGCGCAAAATATTATGGCGTAAATCCTACAGGAAACGGACGTCGTCAGTCGTTCCGTCACACTCCAATGCCGCGTATGCGTGTTACTTATATGGAGCAAGGTAATATCCCCGAAGCCGACATAATAGCTTCTGTAAAGCAAGGTGTATATGTAGATAACTTTACAAACGGACAGGTACAGATAGGTGCAGGTGACTTCACTTTCTTTGTAAAAACAGGCTACCTCATCGAAAACGGCAAACTTACACAACCTATAAAGGACATAAATATCATTGGTAACGGGGCTAAAGCGCTTGCCGATATTACAATGGTGGGCAATAATCTTAAAATAGATGAAGGAGCATGGACTTGCGGTAAAGACGGACAAAGCGTTCCTGTAGGTCAGGGCTTACCTTCGGTACTGGTGAGCAAGCTGACTGTAGGAGGTGAATAATTTTTGTGGAATTTTGGGAGAATTTTATCTATATATTGTGATGAGATAAATAACAATAACTGATAATAACCTTAACGCTCCTTTAAAATCTAAACACAAACAATGAAAACAATGAGAAATTCCATCTTATATTTCGCATTTGCCTGTTTGGTTACTTTACCTTACACAACAATAGATGCACAAAAAAGCAAGAAAGACGACAGCAAGTTATTTCCCCGTTCAGCAGGCGTATCGACAAGTGACAGCATGTATGCCGCACACAAAAGAACTATAAAGATCGAAGACGTCCGCCCTGCCTATAACGCATTGAAAGAAGATTCTTTAGAATCTATTTTTAAAAAGATTATCAAAAGTAAATTTAAGAAAGGAGATCCGGACGATTATTACAAATATTATGAATTTTCACCATCGGACGACTATATCGTAGGGCATTACAGTGCTCCTTCCACAATGGTATCCTATGGTACAAAATCATTTTACAGAGGGGCATGCAGAGCCTATGCCAATCATCATCCCTTTGTGCTTTCGCCTGATATGATATGGCTGCTTATAGAACAGGGATTTGCCAACCACATCAATAATAATTCGGAAGCAATGCGCCACTTGTTTGTCAGGCATCAGGGAAAGGCAGATTTGGTTATCAGACGCTCACTGGTAAATAATACCGGAGATTGGGAAGACTTATTCGCTACTTTTGCCAAACAAATAGGCCGCCAGACCAAGCCGGAACTTGTAGAACTGCTTACAGCCGATTTTTCGACTACCACCCCTGTCAGTAGAGCCGTATCGCAAATTACCATTATGGAGGCCACCAAAAGCTATTTCAACTATATAGTATCTTCACCTCTGTGTGGAATTCCTTATGTTATACTGGAAGGTACTCCCGACGACTGGCAGAAAGTTCTGGAAAAAGCACGTAAGCTACGCAAATACGAAATGGGCTGGTGGATGGATGAGGTAGAACCTGTTCTTGAAAAACTGGTAGAAGCATCGAATGGTGTAAACGACAACGATTTCTGGATGAAAATGATACGCGTACATCCTAAAGAGATTGCCTATTTGACGACCGAGAGGGAAATAGAAAGTACAGTAGATGGCTGGATACTTAAATTCTTTCCGTATGACGATGACGGACATAAGCTAAGTATGAAAAAGCTATCCAACTTCGCAGACATCGCACCTGAGGTGATGAAGGTCGATTTGAAATATATAATAGACCTGCCCAATGGTAAAACGCGGTCGATTCCATTGGAAATATATGCCGGATTTATGGGATTACGGCAAGATACGGTAACATTTGCCCTGAAACCCGAAATAGGCTGGTTTGTCCGCAGAAAGGATAAAATATCCGAGACCAGAACCGAATACTACGAATGGAGAAACAATTCGGGAAGAATATACCTGTATCTGGATAAGGGACAAAGCATTCCGCCCGAACTGTATTCGCTGAAAGAGATAAAGAACCTGGAACTCAGATTCGAAGACAAAGTCTCTATTCCTCAACGTTTATCAACGATAAAAATAAAGGAACTATCTATCAAAGGGGAAATAACCGCTGCCGAAACAAAACGCATTCACCGGCTATTCCCTGATACTCAAGTTAGAATAAATAGTGAAGATTAATAGTCAAGTCAGCTTATAATATCCCTTTATCCGAATCAGCGTTATTGAGGCTCTTTTTTCCTGCTTCGTGTCAATAAGTCATGTTATATCACATTTTTTACAGACAAAAATAAAAGTGTTATAACGCGCTGTCAAAATATATCTTCCCCCATACAGGTAAATTTCTGTTCTTTGGCCCTTTATTAAGCTAAATCTGTGTATTTTTGCAGATATAAAACGAAAATCATGATTACCAAACAACATAAAGATATAGCCCGTTGGAGTATGGAATTTGCATTGCAGAACGGCTGTCAGGCGGCACGCATATCTGTAATTACGGCAAAAAACAACTCGTTTGAGTATAGAGATACACAGTTGGATAAACTGCAACAAAGCTCCGAGAACAAGCTTTATATCGAAGTATTCACAGATGGCAGATACGGTTCTTTCTCTACCAACCGCATAGAGAAAGGTGAATTGGAGAAGTTTATAAAGGAGGGTATCATATCTACAAAATACCTTGCGGAAGATAAGTTCCGCCAACTTCCCGACCCTACCAGATATTACAAGCCCGATGGCAAAGACCTCGACCAGTATGACGCATCGTTCGAAAAAATAGAGACCGAGAAAAAACTGGCTGCTGCCCGACAGGCATTAGCTGAAATATACGGATCGGACGAACGTATCATCTCCGTTTCTTCGTCTTACGATGACGGAGCTGGAGCCGAATATATGATTGCCAGCAATGGATTTGAATCGGAATCTATCGACTCGGGATTCAGCCTGTCGGTTTCCGTTTCGTTAAAGACCGATGGTGATGCACGTGCCGAATCATACTGGTATGACAGTGCGATCTACTGGGAAGACCTGAAAAAAGAAGGAATAGGACAAAAGGCGATGGAACGCGCATTGCGTAAAATAGGTCAAAAAAAGATAAAATCGGGAAGATACGATATGTTGCTTGACAATACGGTTGCTACGCGCCTGCTTTCGCCGATGATAAGCGCTATGTACGGATCGGCTCTGCAACAGAAAAACTCTTTCCTGCTGGATAAACTGGGACAACGAATAGCTTCGGATAAACTTACTATCATAGATAACCCGCACCTTACCCGCTCTTATGGTTCTAAATGGCACGACGGCGAAGGCGTGGCTACACAGAAAAGAACGATCATAGACAAAGGAGTTTTAAACACTTACTTCATAGACACCTACAATTCGTTGAAGATGAATGTAGCTCCTACTATAGCTTCCCCATCCGTCATACAAACCGAATTGGGAAACAAAAACTTCGATAAATTGTTACAATCTGTACAAAAAGGCATCTGGATAACCGGATTCAATGGAGGGAACAGTAATTCCACAACAGGCGATTTTTCTTTCGGTGTAGAGGGTTTCCTTATCGAAAACGGTATAGCGACAACACCTGTCAGTGAAATGAACATAACAGGAAATATGCTCACCCTTTGGGCAAATCTGACAGAAGTAGGAAACGATCCGCGCGAAAATTCTGCATGGAAACTACCGTCCCTGCTGTTCAGTGATGTAAACTTTAGTGGATTATAACAGTTTAGCATGAAATTATTTAAGATACTCACAATACTTATTCTCGTCCCTTTCTATTTATCAGCACAAGTACCCGCTACGGAAGTCCGCGCGGCATGGATAACCACAAACTGGGGACTCGACTGGCCTACGCAGGGAACAAGTGTACAGGCTCAGAAAAACGAATTACGGAAAATACTCGATCAGTTGCAGGCTGATAATTTCAACACTATATTGTTTCAGGCAAGGGCGCAGGGCTGTGTTTTCTACAAATCGAAAATAGAACCGCTAAGCCCATTCTTTAATCATTCCGACAATTTCGACCCATTGGCTTTTGCCATAGAAGAGTGTCACAAAAGAGGGATGGAATGCCATGCATGGCTGATTACCTACCCGATGGAGAAAGCGCAGATAAAATACACAGGCAAAGGAAGGCGCAGGAAAGCAACAGTAGTTAACAATAAACCCGACTATTATAAAGCCATAGACGACAGGTGGTATCTCGATCCGGGCAGACCGGAAACAAGAAACCGGATAGTATCTATTGCGAAAGAGATCGTATCGGGCTACGATGTAGACGGCATTCACTTCGACTATATACGTTACCCGAACAATACAGGGAAATTTCCGGACGAAGACACGTACAAAAAATACGGGAATGGGATGACGCTTGCCGACTGGCGTAGACAGAATATAAACCGGCTGGTAGAAGAAATTTACGACAATGTGAAGTCTATAAAGAAATGGGTACAAATCAGTAGTTCTCCTCTCGGCAGATACCGCGTACTACCCGAAATATCCCGTAATGATGGATGGACTGCATACGAAACTGTATTTCAGGATGCAGGCTATTGGATGCAAAGCGGAAAACACGATCTGATCTTCCCGATGATGTATCACCGCGAACGGTATTTCTATCCTTTTCTGGACGATTGGGTGGCAAACAGTAACGGACGAACGGTCGTTCCCGGGCTAGGAGTCTATCAGATGGACGAACAGAACTGGTCTTTGCAGGATATTATGAATCAGATGAATTACACCCGTACCGAGAAGGTAAAAGGACAGGCTTACTTCCGCGCAGCAAACATACTGAACAACCTGAAAGGAATACAGGATTCTATCGGTACATTCTATCCTACTCCGGCGAAACTGCCACCACTTACATGGCTCGACAATATAGCACCTAATTCTCCTCTAGACCTCCAAGTATATAAGGATAGTGACGGCAACCTGAATATAAAATGGGAAGCGCCGGATGATACGGAAAGTTTCACATACAATGTATATGTATCCCCTACCGAAAATTTCGACAAAGAAAATCCATCGTTTATGCTGGCAGCAGGATTGCGGACGAAGAGTTATTCATTCCCTATGAATACCGGAGATTTCGGATTCTATTATTTCGTTACAGCTTCCGATAGGTTCCATAACGAAAGTGTCGTTTGCTTCCCCGGATATTTCGTTCATTCAGAAGGGGAACATTAAAACACACAGGATTTTCCGTTTATTCAAGGTCTTTTTTTAACTGATTGATTGTCTTGTGCAGTACAGGGTGTATGTATTCTCCTGCTATCTCCGCTAACGGGGTAAGAACAAATGCACGCTCGTGCAGATGCGGATGCGGTAGTACAAGATCGGTATTTTCAAATATTTCGTCGTCGAATAGTAACAGGTCTATGTCTATTATCCTGTCGCTGTATATTCTATTCTCAGACTTGGTCTGCCGTCCCATCTCTTTTTCTATCACCTGTGTTTTCTCAAGCACCTCGAGTGGATTCAGTTTTGTGCGCACCTCGCATACGGCATTCAGAAATTGGTTGTCGGACTCGAAGCCTACAGGCTCGGTCACGTAAAAAGCGGAAGTGGCGACTACTTCGCCAATCCGCTCTTCTATACTGTTGATCGCATGATCGAGATTCTCACCCCTGTCTCCCAAATTGGAGCCGAGACTGAGAAAAACATCATGCAGGTTTTCTTTTTCTAATAACATTTTAGATTATCAGCATGGCATCGCCATAGGTGCCAAAACGGTATTTTTCTTTTACTGCAAGTTCATATACATCCATTATACGATCGTAACCGCCAAACGCAGCTGTCATCATAAGTAATGTAGACTGAGGCAAATGGAAGTTTGTAACCATAGAGTCTGCGATACCGAAATCGTAAGGAGGGAAAATAAATTTATTTGTCCAGCCCTCATTCACTTTCAGGTGCCCATCAGTACTTACTATTGTTTCTATTGCCCTCATCACCGAAGTACCGACAGCACAAACTCGACGATTGGCATCTTTAGCCTCGTTCACTATATCTGTGGCCTCCTTTGTTATCTGCAACTGCTCAGAATCCATCTTATGCTTCGTGAGATCTTCAACATCTATATCGCGATAGTTACCCAATCCCGAATGCAATGTAATGTATGCAAAATGCACACCTTTTATTTCCAGACGCTTCAGCAGTTCGCGGCTAAAGTGTAATCCGGCAGCCGGAGCAACTACTGCTCCTTCATTTTTAGCGAAGATAGTCTGATAACGATCTTTATCGTCCGGCTCTTCTCCCCTGTTCAGGTATTTGGGTATCGGTGTTTCGCCGAGTGCATACAATGATTTTCTGAATTCTTCGGACGGCCCGTCATACAAGAAACGTAATGTACGTCCGCGCGAAGTTGTATTATCAATTACTTCGGCTACCATAGAGTCATCGTCTCCGAAATACAATTTATTACCGATACGGATTTTGCGGGCAGGATCTACAAGAACATCCCATAAATGAAATTCCTCATTCAATTCGCGAAGAAGAAATACTTCAATGGTAGCACCTGTTTTTTCCTTGTTCCCATACAGGCGGGCAGGGAATACCTTTGTATCGTTGAAAATAAAGACATCTTTTTCATCAAAGTAGGTGATGACATCTTTAAACACCTTATGTTCAATTTCTCCGGTCTTGCGATTGACAACCAACAAACGGGATTCGTCCCTGTTCTTGGCCGGATGAGTAGCGATAAGCTCCTCTGGAAGATCAAATTTAAATTGAGAAAGTTTCATGTTCTATATGCTTAACTTATTTATTATTATCCTTTTATTTAATCAACTCATCTACGAGTTCTTCTATATGTTCACCCGCAACACATTGGTCGAGTGTGACCTCGCCTATGCGTGTGCGTTCCAGACCGATCAGATGTGCACCGGAATCGAGAGCCTGCCCTATATCACGCGCCAGTGCTCTTATATATGTTCCTTTACTGCACACAACCCTTACCTTTATTACCGGCAGTTGGCAATCGAGCAGTTCTATCTCGTCTATCACCAACAGCTTCGGTTTCAATTCTACCTCCTGTCCTTCGCGGGCAAGTTCATAAGCCCGTTTTCCGTCTATCTTACATGCCGAAAAAGCCGGTGGAACCTGCTCTATTGCACCTATAAACTTTGTCAATGTATCTGCAACCAGTTCTTTTGTTATATGATCTGTAGGATATACGCCGTCTACTTCGGTCTCAAGATCGAACGAGGGTGTAGTTTCTCCTAGTTTTATGGTTGCAATATACTCCTTTGTCTGATACTGAAACGTCTCTATCAGTTTAGTCTTCTTTCCTGTGCAAATAATCATCACCCCTGTAGCTAACGGATCAAGTGTACCGGCATGACCGACTTTCAACTTCTTAATTCCCAGCTTGCGGCAAAGTTTATTCCTCAGTTTTCTGACCAACGTAAACGAGGTCCAGTGCAAAGGTTTATTTATGTATAAGATCTCTCCGGAGATAAAATCCATTATATAATCGCTAATTCATGTCCCGTCAGCAAAAGAGCCAAAAGGATGCCTCCTAAAATAATACGATACCAACCGAACAATTTGAATCCGTACTTGGTAACAAAACCTATAAAAAATTTGATTGCCAGCAATGCAACGATAAAAGCAACCACATTGCCAATAATCAATACGCCTATATTATCTTTCAACAGCTCCAATCCGGTATCGGATGTAAACAGTTTCAGTACTTTCCATCCTGTGGCGGCAGCCATGGTAGGCACAGCCAGAAAGAAAGAAAATTCCGCCGCATTCTTACGGCTCAGTCCGCGTGTCATACCTCCTACTATTGTAATCATGGAGCGCGACACACCGGGTATCATGGCTATACATTGGTAAAAACCAATAATGAAAGCATTTTTATATGTTATCTCCTGCTCACCTTCTACCTGATTATTGAACAGTTTGTCTACAAACAGCATCAATATACCGCCCACAACAAGCATTATGGCTACAACCAGCACGCTCTCGAGCAGTTCGTCTATCTTGTCACTAAAAATAAGCCCAAGCACTGCCGCCGGAATAAATCCGACAAGAAGTTTCCAATAGAACTCGAACCTGTAAAGGTTCTCTTTGATAAAACTGCCCTTAGCCGATTCGGGAATATCATTCCTCAAACGGAAAAAGCGCTTCCAGTACAGAACTATAACAGACAGGATAGCTCCAAACTGAATAATAACTGTGAATGCTTTTACAAATTCGTTACTTTCGATACCCAGCAAGCTTTGGGCGATAATCATGTGTCCGGTCGAGGACACAGGTAAGAACTCGGTTAGTCCCTCTACAATGGCAATAATAATTGCCTCAATAATACTCATTCTCTTCTTTTATGTGTTTTGTTATTTATTTGCTTTCCTCCTCTGATGCACCTTTAGGACGCGGATATAATATTCCTACAATCATCAGCAAGAATCCGGTAAAGCAAATCATCGGAGCCACCACAATTCTCCTTGTGCTAAAAATATCAGGTTCGAAGCCACCTTCGACACTGGATGAAGGCCCTGTCATCAGGATAAATCCAATGATAATCAAAAGTACTGATACAGCACAAATTACATAATTAAGCTTGCCAAATGCAAAGTTTTTTTTATCCATATTCCTTACTTAAATGTGATAAAGTTTATTTGTAGTCATTCTCAAATACCTGTTTACAGCCGATACTGTAGCCAGAATAGTAATAAATATACCCAAAATCACCACTAATGCGTACACGATCAGCAATTCGTACATTGTCACAATCGAAATCAACTCCGGATATTCGGTTGTAAAATAATAGATCACTCCCGTTATAAGTACGTTCGCAAAAATAGCCGCCAGTATTCCCGATACGATTGCACTAAGGACAAAAGGCCTGCGTATAAACCCATTTGTAGCTCCTACAAGCTGCATCGTATTAATAAGGAAACGTTTAGAATATATATTTAATTGTATAGTATTGCGTATTAATGTAAAAGAAATCAGAATCAGCATAACTGCCAGAATCAGCAGCACTGTTCCTATCTTGGATATATTTGTATTGGCTTGCTCTATGTCTTCCTCTTTAAACGAAAGCCCTTTGGTCAGTTTGAAGTCTTTTAGGCTTGCCTCTACCTTTTTCAGACTGTCGGAATTCATATACTCCGATTTGATGAAGACATCTATATAGCTCCGCGACGGATCATAACCTAAAACTTCTTCAGGATCGCCTCCTAAGTCTTCCAGAAGTTGCTTCTTAACCTCTTCCTTTGTAATATATGTAGTCGATTTTACGTAAGGGATAGCTTCTATCTTTGTTTTTGTATGGGCGATGAGCGAATCGCTGATATCACCCGACAACTCGATGGATATTCCTATATTCTCCTTGAAGTAAGATGCCAGTCCGCGCCCTGTAAATCCCAGCAGGATAGTCAGTCCCAATAAAAAAAGCACAAGAGTGATACTTATAGTAGTAATTACTCCTGATGTAAATAAGGATATTGGTTTCTGTTGACGTTTATCAGACATTTTTCGCAAATGACAATTAAGAAGATATTCCCGTTTGGACACAATGCACCCAAATTCGCTGCAAAGAAACAAAATAAATACATGAGATAGCACTATTTTTGTTTTTTTTAATAAATAAGTATTATCTATCAATTATTTCCGCTGTGTATCGGCTTAAATATTATTGTATATTTGCATGGAAGAGTTTACTAGTTTATAGTTTACCAGAACTCTAGCGTTTTTCAGGTAAATCAGCACACTAAAATACTCGCAACGAACCTACTCCTCCCCTATGGGGAGGTCGGGAGGGGCTTATAATAATCTTTAAAATAATATCATGCAAGAAAATCAAACCAAAGCAGGATTAACTCCGGCAAACTTCTCAGGAAAAGTGGATGGCAAAGATGTACAGATGTATGTACTGACTAACAGCAAAGGTGCTGAAGCCACCATAATAAATTACGGGGCGAAAATAGTATCGCTATGTGTACCCGACAAAAACGGCAAACTAACTGATGTAGTGCTGGGACACAATAACCTGAACGAATACCTTAACTCGGAAGAACCCTATTTCGGTGCAGTATGCGGACGTACAGGCAACCGCATTGCCAATGGACAATTTACACTGGACGGAGTAACATATAAACTGGCTATAAACAATGGACCTAACAATCTGCACGGCGGACTAAAAGGTTTCAATGCTGTAGTGTGGAATGCCAAACAAACAGACAATCAGACATTGGAATTGACCTATCTGGCAAAAGACGGAGAGGAAGGATTTCCCGGAAACCTGAATGTGAAAATGATCTATAAACTGACAGATGACAATTCGTTCGATATAGACTATCAGGCTACAACAGACAAGGCCACAATACTGAATCTGACAAATCACTCCTATTTCAATCTATCGGGTGAAGGCGATCCGAGTGTAAACGACCATATGCTGGTAATGCACGCTTCGCAATACTTGCCGACAGACGACACAGCCATTCCGTACGGTAAGCCGGAAACCGTAAAAGGCACACCATTCGATTTCACAGTCCCTCATGCCATAGGCGAACGCATCGAAGACGATTTCGAGCAACTACACTTCGGCAAAGGCTACGATCATACAATGGTACTGGATAAAAAAGACGGCGAACTGGCGCTGGCTGTAGAATGCTACTCACCGAAAACCGGCATCAAAATGGATATTGCCACTACCGAACCGGGTGTACAGATATATACAGGCAACTGGATGACAGGCAACTTTGAAGGCAAGCATGGACATCGTTACCCGATGCGCGCTGCTGTTTGTTTTGAGACGCAACATTTCCCCGACAGCATCAACAAACCTGAATATCCTAGTGTGGTGCTCAGGCCGGAAGAAACATTCAAGAGCAAAACGACTCACAAGTTCTCTGTAAAGTAAGTTTTTTACAACTTCTACATAAAGCGAGGAGTAAAGGGAACCTTTGCTCCTCATCTTTTTTAACCTTACAATCCTACCGACTTTATCCGCGAATGCGATAAGGTCACTGTCAACTATAATAAGACACCACATTTGAATGATATTGCTTACTTTCTCAAGCTCCCTATCCCAGCCACAGAGGGTAAGATGAAAACCAAAAGTCCTCTGTTAAACTATCAGAGTTCAGGCTTTATACCCACGTAGCAAACAAGGGCGCAGGCTATGCTTGGTATAGAGCAGCCCTTCCCTTAATGTGTAAACACATCCATATCTGTCAAGAATAGAAGACACAACCTTCAGATCGTCACTCCGGTGATAGGTGCATACAGCAAATTGCAGATTGTCTGCCATTGCGAACAGTTTTTGGCTACCGGCAAGGGCATTTCTTTCCATACCCTCTATATCCATCTTTAGAAATAAGTCATTTGTGGGTTTATCTTTAAAGAAATCATCCAAAGTTTGCGACTGTTCATCATTGCTGTCGCCAATGTATTTTCTTATTATCTCTACCTTATCTGCCCATGGCTCAAATGTAGCGGTCAGAGCTTCTATCCACTCCGTTTCACACTCGAACAGATATACAAAACGGGCTACTTCAATAGCCTCCAGCGAGATCAGCCCTTCTGCCGCTCCAATATCCAACAAGGTTCTGTTGCTGAATTCTTCTATGGAATCTACATAGTGGTGCGCCGATTCCACATCCTGCTCTATCATCAGAGAGATGTAGATTCTGCGTATTTTCTCTTCTGTAAAAATATTGGGGAAATACAATCTCTTATTCTTATGAATAACATAATTCAATCCTTTATCTGTATCCTTTAACACATCTACCTGCATTTGCAGATATTTTTCGGCATACGGATAAGGAAAACGGGAATACCCGTTATCTTTGAAGAACTTATAATACCTGATCTTTGGCGATTGTGGCACAAATACCGAATAGAAAGCATATGGAATAGCTCCATAAATAAAAGTTTTGAACAGTTGCGACAGGGAAAGCCCCATAACATTACATAATTTTAAGTATCGATAAAAAACAATTTCTCCTAAAAACCGACTTACTTTCTCAGCCTCACCTGATCCACTGCATGTCCGTCACCCTTGTGCAATATCAGACTGGCACGTTCGCGGGTGGGCAGTATATTTTTACGAAGGTTCTTACGGTTGATTTCGCGCCATATTGTTCTGGCTGTTTTTTTCGCTTCGCGCTCCGACAATTGCGCAAAGCTATGAAAGTATGAGTCGGGATGAGCAAATGCTCCTTTTCTGAATTTCATAAATCGGGAAATATACCAGTCTTCCAGCTTCAGCTCGTCTGCATCCACATAGATAGAAAAGTCCACATAATCGGACACAAATATACGGGGTTTTTCGTCCGGATAGTCCATGCCGCTTTGCAATACATTCAGTCCTTCCAATATCAGTATATCAGGCTGCTCTATTGCCAGGTATTCATTCGGAATAATATCGTAGATAAGATGTGAATACTTGGGGACCCGTACCTTTTTCACTCCCGATTTTATATCGGTCACAAATTTCAGTATCTGTTTTATATCGTACGATTCGGGAAAGCCTTTTTTCAGCATAATGCCTTTTTCTTCCAGTACAGCGTTCGGATACAGGAATCCGTCTGTTGTCACCAATGCCACACGTGTATTCTCTTTCCATCGGCTAAGCAATGCCTGCAACACACGCGCCGTAGTGCTTTTACCCACCGACACACTGCCTGCAATACCGATAATAAAAGGGATTTTAAGAGATTCCTGTTTAAGGAACTTCATCAGCACCGATTGCCGGCTTGTACGTGCCGACACATAGTAGCTCAGCAGGCGGGACAAGGGTAGATAAATATCTTCAACCTCATCTATGGACAACTCGTCGTCTATACCTTGCAGGTTCAACAGCTCGTCGTAGGTAAGCGTCATTGGCTCAGAATCGCGCAGAGCCGCCCACTGCTGACGAGTAAACTGCATATACGGGCTGGGAATATTCTTCATTTATCTCCTTTTAAGCGATAATGTCGTAAAGATATAGAAAAGTACCAAGTTATCCGTTATTAGCTATCATTTTTTTATATTTGCAGAACAAACTCACTTTCTTAACTATGAAATATATCTTATCTGCAATCATTTGTTTTCTTATTTTATCAGCCTGTACTGAGCCCGAACCGCAAAGCATCCCTCTGTCTATAACCTTTTCTGAAATCAGTGAAGTGTATGCAGATACTGCCTCACTGAAAGGTCCGGTAAAAACAGTGACACTCTATAAAACAAATAATACTTCGTCTACTACAAAAATAATTGACGGAGAAAAGCTATACATTTTCAGCAAAACAACTTATACCTCTGATAAGAAAAAACTAAACCTGATAAAGTACAGCTACAAGGATAGCTATAATGACTCCATCCGATACTTTTATAATAAGGATGGAAAATTGTACTTCATCAAAAACAAGAATAAAGAAGCCCGATATTTCTGGTATGACGAAAAAGGAAATCCCACAGAAGCTTTGAAATACAGAATATCGGAAAATAAAAAAGTATTTGATGACTACGAACGAATAAACTATACTTACAGCGAAGAACAGACACAGGCTCTACGGATGAGTATTTATTACGATACCATAAAAAGCAATTACACAAACTCTGCTGTTTTCGACAAATACGGCTACCCTCTGATATGGGACGAAATAAATTATGAATATCAAAGTTTCGATGGGAAAACGCTGCCTATAAAGATAGGCGATAATGTAATTACAAGAGATAAATCGGGACAAATGGAAGAAGAATTTAACGCATCTACAGACAAAAGGGTTCAGTATATGTATGACGAAGAAGGAAGGCTAAAGCAAAAGCAACAAAGCGAACTTGCAGGAGTAAGCTCGGCACACACTGAAATATTCGAATATGACAATTATGGCAATGAAAAGATCAAAATAAGCAGTTATCAGAAACACGTTTCAACAATAGAGTACGAATACAAATATGACCAATATGGTAACTGGACACAAAAGAATATTTATTCTAGCGACAATGATACACCCAAAAAACTATCGGAAATTGAGTTACGTGAAATAACATATTACGCCGAAGGTGAAACCAATACAGGTATCGACGAATCGTATCTGCCTATAAGCGACGATGTACGCTATATAGCTGACAACATCGAGAAATGGGCTGACGAAAAAAAGGAAAAATCAGAAGCATATCGTCAGGCTGTTGATGATGGAGATTTCGATACAGAGATAACCCTCACCTCAGCAGAGGACATCAATGATTTCACACCAAAATGGTGGCGCATCATAGGACAGGCCGATGGTGATCTCAATGGTGACGGCATCGCCGACAAAGCCATTGTGTACAACACTCCGGTAAGCCTCGATGAGTGGGAAGCACGATGTCTTGCTATCTACAAAAAAGAAGATGGCAAATGGAAGCTCTGGCTGCAAACCTTTGCACCCCTGCTGTCGAGCGGTGGCGGTGGCATGATGGGCGACCCTTTTAGTGGGATCAGTATAGAAGATGGCTGCATCATTATAAACCATTGGGGCGGCAGTCGTGAGAAATGGTCTTATCAGCACTCATACAAATATGTAAACGACAACTGGCATCTGATACACGCAATAACGTCATCCGGAGATGCTTGTCGTGGGCATAGTATGCAATATGATTTGCTTACAGGCGACATTCTGACAGAGGATTACATCTACGACTGCGAGGAAGATGGTACCAAAGAAGAAAACAAAAAGAAAGAACTTAACCGGATTCCGGATAAATTACCTCTGATTACAGATCCTTTCTTTAATCAGGACTTCGATATAGATGAATCCGAGTAGTCTGATCCATTATTTGTTATAAAACCCAAAACGACCAAACAAAACCTGCTTCTATCTGTTCTATGAGTGATGCAAAATATTGATATGTCTTCGATAAGTGGCAAGAATGTAATATCTTTGCAGCGCAATCAGTCAACAGTTAGCAGTTAACAGTCAACAATGCCGCCCTATAAGCGAAAGTGACTGTAACTCGTAACTTTGTAACTCGTAACTAATAAACAAAATGCAGGAAACTCAAGATAAAATTTTAGAAGATGTTACCACCGGTGATTATAAATACGGGTTTGTAACAGACATTGATACAGAGGTTATTCCGATCGGGCTGAATGAGGACGTTGTGCGCCTTATCTCGGCAAAAAAGAACGAACCGGAATGGCTGCTGGAATTCAGATTGAAAGCATATCGTCACTGGCTGACGATGGAAACCCCGCAATGGGCACACCTGAATATACCGGAAATAGACTACCAGAGTATCAGCTATTATGCTGCACCGAAGAAAAAAGACGGCCCTAAGAGCCTTGATGAAGTAGATCCCGAATTGCTGAAAACATTCGACAAACTGGGCGTGCCTCTTCACGAACGTGAAATACTGGCAGGTGTGCAAAATATGGCTGTGGATGCGGTAGTAGATAGTGTTTCAGTGAAAACAACATTTAAAGAAGTGCTTTCCGAAAAAGGCATTATATTCTGTTCGTTCAGCGAGGCAGTACAGGAGCATCCCGAACTGGTGAAGAAATATCTGGGATCGGTAGTGCCTTACCGCGACAATTATTTTGGGGCGCTTAACTCTGCTGTGTTCAGTGACGGATCGTTCGTTTACATTCCTAAGGGCGTACGTTGCCCGATGGAATTGTCTACTTATTTCCGTATCAACGCGGCAAATACAGGACAGTTTGAACGCACGCTGATCGTTGCCGATGACAATGCTTATGTAAGTTACCTCGAAGGCTGTACTGCACCTATGCGTGACGAAAACCAGTTGCATGCCGCCATCGTGGAAATTATTGCACTCGACCACGCCGAAGTAAAATACTCGACCGTTCAGAACTGGTATCCGGGCGATAAAGAAGGAAAAGGAGGTATCTACAACTTCGTGACTAAACGCGGACTGTGTAAAGGCAACGGCTCAAAAATTTCATGGACACAGGTAGAAACAGGATCGGCAATTACATGGAAATATCCTTCGTGCATACTTGCCGGAGACAATTCTATCGGTGAATTCTATTCGGTGGCTGTAACGAACAATTATCAACAGGCCGATACGGGTACCAAAATGGTACACATCGGTAAAAATACCAAGAGCCGTATCGTATCGAAAGGTATCTCGGCAGGATTCAGCCAAAACTCGTATCGCGGGCTCGTAAAAGTATCCCCGAAAGCTGAAGGAGCACGTAACCACTCACAATGCGACAGCTTGCTGCTGGGCGACAAGTGCGGAGCACATACGTTCCCATATTCCGACATAGCCAATCCGACAGCCATCATAGAGCATGAGGCTACCACTTCGAAAATCAGCGAAGACCAGATACTTTACTGCAATCAGCGTGGTATCGGTACAGAAGAAGCCGTAGGGCTTATCGTAAACGGATATGCAAAAGAAGTAATGCAGAACCTCCCGATGGAATTTGCCGTAGAAGCGCAAAAACTATTGCAAATAAGCCTGGAAGGTAGTGTAGGTTAATTAATCTTTATTATTATAATGTAGAAAAAGACAGCTTTTAAGGCTGTCTTTTTTGTTTTACCTACTCAGAAGGCTATTCCACCAACATTCTTTTTGTCTCCATTTCTTCCATCACCGTTCTCACTATATCTTCTCCTATACCAATACGGTAGCCTTGCGATGAGTACAAAATACCACCATTGGTAGACAGATAAATTACCAAAGGGAAGTTGTTCGAGAATTCTATCTGCAATGCTCCTGCTACAGCATTCAACAGGACACGTTTGTCGTCAGTCATCCAAACCGACTGTTTCGGCAGTCCCTTAAAGACAGAAGCATCGAATGCCTTGCTCACTTTATCGTCAGGAATGGCAAACAGCACTCCCCCGCCCCATTCTTCCAAAAAGCTTTGTTCTGCCGGAATATCTTGCAGTATATGTTTGGTCGGCTCTTTATCGGGATCGGCAAAGCAGATAACCAAGCCTTTTTTGTTGGTTAGCTCTTTCAGAGTTTTCTTACTACCATCATTCAATGTGACTATTGTATTCGGGTCTACAATTCCCTGCACCTGTATTCCTTTATCCACTTTAGGCAACTTTATCTCAATAGCCGTCTGGCTTTTCTCTTTTACTTCAAAACAACGTGTCTCTATTGTTACCGAGCCATCATTCGCTCTGCTTCCGGTCATCAGGCGATAATAGCCTGCATCTACCGAAACCTTCACAGGAAGGCTCTTAATCTCGTTCTCGTAATCGAGTGTTACATAATCACCTTTATCGAAACGGGCGATTGTAAAATGTGTGTAATAGCCCGGTTTTACGATATTGCCTGCCGCGTTGGTAAATGTGATGGTTCCTTTCGGCTTTTCTTCGGCTTGCGGCTCAAAGTAAACATCTGTCCACAGGCCGTCTTCTGCTCTCAGGTATTGCGGACGTCCTGTTACGGCATCTATGCGGGTAAGTATATCCATCGAACGGCAGAGGGCTACAAAGAATATATCGCGCGATTGCCTGTCGGCGATCTTCAATTCGTACACACCCTGTGGTGAAATAGGACATTTAAAATAGTTCTGACTATCATCAACTTTTATATTATCGCGCACATAAGCTATAACATACTGTATGTCACTCCTCGATTTATTCACAAAGTCTTCCGATAATTCTGTTTTGAAAAAACCGCGCCAAGGGCGTATCAGTTCGAGTGCAATACGTGGTGAAAAAACATTCTGGGCATAGCGGATATGATGATTTGTGATAGCATTAAAGTTTATTCCGTCTCCTTGTACCAGATGATCGGACAAATATTCGTAAGGTGTATCACGCAAATCTTTATCTTTGAGTGATTCCATAAAAACATACAGATAAGCATTATCTTTTTTCTCTTTCAGAAACATCTGTATATCCTGCCAGTTACCTTGCGATCGGTACAGATAATCCCATACCTTGTCCGGATTCAGATTGTTTTCCGTCGCAAATTTGCGTGCATCGGCTTCTGCAATAAAAGTAGCCATATAAGCATTGCGAATGGAGTCTTCATGAGCCAGACGCTTCGCATTCTCAGCTATCTTTTCGGCAGGCAACTCTTTTATTGTTTGCTCTATCGGTGTGGTCATTATGATTCCTTCTTCGAGAGCCTCAACTTGTGTTTTATTCAGTTTAATGGTCAAATCACCATTGTCAGGAGTTGATTTAGCATAACCGTAAATATTATCCTTATTCGCCCAAACGAATACATCACCCATACCTGTAATAATTGAGGCTATGCCATCGGCAGCAGTCGTACCGGTTGCTATCGGATAAAACTCCGCATAATTATATACATTGAATTTCACCGTAGCGCCTTCCATCGGTTTGCCTTCCTCATCTGTTACTGTTACTTTCAGATTTCTCGTCTCAGTATAATTGGGCAGCAGATTGATTACCGAATACAGTTCGGTTTGCACATTCTTTTCCTCAGGGCCATTATATTGCCCGAATACATTTGTATGTACCATCATCGCGCGTTTCACAGGTGCTGAAAACCATGCAACATCCAGCTCGGCATCGGGTTCACAGGCACCTATATAGTGCCACTTGCCATCTACCCATACTTCTACCCACGCATGGTTATCGTCGGTATGCACCCAACGCGGTGTATAGCACTGGCGGGCAGGAATACCCACTGCGCGCAAAGCTGCTGTAGTAAATGTAGACTCTTCGCCACAACGTCCCCACGATGTTTTCATCAAAGCCAATGGTGACGATGTGCGTCCGTCTGTACCTCTGTAAGTGACTTTCTCGTGGCACCAGTGATTGACTTCGAGCACAGCCTGTTCCATTGTAAGACCTTTTACGCGGTCTTTCAGTTCATCGAAGAATACCTGTCGCGCAGTATCAAGATTTTCATTATTTACACGGTAAACGAGTACAAAATGACGGAATATATCATCGGGAATATCTCTGCCCCAAGAGAAATAATCGCGTGCCCTGAATGCAGCATCCACCTGTCCGAGAAAATACTCTCCATCGTAATCGGCAAGATCGGACAATGGCATATATGCGTAGAGAAATTCGAGTGCTTCGCGCTGTTCGACAGTCAATCCCTCTTTATCAAGCACCGAAAACAATTGCTGGCTACGCCCTACGGCTATATCCTTTCGTTTGAGGAATTGCTCATGTACCTGTGTCCTGTATTTTTCATCTTTGAGGAAATGTGTTTCGGTCGGGCTACACGAAACGATGAAGAAAGCCATAAGAAGAATTACGGCAAAGCAGAAAGACATTGTTTTCATATCTATCTTTAAGTTTAAATATTACAATGGATGCAAGTTACGAGTTTTCTTTAGAAATTATTATCATTGAATAAAAAATTAGGGTTTTGAGAAAGACTACAGCCTTAAGAAATATAACACTATCTTTGATAGCCTAAATATAAATAACATCGAAAATCATGGATATGCTGAAATACACCCTACTGATAATGGCATCTTTAGCTCTCATTATTTTCATTATCGGACTATTATTACCAAAAGAAAGAACAGAAAGCCGCCAAACCTTATTTAACGCTTCTGCCGAGAAGGTCTACAATACTGTTACAAACAATCGGGACTGGCACTACCGCAATGATCTGAAAGACCTGAAAATACTGGAACAAAAGGATGAGATTGAAATATGGGAGGAAACAACAAAAGACGGCAGCATCATAAAATTTCGAACAGGAGAAAAGACTCCACATTCATTCTACTCCTTCTACATGGAAAGTAATATATTGACCGGATATTGGACTGCCGAGTTTAAAGATGCAGGCAATAACAAAACTCTCTTTATTGCAACAGAACATATCTACATTAAGAATCCTTTTGTAAAGACTCTCTCGTATCTGTTTTTCGACATTGGTAAAATGATGGAAAATTATCAGTCCGACCTACATAAGAAGCTGGCAGAACAATCTTTTCGATAGATTAATCCCAGTTAGGATCGTAGGATGAGTTGCGTCCGCGCTGCTCGTATTTCAGGTCTTGCAGCAGTGATGAACTGGCACGTAACGATACATAGTAAGATTTATACATACCTATCGGATTCACATTGGCCGATATAGACCAACAGTGCAGATTGCGGGTAAGATTGAGTGTCATATAAGCAATCTTTTTGGCATCGAAATCATACGTGGCATTGAAATTGAAATTCCAGTTCTTAGTAGGCTGTATGTTACCGTTGAAGCCGAATGTTTTGGTTATCCGCCCCCGGTATTCTACATATCCGTCTTTCCCTTCTTTTGGGTCGCGACTGGTATCCCATGAATAGTTCATCGAGAAATTGAAACCGAGATTCCATTTTATCTCATTTTTTACATACCCGTCTTCATCATATTCGTTATCGTCTTTTTTGCCTTCGAGCAGGCTCTTTCTGCCCTCGCCTTCCCCCTCTCCGGTTTCATTAGCATGAAGATCTCCATGCCCATCGCTATCTTTTTTCTTTTCGCCATCCTTGTCCTTGCCGAACCATTTTTTGAAGGTATCTTGGTCAATGGAAGGGGAAATGCTATATCCTGTACTTTTCAGACGGCCGAAACCGCGACCATTGGAAATACGCAATTCATCTACCTTCCTTGTTACACCATACTTATCTCTCCTGTACAGATACGGATCGAACGCCGCCCCGATATTTACCACAAAAGATTTACTGAACTTGAGGCGGATATTGGTGGCTATATCACTCCACTTGAGGGAGTCGGCCATCATATTATGACTGAAATTAATGCTTAGATTATCTATAAGGCTTATTTTCTTATAGCCTGTAGAATCACTTTGTGAAGGAACTTTCATTTCCAGATTGTTCTCGAAGCTGAACGTAACCATTCCTTGTGCTCCCGAAGGCGCTGTACCGAACATCCCCCGCTCGTAAGGTGAATAAGTATATTCCTGACTATTACCTTGTGCATCTATATAGTTATAGCGTTCGTAAAAGCCGAAACGCGAACTACTAAAGTCGGGTGCATAACTCAGGCTTATACTCGGAGTGAATACATGGCGTATATCGACACCTTTGATGAATAGCGGCTTATAAAAACCATAGAGCTTCGTCTGGAAGCTCAACTGTGCATTGAAATCGTAAACACGCTTGAACGAATAGGTGGTATCTCCGGGCAGCGATACATGGGAACGTGTTACCGGATCGTATTGCTTTTCGATACGGCGGGTGTACCAGCGTTCTGTATAGCTGAAAGACGGTGTTATATTCAGGTAGTTCAGCGCACTGAAAGTGGCCGACACCGGAATCGAATGCTTCATCGCATTGTTCCAGTCTTTCTTAAGATTCGACTTGAACAGCAGGTTTTCTTTTGTCTGAATACTGTTTTTGAAGTTACCGGTATATGACATATTGATTTTCTCATACCAACGCTCCGAACCTGCCATCTCTTTCCGTTTGAACGGATAGATACGTGACATAGTCACAGTAAGATCAGGTAATGTAAGCGAGATAGTAGAGTCGGCACTTCGCTGAGCCACATTCATAGAGGCTGAGATACTCCAGGCCGTATTCGGTATCTTCTGAGTAAGGCTGACACTGGAACTCTTGGTATTCTCGGTTCCGCGAGGTACATATTTGTTATCGAGACTATTTACATTATACGAGCTTGTAGAGAAGTTCACACTGGCCGAAAGTGTCCTGAACATATTTGCTTTCGGATCTTGGCTATGTGTCCAGTTGATAGCAAGGTCTTTACTTACCGAATAGTCGATCCCTTTTTCCCCGAATTTGTTCACAAGGTAATTGACATTGAACCCTCCGGAATATTTATAGCGCTTGCGGTAATTGGATTGAGCTTTCAGACCCCATGAACCTTTTGTGTAAATATCTCCGGTAAGAGCCAAGTCGATATTATCATTTATTGCAAAATAGTACCCTCCATCGTGCAGGTTGAACCCTCTGTCCATTTCATCACCGTAGGAAGGCATGATCACCCCTGACGAATATTTCTCCGAAAAAGGGAAAAACCCGAACGGCAACCCGATGAACGGAATAGGCAGGTCTTCTATCACCAGATAGGCAGGTCCGGTCACTATATTCTTCTTGGGTTTTACTTTTGCTTTTGTCAGAGCCAGATAGAAGTGCGGGTGCTCGTGATCGTCGCAGGTAGTGTATTTACCATCGAGCATAAAGAAGGAATTGTCTTCGTTCTTTTTCGCGCGTCCTGCCACCACGTAACCTTCGCCCTGAGTGGTCACTACATTTGTAATATATCCTTTTTTGGTTTTGAAGTTGTACTTCATCGTTTTCGATTCGTAATCCGTACCTCCGTCGGAAAACACAGGGAATCCGAATTCTTTACCGATAGAGTCGAGCCCGTAAGTAGCATATACGAGGCTGCTGTCCATATTCATATATACCTTTTCACCTTTCAGCTTTATATTGGTATAAGACACATTGGCATCTCCATACAGGTAACCCCACTTATCGGCAGTGAGTACGATGGAATCGTTGGCATTGTAGTCTACAATGGCATCCAGTGCATCTTTTTTTCTTGTTGTATCGGCGGGAAGTGAGTCTGTAGACAGCTTTAGCGAGTCGCGCCCTATAGCAAGCGAATCGGGCGGAAAGCCTAGCGAATCCAACCCTATTGGATCGATGGGTGGAAGTGTATCGCTGCCATAGACGGGAGGCATATCTATATGGGCTATGCGGGCATATTGCGCGCCCCAGAAGGGCACAGAGAACAATATACACACAAATATATATGTTAAGATGCGAATTTTTCTCATCTACTAAGAGCTCTTGCTAGTGTATTCGGATGCAAAGCTAATCAATTAAACATGAAAGCATAATATGAAAAATCAAAAAAAGTATAAATTTTTAATATTATAGCCATCTACAAAGCTTAACTATAGACCTGTTTTGCCCGAACTTTCCATTTATTTTTTATCTTTGTCAATAGTAACCTAAACGAATCTTTCTGTAGAATAAACATATCCGAAAGCCTATAAATACTTAAAGATTTATAAAAAAGATCTCAGAAAGAGAGAAACCTTGTAGAAACCAACATCATACAGAAATGAGACACATCCTGCTTATCTTTTCAGTATTCCTTTGTGCATTGTCTGCGAATGCTCAGGAATATGATGAATACTTTATCGACAAAACATTACGTGTCGATTATATCTTCTCGGGTGGCAACGAGTCGCAATCGATCGCTTTAGACCAACTGAACCAGTTACCCCTGTGGGCAGGACGAAGGCACAACCTGCCGGAGGTGCTGCGGGGCGGCAACGGACAAATAAAGATGATGGATGCACAAAGCGGCAAGTGTATTTATGCCGATGCGTTCAGTACTCTGTTTCAGGAGTGGCAGACCACCGACGAAGCTAAAACGGTAAGAAAGAGTTTCGAAAATTCTTACCTGTTGCCATACCCTAAAAGCAAGGTAGTAATAGAAGTAAGCCTGCGAAACAAGCATGGAGAATATATTTCTGCAATAAAACATACGGTAGACCCAACTGATATACTGATAAAAAAAGCAGGGCTGGAACATGTACCTGCTTATACAGCCATCCATCAAGGTGGGACTATCGACAAATGCGTAAATGTAGCCATCATCGCTGAAGGATATACGGCTGACGAAATGAAGAAATTCAGAGAGCATGCTGCTGTAGCCTGTCAGGCAATACTGGCGCACAGCCCGTTCAACACGATGAAAGAGAAATTTAATTTCTATGCGGTAGAGACTGTATCCGAGAATTCGGGTGTAAGCGTTCCCAGAGAAAATAAATGGCAGAAAACCGTTTTTGGTTCACACTTCGATACATTCTATTCCGACAGATACCTGACAACAACGAATGTAAAGGATATACACAATGCAATTGCAGGCATCCCATACGCACATATTATAATACTTGCCAATACTGATGTGTACGGAGGCGGAGGTATTTTCAATGCCTACACGCTGACCACAACAGGACACCCCAATTTCAAACCGGTGGTAGTACATGAATTCGGACATAGTTTTGCCGGATTGGCTGACGAATATTATTACGAGAACGATACGTTCAGCGACACATATCCACTTACCGTAGAGCCGTGGGAGCCGAATATTACCACCCTTACCAACTTCTTTGCCAAATGGAAAAATATGCTTCTGCCCGACACCCCGATACCGACAGATATAAAATCGGCAGGCCAGTACAAAGTAGGTGTGTATGAAGGGGCAGGCTATTCATCGAAAGGGATATACCGTCCGGCTGTAGATTGCAGAATGAAGACAAACACATGTAAAGATTTTTGTCCTGTATGCCAAAGAGCCATAGAACAACTCGTTAAATTTTATACCGAATAAAAAAAATACAGCTAAGATTTTATTTATAAGGATAAAACAGCTATTTTTGTCGCTGCTAATTTCGAGAATAATAAAAATATAATTTATAATACGATGTCTTCTAAAAAGAAACAAGCCGAATTACGCGAAGAGAAAGAATGGGAAAAAATAGACGAGGCCGTTCATACTTCTGAAAACTTCATCGAAAAATATCAAAAGCAACTACTGATAGGGATCGGAGTGCTAGTATTGGTTGTATGCGGTTATCTTGCATACCAGCGTTTCTACGTAGAACCGAAGAACGAAGAAGCACAGATCGCTCTTTTCAAAGGAGAACTATATTATAGAATGGGACAAGACTCTATAGCTATAAACGGTGACGGAAAAGGTTATAACGGATTCGAATCTGTTATCAGCGAATACAGTTCTACCAAAGCGGGTAATCTTGCGAAACTATATGCAGGCATCAGTTATGCCAACATGGGCAAATACGATAAAGCACTGGAGCTCCTGAAAAGCTATAGCGGTAAGGACGAAGTCGTATCGCAACTGGTAAACGGTACTATAGGAGACTGCCTCGACAATACAGGCAAATCACAGGACGCCGTTAGTTACTTTATCAAAGCTGCAAAAGGTGTAGACAATTCAGTTCAAAGCCCTATTTTTTACAAAAAGGCAGGACTTATATACAGAGATCAAGGTGATTATGACAAAGTGATCGAAGTTTTCACGACTATCAAAAATCAGTATATGAATTCTCCGATAGCTATGGAAGCTGATAAATATATAGAAGAGGCTACTCTGCTTAAAGCAGGCGGAGCTAAATAAAGAGCAACTGTAATTATAATACAATACTAAAAAGCCGCTTTATCACAGATAAAAGCGGCTTTTTGATGGTTATTACGATCTGCTATCAATCTTAGTATCTGAATGAAAGGCTTCGAAACGGGATAAAAGATAAATATTTTGCAATAATAAGATAGGCTGTTCATTCTTTCGCCTGTCTGATTTGTCTTTCTGCTCTTTACGCAAATTTCAAAGAGGCTTTCACCAATTGGTATATACGGTTTACCCATTCTCCTCCGAAAATCATAATCTTTATTGATAGATTTACTTCATAAATACTAAAACATAACTTTATGAAGAAGCTACTTATAATATTATTACTACCATTCGTTTTATTTTGTCCTGTTTAGGGCAATCAAAAGAGATATTTCTGGTTGCAACGGTTTGTCCCGAATTGGAAAAATTCCGAGAATCCTAAAATTGTTGTCTTCATGCCTTCGGTATCGGACTCTACTGAATATGCTTCTATGATAGTGCAGGCTTTCAAAAATTACTTTGTAGATAAACTGGCTTTTAGTCCTACAGACCGCCCGGATACAAATATTGACATTGCCCTCGTTACCGGTAAACAACGACCATCGATAGTCAACGTGAAAGATTTCACATTGGATAAAGAGTCGGAAATACAGGCTGTTGTGCAGGAGTTGATATCCCGTTCTAAATAAATTGGAAGATTCGATCTTTTTATCAAAGACAAGCAGCAAAAGAAAAATAAAAGCAAGAATAAGGCTTCCTGTTCCTCAGGAAGCCTTATTCATGGAGTTCCTGTAGAAAACTGTCCGCATTTATATCTTTTTATCCTAATCTTTACTGCTAGTTCGTCAAAAATGATTACATTTGCACGCAATAAATTTCAAAAGCTCTTTAATATATGTCTTTTATTGCAGATAAAGTAGTCATGGATGGATTGACATTCGACGATGTATTGTTGATCCCCGCTTATTCAGAAGTTCTCCCACGCGAAGTCGATCTCTCGACAAATTTCTCACGCAACATTAAGTTAAATATTCCCATTGTTTCTGCCGCTATGGATACCGTCACAGAGGCTAAATTGGCTATTGCCATTGCACGCGAAGGTGGTATAGGAGTTATCCACAAAAACATGTCGATAGAGGCACAGGCACAACAAGTAAGATCGGTAAAACGTGCCGAAAACGGTATGATCTCCAATCCTGTCAGTATCCTGCGAAACAAGACTGTAGGTCAGGCTCTGGCTATGATGGCAGAATATAAGATCGGAGGTATCCCTGTGGTAGATTCCGAAAACTATCTGGTAGGTATCGTAACGAATCGCGATCTGCGTTTCCGCCGCGATATGAACCAGCTGATAGACGATGTGATGACCAAAGAAAATATTATCACTACCCGTCAGTCTACCGACCTCGAAGCAGCAGCTGACATTTTGCAACAGCACAAGATAGAAAAGTTGCCTGTAGTAGATTCCGATAACAAACTGATCGGGCTTATTACATATAAAGATATAACAAAAGCTAAAGACAAACCGTTCGCCTGTAAGGACGAAAACGGACGTCTGCGTGTAGCTGCCGGAGTAGGTGTCACCTCTGATACGCTTGAACGCGTAGATGCACTGGTGAAAGCCGGGGTAGATGCCATCGTGATAGATACTGCGCACGGACACTCGAGAGGTGTGGTAGAAATGCTGAAAAAAGTGAAGACAGCCTATCCTAATATAGATGTGGTAGTAGGTAATATTGCTACCGGAGAAGCAGCCAGATATCTTGCCGATGCAGGAGCCGATGCTGTGAAAGTAGGTATCGGACCGGGTTCTATCTGTACTACCCGCGTGGTTGCCGGTATCGGTGTACCTCAGTTGTCTGCTATCTATGATGTCGCTAAAGCATTGAGAGGGACAGGCGTTCCGATGATTGCAGACGGAGGATTGCGCTATTCGGGCGATATAGTGAAAGCATTGGCAGCCGGAGGAAACTCTGTAATGATGGGATCATTGCTTGCAGGAGTAGAAGAATCTCCGGGCGAAACCATTATATTCAACGGACGTAAATTCAAATCATATCGTGGAATGGGTTCGTTGGAGGCTATGGAAAAAGGATCGAAAGACCGTTATTTCCAGGATATGGAAGCCGATATAAAGAAATTGGTTCCGGAAGGTATCGCTGCACGCGTTCCATTCAAAGGATCGTTGTTTGAAGTTGTATATCAGATGACCGGAGGCCTGCGTGCCGGAATGGGTTACTGTGGTGCTCAGAATATAGAGGCACTGCACAATGCAAAGTTTACCCGTATTACTAATGCCGGTGTAGCCGAAAGCCATCCGCACGATGTGGCTATTACCAGCGAAGCGCCTAATTACAGTCGCGGAGAATAATTCTATACAATATAATCAAGAAGTCCTGCATGCCGAAAAGTATGCAGGATTTTTGTATTTGGCAAAATAAGTATCTGTTTGTACCCCGTTTTTGCAGATAGCCCTGTATTTTAGAATATTTTAAAACATTATAAGCCTATATTTCTTGTATCTTTGCCTCTGCTTTATTTTTTAACTGTTTAGTAACTATGTACAAAAAACTGTTTTTGTTTCTTTTCACACTTACTTTCTTTACTATAGCCTTCGCACAGCAGGCAGACCCTGTTTTATTCACAATAAACGGGAAACCGGTCTATCGCTCTGAAGTACAACGGGCATACGATAAAGGCAATGAATATGCCGAAACCAAAGAAACGATCAGCGACTTTGTCCGGTCTTATGCCGATTTCAGGCGCAATGTAGAGGAAGCCAAAGCGCAACGCCTCGACACTGTACGCACTTATATTAATTCATACAGAGCATACAAAGACCAGATATCAGAGCCTTACCTGAAAGATACAGTGTCCGAACCCCGCTATATAAAGAAAATATACGATCGCATGCTCGAAAATGTGGAGATAAACCATATTATGTTCCCATTCTCCTCAGATGTAGTCTTTCCTGCCGATACACTAGAAGTATATGAAAAAGCAGTTGCAATGCGAAAAAAGATACTGAAAGACGGATTTAAGGGAGAAGAATTTCGTCAGGAGTTGACTTCGTCAATGCTCACAAAACTTGAAGACCGCAAAGGATATATAGGCTGGACAGCCCCATTCATGTTCCCATACAAAGTGGAAGATGCCATTTACTCGCTACCTGTCGGAGAGGTCAGTCTGCCTATCCGTTCGGCAAAAGGCTATCATATCATACAAGTATTGGGCAAACGTCCTGCGGCGGGGTCTGTTGAGATAGAGCAGGTTATATTCGGCTTTCCTAAAATACCGCCAACACAGCATCAGATAGATAGTGTAAGTAAGGTGGCAAACAGGGAATATAAAAACATCCGCTCCTCTGCTGATTTTCAGTCGTTATGCGATGAGTTTTCGGCAGTGCACGAAACAGGAGACAATGGCTGTTATTTTGGAGTCATAGGACTTGAAAGCAACTTGCCGCCTGCTTTTACGATGGCTGCATTCAGCCTTGAAAATCCCGGAGATGTAAGCCCTCCTGTGATGACAAACTATGGATTCCATATACAACGCCTGCTTCGTAAAATTCCTGTTCCCGAGCTTAGTGTAATAAATGATCAGTTAAGAGAAAAAATCATCAAGAGCGATAAAGTACAGGAATATAGTAATGATAGCCGCCGACAACTGATAAGCCAGTTTAATGTCAGGGTGGACGAAAATGCATATAACAAGCTGAAAGCTATTGCCACTACAATATCTCCGCGTGATTCCTTATTTTTGGAGAATGTACAAAACGGAGAGGATATAATTTTCAGTATAGACAATGAAAGAAACTATCAGGTAAAAGAGTTTGTAAAATATCTGGGCAACAGGCAAAGGGAACTGCAACGAGATCCAAACGAAATACAGATGTTTCAAGTGTTTGACGCATCGCCCTACAGCCTGTCTACCGATTTGTTGAAAGATTATTTCGATAGCTTTGTTTCCATGCTTGTCTCCAATTATGCCGAATATACGCTTGAAAAAAGAAATCCGGAATTTGGACGACTGATGGGAGAATTTTCCGATGGCTTGCTTCTTTTCGATGTAATGGATAAGAACGTGTGGAAAAAATCGAAAACAGACGAAATCGGACTAGCCAAATGCTTTGAAAAGAATAAATCGAAATATTCTTTAGGAGGGAAGAAGTATAAAGGGATGATCGTATATGCTAAGAATGAGGAATATATGAAAGAAGCCCGGTCTGTAGCAAAAAAACAGCCCTCAGTAAAGGGATTTATCGAAACAATGCGGGCAACTCTGAATAAGGATTCAGTAGTAGTGAGAATAGAACCCGGGTTATGGGCTTATCGAAACAATGCTTATGTAGATAATCAAATATTCGGAGAACCCGAACCCGCTCCGTTGAGTGGTTACCCTTATTTCTTTGTTACAGGTAAATTTATTACTAAACCCGAAGACTTTACCGATGTGAGAACTGCTGTAGAAAACGATTATCAGGCACAATTGGAAGAAGAATGGTCTGCATATCTGAAAAATAAGTATAAAGTAGAGATAGATGAATCTGTTTTAAACACGATGAAATGAAAAAGCTGCTGATTGTTTTATTGCTACTCCCTTTTTTCTTTATATCCTATTCATGTAGGAATGGAGAGAATGGCACTACCGATACAGATAGGACACCTGTTGTTTCGGTAGAAGGCGATATATTATATAAGGCCGACCTGGACGAAGCTTTGCCCTCCGGATTGTCGGGAGAAGACAGTATTGCAGCAGCAAAATCGTATATAGAAATATGGATCAACGATAAGTTGATGTATAACATCGCAAAGCAAAATATTGTGAACAAAAGTTCGATAGATGCTCTTGTCGAAGATTACAGAAAGTCTTTGATTGTAAACTCATATCAGGAGCAGCTATTGAAGGAACATTATCAATCTGTATCGGATAGTGAGCTGAAAAACTATTACGAGCTGCATAAAGATAAATTTAAGCTCGAAGAAAATATTATAAAAGGCCTGTATCTTAAAATCCCTTCAAGCTCGCCGGAGTTGAACAACTTCTTGAAATGGTATAAACAAGGTACTGATGCCGCTATCGAAAATATAGAAAAGAATACACTGCAGAATGCCGTCAATTATGAGTATTTTTACGACCGATGGGTTAGCTTTGATGATGTGACTGAGAATATCCCTTCCATTATAGAAGACAAATCCAGATTTTTGCAAACGAATAAGAGTATGGAAGTCCGCGATTCCTTATTTGTATATCTGCTTAATATAAAGGAGTATAAACTTAAGGGTAGTGAGGCGCCGTACGAATATATAAAAGGGACACTCAAGGAGGTTTATTCAGAGCAACGCAAGGCCGATTATTTAAAACAGGTACGCAAAGACCTATATGATAAGGGTGTCTCAAATGAAGAAATTAAGTTTTATGACAAATAGAATATAACTTCTTTTTCTACGTTAAGAGAAAAAAGTGATACATAATCATTATATTTACGCGATTTTTAATTTGGAAATACAATATGGTAAAAAGAGCCGGAAAATTTATTTTATTAGCGATTTTGTTGAGTTCAGGTCTTTTCTGTAAGGCGCAGGACAATGTCATCGACCAGATAATATGGGTAGTAGGAGATGAAGCCATCCTGAAATCAGATGTTGAGAAGGCACGTATGATGATCCTTGCAAGAGGTCAGCGTGTAGAAGGCGACCCGTATTGTTTCATTCCCGAACAGCTCGCCGTACAGAAGCTTCTTCTCGATCAGGCAAAAATAGATAGTATTGAGGTCTCGGCTGCTGATATTTCCAGAGGGGTAACTCGTCAGGAGAATTTTGCCATAGCCAATTACGGATCGAAAGAGAAGGTCGAAGAATATTTGCAGGCTCCCATGAGCCAGCTTCGTGAAGAATGGCGCGAAGATATAAAAAACGACTATCTGGCTTCACGTGTAAGAGAAAAGTTGGCAGGACAGAAAACAAATCTGACTCCATCCGAAGTTAGAAAATATTATGCACAACTGCCGCAAGACAGTTTGCCATATATACAGACCACAGTAGAAGTACAGATAATAACCAATGAGCCGGTAGTGCCGTTGAACGAAATAGATAAAGTGAAAGAACGCCTGAGAGAGCTTACCAACAGGGTGAATGCTGGTGAAAGTTTCTCTACTCTGGCTATCATGTACTCCGAAGACGGTTCGGCAGCCAATGGTGGTGAGCTTGGTTTCAGTGGACGTGCCCAATGGGTTCCCGAGTTTGCAAATATGGCATTCTCTTTGAATGACCCTAACAAAGTATCGAATATTGTAGAAACTGAGTATGGATTTCACATATTGCAACTGATAGAGCGACGAGGAGACCTCATCAATGTACGTCATATACTGATGAAGCCGAAAGTTCCTGCTACCGAAATGGACAAGGCCATGAACAGAATGGACTCTGTAGTACAAGATATAAGAACCAATAAGTTTACATTCGAAGATGCTACCGTATTGTCATTTGACAAAGATACCCGTAAGAATAACGGGTTGATGGTAAACCGCAAGGAAAGCAGCAACTACGGGACACCACGCTTTACGATGGAAGAACTTCCTGCCGAAGTGGCTAAGGTTATAGATGGTATGAAGGCTGGTGAAATTTCCGCTCCGTTCAAGATGAAACAGGAGAGTAACGGAAAGGACGTTATCGCCGTTGTGAAGCTCAGAAGCAAAGTAGACGGGCACATTGCCAATGTGTCGGACGACTATCAGGCTCTGAAACAAATAGTTGAAGAAAAGAAACAGGAGGAAGCCCTGAGAAAGTGGTTACAGAATAAGATCAAAGGGACTTATGTATATATAGATGAGAACTGGAGGAACTGTGACTTCCAATATTCAGGGTGGCTTAAATAAATTGAACGTTTTCGTTAAGCAATGAGGGCAGAATCAAGTTTACTTGAATTATGCCATTGCGAGAACCAACGGTCACAGGAGTGAAACGTATGTAAAACGACTAATGAAATTGAACGTTTTCGTTAAGCAGGCAAGCAGAAGCAAAAATTTATTTTGATTATGCTGCTGCGAGAAAACGACTAATAAAATTGAACTTCAAACCCGATCAGACAACGTGTTCGAAAGAATAATAAAATATCTTATGCAAAGGCATAGAATACCTCTCGTGAGTGTTCTATGCCTCATTGCTCTGTATGCTTCGGCTCAAACTATGATTTCGCCGCAGTTCGATATCGACATATATCAGAATCCGCAAAAGCCTCAGGCTGCGCTGCAAAATCCGCAGAAACCGCAAGAGCCTAAGAAGCCAGCTTCTCAGGGGGATGGAGTAAAGGTGATTGAAATTATCTACGCAGACAAAGCACTTCAACGTCAGGGATTTACTACGCAGGTCCTAAAAGACAGTGTAATCTTTCTTCACGACGGAGCTTACCTCTATTGCGACAGCGCTTACTGGAGCGAGAAAGAAAATACTTTTGAAGCATTTGGCAGGGTGCGTATGGAACAGGGTGATACATTGTTTCTCAAGGGACGATACATGCACTACGATGGTAACATGAAGTTGGTGAAAGTGCGCCGCGACGTTACACTCGAGCATATACCTAAAACAAGTACGAATATAATCACGCTGTTTACCGATAGTCTCAATTACGACCGTATGATGAATCTCGGTTATTACTTCGATGGTGGTATGCTGGTAGATTCATTGAACGAGCTGACATCGTTTTGGGGACAGTACGAGCCTAATATTAATATGGCTACGTTCCGCGATAGTGTAATTCTTACCAATCCTAACTTTACGCTTTATTCCGACAGGTTGAAATACAATACAAACGAAAAGCTTGCCCTTATCTCCACTCCTACCAAGATAGTATCTGATAGCGGGGTTATATATACAAGCAATGGCTGGTACAATACCGATACGGAAGAATCGTTACTGCTCGACCAATCTACGGTAGTAAACAAAGAAGGAAACCGCTATCTGCGTGGCGATTCTATCTTCTACTACAAGAATCAGGGTTATGGAGAAGTATTTGGCAATATGCTTTTGCACGATACTACAAAGCATGTGATACTCAGAGGACATTACGGGTACTACGATGAAATAAACGATTATGCACTGGCTACTGATTCGGCTTTTGCTATAGAATATTCGCAGGGTGACAGCCTGTATATACATGCCGATACATTAAAGCTGATTACTATAATAGACAGTACAAACCTAAAGATGAACAGTCTGCCTCAGGTGTCAGATACACCGGCTTTAACAGGAGAAGATGATACGCTCAGCCCGGTATTATCCCCTGTGATGGCAGATTCGTTGGTTATAACCATGCCTGATATAGGAGAGCCTGTAGCACTACGCACAGACTCACTAGCATCCGATATGGCTTTGTCCGATTCGGTAATGCCGACAGATCGTCTTATACAGCAGATACAGGATACGGTTCCCAAATCGTACAGGCGGATAAAAGCCTATTACGGAGTCCGTTTCTACCGATCCGATATGCAGGGTGTGTGTGATTCTCTGCAATTCGATTCGCGCGATTCCGTACTTCATATGTATAAAGACCCTATCTTGTGGAATACCAACAGGCAGTTGTCGGGCGATACTATTGACATCTATATGAACGATAGTACCATCGACAGGATGCACATAAAACAATATAGCTTCTCCATTGAAGAAAAAGACTCTATACACTTCAATCAGCTAAAGAGCCGTTCGATGAAGATCTATTTTGAAAACAAGAAAGTGAACAGGGTATTGGCCGAAGGAAATGTGGAAACAGTGACTTATCCCGAAGAAAAAGACGGCACATTATCTCTGATTCTCAATTGGCTGGAGAGTAGTTATCTTGAAATATTTATGAATGACGGAGCTTTCCAAAAGTTGGTGGCATGGCCTAAGCCGGTGGGAAAGACTACTCCGTTCCATTTATTGAAAACAGAACAACTCCGTCTGAAAGACTTCTATTGGTACGACTATCTGAGACCTTTGGACAAAGATGATATTTTCAGAAAAGCAACGAAGAAAACCGGAGACTCCAGACCGAAGCGCTCTTCCATTTTCGACCGGATAGACGACGATTAACAACAAAACAATGAGTGACATAATACATCTCTTACCCGATTCTATCGCTAACCAGATTGCTGCCGGAGAGGTTATCCAGCGTCCGGCGTCCGTAGTGAAAGAATTGGTAGAAAATGCCATTGATGCAGGTGCAGACAGCATACAACTTATTATCAAAGATGCCGGGCGTACACTTGTGCGGGTTATTGATAACGGAAAAGGTATGTCTGCTACTGATGCCCGTATGGCTTTTGAGAGGCATGCCACATCGAAAATAAAAGCAGCCGACGATTTATTTAACCTCCGCACGATGGGATTCAGAGGAGAAGCTCTGCCTTCTATTGCTGCTATTGCTCAGATTGATCTGCGTACGCGTAGGGAAGAGGATGAACTGGGTACACTGCTGCAAATATCGGGTTCGAGAGTGGAAGCACAGGAATGTATTGCCTGTCCGGTAGGGAGTGATTTCTCTATCAGAAATATCTTCTTCAATGTGCCAGCCCGCCGTAAATTTCTTAAATCGAACGATACCGAACGAAGGAATATACTTACCGAACTTGAACGTATTGTGCTGGTAAACCCTTCTATTGAGTTCTCATTTGCCGACAACGATATAGAAGTACTGAGATACCCTGCATCTAACCTTCGCCAGCGCATAGTGAATGTTGTAGGTAAGAATTTCAATCAGCAGCTTATATCTATCGATATAGATACTTCCCTTGTCAAGATAACAGGCTATATAGGCAAGCCCGAGTCGGCTCGTAAGACACGCGCATTGCAGTACTTCTTCGTAAATGGCAGATATATGCGCCATGCATATTTCAACAGGGCTGTTACAGCTGCATTCGAGCCATTGATACCTACAGGAGAGAACCCGAATTACTTTATATACTTAGAGGTTGATCCGTCAACGATAGATGTGAACATTCACCCTACCAAGACCGAAATAAAGTTTGAGAATGAACAGCCTATCTGGCAGATACTTTCGGCTGCAGTAAAAGAAGCACTGGGTAAGTTTAATGAAGTGCCTACTATCGATTTCGATACCGAAGGTGCGATAGATATACCTATCCATGATCCATCCAAGAATGTGAGTCAGCCGCGCGTCAATGTAAATCCGTCTTATAATCCTTTTAAATCGCCATCTTCGAGTAGTGGATATCAACGTCCAAGCCTCGACTGGGAAAAGTTTTATGAAGGTTTTGAAAAAGACAAGGGGAATACATCTGCAATGGTAGAGCCCGACAGTACCCTGAATATTTTCAGCCAATCGACCGATAATGATGCTGAAGGAGAAAAGTCATTCGCTACGTTGTCCGACATGGTCGTACATTATCAGTATAAGAACAGGTATATACTGACTTCCGTCAAATCGGGTCTGATGCTTATCGACCAGCACAGGGCGCATATCCGCATACTGTTCGATCAGTTCTTGTCGCAGATCAGAATGAAGAGAGGCGTTTCGCAACGTGCCCTTTTCCCCGATATTATAGAACTGTCACCGTCTGAGTCTGCTATGATCCCTTATCTGATGGATGATCTGGAGGCTGTAGGATTCGATCTTGGCAATCTCGGGAATAACGCTTATGCAATTAACGGTATTCCTGCCGAAATAACGAATGTAGACCCTGTGCAGCTTGTACACAATATGATCAGCAAAAGCGTGGATACAGGTAGCGATGTGAAGGAAGAAATACAGGAATCTCTGGCGTTGTCGATGGCAAATGCCGCCGCAATCCCATACGGACACAAGCTATCGGATGAGGAGATGAATAAGATTGTAGATCAGCTATTCGCTTCGCCTGCCCACAAACATACACCTGATGGCAAGACTATTATCTCGTTGCTCGAGGATGATGTGATAGAAAAGATGTTCAGGTAATCTTATACACAATCTCTTATGAAAAAATTGATAATAAGATTTTTTGTTCCCTGCTTATTAATTGCTCTGGGTCTGGGGTTTTATTATTGGAAAGCAAATCCAATAAAAACAGCTAGAATACAGGAGATGGTTAAGGATAACCGGATAAATGATGGGGATATTATTTTCCAGATCTCCCTTTCGGGACAAAGTAAAGCTATTCAGGAAGCAACACAATCAAAATATTCTCATTGCGGTATTATCTACAAGAACAATGGGAAGTATTATGTATATGAAGCTGTGCAACCCGTAAAACTCACTCCGCTGGAGAAATGGGTAGCAAGGGGAAAAGACGGCCACTATGTAATAAAAAGACTAAAGAATGCCGATAAGCTACTGACTACCGCCAACCTGTCGACAATGAGAAAGGAAGGAGAAAAGTTTCGTGGAAAGAATTATGATCTTACTTTCGAATGGTCTGATGATAAGATATATTGCTCAGAGCTTATTTGGAAAATTTATAAGCGGGGTGCAAATATTGAGATAGGAAAACTTGAACGGTTGGGAGACTTCAATTTGACAGGAAAAGAGGTAAAGGAAAAATTGAGGCAGCGATATGGGGACAATATTACTAAAAATGAGTCGGTTATATCTCCTGCTGCTATTTTTGATAGTGATTTGTTAGAGACAATAAGCTCAAATTAGATAAAAAAGCAGAATGATTTATCCATTCTGCTTTCAGTTATAATTATAGAAATAGCTTATTTACTAAGCAGCTTCTTTACGGTTTCAGATATGGCTTTTCCTGCTGCAACGCCTGCCAGTGCTTTTGTTGCAACACCCATAACCTTACCCATATCGGCAGGGGAAGAAGCTCCCACTTGAGTAATAATATCAGCTATTTTTGCATCTAGCTCATCTTGTGTGAGTTGCTTTGGTAGATATTCCTCCAATACGGCAACTTGTGCCAGTTCGTCTCCAGCAAGGTCTTCACGCCCTTGTGTCTTATATATATCCGCACTATCCTTGCGTTGTTTCACCATCTTCTGGATTATCTGTATCGCAGTTTCGTCCGATAGTTCATCATCTGCTCCCTTTGCGGTTTTCGCTTCCAGAAACTCTTTTTTCATGCCACGTAGTGCTTCCAGTCTTACCTTGTCTTTTGCGCGCATTGCGTCTTTAATATCTTCGCTGACTTTATCAAATAAGTTCATTGTTGCTTATTTTATATGTTGGAAATTTTCTAATATCAATCGTTGAACAGTCCGCCTTGTTTCTTAGCTTCCGGTTTGTATTCGCTTGGGTTGAACTTCTCATCACGTTTAAACACCGGTGTATTTTCCAGCGCATCCACAATCCGGTCATTGTCCAGCTCTTCGGCAGAAAGTATCACTGGTTTAGGACTGAAGAAAGATGTACGCACAGCCATTGTCTGCACACCGTCTTTACCATAATGCTTTTCTATCATTTCGTTGATGCGGCGTTTCTCGTCTTCTTCTTGTCTGATGCGTTCTTCTTCGAGCAGTTCTTCTTCTTCCGACATTTCGCGGTAGTGCTCGTCTATGCCCGGAATGCTCGACATACCGAAGCCTGTGGCAAGGAGGGTAATCTTCACTTTTTCGCCCAGTTTCTTGTCGGTAGCAGTACCCCAGATAACTTCGATTTCAGGGCCGAAACGCTTCATGAAGTTGGCTACGGCTTCCATCTCTTCTACAATAAGCGGATTCTCTTCGCTCGAATAGATATTGAACAATATCTTCTTGGCATCGAATACATCATTGTTGTTCAGCAACGGAGAATGCAGTGCATTTACTATAGCATCTTCCACGCGGTTTTCGCCCTCGCCGTATCCACTACTCATAATGGCTACACCACCATCTTTAAGTATGGTTTTCACATCGGCAAAGTCGAGGTTGATATGTCCATGTACGGTAATGATTTCTGCAATTCCTTTTGCGGCGATAGTCAATGTATCATCGGCTTTGGCAAACGCATTCGGAATGGTAAGGTCTGCATAGATGTCGATCAGGCGTTCATTGTTGATCACCAATAGGGCATCTACATTCTTTGCTATATTTTCTACACCTCTGAGTGCCTGTATGATCTTTTTACGTCCTTCAAACACAAATGGTATGGTGACTATGCCGACAGTGAGTATACCCATGTCTTTAGCGATACGTGCCACTACAGGGGCAGCACCCGTACCGGTTCCTCCTCCCATACCTGCTGTGATGAATACCATGCGGGTGCCATCGCTAAGCAGCCTTTCCAGATCTTCGCGACTTTCTTCGGCAGCAGCCTGAGCTACTTCGGGGCGGTTGCCCGCACCAAGCCCTTCAGTAGTCTTCTTTCCCAGCTGAACGCGCGTCTCGACCGGAGATTCGCAAAGTGCCTGATTGTCGGTGTTGCACAGGGCAAAAGACACGTCATGTATCCCTTCGTTATACATATGGTTTACGGCGTTTCCGCCACCACCTCCCACGCCGATCACTTTAATGATAGTCTGGGTTTTTCTGGGAAACTGGAAGTCCAGTATTTTATCGTCCATATCTTTGAGTTTGTTTGTTCTTATTCTTCGTCGTTAAACATTGTTCCTCCGAAATTCTGTATCTTTTCGAAGAATCCAAAAAGGGTAGTTTGTTTGCTGTCCTTTTGTTTTTTCTGCTTCTTTTGCTTTTTTGTTTCCGGTTCATCATCATCTTCCGGCTCATCTGCTCTGGTAGTAACCGGAGGTGTGTAAACAGGTTGTTCTTGTACAACAGGCTCGGCTACTTCTTTCTTTTCGCAATTTTCGTTTGCAAACAGAAGAAGGCTCAATGCCTGTGTATATGCCGGATTTTGTAACAGCTCGGCAGCATTATTGATATATACGCGCTTAGCAATGGCACGTTTTACACTCATTTGCGATTTCTCGGCCAGATGATCTACCAGTCCGTTCATCTGTGATGCCGCACCCATAATAATGATTCCGGCATCGAGCTGATCTCCGTAATCCGATTCTTTGATCTGATTAATGACATTCAGTATAATTTCGTCCTGACGCAGTTGTATTACCTTGTTCAGTTCCCTGAGGTCTACTTCGGGTGCAAGGTCATTAGCCGGCTTGTTCTTGTCTTTGCCTAGTTTACCGTAACGTACTTTATATGTTTCTGCTGAATCGAAAACGAATCCCAATTCCTGTACATCTTTTGTGATGGTGCGTCCACCGAACGGTACAACGCTCATATATCGCAATAGCCCACCTTTATATACTGACAGGGTAGTAGTTCCCGCCCCGAAATCCACGAGGGCGCATCCTGCCTGCCTGTCGTGTTCATCGAGCACTAACGCTCCGGCTGCTACCGGCCCGACGATGTATCCGGCTATTTCTATTCCGGCTTTATCTGTAATGCTTTTTGTCAGGTTTGTTTTTATATTGGGACGACCTATTACCAAGCGATAATGACCTTCTATACTAGAGGCCACTTTGTCGATAGGATCGTCCTGATATTTTCCGTCCAGAAAATATTCGGGAGCAAGCACACTGTAATTGGTAAAGAAATCGGGCTTGTTCAGTTTTGCCTGTTGTTCCATATTATCGAGAACGGCAAAAGTGATCGGCGTAACGCCATCCAGCATTTTTGTTTCGGTATGCTCTACGGCACGCAGCGATTTGCCGGCAATAGATACATAAGCCTTTCCTATCTTCTTACCCGTTTTGTTTTCGAGCATGCTGATAAGCTTCTTTATCTTACCTGCCGCTTCATCTATATTATAAATAACCCCATACTTTACACACGAATCGGAAGGTACACTTTCCGATGCAAGTATGGAAATCACACCTTGTTCATTCTTACGTCCCAGCACTCCTGTTATTTTGGATGTACCGAGATCGATACCTACTATAAAGCCAGCTTGTTCCATATATTTTATCTTTTTAGGCCGGTCTTAACTCACCGGCTGTAAAAACTCCATTCTATTAACGTCTTGTACAAACAACTTGTTTGTCAAATTTTAAATTTATGACGGAATATTTATTCCATCCTGTTTCGTTCAAAGCATTTTCGTAGAAGGTCATCATTTTGTCCAGCCTCTCTTTGTATCCGTCCAGATTTCCGAGTATGATCTGATGTTCGCCTACACGGGGTATCAGCTTGATATCCTTATTGGGGAGGACTATTATTTGCTCTATTTGTGCATTCCAGAATTTATCGTCTTGCAAAAATAGTGCAAATTTATATAAATCCGTCTTTGCAAAGTCCTCTTTTATCGCCCCTGTAGCTACAGGGAGGTATGCGGTAAAGCGTTTCGACAGAGGCATTTTGTTCCCGTCATTGTCTATATAATAGTTTTCTCCGGTATTGCTGATAACTCTCAGTATCGGCTTGCGCTCTTCTATAGACGCTTTAATAGCGCCATTATTCGTTACATATACATCCGCCTTTTTTACCAGTTGGTTTTTCAGTATAGCTTCTTCTATGGCGTTAGTATTTATATCTCCGATTTGTTTACCTGTAGGATCGAGTCCCTGCTCCTTTATAAATTTCGCTATATCATCGGTATCGACAAACTGGTCGTTTGGCGTACTATTTTTTACTTCTACTTCAAATCGGTTGCATAAGCCATCTTTGGGCTTACCCTGAAAGTAGAAAGCCGCAAATATCAGATAGCCCGCAAGCAGGCAGATTCCGGTGATGACTAATATTTTTTTCATTGTTGCTTTTGTATTAATAGTTCGCGTATAGGCTCCAGCAACCGGTCGATATCGCCCGCCCCGATAGTCAATAGGACTTCGATATCCTGCTTATTATCCAATAAAGATAATAATTCTTCCTTGTTACACAATGTCTTAGGACAGGTAACCTCATCGAATATAATTCTGGAAGTGACACCTTCTATCGGTTTTTCCCTTGCAGGATAAATGTCGAGCAGAATCAGCTCGTCAAGCAAAGACAGGCTTCGTGCAAATTCGGGAGCGAAGTCTCTTGTCCTTGTATATAGGTGAGGCTGAAATATTCCCGTCACTTTCCGGTCAGGGTACAATTCTTTTACCGATGTAATGCTAGCTGCCAGTTCTTCGGGATGATGGGCATAGTCGTCTATCATCACTATCTTGTCCGTTTTCAACAGAAAATCGAATCTGCGCTTTGCTCCCTGAAAGGTAGCCATCCCATGACGCAGTTCATCGGCTGTAGCTCCATTGAGCCATGCCAGTGCCATAGAGCCAATTCCGTTCTCTATATTGATTTTTACAGGTACACCGAGTTGGATATTATCTATTTTTCCGGTCGGAGTAATAAAATCGAAACGGATTTCGCCATTACCTATTTTTATATTTTCGGCATGGAAATCGCCCTTGTCCATAGAGTAGGTATATACCCGCACGTCTTTGCCTGTTTTGGGCGAAAGCTTTGTATTGTGCTTCATTACCAACGCGCCGCCGGATTGAATGAGGGATGTAAAATGTTCGAAGCTTTTCAGGTATTCCTCTTCTGTGCCATAAATGTCCAGATGGTCGGGATCGACAGAGGTGATCAATGCCATGTATGGATGCAACCAATGGAACGAACGGTCATACTCGTCAGCTTCAATAACTGTAAACTCACTCTTGTCAGATAGCAGCAGATTGCTACTGTAATTCTTTAGTATGCCGCCGAGAAAAGCATTACAATCGAGATGCGACTGTTTCAGTATATGAGCCAGCATGCTCGATGTCGTGGTTTTTCCATGTGTGCCGGCACAGCAGAGGGCTTTACTCGATTTGGTGATTGTTCCTAATACCTGCGCCCGTTTCTGCATGGGAAAGCCATTTTCCCTGAAATACTTTACTTCCTCATTTTCGGACGGAACGGCGGGAGTATATACAATCAATGTACTGTTTTTATCTTTACAATAATCGGGGATAAGGCTCACATCGTCTGTGTAATGAATGTCTGCTCCTTCCTTAACGAGTTCTTTTGTTAATAGCGTTTCGGTACGGTCATAGCCGGCTACTTTCTTGCCTTTCGACATGAAGTAACGGGCAAGGTTACTCATACCTATACCACCTATTCCCAAAAAGTATATCGATTGTATATTGTCCATTTATTTTTCTTTTATCAGTTTTAGTGCTTCATCTACAATCCGGTTTGCCGAATCGGGGAGAGCCATTTTAGATATATTTTCCGACAGTGCTTGCAATTTGCTGTCATCATGGATTACTTCCAAAGCTGTAGTTACCAGATTGTCGGCTGCATCATCGTCCCTGATAAGGATAGCTGCATCTTTTTTCACAAGAGCCATTGCGTTCTTTGTCTGGTGGTCTTCCGATACATTCGGCGAAGGTACCAGTATAGTCGGCTTAGCCAGCAGGCTCAGTTCAGAGATAGAACTGGCTCCGGCTCTGGAAATTACCAGATCGGCAGCTTTGTATGCCAGATCCATGCGGGCAATGAACTCATGGACATGGATGTTATCAGGATTGCCTTTGCTCGCCATATCCATATTCAGTTCGAACGAATATATTTTGCCACATTGCCAGATCAGTTGTATATCGGATGATGCAATGGCGTCGATGGAGGTGAAAATGCTCTTATTCAATGTTCGTGAGCCCAGACTGCCTCCAATGAGCAAGATTGTTTTCTTATTCGGGTCGAGACTGAACTCCTTGTATGCTTCTTCCTTTGTTATGGTCGGCGAAAATAATTCTTGCCGAACCGGATTCCCCGTTAGTACGATTTTATCTTTCGGAAAAAATTTCTCCATGCCTTCGTATGCCACGCATATAGAGGCAGCTTTCTTCGACAGGAATTTATTTGTAATACCGGCATAAGAATTCTGCTCCTGAATAAGTGTAGGTATGCGCATACGGCTGGCCTGATAAAGTGTAGGGCCACTGGCATATCCTCCTACTCCGATCACTATATCGGGATTAAATTCCTTTATTATCCGTTTCACCTTTACTAGAGCTTTATTGAATTTCCATACTGTAGAAAAATTTTTGAACGGATTTTTTCTGTTGAGCCCTGAAATGTCGAGTCCGATAATCTCATAGCCGGCAGCAGGTACTTTGTCCATTTCCATACGACCTTCTGCTCCTACAAAAAGTATTTGAGAATCGGGATAACGCTCTTTTATTGTGTTTGCTATCGCTATAGCAGGAAACACATGACCACCGGTTCCGCCTCCACTTATTATTACCTTAAGCTGTTTCATTCTCTGTTGTATTATCGAACGTTTCAAAATCTACATTTGCAATACTCTCATCCACATCTTCATGGTCGGAGTCGTTTAGTTTTGAAGAACAAGCCAGAATTATACCAAAATAGGCGCACGTAATAATGGTGGATGTCCCTCCGCGGCTAACCAGAGGCAACGGCTGACCTGTAACCGGTATCAGATTTACGGCTACAGCCATATTCGCAAGAGCTTGTATAGTGAGTATAAGGCCTGCTCCCAGAATCAGGTAGCGCGGAAACTTCTTTTCGCACTTGGATGCAAGTGTTCCGCACCGGATCATAAGAACAACGTATAGCATGAGAGTAAACAGGCCTCCTAAGAGTCCCATTTCTTCGAGAATAATAGCAAAAATAAAGTCGGAATAGGCCTGTGGAAGAAAGTCGCGCTCAGTCCCGCTACCGGGCAGGCCGATAACGCCTCCGTTGGCGATGGCTATCTTGGCATGCGATACCTGATAGTTTTCATCTGTTATTTTGTAAGCAATAGAGCCATCTTCGTTGACATCGTTAATTGATATTTTTCCTTCTCCCGAATGCCTTTCTATACGGTTTTTCCAAGTGGCAAGGCGTCCGGGCAGATACTTGTCGGCAATGTCGTCGGGCAGCATGGTAAGACTACCGAGTAGAAGAACGATGGCGGCAATACCGGCTAATGCTACTGTTCCCAGTTTTTTGATGCTGACCTGTCCGATAAACATCATCAGAAAACATACACCGAACAACAGGCAGGCTGTCGACAGGTTTTCGGGGGCAATGAGCAGGCAAAGTACGGCTACACCTATGATAAGAGTTTTAAATATCCAACTTTCATTATCCGGCTTCATTTTACTGAGGAAGAAGGCGACAAAACCGATGGCTGATATTTTAGCAAATTCGGACGGTTGTATAGTGAATGCTCCTATGCCAAGCCAACGCTGAGCCCCATTTACGTCTTCGCCCATAAACATGGTGATGACCAGTAATATGGCCGATATGGGTAGTCCCAGTAATAATATGGAGAAGAAGCGGCTTGGTATGCGTTGCAGGAACATGACTACAGCAAATCCGATGAGCAGAAATGCCGAGTGCCTCAGGATGGGAGCCCAATGGTTCTGTTGGCGGTATGCAATTGTACTGGTGGCGCTGAAGACTTCGAGCAATGAGATGATACACAGTGCAATGAAAATGCACCATATCACCTTATCCCCCTTAAATGCTCGTCCTAAAAAATTGAATTCCATAATAGTATATAGTTACAAGTTCAAAGAATTTCATTCATAACTTATAATTTATAACTCATAATTCATTTATAACTTTCTTACACACTCTTTAAACTGAGTTCCCCTGTCCTCATAATTCCTGAACAGGTCGAAACTCGCACAGCATGGCGACAGTAAGACTGTATCGCCTTCTTCGGCAAGTGCATATGCTTTTTTTACGGCATCTTCCATAGAAGCGGTATCTTCTATTTTCTCTATTTTGCCATCGAAAAACTTATGCAACTTACTATTATCTACACCGAGAAATACCAGTGCGCGCACTTTCTCTTTAACGAGCTGTTCTATCTCGGTATAATCATTTCCCTTATCGGTTCCACCCAGTATCAACACTACTTTGGTTTTCATGCTTTGCAGGGCATACCAGCAAGAGTTTACGTTTGTGGCCTTCGAGTCGTTTATAAACTGTATGCCTCTTACTCTGGCCACTTTCTCTAAGCGGTGTTCTACTCCCTGAAAATCACTGAGCGACTGACGGAGATTATCATCTGTTATATCCAATAGCTTGGCTGCAATGCCCGAAGCCAGTGAGTTGTACAGATTGTGAGTTCCTTCTAATGCTAATAAATCCTGTTCCATACTAAACACAGATTTAGGAGTATTAATAATTATTTTATTGTTTTCCAGATACGCGATTGCGTTCCCTGTCTTGTATTCGGCAAAGCTGTATTGCTTTCCTTTCGATACGAGTTTCTTTATTTCTTTGCTCACTACCGGGTCTTCTTCCCAAAAGATAAATGCGTCTTTTTCTGTCTGATTCTGTACGATACGCATTTTGGCATCGATATACTTCTGCATATCATGGTCGTATCTGTCCAGATGGTCGGGCGTTATATTCAGCAATATAGCTATATCAGCCTTGAATGAATACATATTTTCAAGTTGGAAGCTGCTCAGTTCCAGTACATAATAGTCAAAGTTGTCTTCGGCTACCTGACGGGCAAAGCTTCGCCCTATATTTCCGCCTAATCCTACATTTAGTCCTGCCGATTTCAGTATATGATAGATAAGGCTGGTAGTGGTGGTTTTTCCGTTGCTGCCTGTTATACAAATCATCTTTGCAGATGTATAGCGCTTGGCAAATTCCATTTCCGACAGCACAGGAATACCTTTGTCTGTCGCTTTCTGAACAAGAGGCGCATAGTTGGGGATGCCGGGACTTTTTATAATCTCGGTGGCTGCCAGTACAAGATCTTCGGTATGGCCTTTTTCTTCGTAAGGAATGCCATATTGATCAAGTTCGGCTTTATACTTGTCCTGCAAAGCACCGTTGTCGGACAAAAAGACGTCAAACCCCTTTGCCTGTGCAAGTATAGCAGAACCAACTCCGCTTTCGCCTCCTCCAAGTATGATGATCTTATTCATAAAAAGCCCCTCCAACCTCCCCATAAGGGAGGCTATTTTTATAAATGATATTTATATGTTTATAATTCATATTTTTTTACCCCCTTTCATTCCTCCCCTTTGGGGAGGTTAGGTGGGGCCTTTTATCGCATTTTTAGTGTTGCCAGCGTTATTACAGCCAGAATAATTCCCACGAGCCAGAATCGTACCACAATCTTCGATTCGGGAATAGGAGCAATTGGCTTCTGTATCTTAGCCAGTATCCCTGCATTTCCTGCTTTCTGGAAATGGTGGTGCAGAGGCGTCATTTTAAATATACGGCGCCCTTCTCCGTATTTCTTTTTGGTATATTTGAAATAAAATACCTGCATCATTACCGATATGCTTTCTACAAAGAAGATACCGCAAAGTATAGGCAGTAAGAGTTCTTTGTGAATGACAACTGCAAATACACCGATGATGCCTCCCAGTGTAAGGCTTCCCGTATCACCCATAAATACCTGTGCGGGGAAAGCATTATACCAAAGGAATCCGACTGTTGCCCCTATGAAAGCAGAAGCAAATATCACCAGTTCCTGACTGCCGGGTATAAACATAATGTTGAGGTATGAGGCAAAGCCGATGTGCCCCGATACATACGCCAATATTCCGAGCGTGACGCCTATGATGGCGGAACTGCCCGCCGCCAACCCATCGAGCCCGTCGGTGAGGTTTGCTCCGTTAGATACGGCCGTTACAATGAAAATGACAAGGATGACGAACAATACCCATGCGGCAGGTTCGGCATAGTCGCCCATAAATGATACCAGACTTTCGTAATCAAGATTATTGTTCTTTACGAAAGGAATGGTAGTCTGGGTAGATTTTACCCCTTCTTCTATATAGCTGACGCGTTCTATTTCATTGTTCTGATTGCGATACTCTATATTCTCCCTGATAATAACATCGGGACTGAGGTATAATGTTAATCCTACAATCAGTCCCAGTCCGACCTGAGCAATGATTTTGAATTTACCATGCAGCCCTTCTTTGTCTTTCTTGAAAACCTTTATGTAGTCGTCCAAGAATCCGAGTGTGCCGAGCCATACGGTTGTAATGAGCATGAGTATGATGTATATATTATCTAGTCGAGCTAAGAGCAAAACCGGAACGAGTATGGCAAGGATGATGATAATACCCCCCATCGTTGGCGTTCCTTTTTTAGTCAACTGTCCTTCCAGTCCCAGATTGCGGACAATTTCGCCTATTTGTAGTTTTTGCAGTTTGTCGATAATGCGGCGTCCGAAGATAGTCGATATCAACAATGAAAGAATGAGGGCAAATGCCGAACGGAAAGATACGTATTTGAACATACCTGCTCCGGGAAAGTCTAACTGGTCTAAATAGTCGAAAAGATAATACAACATTATTTATATCATTTATTTTTTAGCTATTGAATATATTTCTTACTACTTCGCGGTCATCGAAGTGGTGCTTCACACCTTTTACGTCCTGATAATCTTCGTGTCCTTTTCCGGCAATGAGTATTACATCACCTTCTTTAGCCAGAGTGCAGGCTGTTTTTATTGCCTGCTCGCGTTCTACTATCAGTAGAGTCTTTTTCAGTTGCTGGCTGTTCAGACCATCGGCCATGTCGTTGATAATGGCTTGTGGTTCTTCCCAACGCGGATTGTCGGATGTAAGAATTACCTGATCGCTCAGACGGACGGCTTCGCGTGCCATAATCGGGCGTTTGGTCTTATCCCTGTTTCCTCCGCAACCAACTACTGTAATAACGCGGCCGTTACCATCCAATACCTCGTGTATAGCCTCTAGTACATTCGTCAGTGCATCGGGAGTGTGCGCATAATCTACAATAGCTGTATAATTTTCGGATGAGCGTATTGTTTCGAATCGTCCCGAAACCGGCTTGAGTGTACTCAGGGTGAGCAGTGCCTGATCGGAATCCTGTCCGAGCAGTACGGTAGCACCGTAGACTGCCAGCAGGTTATATACATTAAACACTCCTACAAATTGCACCTGCATCTCTTTCCCATTGATATCTATAGCTGTTCCGTCAAAATGCTTTTCGATGATTCTTGCTTTGAAGTCGGCAAGTGAATGGACGGAATAGGTATATTGTTTTGCTTTTGTATTCTGCATCATCACCATTCCGTTCTTATCATCGACATTCGTCAGGGCGAAAGCTGTTTCTGGCAGATTATCGAAGAATGCCTTTTTGGCTTTGAGGTATTCAGCCATCGTTCCATGATAGTCGAGGTGATCCTGTGTAAGATTGGTAAATACCCCTCCTTCAAATTTTAGTCCGCTAATGCGTTTTTGGTGGATAGCGTGTGAGCTTACTTCCATAAATGCAAATTCGCATCCGGCATCTACCATTTTAGCCAGCATCTCGTTGAGCGAAATAGGATCAGGAGTAGTGTGCGTAGCGTGGAAAGCCTTTCCGTCTACATAGTTGGCTACGGTAGATAGCAGTCCTGCCTTATATCCCAGCTTACGAAACATTTCGTATAGCAGGGTAGCAGTTGTTGTTTTGCCGTTTGTTCCGGTTACGCCTACCAGTCTGAGTTTCGACGATGGGTCTCCATACCAGTGAGTAGCCATTTTTCCGGCAGCATCGGCACTGTCTTTTACCTTTACATATATTATACCTTCTTTCGAAGTGTCTATCTTTTCCTGATAGATAACGACTTTTGCACCCAGATCGAGTGCATTGTCTATATATTGATGGCCGTCTACCTGTACGCCTTTCAGCGCGATAAATGCCGAGCCCTTAACTGCTTTGCGCGAGTCGGTAAAGATACCTGTTACTTCAGTATTCTCATCTCCCTTTATTTCTACTACGTCTACGCCTTTCAGCAAATCATGTAACTTCATATCCGTATTCTTTTTAGTTTAATTCTATGGTTATTGTAGCTCCCCTTATCAGCTGGCTTCCGGCCTGTATCGACTGTTTTCTGACTTTTCCGGCGCCTATCAGATTGACTTTGAGCCCTTCGTTTTCGAGCAGGTAGATAGCATCGCGTGCTCCCATACCTATAACATTCGGAACAAGTCCTTGTTTTACCGAAGAGTTATTTTCTATACGTATGCCGTTTGTCAGCGAGTCTGTTTTGGCTTTTATCCATTCCATATTTTTACCTGACGAGACAAATGACTGATCCAGTTTTTTTAACACCAGTTCAGTATTTTTTGCAGAACCGTTTTTCACTACCGGAATAAGTGAGTTGACTGTATCTTTCGGTGCTTTTATCGGAGTCGATACCAGATTGCGCGTATAAATTCCTTCTGCAATATTTTTGAATACCTGTCCCGGCATCAGTCCGCCCGAAGGAGATCCCTGTGGCCTGCGTATGCCTACAAAACATGTGTATTGCGGCTTATCGGCAGGGAAATATCCACAAAACGATACATAATATCCTTCGTATCCGCCTCTGGCTGCGATCATGGCAGTACCTGTTTTTCCGGCTATCGGGAATAGTTCCGAATTAACGGCCTTACCTGTTCCATCAGTAACTACTCCGCGCAATATTTCTTGTACTTCGCTGAGTGTTTTTTCGGAACACAGCATTGGGTTTATGATCTCTGTCTCAAATTCCTCCTCAATTTTACCATCTTTCATGAAGGCTTTGGTGAGGTATGGTTTTATCATCTTACCATTGTTGGCTATTCCGTTATAGAACATCAACATATAGATCGGAGGGACCTGTGTTTCGTATCCGAACGACATCCAAGGCAGGGTGGTTTTCGACCAAGGGTTGCCTTTATCGTCAGGAAAACGGATTACCGATGTCCCCTCTTTTCCCTTCAACGGTACATCCCAATCTATCTTTTTGGTTAAGCCCATATCGTGGATGTGTTGCACATATTTTCGCGGATTGTCTTCGTAGCCTTTCAATATCATTTTGGCGGCAACAGTGTTCAGCGATGAGTGCATTCCCTGAGCAACTGATACATAACTTCTGTCCTGTCCTTTGCGCCAGTCGTGGTCGCGCACTGTACGGCCTTTATACTCGAATAAGCCATTTCCCACATAAAACTGATCATCGGGGCGTACAACTCCGTCTTCGAGTGCTACCATCAGGGATACGATCTTGAAAGTTGATCCCGGTTCGGACATATACGAGAATGCGTTAGGATTCCCTTCAGCATACACTCCTTCCGATACTCTGTCGAGGTTGGTAATCGCTTTTATTTCGCCTGTGGATACTTCCATTACAATGGCTACACCCGATTCGGCCTTTGTTTCAGCAAGTTTGCTGTATAATGCTTTCTCGGCTAAGTCTTGTACATCTACGTTCAATGTGGTCTTTATATCCAATCCGTCGGTAGGTTCTTCGAGTACGATGTCTATCCATCTACCCTGTACGCGCTGACGGGTTTTAAGTCCGGGCACACCTTTCAGTATCGAATCGTATTTCAGTTCCAGACCGCTGGTTCCTCCTTCGTTGAAGTCTTTATAGATAGAACCGACCGTTCTTCCAGCCAGGCGTCCGAAAGGTTTCATACGCATTGTCTTTTCTTCGGTAAACAGCCCGCTACGGTTGCTGCGCTGGTTGAAGAAAGGAAAAGTCATCAACTCTTTCAGGTCTATATAGTTGATGTCGGGGCGTATTATGCGTACATAACGGCTGCGTACTTTTACTTTTTTGTTCGAACCGCTTTCTTTATTTCTTTTTATCTCGGCTAGTTCTTTACGGCTGAGATCCCATCCGTCGAGTATTACACGCTTGTATTGTGCGGCATTGCGGTCAGGGAATTTTTTTGCCAGAGCCTGCGACAGGGGAGTGACATACTTCATCAGTGTATCTTTCTTTATCCCTTCTGCCATGAAATCGACATACACTCCGTAAAGAGGTTCGCTTGTTGCCAGTAGTCTTCCGTCGTCGGCATATATATTTCCTCTGTTGGGGCGTATCTCCCTGTCTTTTTTTACAGTTTCGAGTTTTCCCAGTTCGCGCCATTTCGATCCTTCTGCATATTTGATCTTGAAAATGCAGACGATAACGGCAATAAAAATGAAAGATAAAAGAAAGACAATCCACCCGTAACGGCTGACTGCCACATTCTTCATTGCTCCTTCAGATTTTTTCGCCATATCTTGTAATATCCTTTTTCGTTTATTTTTTGATTTTGTATGTCGGGTCTTTGGTAAGTGCGATGTCTACACCGTTTTTCTGCACGAGGTCTTCTACTTTCGATTCGCGGCTCACACCCATCAGTTCGGCCGAAATGGTAAGCGATTCGTACTTGGCATCTTTGAGTTCGCGTTGCAGGGATTCTATTTTCGCCATCTTTTCGATACAGCTGTATCTGTTGCTGATATAGAATACGATAATAATGAAAACAGTAATGATAAAACGTGCATTCTTCCAGAAAAAGTCCTCAGTGAGAACTGTTCCTCCCAGAATGTACATTATTTTCTTTTTTATGTCTTTTGCTTTCATTCCCCGTTCTTATAAAATCAGATACCGTTAAATCTTTTCTGCAATCCTCAGTTTTGCGCTTCGTGAGCGCGGGTTTCTTTCTTCTTCTTCGGTAGAAGGAACGATGACTTTATTGTTTATCAACTTGAAGGGTGTTTCAAAATTTCCGAAGAAATCCTTCTCCACTTTTCCTTCAAAGTTCCCTGTCTTAAAAAAGTTCTTCACCAGTCTGTCTTCCAGTGAATGGTATGTTATAACCACCAGTCGTCCGCCCGGTTTTAATATTTCGAGTGCCTGTTGCAGCATTTCTTTCAACACTTCCATCTCTTCGTTGACTTCGATACGCAATGCCTGAAATGCCTGAGCCAGTATTTTCTTCTCTTTTTCGCCTCTTCCCAGAAATTGAGATAAGGTATTCAGCAGATCGCCTGTTGTTTTATATGGTTTTTCCTTTCTGGTTTTCACAATGGCTGATGCTATGCGTCTCGATTGTTTTAGTTCTCCGTACAGGTAAAACACATCGGCAAGCTGCTCTTCTGTATAGCTATTCAGTATTTGCGCTGCTGTTTTTCCACCTTTGCGGTTCATCCGCATATCGAGCTTGCTGTCTTCGAAACGGAAAGAGAATCCTCTTTCTTCGTCATCGAAATGGTGTGACGAAACGCCCAGATCGGCTAATATCGCATCTACTTTATCTACTTCGTGATATTTGATAAAGTTTTTCAGAAAACGGAAATTGCTGTGGATAAAGGTGAATTTGTCGTCAGGCTGTATGTTGTTAATAGCATCTTCATCCTGATCGAATGCGTACAGATGTCCCCGCCAGCCCAATCTTGCAAGTATCTCTTTAGAATGACCGCCTCCGCCGAACGTAACATCTACGCAAATGCTGTCGGGTCTGATATTCATCCCGTCTACACTTTCGCCCAGTAGTGCCGGTATGTGATATGCCTGATCCATAATGGTTAGTCGTTTTGTGAGTCGTTGTTCATCAGCGCCTGTATGCGGCTGCTGAAATCGTCAGCCGGAATGAGCGTTTGTTCCAAAGAGTCGTTAGTCCAAATTTCGATGGTGTTGTCCACCCCTAAAAACCGCACATCAGATGTGATACCTACCATCTGACAATAACGTTTCGGGATAAGTATGCGCCCGTTGGTATCCATATCCAAACGTTCTGCATCTACTACAAATTGCCTGAACAGTGCCTGTTGTTCTTTATCCCATCTGTTCAACCGCGAACGCAGTCTTGCCACTTCTTCTTCCCATACTTGTATAGGGTAGAGGATAAGGCAGTTCTGGAATATGTCTTTTCTGAGGATCAATGTATTCTGGTCGGAAGATTGTAGAATCTTACGAAAAGCTGCCGGCACAAAAATCCTTGCTTTTGCGTCGATCTTAGCTTCTATATTTCCCAGAAATTGCAACATTAATACTTTGTTTTTTAACACTATACAATTAGCGAGGGTAAAGTTATAAAAATTATACACTTTTCCCCACTTTTCCCCACTTAAAAATGAGTAAAAAGTTATGAACCGGCTGTTGATAAGTTATTAACAGCTGTAAATGACTGATATAGTGTTGCCTATGGAAAGTTATTAACAGCTTGTTAACAGGTAATGAAAAAGAGCCTAGAGGCTCTTTTTCAATCAGTTCACTGTTTTTGTATGATGGTGCTTATTCTTTAGCAAGTTTTTTGATGGATTCTTCCGGAGAAATGAGTACCTGTTCGCCTGTTTCCATGTTTTTGAGGGTGATCTTGTTCTCTTTCATCTCGTTTTCTCCGATGATGGCAACGAAAGGAATTTTATTGGAGTCAGCATATTTCATTTGCTTGTTCAGTTTTGCCGATTCGGGATATATTTCCACTGCAATATTTGCCTGACGCATTTTTGTCGCTATCGGTAAAATATGGGATTCTTCCCGGTCGCCAAAGTTTACAAACAATACCTGTGTGCCTTTTGTCGAATCTTTCGGGTACAGGCCTAGCTGATTGAGTACATCGAAAATGCGGTCGGCTCCGAACGAGATACCGATGCCCGATACATCTTTCAGTCCGAATATTCCGGTAAGGTTATCATACCGTCCTCCGCCTGTGATGCTTCCAATCTGTACATCGAGCGCTTTCACTTCTATGATCGCTCCTGTGTAGTAGCTTAGTCCGCGCGCCAGCGTGAGGTCGAGTTCGAGTTCGCAGCGAACTCCTGTGATCTTGAGTTTATTGAGGATAAATTCGAGTTCTTCAACTCCTTTAATTCCAGTTTCGGAGTCTTTAAGAATCGTTTTTAGTGTATTTAATTTTTCGTCATTCGTGCCTTTCAGCAGGATAATAGGCTGAAGTTGGTCGATTGCTTTTTGAGGGATGCCTTTCGAAGCCAGTTCTTCGTTCACCTTATCTAAGCCGATCTTGTCGAGTTTATCGATGGCAACGGTGATGTCGACTATCTTATCAGCTTCGCCGATTATTTCAGCAATACCCGAAAGTATTTTCCTGTTATTCAGTTTGATGCAGACACGTACACCGAAGCGGTTAAATACTTCATCGGTTATCTGAATGATCTCAACCTCATTCAACAATGAGTCGGAACCTACAATGTCGACGTCGCACTGGAAGAACTCGCGATAACGCCCTTTTTGCGGACGGTCGGCACGCCACACAGGCTGTATCTGGAAACGGCGAAACGGGAATGTGATCTCGTTGCGGTGCATTACTACATAGCGGGCAAAAGGTACGGTAAGGTCGTAACGCAGCCCTTTTTCGCTGATTTTGGTTGCCAGACGATTTACATTTCTTTCTGTTAGTTCTGCATCTGCAATGTCTTTCAGATAGTCTCCCGAGTTCAATATCTTGAAAAGCAGCTTATCACCTTCTTCGCCGTATTTGCCCATCAGGGTAGACAGGTTTTCCATTGCGGGAGTTTCTATCTGACGGAAGCCGTAAAGCTTGAATACTTCGCGGATGGTGTCGAAAATATAGTTGCGTTTCGCCATTTCTTCGGGCGAAAAATCTCTTGTTCCTTTAGGAATTGAAGGTTGTGACATAGCTTTCTTGTTCAAAAATATTATCAGGATGCAAAGGTAAAAATAAGTTGCGAGTTATGGGGTATCGATTATGGCTTTTCGCATATAACCTTTGAAAACGCAAAGAAGAATAAAGAAGTTTATCTATATGTCAGTTAACAGTAATCCGTTAACAACAGAAAGCGGTCTTTGAATTGGTGAACAGGTAATATAAAAAGTAACAGAAACTAAAAACAACAGGAAAACATTACCTTCGTTACTTTTTAGTTAAAAACCGAAGATGATGTAGGGGCAGACCTGTGTGTTTGCCCGAATAGAAAGAGCGGGCGAACACATTGATTCGCTCCTACAGGAAGAAAAGTAACAGATATAAAAAAACAGTGCAAAAACGTTACATTCGTTACTTTTTAGTTAAAATTGTTTTTACTAACTCTGTGTTTTTTTGCTGATAATACCAATAGGGAGGTAAGAATAAATCTCTATTTTTGTTTATTATAAAATTTGTTTGAATATGGATGGAATACGCGATGCGAGGATAAATGATACTCAGGAAATAGCTAATCTGCTGGAGCAACTGGGTTACGCAAAACCGATTGATTTTGTAGAAAAGCAATTGGCTAAAATGTTGTCCGACAATTCATATAAGGTCATTGTGTATGAACAGGATGGAAAAGCTATTGCCTTGATGACCATCCATTTCTATTGGCAGATAGGGTATGAAGGTGAGTTTGCAAACATCGGATTTTTTGTGGTAGATTCATCTGTGCGAAGTAAAGGAATCGGCAGGCTGATGGAAGAATACTGCACTGCTTTGGCTACGGAGAGAGCGTGTGCAATGATAGAATTATACAGTAATGAAAAACGCCTTGATGCACACCGCTTCTATGAAAGGCAGGGGTATAAATCGTATGAGAAATTTTTTGTAAAAGAAATCGATAAAACGGAATAAGTTTATCTATATTTATACATTAACACATTCGTTATGAATAAGCTGCTTCTGATAATATTTTTAGCTATATTACTTTTTTCTTGTAAAGAAAAGAATTCGACACAGATTAACCCTACTGAGGATGATACTGAGATCAACATTGATAGCATTTTTCTTATGAAGGCATTGGAAGATGCGATGAGTAAAATTGCTCTTGTGAAAGATAGAGACTTTTACTTAAACAAGTATAAGGTAAATGTAGAATGTCAAGAGCACATAGCTAGAGATGTGGATGTGGAAGTCGTTTATGGAAATTTGTTTTCGGATAAACATAAACATCTGTATGTGAAACGTATCCCATCGTGGGGGAGTTCATCTATACTTGATATTTATTTAGCTAAAAATGACCGGTTCGAAATGTTGTTCAGTCAAGAATTCGTGTTGGAATATATAGGAGATACAATACGTGATGTAAACGGAGACGGACTGAAAGATCTGGATGTATGGTGGTATCCGTCGTCTGGTTGCTGCCGTCGCAATGTACATGATATATACCTGAGCGATGCGGAAACCGGGCGGCTGTCTGATAAATACGAATTTATAAATCCGACATTTTATCCGAAAGAGAAAATAATACGCGGAGTGGGATATGGATATGAGGGAGTTTTGTACAAGTATAAATGGAATGGAACTGTAGTAGATACTATCGAGTATATATGGCAATATGCAGATTATGAGAAACCCGAATTAAAGCCGCAATATTTCAGAATATCAGCTAAAGGAGATACCGTAAAAATACCGGCTATACCTAAAGAGTATCTGACGGTGGATGATATTGACTGGCTAAGTGCAGTTTTGGAAAAATAATCACCCCGCCGTTCCCACAGCAAAGATGCTGATACTGCTGCCTTCGCTTTTGAGTATTTCTTTTGCCGAAGATTCCAGCGTGGAACCTGTAGTGATAACATCGTCTACCAGCAAGATATGCTTGTTGCGGAAGGCTTCATTATCGGTCAGGGCAAAAATGTCTTCAACATTCTTCCAACGGTCGAAACGTGAGTTTTTGGTCTGCGACTGATTGTTGACTGTACGCACAAGTGTTGTGCTATCTACGGGGACACCAGTGACTTTTGACATCCCTTTGCAAATCTCTAGCGATTGGTTATAGCCACGCTGTTTTTCCCTTTTAGGATGCAGGGGTACAGGCACGATGAGGTCGATAGCCGAAATGAAGTTGCTACCTTTTATGTTTTCGCCGCACAGCTCACCTATAAAGTTACCGATCTCAGGATTACGGTTATATTTCAGTTCGTGGATTATCTGTTGTATGCTGCCGCCTTTTACGAAGTAAGCGTAAGCGGCAATGTGGCGGAAAGGGATGCGTCCGGCAAAGAATTGCTCCAGTCGATTGTCGGGTTGCAGGTGAAAATTGGTTTTGGGCAGAAGCAGCAGGCAATCGGTGCAGATATGCTGTTCGCCTTCCGATAGTTTTTCGTTACACACTACACAAAGGTCGGGAAAGAAGAGGTTGAGGAAGTTACAAAAAAGCGTCTTCATAATCGCCACCCAGTAGTTTGTTTACGCATCGTATCGTCATATCCATCGAAAAGCCTCTGCCAAGAGCAAAGCGGATCAGTTTGGTTTTACGCTCGTATTCGGTTTTTCCTTTTACGCTTTTGGCTTTTACCGAGAGTATGTGTATCAGTTGCTCTTCAAACTGATCACCTGATAGCTCTTCCAGTATGGGACTGTAGATAGAAGCCGATATATTTCGCTTCTTCAGTTCAAAGATGATCTTTGTCTTGCCCCACTTGTTGAACTTCAGCTTATCGTTGACGAAGCTGCGGCAAAAGCGGGCATCATCCAGAAACTTTTCTTGCTTAAGCCGTTCTACGATCCGTTTCACCGCACTATCCTCCAACTCCCATGCAACGAGCTTTTTGCACACGTCTGATTCACACCGTTCGGCTCGCGAACAATATGCTGCAATGCGATTGAGGGCTTGGGGTTCGGAGAGTTTAGCCCCTCCTTGCCTCCCCGTAGGGGAGGAATTGTGTCTGTTATTTCTTTGCTCTTTTGTCATGTATCTATCTTATCCGCCTCCTGTGGAGGGGTTAGGGGAGGCCGCTTTTACCATTCTGTCGTTTTGGCTCAGGTCTTTGTGTAAAGATACGTTTCTGAACCCTTTGCTTTCGAGCATTTCTACAGTCTCATTTCCTTTAGCCTGATTGATCTCGAAATAGAGTTTTCCATTGGCGGAAAGTACCTGCAATGCAATGTCGGCTATACGTTCGTAAAACAGCAAAGGGCTACTGTCGGGTACAAACAGGGCTGAATGAGGCTCGTAGTCCAAAACATTCTTATCCATTGTGCTTTTCTCGTTTTCGAGAATATAAGGTGGATTGCTGACAATGATATCGTACTGCCTGTCTGTAGGGAAATCTTTGAGTACATCCACCAGCCTGAAAGATACATCCACCGAATTTATCTTAGAGTTGAATACAGCGATATCCAACACCTTATGGGAAAAATCCCATGCCGTTACTTCTGTATTCTTCAGGTGTTTGGCTAATGCGATGGCAATGGCGCCACTACCGGTGCCTATATCTAAGACTCTCAAACCGAATTCTTTATTTTCGTTGAGGATTAACTCTACAAGCTCTTCCGTTTCGGGACGGGGAATCAGTACATTCTTGTTGACGAAGAAAGGAAGACCCAAAAACTCGGTATCTTCTGTAATGTGCTGTATTGGCTCGTATGTTCTTAGCCGTTCGAGAATGCTCTCCAACTGTTTCTCCTGTTCGACCGAGAACGGCTTGTTATCAAGTAAATATCGAGTGTATGACTCTTTGGTTATATGTTCTACGATAATACGCGTAAACCCCGAAATTTCACTCTCGGGGTAATGCGCTTTTAATGATTCTTTTATGTGAGCTATTGCCTTTTGCATGATAGCATCACTCAGTTTCTTCGTCGTACTTCTGAAACAGAAAGTCGTTGTATGGATAGCGTTCTATATGGATTGCTTTTACACGCTCGTATAGCATTTCTTTCAGTTCGTCTACATTCGTCTTATTCTTAGCCGAAATGAAGATGCAATCGTTGTGCATTTTGTTCATCCACGATTTCTTCAACTCTTCCAGTGAGATATTCTCTTTAGTAGCCGGAGTCAGGTCGTCTTCTTCTTTCGGCTTATAGGTAAAGGCATCCACTTTGTTGAAGACAAGAATAGTGGGTTTTTCTTCCTTGTCTATGTCCAGCAAGGTGTTTTTCACCACTTCTATCTGTTCTTCAAAGTTAGGGTGTGAGATGTCTACAACATGCAATAACAGATCGGCTTCACGCACTTCGTCGAGTGTCGACTTAAATGATTCTACCAGATGGGTAGGCAATTTGCGGATAAATCCAACAGTGTCGGACAGCAGGAACGGCAGATTGTCGATAATCACCTTGCGGACAGTAGTGTCGAGCGTGGCAAAGAGTTTGTTTTCAGCAAACACTTCCGACTTGCTTAACAGGTTCATCAGCGTAGATTTTCCCACATTAGTATATCCCACAAGAGCTGCACGTACCATCTTACCTCTGTTTTTGCGCTGCGAAGCCATCTGGCGGTCTATATTCTTCAGTTCCTCTTTCAGGAAAGATATCTTGTTGAGGATAATACGACGGTCGGTCTCCAACTGGGTTTCCCCCACACCACGCATCATAACTCCCCCTCCGCGTTGACGGTCGAGGTGAGTCCACATACGTGTCAGTCGCGGAAGCAGATACTGGTATTGCGCCAGTTCCACCTGTGTTTTGGCATAAGCCGTTTGCGCACGCATAGCGAAAATGTCGAGGATAAGACTGGTGCGGTCGAGTATCTTTGTCTGTAATTCCTTTTCGATGTTACGCAATTGCTTGGGTGACAGTTCGTCGTCGAAGATAATAAGCCCGATCTCGTTATCCTCCATATATTGCTTTATCTCTTGTAGCTTACCTGTACCGACAAATGTCACCGGATTGGGCTTGTCGAGCTTCTGGGTAAAATTCCTGTCGGGAATAATGCCGGCTGTTTCGGCAAGGAAAGCCAGTTCGTCAAGGTATTCCTTTACCTGTTCTTCTGTTTGCTCCTGCGTGATAAGTCCCACAAGAACAGCCTGCTCATTTTTTGATTCGGATATTATAAAGTCTTTCATATATTGTTATCGAAATAATATGGATATTGTTGCAACGGGTCGAAAAGTGTCCTGTTACAAAAAATAAAGGTAGAAATAATTTGGTGAAATAACAGGAAATATACTCCCATACTTCCGGTTTTTATGGCAGGTGATTTGTAATTTTCATTGCTTCTTGTGTTTGTTTTTTAACCATCAATCATTTGCTATAAAAAAAGAGCCTGCTTAGGTAGCAGGCTCTTCCGATATCTTTTCGTGTCTAGTCCGGAAAAAGAATTAAGCTTGTTTAGTTGTAACAACTCTTTTTTCTTTGATTCTGGCTTTCTTACCTGTAAGATTACGAAGGTAATACAATTTAGCACGACGAACTTTACCTACTTTGTTTACGGTGATGCTGTCGATAAATGGAGACTCGATCGGGAAGATTCTTTCTACGCCGATATTGTCAGACATTTTACGAACTGTGAAACGTTTTTTGCTTCCATGTCCGCCGATCTTGATAACTACACCGCGATATAGCTGTACACGTTCTTTGTTACCTTCTTTAATACGGTAAGCAACAGTAACCGTGTCACCGCTCTTGAAACTAGGAAACTCTTTTCCTGTAGCGAATGCTTCTTCTGCAACTTTAATTAAGTCCATGATTATATGATGGTTTTGTTGTTAATATACGCAATATACACGAGCCTCTCTCGTCAGAGATTACGCAAAGCGGATGCAAAGATAAAAATATTTCGGAAATATACAAACACTTCTACCTGTTATATTATTGGAAATATAATTATTAGAGTCAATGATAGTTTTTGATTTTCATCTCTATGTTTTTCGTTCCGGCACCTTTCTGATGTTAATCTATGTTTATTAATCCGTTATTCTTTCCCTGCAAAATATATTCCGTTTATTTTTGTACGCGGGTAAATTGTTACCCGAAAATCCTTGACAAGAAATAACAGAATGAAAATAAAATATATAGCGGCAATCGCTGTCCTGTTTACAGCTTCATACCTGCATAGCACAGCCCTTGAAAACAAAAAAGTGATACCTGCCCTCGAAGAATCTGCCGATGAGCAAAAAGTAAGCCATTGGGTAGATTCCGTCTATAACCAACTGACTGTAGAGCAGCGTATCGGGCAGTTGTTCATGCCCGTAATAGCCGGTGATGTAACTGATGCTAACCGCAACAGGATGCTGAGTCTGGTAAATAACCAATATGTAGGCGGCTTACTGTTCTCGAAGGGTACGCCAGCCAATCAGGCAAGCCTGACTAATGCCGCGCAAAAAGCCGCGCAAGTGCCTCTGATGATTTCGCTCGATGGCGAATGGGGCTTATCAATGCGTTTGTCCAATACTACCCGCTTCCCGCGCAATATGATGCTGGGAGCTATACAAAACGATTCTCTTCTGTACTATTACGGCTTGGAGGTTGCACGTCAGTGCCGTTTGATGGGAATACATGTGAATTTTGCTCCTGCGCTGGACGTGAACAGTAATCCTGCCAATCCGGTTATTGGCACTCGTTCGTTCGGAGAAGATCCTGAGCGTGTAGCACGTCAGGGCATCATGTACTCCAAAGGTCTTGAGGCCGGAGGCGTGATGGCTGTCGCAAAACACTTTCCCGGTCATGGCGATACGTCTACCGATTCTCATAAGACATTGCCCGTTATAAATCACAGCAGGGGCAGGCTCGATGATGTAGAGTTAAGACCATTCAACGAATATATAAAAGCAGGATTGTCGGGAATGATGGTAGGACATCTGGATATTCCCGCTCTCGATACGAAAGGACAACCGAGTTCTCTTTCGGAAGCTATTGCGACAGACTTGTTGCAGAATGAGATGGGCTTCTCCGGACTGATATTTACAGATGGCTTGCAAATGAAGGGTGTATCTACCGAAGATAACTATTGTGTGCGGGCATTACTGGCCGGAAATGATATTCTGTTGGGACCGGTGAATCCTGTAAAAGAGTTTGAAGCAGTAAAAAAAGCTGTTGCTGACGGGGTATTGAGTGAATCTCAACTGGAGGCAAAATGCAAGAAGGTACTTACCTATAAATACATACTGGGGGTACACGAAACCAAACCGATAGACATCAAAAATCTTAACCAGAACCTGAATACATCATACGCCGAGTGGATCAACAGGGAACTGCACAAGGATGCAATAACATTGCTGAAAGACGATGAAAAGATAATTCCGCTAAAGGAACTGGACAAGCGCAAGATAGCTGCCATATCTGTCGGTGGGGGAGCAGATAATACATTCCATAACACGTTGAAACAATACGCAGACGTAACCTGCTTCAATGTGGCGGATAGCGATGGCATGATGAGAATCAAGAAGATTCTGGAGAAATACAATACTGTTATTTTTTCGGTACATAATAACCGTTCGAATGTGAATGCGGCGATACAAAGTCTGTCGCAGGGAAAAGAAACCATATTAGCCTTTTTCGTTGTACCTTATCGTATGAGTTCTTATACTGCCGCCATTAAAAAAGCGGATGGAGTAGTCCTTGCCTATGAAAACTCCGATCTGGCGCAGGACTATGCAGCTCAGGCTATCTTTGGCGGATATGCTGTTTCGGGAAAGATTCCGGTTACAGTAGACGATCTTTTTAAGGAAGGAAAGGGACTGAACACAAAAAAAGTACGCCTGAGCTATGAAGTACCCGAAGCTACAGGCATCGAAGCGGGCAGGTTGAATGGAATAGAGAATATAGTGCAGGAAGGAATAAAGGCACAGGCCTTTCCCGGATGTCAGGTATTGATAGCGAAAGACGGTGTAGTTATCTATAACCGTTCGTTCGGCTCATTTGTGTATAACGGTACGCGTAAGGTAAAGAACAGCGATATATACGATATTGCTTCCATGACTAAAGCTACGTCTACACTACCTGCTGTAATGAAGTTATATGACGAATCGAAGCTGAAACTCAGTTCACCACTCAGCACGTATGTTCCTGTGCTGAAAGGAACGGATAAGTCGCAGATTACCATAAGGGAAGCATTGTTGCACGAGACGGGTCTGACCTCTTTCATTCCCTATTATATGAATGCTATAAATAAGGACAGCTATCAGGGGAAGTTGTTTAACCGCACACGTACAGCCCTGTATTCGGCGAAGTTCGACGAAAGTACATGGGCGCGTACCGATTACCGGTATAAGGCAAATATGGTTTCTACTGTCCCTAAAGCTGGGTTTTTACCTTTGGCAGATAAAATGTATGTCAACAGATCGTACAATGATACCATCATAGCCACTATTGCTAAATCTACTTTGAGAAAAAGAAAAAGCTATCTGTACAGTTGTCTCAATTTTATGCTGTTGAAAGAAACTGTTGAGAAAATAGCGAAAGAAGACCTGAATACATTTGTTCAGGATAATTTCTTCAGCCGTCTGGGGTCTGTTACCACTACATACAATCCGTTGACTAAGTTTGATAAAAACAACATTGTGCCTACCGAGAAAGACGATTTTCTCCGCAAGCAACTCGTACAGGGATATGTACATGATGAAGGTGCGGCCTTTATGGGTGGAATATCGGGTAATGCCGGACTATTTTCTAATGCCAACGATCTGGCTAAACTTTACCAGATGTGGCTCAATGAGGGCACGTATGGCGGAGAAGAATATCTATCGGAAAAGACTGTCAAACTGTTTACAAGTACGAAGAGCTCTAGTTCGCGCAGGGGCTTGGGGTTCGACAAACCTGAAATGCGTACGAATAAATCGAGCCCGACTAGTCCGAGTACTCCGGCAAGCACATACGGACATACAGGATTTACGGGGACTTGTTTCTGGATAGACCCCGATAATAATTTAATTTATATATTTTTGTCGAACAGAGTGTATGATAAACGTACACACAAGGCGCTGATGAGTCTGGGAATACGCCAGCGGATACAGGAAGAAATATATAAGGCGATGCGTAAAGCGAAATCGACTGACCAAATAATAACCACTAATACGACAGAGGAAAATGACGAACAAACTGACACTGAATGATGAGCTGAAACCACTATTCGACACAGACGACAAACAACTATGGGAACTGATACTAGAAAACAAAACGGATGAATTGTTATCCTTGTTGCCTCGTGAAGACGGTGATATACTCGACGATATTTTAAAAGAGTTGTTCACCGAAGGAAAAAGCGACACACTCGGTCAATATGACTTCGTTACTCTAAAAGAAGGTAACGCTACACTTTTCAGAAACCTTATCCGTCTGATCTTTGCTTTGGATATAAACGGCAGCCATGAGGCTATTCGCCACCTTGTAACAGATAAGCTGTCGGATATGATTCCCGATATAGTCGAAAACATCCAGCAGGTGACAAAGGGTTACCCGATGCAGAAAGTCAGCGATGTAGTTATAACTGAAACGGCAATGATACGCGCTTCTCTGAATACCTTGTCTTACTATTACCGCCTCAAAGAAGATCTGGAAGCATTACACTTTGCGATTGTGCTGCGTACTAAAATTACGCTTGCCATTATGCGCAATTACAAGAATGTGCTGGGACACGATATGGTAGAGGCTGCAAAGGTAAAAGAGCAGATGGGAGATACCGAAGCTGCTCTCGGATTCTACAATGTGGTAAGAGATAATCTGAAAAACGAATTACACTGGTTTGTAGAAAGTCCCGAAATGGGGCCTAGCGAAGAAGATGTGGTCATGCTGCAATCGCTGAAAGAAGCTTATTCCTCTATCGACAGATTGAGCGCGATGTCACAGTTTGCAGAAACATGTCTGCTGATAGATGAAATTCTGGGCAGGGAGTATGTTGAATACGACTTCGATGCAGAGGATGACGAGGATGAAGATTAAATACTACCATATATCAGGTTGATAGGTCTACGTGATATGAAGGGCTGCCGATGGATAGTTTTATGCCGATGGTAAAGCCCTTTAGCCTTTTATCGTTGATAGATTTGAACCCAAAACTGTAACCTGTGTGTATCTTTATATAGTTTGCAAAGTTAAGTCCTACATACGGATTCACATGATATTGTGATGCTGCGATCCCGAGATCTAACAATCCCGCCCCTCCGGTAGAATAGGTGAGATTAAGTGTGGGGATTGCTTTTGTTTCCCCATTGAAACTGCCAATATAGATTCCCAATCCCAGAATTACCTGATCTACTCTCTTACCCGAATACGGATATTTTTGGTATGGGCTGAATCCCATATCTAATCCGATATAACCTAAAGAGACACGATTGTAGAGGTAGCCTCCGGTGAGGGCAAAACCAAATTCAGGGCTGAAATCGCGATGCTGGCTTTCTTGGGGTGCCATCACATACATAGATGAAGATTCCTGATCTGGTATATAAGAAGGGTATCCGGATGCTATTTTGTAATCAAGATTCGAAAGCATTATCTCTTTTTGTAGAGTCAAGCTAGGGGGGTTCATCCGGCTATGAGTATCTTCTTTTGGTTGGTATTGAGCTGATGAATACAGTGTGATTAAGAGAAAGAATGCGAGTAGTAGCTTTGGTTTCATAGTGTTGTGGTTTGAGAAAGTCAAATATAGTATTTTTTTGGAAAAACGACTATTTTGAAGTAAACCAACTTTTTCCTATAAATGGGCACTCTCTCTTATCGCGCTTTGCATCCATCGGAAAGAATCGGGCTTTTGTTTCACACGAATTATCCTTGAAAGAAGGGTAGTTTTCCATATAGCCCAGATTGATGTATTCAGGCTGCACATAGTCGCTTACGTTTATCAGACTACCATCAGGTAATATCCTGTAATCGCGGAAGATAACAAATCCACCGCCATCGGTGCGTATAGACTGCGTCTTTATCAGGTCGCCTTCTATCTTGTATAAGCCCCATAGTGGATAACGGCATATCTTGGAATTACCACCGTCTTTGAAGCAGGCGATCAGTTCGGGCGATATAGTAGAAGTCGTAGCTATGGTGAACAAGCCATCGGGATAAAACATGTACATGGAGTAGAATGTGCTATCACAACCATGCTGCGAGACATAGTACCCGTTCAGATCAATTCGTCCGGCTAATCCAGTGTCGGTTTGTTTATAACTATATGTGAAGTTCTTAGGTCGTGATGCACAGCCATATAATGTTATAATGATAGATAATGTAAATATGGTTTTCTTCATATCAGTACATTGTATATGGCTTATCTACACCGACTTGCATGAACTGTTCTTTGTATCCGCCGAAGTGAAAATCAGGGGTATTGAAGAAGGCTCTGTGCCATCCGTTCTGTCCGGCGAAGCCTCCCAGACTGCTGTTGAGCCCGTAGCGCAGGATAAGTCCGTTTGTGGCATAACCCACATAAAGGGGACTTGATATCTGTTTGCCTGTGAGGTACACGCCCCTGCTGTTGGAGAACGATAAATCGGTCACCCCATTGATATCGGTCGTATATACATTTGTGCCTATCATAAAGCCTTTGAAGCGGACTTCCAGAGCTGCCGTCCTGTAGCGGTCATAGATATTGAAGCCTGTAAACGGAGTAGCCAATATGTCATCTTCAAAGTTGATACGAAAGTCATCGAGGTGAAGGCTGACGATGCCTGACAGCTGTCTGTCACCTTGGTAGTATTTATTGACATAGTATGAGCCTCCATAACGCCCGTCATCGAAAGTGATGCCGGCAAACGAAGTTCCCATACCGAATTTTTGTCGTGCTTTGTACATATCCGATCCGAGCGAGAAAGTCCAGTTGTCTATGGTCTGAGACAGTGTTACGCCTGCACCCAATCTGAACCCGTTACGGTCGGCCGCTCCTGCCGTGAACATGGCAACAAGCGAAAGAGAAATGCGAAATCCATTCTGTCGCTCAGGGCCAAAAGTGAGGGTGGTTAAATGGTCATTATCATACCTGACCTATATTGAGGATAAGCTTGTGTAGCTATCAGGAATAAGAGCATAAGTAGTACCATAGTCTTTCGAATCCACCCTATATGCCTTATGCCTTTCAACCTCATCCTGTTATTGATTGGCGGTTGGTTGAGGTTCTTTTTTCCAAAGGCTTTCTACGGCGTTCTTGGCATTTTTGGCAAAGGTCTGCATCTTCAGGAACTCAGCTTCTCCGAGCTTTTCTTTTCCCTCCTCATTGTCGAAAGCTGCTACAGGTAACAGTTCAAAGAAGGTAGGAGTATCCTTGTCCTTCATCAGTTTGTTTACCCATACCAGCGAGTAGTTGCAGGAATCTATGGATATGGCACTGTTCTCGTCCTTGCTTATATCTATCTTCACCATCATGCCGCCTCTGGTGTTCACAGGCTTCATATTAGAGATCAGGTTGCCCATCGAATATACAACTATGTTGTTGATACCACAACTGTCTTTTTGTATGTCTATTGGCTGTACTACGTGTGGGTGCCCTCCTATCACAAGGCGTACACCGTTTTTGATGAGGTAGTCGGCTATGTCCTTCTGAGCCTTATTGTGTTTCAACACATACTCCACACCCCAGTGTATGTTGGCTATGATTATGTCCGCTTTCATCTGCTTAGCCATATCTATGTCCGCCTTCATCTGCTTTTTGTCAATGTAGTTCACTACATTGGGAGCTGTAGGTACAAAGTCGTTTGTGCCATATGTATAGTTGAGCATAGCTATGCGGATGCCGTTCTTTATCATCATCAGCGGATAGTAGATGTCCCGCTTCTCCTTATTGATGAAAACACCCGTATGCTTTACTTTCATTGAGTCGAGGATATAAATGGTACGTTCAAGCCCGTCTTTACCTTTATCGAGGATGTGGTTATTTGCTGTGAGGAAGACATCGAAACCGGCATCCTTCAACGCATAGGCATAAGTATCAGGAGAGCCGAAGAAAGGATATCCCGAATATTTCTTTCCGGGTAGGGTAGTTTCCAGATTGACTACGGCAATGTCTGCTTGTTTGATCTCGTCTTCTACATGCTGAAAGTAAGCTGAGTAATCGTAACCGTTCTCTGTTTTGGCTACATCGAGCTGAGCTTTATGCTGCATGGCATCTCCGGCAAAAAGGAAGCTTACCTTTTGCTCCTGAGCGTAGCTGTAGCTTATAACAAATAGGAATGTAAGAAGTGCGACCTGTGTTTTCATTATGTATATCAATGATTTATCTTTTCCAGAATGCCGGCATGAACAGGGATAATACAGTAAATAGCTCCAAGCGGCCTGTCAGCATCAGAAAGCAAAGATACCATTTAGATGCTACAGGTACATCGGAGAAGCTTCCTGTATGCCCTATCTCGGCCAGTCCTCCCCCTACATTGCCCAGACAAGAGATAGCAGCACCCAGTGAGTTTTCGAATCCCATGCCCGATAGGGATAGCAACAGGCAACTTAATATGAGGATAGCCAGATACAGAAATATAAAAGCCAGTACTTTGGTAACAACGTCCATTGAGATCACCCTGTCGTTGAGCCGTATAGCCAAAATCGCATTGGGGTGTACCTGACGCTTAAACTCATTCAGGGAGTTTTTGAACAGGATAATAATCCTTACTATCTTGATACCTCCGGCTGTAGATCCGGCACAGGCTCCACAAAGCATAAAGATGACGACAACAAATTGGTAGAAAGATCCCCAGTTCATAAAGTTATCGGTAGTGAAACACGTAGTCGTTATCATAGATACTACCTGAAACAAGGATGTACGGAATGCTTTCTCTACACCGTTTATCTTCCCTGACGAATAGAGCCCTATAGCAATGATGAGGACGAAGATAAGGATAATAGCTACATACCATTTAAACTCCTCATTCTTCAACAGCTTTTTAGGGCTACCCTGCATGAAGAAGTATATAAGGGTGAAGTTTATACCACCAATGAACATAAACAGGGTAATGACGTATTCTATATAGGCCGAATTCCAATAGGCGATACTATCCTGCTTCGTAGAGAATCCCGCTGTGGATATGGTCGTGAAAGCATGACAAATAGAATCGAACAGCCCCATCGGCCCTACCCATAGTAGCAGAATGAGAATACTTGTAAGAAGTACATATACCATCCAAAGCCGTTTGGCTATCTGGGATATACGCGGGCGAAAACGGTCGTAACCAATACCTGTGACTTCAGCATCGTACATTACAGAAGCATTACCCCCCATCGGCAGGATGGTAGCAACGAACAATACGATACCGAGACCTCCTATCCATTGGGTTATGCTTCTCCAGAAGAGTAATCCTCTCGGCATACTTTCCACATTGGTGAGAATGGTCGCGCCCGTAGCTGTCAGTCCCGAGATAGTTTCAAAGTAAGCATTGCTGATGCTTGGAATGGCATCGCTAAGATAGTATGGGAGCATACCGAATGCCGATAATACAATCCATGAGATAGCCACCATGAAGAAACTTTCGCGTTTGCCTATCGGTTTGGGGAAGTCCTCTGTTCCGGTAAGTCGCACAAATACTCCGGCAAAGAATGTTATGGCAGAACTTATCAGCATTGCATCACCTGCCGTTTCGCGCAGGTAGAAAGAGACAACAGTCGCTCCCATCATGAATAAGGATTCTATGATGAGCAGAAAGCCGATAGTCTTTAGTACAAACCGATAGTTAAAGTTATTCACAGTACGAGTTCTTTTATATATACAGGTCTCTTTAATGGAACAGTTTCTCGGCTTCGCGCAACGAATCTTCGAGACAAAATACAACTACATGGTCATACGGTTCTATAAGCGTATCTCCATCTATCATTATAGGCTCACCGTTCCTGATAAGGCCTCCCAGTGTCACATTTTTAGGGAAGATGATCTTCTTGACTTCCTTTTTGGTGATGCGGGAATTCGGACGGGCTATAATCTCAGCCACATCGGCATTGGCTATGGTCAGGGATTTCACATTCGAAACATCGGCGCTCAACAGGAATCTGTAGATATTGCCAACTGTTATCAGTTTCTTATTGATGATAGACCCTATATCGAGGTTTTCTGCCAATAGCATATAGTCCATATTCTCTACTTCGGCCACCGTTTTACGTACACCAAAACGTTTAGCAGCCATACAGGCCAGAATGTTGGCTTCGGAATTTCCCGTCACAGCCACAAAGGCATCTATTTCGTTTATCCCTTCCTGTAGCAGGAAATCGGCATTGCGCCCGTCATTATGATATACGGTTACATTCTTGGGAAGGCGCTCCAATAACTGGTACGACTTCTCTTTATCCGATTCCAATAGCTTTATATTTACATTATCCGGTAGGTATTGGCAGGTACGTATAGCTATACGACTACCTCCCATTATCATGACGTTCTTCACCTCGAAGCTGGCTTTACCTCCTATTTTGGGAAGCTCTTCCACATTATCTTTTGTTGCGGTGAAGAAGACTATATCTCCGGCCAGCACCTTATCTTTCCCTCCCGGTATGATGGTTATATTGTTTCGCTTGATGGCTACGATATGGAACTTCTTGTCCTCATGCCCCAACTCGTACAGATGTTTATCTACAAGCTCGGAGTTTTCCCTCACTTTCACGCCTACCAGGATAATAGCGCCACCGCATAGTTCTATCCACTGACGAGCCCAAGGGCGTCTGAGTGCCGAAACTATTTCTTTGGCGGCAAGCATTTCGGGATAGACCATAGAGCCAATTCCCAGCTTCTCAAAGAACTCTTTATTCTTAGGCAGAAGGTATTCGTAGTTGTCGATACGGGCAAAGGTCTTTTTTGCTCCCATGTTGGCTGCAAGCATACAGGCTGTGATATTTGTAGATTCGTCGGGAGTAACGGCAATGAAGAAGTCGGCCTCGTCTATATCTACCTCCATCAGGTCTTTCAGGGATGTGCACGATCCGGTCATAGTCATCATTTCCAGACTGGTACCCAGAAGGTTGAACTTCTCCTTATCAGTATCCATCAATACGATGTCCTGATTTTCGGTTGATAATAGTTTTGCTAAATGTGTCCCTACCGCTCCTGCGCCGGCAATAACAATTCTCATTTATATCACTTTAATTTGTTACTTTCTCCTGTTCGGGATGAGGTACATTCGTCTTGTCCAAAACACCTTGTATATGCTGTACTAATCCCGGAACATCAATTCCACAAAGCTTATTCAGTTCCTTAATAGAGCCATGAGTAACGAACTCATCCGGCAACCCTACACGGGTGACTTTTATATCATTATAGTTGTTTTCTGAGAAATATTCGAGGACGGCACTACCCAGACCGCCTTTCAATACACCATTCTCGATAGTCAGCACATTATCGTAATTTTCTGCTACTTCCTTCAATAAAGCTTCGTCTATCGGTTTCAGGAAGATCATATCGTAATGTGCGATGGAGAACCCCTGCTCTTCTACTTTAGAGATGGCATCGCGTGCGGCATTGCCGATAGGTCCTATAGAAAGTACAGCAAGGTCTTTTCCACTTTTCAGTTTGCGGCCTTTCCCTATTTCCAGAACCTTCATTTCACATTCCCAGTCTACAAGGACTCCTTGCCCTCTCGGATAACGAATGACAAATGGGCCTTCCTGTCCGTAAGTCGCTGTGTACATCAGATGACGCAGATAGTGTTCATTGAATGGTGAAGCAACAATAAGGTTCGGTATGCAGCGCATATAGGCCAAGTCGAATGCTCCATGATGTGTGGGTCCGTCTTCTCCGACCAATCCGGCACGGTCGAGACACATGATTACGTGCAGATTTTGCAGGGCCACGTCATGTATCACCTGATCGTAGGCACGCTGCATGAACGAAGAGTAGATATTACAGAACGGTATCAGCCCTTCTTTGGCCAGTCCGGCCGAATAGGTAACTGCATGGGCTTCTGCGATACCTACGTCGAATGCCCTGCCCGGAAACTCCTTCATCATGTACGACATGGATGATCCGGTAGGCATGGCAGGCGTAACACCTACTACGCGAGTGTCTTTTCCGGCCAATTCTACAAGGGTATGTCCAAATACGTCCTGAAACAGTTGAGGTTGGTCTTTCGATTTTGTAACAATCCGCTCTCCGGTCGTTTTGTCAAACTTGCCCGGAGCATGCCATACTGTTGCCGAAACCTCAGCAGGCTTGAATCCTTTTCCTTTTATGGTGTGGATATGCAGCATCTTAGGGCCTTTCATATCCTTGATGTTCTGTAAAATTCGGATAAGGCTGCGCAGGTCGTGCCCGTCTACCGGCCCGAAGTAACGTATATTGAAGCCTTCAAAAAGGTTTTGTTGCTTGGTCAGTAATGACTTGAGGCTATTGTTGAAGCGCAGTATAAAGTTCTTACCTTTGTCCGTAATAAGATTCCCTCTCTTAAATTTCTGATACACATCATTCCTTACACGATTATAAGCCGGAGATGTAGTCATTTTTACGAGGTAGTCGCGCATTCCGCCCACATTGTCGTCTATGGCCATGTCGTTATCATTGAGTATGATAAGCATGTCGTTAGGCTGCGAATTAGCATTGTTAAGCGCTTCGTATGCCAGCCCTCCCGTCATAGAACCGTCTCCGATAACAGCCACCACATGCCTATTTTCTTGTTTCAGTTCGGAGGCAACAGCCATTCCGAGTGCGGCCGATATGGAATTGGAAGCATGTCCTGCGATGAATGCGTCATAGTCGCTTTCGCTTGGATTGGGAAATCCGGCTAATCCTCCAAACTGGCGGTTTGTATGAAATCGGTCTTTTCTTCCTGTGAGGATTTTGTGACTGTAAGCCTGATGCCCGACATCCCATACAATGCGGTCGTAAGGTGTGTCGTAGACATAATGAAGAGCGACAGTAAGTTCCACAGTTCCCAGACTGGAGCCAAAATGCCCCGGATTGTTACTCAGCTGGTCTATAATAAAAGTGCGAAGATCGGTACAAAGTGTCTCCAACTCTTCTATGCTGAGATCTTTCAGGTCTGACGGATAATTTACTTTCTCTAAAATCGATATATTGTGTTGTTCGCTCATAACTTTTCTGTTATAGTAAAGAAAACCGTTACTGCCAAAGCAATAAACAAGCAAATATATAAAACAAAAACCAGTTATAAGGTCTTATAACTCTTAATTTACATGCTACACTTATAATATTAACACACCGATATGCCTCATGGGCTAGATCAGGTTACACTCTATAATATTAAACGGTTTAAGTCACTAAAGAGTTCGTTCACCTTTGTTTTAGCTTATTCGATCTGGAACCGGGTATATCCTGTATCATATCTTTTCTCAATCTGAAAACGATGGGTAAGGTAAAATGAACAGAAACGGGTTTCCCTTCGGTCATTCCGGGTTCCCAGTTTGGCATTCCTTTTACGACTCTTACTGCTTCGGTATTAAGAGAATAATCAATTCCTTTTACGACTTCTATATCTTTTAGTTCTCCTGTTTTATCAACAATAAAACGAACTATAACCCTTCCTTCCGCTTTTCTTTTCAGAGCTTCCTTCGGATACTTCAATTTGTTTGCAATATATAGTTGCATGACTTTCTCCCCACCTACAAACTGAGGTTTCTTATCCTCATATTCCTCCTTGATTTTTATTTTTGGAAAACGTAATCCATGAAAAACAACTGTCGATACATCTTTTTTGTCTTTTTTCCCGGGAACCATCTGAGGCATGGAAGAAATCAGACGAATAGCTTCCGCATCAAATTCCGGAGTCAATCCTTTAGCAACAAGAATATCTTCAGCGTTGCCTCGATCTGTTATTGTATACTTAAGAAAGACAGTTTTGCTTGCAAGAGAATCTGTATTTACTCCATCCGGATATCGCACATTTTCTTCTATGTATTCTTTCATTTTCTTTCCGTTTTCAAATACAGGAGGTTGATCCACCTTTATAACTACATGTCCGGACCGAACCAAAGAATCTAATATCTTATTTGTCTGTATCACATAGATAGTATCCTGAGCCTTTATATTCTCCGAAAAACTGATACAGATAAATATAATTACAAAATATTTAAGTAAAACATAACCGACTAGCCTCTTCATAGTAAATAGTTTGAGTTTTATTTCCTAAAAGCAAAGAAAGGATTAAGTTTTATATAAACAAAATAGCCATACTAATTATTTGTAGTCCCGATAAGAGTGTGTGGCTATTATTTGCCTGCCTTCGCCATTGTACAATTATATCGCGTAGCAATGCACCGCGCAATATAATTATGCGACAGTAGGTGAAGTTATTTTAACTAAAAAGTAACGAAAGTAATAGATTTACGCTATTTTCAATTCTTGTTACTTTTTGCCCTCATATACACTTTATTCCTGCAACTACCACTCTGATCGGAAGGAAGAGTCTCTTAAATCCCTACAGGCTTGCATCTCTTTCCTTTGCGTCTTTGCGAGAAAAATTTTTTAACTAAAATGTAACGAAAGTAACGGATTTGCACCGTTTTTATTTTCATTACTTTTTCTGATTTTCACGAATTAGCTCTGCTGATTTATCAATTAGCTCTGCTGAGTGTTATTTTAAAGATCGCTTTCCATTGTTAACTGATCACTGTTGACTGTTAACTGACATATAGATAAACCTTCTCGATTTTTATGCAGTTGTTATATAAAAAGAAAGCCTGACTATTCTCTAGTCAGGCTGTTTGTATATCAGATGTTTACTTACGGGAATTTCATAGCTATTGTGCGATTGTATAGAAATATCTTATTTTAGTATTAACAACGTTCGATATGTTGAATAACATCATCTTTAAATACTATTTTGATTTAATTTTTGCTTTATTTGTATTTAACAGTTTTTTTAGTTAAAAAAAACATTTCTATCCTTAGAGCATGGGTAAGATTTTTCGTTAGCCCTAAAGCAGCATTGATAGATGCAGCAGCACTACTAAGAGATGGCCTTTCGGGAAAACACTATCATGAAATAGAAAATGATGGAATCTCTGTGAACTCCAACGATTCAGGAATGAAAAACCCTGCGCAAGGACTACGAATTTATCAAAAATTTATACTTTAATAGTACATGAATATGATCGATTTATTAAAGGAGAGTGACTTCTTATTAGAAATAGGAATCGCAATTATAGCCTATATCCCGTTTGTGATTTATGTTATAAACAGGATTTTAAATAATAAAAACATATCTTCTACAAGAAAGAAAGTATATTTAGTTATTGCATGTATAAACCCACTTTTTGCTTTACTATTTTATAGTATAGAGGCAAATAGAAGACTAAAAGAAAAATATTCTTCTAAGTTGAAGGATGAAAATAGGCCTATGGCTGAATTATAACTTAGAGCCTGTTTAAATTTTACCAAAATATTTTATTATAGATTCTTTTTCATTCATTTTTAGGCTCTTTTGGGAATAAAAATCTGAATGAATGAAATTTAAACAGACTCTTAAACGATAGAAGTAAAATGAAAGTGATCCTGAAATAGGGTATTTATTTATATGTATGAACTTAGAAGAGCTCTGATTAATTTTGTGTTTCATATCCTTTCGTTTTAAATATATAGAGGCTATTCCTTTGTAAGAACAGCCCCTATTATTATATATTATCAAAATTCCTTACGAATTACGAAAACTTCGGTTTGCGACCTTTTCTGTGTCCTCCTTTATCAGAAGGTTTCGATGATTTGAAGTCTGAACCTCCTCTTTTTGCACCTCTGTCTCTGAAACCACCACGCTCGCGGTTGTTGCGGTCTCCGCCCGAACGATCCGAGCCTCCGCCACCCTGAGCAACTTCTACTGAAAGACGGCGTCCGTTTTGCTCTTGACGACTCATTGATTTGATCACCTTTTGTGCATCTTTTTCGGGAACTTCAAAGAATGAGAAGTTTTGCATTATGTCGATACGTCCTATATTGACCTTTTCCGGTACAAAGTCGTTTACCAGTCCCATAAGGGTAGCCGGATTCACATTGTCGGTGCGGCCTACATTGATAAACAGGCGTGAATAGCCTCTCTCTGCTGTGCGTCCTCCCGAAGAGCGGTCGTTACGATCGCGATCTTTCCGGCGTGGGTAAGATTTGTCGTCACGTGATGAAGAACGGTCTGATGGTGATTCTATTTCCTGTGCATCGCGGTAATAATCGATCAGGCGGTTGAACTCAAGAGCTACCACACGTTTGATGATATCTTCTTTTTCGAGCCAGTCGAGCTTTCTGTATACAGATGGAAGCAGATTAGATATCTCGTCTTCGTTTACCTTCACCTTTTCGATTCTGTCTACCAGACTGAAAAGTTGCTTCTCACAAATAGCCTCTCCCGATGGGATGGTGCCTTGCTCGAACTTCTTATTAATGATCTTCTCTATCTCTCTGATCTTTCCTTTCTCCTTTACATGGACAATGGCGATGGAAGTACCTGTTTTTCCGGCACGTCCTGTACGTCCGCTACGGTGTGTGTATGATTCTATATCGTCAGGCAAACCGTAATTGATCACATGTGTCAGGCTGTCTACGTCCAGACCTCTGGCAGCAACGTCTGTGGCTACGAGTAATTGTATATTATGTATACGGAATTTCTGCATTACATAGTCACGCTGAGCCTGAGATAGGTCGCCATGCAGAGCATCGGCATTGTAGCCGTCCTGAATCAGTTTGTCTGCTATCTCCTGTGTCTCGCGGCGAGTACGGCAGAAGATGATACCGTAAATGCTGGGATAATAGTCGGCAATGCGTTTCAGTGCCAGATATTTATCTTTTGCATGTACCATGTAGTAGACATGCTTCACATTGTTAGACCCCTCATTCTTACGACCGATCGTGATCTCTTTAGGGCTATTCATGTATTTCTTAGTGATCTTGGCTACCTCTTTTGGCATGGTTGCCGAAAAAAGAAGCATCAATCTGTCTTCTGGCACCCGCGCTAGTATTTCGTCTATACTATCGAGGAATCCCATATTCAGCATCTCGTCAGCTTCATCGAGTACTACGTTCTTTACATTGGCCAGATCCACAGTTTTGCGGTTTATCAGGTCGATCAGACGTCCCGGGGTGGCAACTATAATCTGCACTCCTCTTTTCAGTGATTTAATCTGACTCTCGATACTGGAACCGCCATATACAGGGAGAACACGTAAGTTCTCGATATATTTGGAGTAATCGGCCAAGTCACTTGCAATTTGCAAGCATAGTTCTCTGGTAGGACAAAGAATCAGTGCCTGAGGCACGTTTTCTTTTGTATTGGTCTTCTGTAGAAGTGGTAACCCGAAAGCGGCAGTTTTACCTGTTCCCGTCTGGGCTAATGCTATTACGTCGTTTGTTTCGCCAAGCAGGTATGGAATCACTTCTTCCTGCACAGGCATGGGATTCTCATATCCCATCTCTTCGATCGCCTTACGAATATTCGCGGCAACCCCTAGCTCTTCAAATGTTTTCATTAAAAATTTTCAAATATCTATGTGGTAATTAAAACCTTTATACGGTTAACTCCCACCCCAAAAATCATTCGACATAAGAGAGCTTTCCGATAAAAGCGGCTGCAAAGGTAGTGATTAGTTTTCACGTTTTTACAACATTTCACAATAAGTTTACTCTCCGTATCTAAATTAACAGAATAAAAATGCTATTTTTGCACCTTGAAAGATAAGGAGATACACAATACTTGGAAACTATATAGATTATCAATTATAAAAAGAATATCGAGATGAAGAAATACCTTATTTGCTCTTTGGTTGCCTGTGCTTTGCTCAGCCCATTAGCAGTTTCTGCACAAAAGAAAGTTGTGCAGCCGATACTGAAAACTGCAGAAGATTCCCTTTCTTATGCACTAGGGACAAACCTTGCTCAGAACGGTCTGATACCATACCTCACACAGCTAGGTGCGCTGACAGACACTGTGTCTGTCGCAGCTGAATATGACCAGAAGATAGCAGCTGAACAGGATGCAGCAAAAAAAGATAAGTTGAACAAAGAATTGAAGTTTAAAATCGACTCTATCAACAATGCAAATATTAAGAATATGGATCGGTTCCTTGCCGGATTCGAGCAGACAATCCGTCAGAAGAATGGCGATACGGCATTCAATACGGGTATATCTCTCGGCAGTCAGTTGGGGACGATGACCAAACAATTCTCGACAGATGTACTGGGGGGAGAAGACAAGTTTAATATGGATGCTTTTATCGGAGCCTTTGCAGGTAGCCTGAAAAATGAAACCCCACTGATCGATAATACCGATCAGTTGATACAGTCAGCATCGCAGAAAATGATGGAAGCCAAAGAAGCCAAAGAAGCCGAAGCTCTGAAAGGGCAATATGCTCAACAAATAGCGGAAGGTAATGCGTTTATGGAAAAGAACAAAACGGCAGAAGGTGTGGTTACATTACCTAGCGGACTCCAATATAAAGTTGTGATGCAAGGTTTTGGTGAAACACCGACAGCTTCTGATCGCGTGAAAGTACATTATAAGGGAACATTGCTTGATGGAACTGTATTCGATAACAGCTATGACAGGGGCGAACCTATTACGTTTGGTGTAACGCAGGTTATCAAAGGATGGACAGAAGCATTGCAACTGATGCCTGTAGGCTCGAAATGGATGCTGTATATTCCTTACGACCTGGCATACGGAAGCAGGGATCAGGGAACTATCAAACCGTTTTCAAACCTGATCTTCGAAGTAGAACTGATGGATATCGTTAAATAAGATCGATACAAAATATAATATACGGAAACTCCCGCTGAGCATAATATACTTAGCGGGAGTTTTTTTCTGTTAATAGTAAATCTCACTCAAACAGATATCCTTTGCCTCTACGCATAGCAATCCGTTCTTGTCCATAAAAATGACTTTATCCTCTCTTAGCAACCAGCCTAAGGCTATAAATATTGCTTTGTCCTTGTAGTGGGTGTAGTCTCCTATCTCACGAATAGACATTCTACCTTTGTCTGACAATAGGGTAAGGATGCTCCCTGCATTCATTCCAACATCGCTTTTAATCATGGCTTCACTATTTAAATTATTCAGATCCAGGTCCATTAAATCCGCGCATAACAGCGTCAATAAATAAAAAGAATAAAGTCTTCACAGGCTAAAATGCAAAGACCAAACCATAACCTTACATTGATTCTAAGGGCGTTCATCAATATAATACTCTCACGATGATATTCTTACGAAAATCTGATGTTCAATAATATTATAAAGGCAATATCATGGTCAGATATAAATTAAAGCATATATTACTTTTATTAGAACAACCGATAAGTCGATTTTGTTTAACTAATTTTAAAATATTTTTTTTAAAATCACTTCTCAGCCGGATCGAAGATATACACATTAGCAACACCTCTTGGAGACACAGCCCACAAGGCATTGTAGTAAGCGGCTGTTCCCCCGTTATTTGCAGAGATGTACACAATAGATTTATCGGCATTATAATATACAATCATGTTGTCTATTTCGGGGTCGAGTAAATGTTCATATACCCCTTTCGGGAAAACGATGTTATGTCCTTTTATCGTAACCGATATCGACTGATACTTCAGTTGGGGCGATTGCCCTCTGGCAACACCTTTTGCCGGTTTGTCGTTCACAATATATTCTCCTCTTGCATTCTTTTTTATAGCTGTATCTTTGGTTGTGACGGGCGATACGGCAATATTCACGCGCACGTCATCATTCTTGAACGAAATAGTACCATGCGATGAAAGGCGCTCCACTTCTATTATATCATAATCGTCGATACGCATTAGCTTGCGGTCGCCTATATAGCCACTCTTTGTACTGCGCGAAGGCAGATAGTAGTCTACATAGCGCCATGGCTCTGTTGCCGCGTCGGCAGGAAACATATAAAAAACGGAGTCGTTGGGAACGGTAATACTGTTGTTGAGATCGCCCAAGCGGGGGCAAAAATCAACACTTCCGCGTACCGTGTCCTGTGCTACGATAAACTGAGCCGAAGCTTCGGTGCTATAAAAGCTCAGAGCTAAAACTGTCAGAAAGGTTATGTAAATATGTTTCATTTATAATCTGTTTTTTGTTATTCTATCACTTTGTACTGGCGTCTAGCCTCAGTGAGTGAAACGGCATTGAAGTGCCACCATTCACCCCTTATAGTGAGGAATCCGGCGTGCGTCATCACCTTTCTCAGCAGTTCGCGGTTCTTCACCTGTTGCCGGGTGAGTACACCCTTTTGTACAAGTTCCGCCTCCCTGTTTATTCCGGCGGCAGCACCGAAGAAATCGAAAGGAGTACCCATATCCAACGGCTTACCGGCTGTATCGCAAATAGTAAGGTCTACAGCCATACCGTAATTGTGCAAACCTGTCCGCGACGGATTGGCTACATAGGCAGCATATTTTGTATTTTGCACCACGTTGTACATTTTGCGTTGTACACTGAGCGGGCGCACAGCATCATAGACCAACAGGCTAAGTTCGGGGTGAAGGGCTTTCAGATACTTCTGCGCTTCAATTAATTTGGTGGCAGCTAGTGGATGCAGATATATATTTAACAAGCTGTCGTAAAGAATTGTTTTGGTAAAATTGTCAGTAGTTGCATACTTCAGGTCGTAACAGATCGATTTATCCACTTGGCTGACATTAGTCAGCTTCTGCGTTTGCAAATAAGCTTCAAGCCCGTTTTCTCCTGACTGAGCAGACAATGATAAAGGTATCAGAAACAGGATTGTCAGGATAAAAATAGTAGGGTGTATTTTTATTTTCATAAATGTTTTATTCATATTTTAGAAAAGAACAAAGGTAATACTTTTTACAGTAAACACTTGGGGGGCATTTTCTTTCCTTCAAATACCCATTTCTTGTTATCAGCTTCTCCGAATTTCATTATTTGTTGCGATTGTCGGTAACAAAGATAATAAAGACCTTTGCTCCGATATTTTTTAAACGCCTGTGCATAAATAGGCGGTTGTATCCGGTCTGATAAATACTGAGACATAAAGCATAGATTTATGTCGTTTTGGGGAGGATCACTATTTATTGTTACCGGGAGCGTAAAATATCATTATTTCTTGCGATTGCCGGAGAAAATAATTACATCGATCTTTGTATCGATGATAGTTTAAGAATTACTTAACTTTGATGATAGTTGATTCCCGGTGTTTATGATAACTCATGAAACATCGGGTTTTCTTTTTGTGAGACAATTAAAGAAAAAATTATGCGTGTATTTTTAAAGAAGCTTCATAAGTGGTTATCCATTCCTGTGGGAATCATCATTACAATAGTTTGCCTTACAGGTGCAATACTTGTATTTCAGGACGAAATACTGGAAATATCAAACCCTTCGCATTATTTTATCGAATATGAAACAAGCAATCCACCTATTCTACTCGAAGAACTCATCCCGCTTGTTAATGCACAGCTAGATACCAATGCTGTCGCTTCCGTACAGATTTCGGACGATCCGGCAAGGACATATCGCATGACACTCGAAAAAGGATTTCGCCAGACTGCTTTTGTCAACCAATATACAGGGAGAGTGACTGGTTATTACAAATTTCAGGAAAGTCCGTTCTATACCATAATGAGACTCCACCGCTGGCTGTTGGACGGCACCCGCACATGGGGAAAATATACTGTAGGTATTTCTACGCTACTCTTTGTATTCATCCTCATCAGCGGTTTCATTGTATGGATGCCACGAAGAATGAATAAGAGCCGCTTCAAGATACAGCTTCGCAAAGGCAGGAAGCGATTGTTTTATGATTTACACAATGTATTGGGGGCTTATGCTTGTCTTGTCTTACTGATATGTGCCCTTACGGGGATGATGTGGTCGTTCGACTGGTATCGTAACACTGTTTTCAGGCTGTTCGGGGCTAAAGTAAAGCAAGAACAGGGACAGGAAAGAGGTCAGCGTGGAGACAAAGATAAAGGCGAGCAGAAAGAGGTTAATTATGCCTCATGGCAGACAGTATTCGGCGAATTGAAAACCTCCAATCCCGATTATGAATATATCCGCATACAGGACGGATCGGCTACGGTACACCAGAAGTCGTCCGTCACCTCGCGTGCCGCAGATCAGTATGCTTTCGACAAGAGAAGCGGAGAAATAACAAAAGCCACGCTGTTCAAAGATCAGGAAGGAACAGTGAAGGTATGGGCATGGGTGTACTCACTGCATGTAGGTAATTACTGGGGTGTCTGGTCTAAAATATTCACCTGCTTCTTCTCTTTGGCAGGAGCCAGCCTGCCTATTACAGGCTATTATATATTCTTTGTGAAACGCAAAGAAAGACAAAAGGTAAAAGATCGCAAAACTAAGTAACTGTTTAAATTTGATTGGCAATCTTATTTTGTATTATTTCAAATATATATTTTTCTTTTTACGCAGGTTTAGCGGGCTAAACCAAGAGTGGAAAGTAGAAAATAGAGAAGAAAGAATAAAAACAAGAGCCAAAGAATAATCTGAAACAGTTACATGAAATATTTTCGGCCAAATTTAAATAGTTACTAAATCATAAGATTTTCAGGTGTTTCCGTTTTTTGCATTGCCAACCTCCTCTATAACAAACATTATCATTACCTTTGCACGATAGTTCGTTAGCTCTTAAGAACAGAATGGACACAAATAGGAACATATACAAACTGGGAATAGCTCTCAGCGGAGGAGGAGCCAAAGGATTTGCCCATTTGGGCGTACTACAGGCACTGAACGAAAATGGCCTTTATCCCGAAATCATAGCGGGTACCAGTGCCGGAGCTTTTGCCGGAGTGCTCTATGCCGATGGGCACAGCCCTAAAGAAATACTCACTTTTTTCCAGAAGAAAGTATTCCGCGAATTCGCCGAGTTTACGATTCCGCATGGAGGGTTCTTCAAAAGTGAAGGATTTCAATCCTTTCTGAAAAAACACCTGAGGGCAAAAACATTCGAACACCTGAACATACCGTTACATGTAGTAGCCACAGATATAGAGTACGGAGAAAGCTATACCTTTACATCGGGGCCACTTATCCCTTCGGTTATTGCATCCTGTTCCGTTCCGATTATATTCAGGCCTGTGGAGATCAACAAGCATTACTATGTAGACGGCGGGCTGTTCAAGAACTTTCCGGTATCGACCATTCGACGCGAGTGTATGAAAATTATAGGTGTAAATGTCAGCCCTATTACTACAGCCGAGTTCAGGAGTTCTATAAAATATATTGCCGAGCGTTCATTCCATTATATGTCGGGATCGAATACATTACTCGACCGCAATCTGTGCGATTACCTGATAGAATCGGCATCACTGTCCAAATACTCGATGTTCGACCTCGATCATGTGGATGAAATATATCAGGCAGGATATGATCTTACAATGGACTTCATTAAGGAAAACAAAGAGTCGCTGCTAAAAGACTTTCCGGAAATGCAATTAAAGACAACAAACAACACAATACATCGATAACAAAATTGCGATGAAAGAAAAACTATTCATTTACCAAGTACTTCCCAGACTTTTCGGGAACAGCAAAAGCGTTAATAAAGAAAATGGAACATTGGAGGAGAACGGAACAGGAAAGTTTTCGGACTTTGACAACAAAGCTTTGAAAGAGATAAAAAAGATGGGCTTTACCCATATCTGGTACACAGGTGTGCTCGAGCATGCATCTAAGACCGATTACTCGGCACTGGGCATCCCTAGAGACCACCCCGATGTAGTGAAAGGCAATGCCGGATCGCCATACGCTATACGCGACTATTATGATGTATCGCCTGATTTGGCTAACGCTGTCGAAGACCGTATGAAAGAGTTTGAAGAGCTGGTAGACCGTACGCATAAGAATGGCATGAAGGTGATCATAGACTTTGTACCTAATCATGTTGCCCGTCAATACCATTCCGATGCAAAGCCTAAAAAGGTGAAAGACTTCGGGGAGGATGACAATACTACTGCTTCATTCGAACCGGACAATAATTTCTACTATATCCCGAATCAGCGGCTAGAACTACAGTTCCCTGTTCAGCAAGGAGAAAACGCATATATAGAATATCCGGCGAAAGCAACCGGAAACGATTGTTTTTCTAACAGGCCGTCAGTCAACGACTGGTACGAAACAGTAAAGCTCAATTATGGTGTAGACTATACCAACGGGCGTTCGAGCTGCTTCACCCCTACCCCTGACACATGGCTTAAGATGAAGGATATACTCCTATACTGGACGGCAAAGGGCGTGGATGGTTTTCGCTGCGACATGGCTGAAATGGTGCCTGTAGAATTCTGGAACTGGGTGATACCAAAGGTGAAGATGAAAAACAAATCATTGATCTTTATTGCCGAAGTGTATAATCCGTCTCTGTATCAGAACTATGTACACTGGGGACTCTTCGACTATCTGTACGACAAGGTAGACCTCTATGATACATTACGTGATATTACCTGCGGATATAAGCCGGCATCCGACATTACATTTTGCTGGCAACGTATCGGCGAGCTACAACCCAAGATGCTGAACTTCCTCGAAAACCACGATGAACAACGTATCGCATCCGATTTCTTTGCGGGAGATGCATTCAAAGCTATTCCGGCAATGATTGTTGCTGCTACCATGAACGTCAATCCTGTAATGATATATTTCGGACAGGAACTAGGAGAGAAAGGCATGGATAAAGAAGGTTTCAGCGGGCTCGACGGCCGCACTACCATTTTCGACTATTGGTCTGTAGAGAGTGTGCGCAACTGGCGTAACAATGGTGCATTCGGGAATTCGGCACTGAGTAAAGAACAGGCTGATCTTCGGAAATTCTATATACAACTGATCGCCATTGCCAAAGAGGAAGAAAGCATCAATTCGGGTAAATTCTTCGACCTGATGTACGCCAATTACGAGAATCCTGAATTTGACGCAACGAAACAATACATATTCCTGCGATCGGGCAAGAAAGATTTTACACTGGTGGTTGCCAATTTCGACAATGAGGCGCGCGAAATAGCCGTCCGTATCCCATCTGAAGCGTTCGACTACATGAATATTGATCCTCAGCGTATCAGGAGCGCTAAAGAGCTCTTTTCCAAGAAAAATTTCATACTGAGTTCGCGCTGGGACAAGGTGCTATATATACATATGGAAGCCTGTTCGGGAAAGATCATCAAATTTTCTACGACATAAGCACCCCAAGAGTGATTTGTTTTTTATAATTTTACAGTTTGTTAGAAACAATAACCAAACCTACCTTAAAGATTAATTGACAAAATGGAAAGTAACATTCCTTTCAAGATTTTTTCGGGAACAAAATCCCGGTATTTAGCAGAAAAGATTTGCGCAAGTTTAGGATGCCCTCTGGGGAAAATGAATATCGAGCGTTTTGCCGACGGCGAGTTCTCAGTATCTTATGAAGAATCTATCAGAGGAGCTCAGGTTTTTCTGGTGCAGTCTACGTTCCCGTCTTCCGACAATCTGATGGAATTACTACTGATGGTAGATGCTGCCAAAAGAGCATCGGCACACTCTATCGTGGCTGTGATACCTTACTTCGGATGGGCCAGACAGGACAGAAAAGATAAGCCGCGTGTATCTATCGGTGCGAAATTGATTGCCGACATGCTTAGTGCTGCGGGTATCAGTCGCCTGATCACGATGGACCTGCATGCCGACCAGATACAGGGATTCTTTGATGTTCCGGTAGACCACTTGTATGCTTCCGCCATTTTTGTCGATTATATCAGGTCTCTCGACAGAGACAATCTGGTAATTGCAACACCCGATGTGGGAGGAACAAAACGCGCCAGTTCTTATGCTAAGTATTTCGGCGCACCGATGGTTATTTGTTACAAACTGAGAAAGAAAGCAAACGAAATATCCGAGATGCAGATTATCGGGGATGTTGCCGGTATGGATGTGCTACTGGTAGACGATATTGTAGACACAGCCGGCACTATCACCAAAGCTGCCGACCTGATGATGGCCAGTGGAGCCCGTTCGGTGAGGGCGATAGCCAGCCATGCTGTGATGTCCGATCCGGCTTCGGAGCGCGTAGATCAATCGGGACTTACCGAAATGGTATTTACCGACAGTATCCCATATTCGAAGAAATGCGAGAAGGTTGTGGTACTTTCTGTTGCTGAAGTTTTTGCGAATGCTATACGCAGGGTTCTTTGCAATGAGTCTATCAGTTCGCTCTATGTATTATAAGCAGTATCGTTTTTATATCCGATACAATTAAAAATAAATAAAAAGGGGGATTTTAGTGAAATCTCCCTTTTTGTTTAACTCAAAAATCAGATAGCAAATTTGTATATATCACCAAATAAAGATACTTTTGCAAGTTACAAAGAATATGTTTTTCAAAATAGAATAATGAAAGTTCATCACGAAGGACGCGGCGTTTTAACGACATATCTTATCATTCTGATTCTGTTGAACGGAGCATTGTGGTATTTTTTTCACCATCATATCTTATCCTATACAATAGGAGCTGTTTCTTTGGTACTATTCCTCATAGTGCTTAATTTCTACCGAAGCCCTTACCGTCAATTCAAAGGAGACCCCGACGGAACGGTAGTAGCCTCTGCCGACGGTAAAATAGTTGCTATAGAAGAGGTATATGAAGGTGAATATTTTAAGGATAAACGCATTATAGTTTCCATTTTCATGTCACCATTCAATGTGCATGCCAACTGGTATCCCATAAACGGGAAAGTTCTAATATCACAGCACCACGACGGACGCTTTATGGCAGCATATCTGCCTAAATCGAGCACTGAAAATGAACGGTCGACAGTAGTTATGGAAACCGAAGACGGCAAACACCAACTACTGCTACGGCAGGTTGCCGGAGCCATGGCGCGCCGTATTGTCACTTATGCCCAAGCCGGTGACATAGGCCACATTGATGAACATCTCGGATTTATAAAACTAGGATCGCGGGTTGATGTGTACCTGCCTTTAGGTTCTGAAATATTGGTAGAAATGGATCAGAAGGTTACAGGGAATCAGACTATAATAGCGAAACTCAAATCATAAAAAAGAATGAAAAGACATATACCCAATTTTTTTACTTCCCTTAATCTTTTCTCGGGGTGTATTGCAACAGTAATGGCATTTCATGGAAATTTCTTTATGGTTGTTGTATGGGTTATTATCGCTGCCATATTCGATTTCTCCGACGGGTTCTCAGCACGCCTGTTAAAGGCATATTCGCCGATGGGTAAAGAACTGGATTCATTATCGGACATGGTTAGCTTCGGTGTTGCACCCAGTGTTGCTGTATTCACATTCCTGATAAAAAATCTGCCACTGATTACTCAGAACGAGCTGATACAACAATATCTGCCTTATATGGCATTCCTGTTAGCCATATTTTCGGCATTACGCCTTGCTAAGTTCAATGTAGACAAACGCCAGTCGGAAGCATTCATCGGGCTCAATACTCCGGCAAATGCCTTATTCTGGGTAAGTTTCTGCTACGGGCTTACACACAATGTGCACCTTACTCCCACCCTGATGTATATATTTCTGGTTGCCATTCTCGTATTCTCATCGTTGATGGTCTCCGAGATACCAATGTTTTCTCTCAAGGTAAAGAGTTTCAAACTGAAAGGGAATGAATACCGTTATTTTCTAATTGTAGCAGTCATTGTACTGGTTTCGGTTTTTAAGATACTCGGTATCGCCGCCGGCATATTATTATATATTACTTTAGCAATCATAGATAGCCGTAATCATCAGATACAACAAGCAGACTAAGAGGGTTCTAATATTTTTTTACTTCATTTTTTATCCAAAAGTTTGCTCGTTTCAGTAAAAAGCAGTAATATTGCAACCGATTTCGGAATAACCGCCGAAAATCAGGTCCTATAGCTCAGTTGGTTAGAGCACATGACTCATAATCATGGGGTCCCTGGTTCAAGCCCAGGTGGGACCACATTTTACAACAGAAAACCCATTGATAATTAATGATTTATCAGTGGGTTTTTCTTTTTGGGGTATATTGTGGGGTATATTTTTAATTCTACGTTTCCAATGTTAAAGAATTATTAGTGTCCCCTTTTGATATAGAATAAGGTTGCCCTTTCAGAGCAACCTCCACTTAACACTTAACTAATTGAATTTTAAAAATTCATTCTCTATACATATGATAATAATGATATAGCGTATTAATCGAATACGCCTCATATTCATTATCTACAATCCTGTCGAATTGGTCATCTGTACTGTCCCTGTCATATTTCGGATGCTGTTTGCTAATGCGGTGGTATAGCTCCCTGCCCTTTTCCTCAAATTCACAGTACAGGGCGCAACCAATTTCAAACCATTCCCGATAAGACGGGGCAATGTCTATGCGGTTAGCCTCTATATTAGTTATGAGTTTCTGTAATTCGGGGTCGTCAATATCGGTCTTTTCCATGTGTCGGTCTTTCACCTCTTTTTCTTTGGTGCTTGTGTACGGTATTGCATAAGGGTTGATATATGCGTTCCTGTCATAGCAGTATATACGCAGCCTCGACACATCTATACAGCTTTCATCTATCCGAATGCCCAACTTCATAAAGTCATCCTGCAACGCCCTGAAATGTTCCCTATGTCGGTCGGGCTGTGCAATCGGGATAATACAGGTATAACCTTTCCCGCTCAGGCTATGTCCTAAATAGGCGATATTGTTCATACCCTTCAATAAGGTCGGGACTTGCTGCAATACATCAGGGGAATTCCCTTTCGTGTCATTCTCGTCTTTCTTTTGGTCGATATCAATACAGATTAAGCCTGAATGAATGTAACTGTCGCTCATGCTTCGTTTATTATGAAACTGGGCCGATACAGTGATAGCAGGTAGTTTCTTCTTATCCTCTTTATATGTTGGGCTTGTCCTGATGGCTGCCATATCAATATCTTTCCTTTCAGTCGTCAGGAACTCCAACAGGTTTATATCTTTCGGCTTGGTATTTTCCACATTATCGAACAGGCTGACTGTCTTATCCAATACATTCGGGGTTACGACTGCTTTATGATATTTTACATTACCTCTTTTCAGTTCAGCCTCAAATAGCGTATTAAATTCTGTCGTGTCTGTTTCTGCATCAAACTCTATCATGTCTTTGTAAAAATCAAACTTTTCAGTATTCTCCCTGTCATTCGGATAGGAATTAAATATTTCTATCCTGTGGCTGTTTCTGATGATTTGTTTCATGGTTTCCATATTATCATTGCCTGTTCCTGTTAGCTCATTATTCGTTTTGGTATCAGGCGGGACAGGGCTGTCGTCATCCGTCTCCATATAATTCCCGCTTTTGATGTCATATTTTAGTCTGCAATCACCAATACATCCTAAATTCTTGAATTTCACTTTCTGAACATCTATGATAGTTTCGTTTGCAACAAAGTCTCTGTGAACCGCCAAACAATAGTCAGCTTTATTTGCGAAGTTGGCGGACCCGTTAATATCGTAATAGGTCGGTATCTCCATAACTCCGTCTTTATTCCTGTTCATCTTGCGGGGATGGGCTACCAACTGTATCAGGATATTATGCTGTTTTCCGAAGTTCCCCAACTTATCCAATAATTTACTGATATACTCTGTCTCTGTCAGGCTTGGCGGTCGCTGATGCTCTAAGCGGTTGAAAGGGTCTATAACCAATACTTTTATATCTTCCTTTACAATGTAATCTGTTGCTATACTCAATATATTATCAATCGTGCTGACAGCTTGGTAATCCATAAAGAAGAAGTTTGACACTATCTTATCAAAGACCATATGCAATTCTTCTTCTGATGTACATTTCCTGTTGAATGGTTTATACAATGTTTTTGATGCCAATTTCTCAAAGTGTTGGGAGACGGGATAGTTCTCAGGCGAGAAATATAATGTTCTCCATCCATATAGTTGGTTCAAGCGAAGGCAAACAAAGTCTAAAAATTCGCTTTTACCATAGTTCGGAACGCCTGTTATCACAGACAAGCGTCCTAATTCCCATCGTATCAGGTTATCCACTGAGGATAATCCTATATTGTTACCCTGTGGCAACCCGTTTTGCCATAAATCGAAGACACTGCTGAACAGTTCTTCCCTGCTATATACTTTATTTAAGCTATTTCCCATAATTTCGTTGTTTTATTCCTTGTTATTAATTTATTGCACGCACTCTGTATTTGTTTCTTCAATGGTTGGAATAGTGCGTTATATTCCATCTGTTCTATTTCGCCTTGGTCAAATCGCTTTTGAATTTCATTCAGTTCCCGAACCATCATGACTGATTTCGGAATATCTTTATCTTTGTTAGATTTATTTTTGGATTTTAGTAGGTAATCAGCCCCATTCTTTTTCGATACAGGCACATTGTCATCCCGAACCATAAGTTTACTTATAGCCTCTGTATTGATGAAATAATAGGTTGTATCATATCCTTTACCATTCGGGTTTTTATCCGCATGGCACTCAATAAGTCCTTTGGTTCTAAGGGATTTTAATGTCCTCCCAAGTGTAGAACGAGAGAATGACCTTAGCTCTTTGGTGTAGATTTCCTTCTGATTGTAGTAGTAATGATAGCGACTTATATTGTCTGTGTGATGAATGGTCAGGTCTGCATTAAAGCTATTGAGCTTATTTAGCAGATTGCCGATAACCAATACCTCATTGGTGTCTAAATTGTCGCTTAACTCGTGTACATATGGTGTATATGTGTAATCCGTATTCAAATACGGCTTGAACTGTTGTAACATGTAGTCTCATACCTTTTTTCTTTTATTATTTATCCCATACTCTTTAACAATAACTCTCTTGGACTAATAGAAAGGGAAGGCGGTATGAGATACCTTCCCTTTATCGGTAGCTAACCTATCTCTTAGTTTATTCTATCAATCGAACACTTCCATCGCTTCATCAAGTAATTTCCTGAATGTAGTATATTTTGGATGCCCGATTTCTTTTAAATGTCGTAATATTTCATCGTACATAACTTGTAATTCTTTTTTTGTCATAATCATACCTGTTTATATACAATAAATATCACTACACAAACAAATATCCTAATAATTGTTAAAATAAATAAGTTTAAAATGAACTATTTTGTGAAAGTTCACTATAAATTCAGCAAGTATATGGATAAGATTACCTGTTAAGGTAAAATTAGACATTATACCATAATCTTATTTATATAATCTTATGGTATATTCTTATTTATGGTGTGTCAGGTTGAAACATGGAGGATACTGACCAAGCCCCAAAGTGAGACACAGTTTCCCATATCTATGTATCAAAATGGAACAGGGTTACTCTCCTGAAATGAAAAATTTTTCAAAAAAAAATTATTTTGAAGGGAGAGACGGACAAGATAATCTACCCGTATATAAAAAAACGTTTTTCAAAATTTCTCAAAAGTAGGATACCGCCCTGTGGGTACGGCATAGGGGGTGTGTATAGGCTATATTGCAATATAATATTGGTTTGAGAGAATATTGGCAGAGGTGTCAAAGTGATGCTGAAAATGTATTGAAACAATGTCTTTTTTATAAGAAATAAGGTAATTTCATCTTTTACAATATTAGTTTTACACTAATTTTATATTTCTTTGAATTTTAATTTTACATATAGAATTATGGATGTTTTAGTGGATAAAATAAATGCTGAAATTAAGAAGAAATATCAAAAGGAAATGATACAACGATTAGCAAATAAGCTAAATAGATATGAAGAAATATTTGAATTCGACTGTGCTGATATTGTTATATTTACAGATGAACATAATTATGCTGTTGTTACTTCTATCAAGGTCTCCCGAAATAGCGTAATGGTAAATTACAGAGAAAAAGAAATAGATTTCAAGAAACCAAATATCATCAAGTTGGGTAAAAAAGAACACTCAATCAAATATAGAGACTTAGCACCTTCGTCTATGCTTCTTATATATGAATATGTAATGCTGTCGGATTGATTTTTAGAAAATTACCTAAGTAAAATATATCTTAATTATTAGTATTATTATAATCAGTTTTATTTTTATATTTGATTTTGTTAAATACTCTATACATGGATTGGCTAAAAGCAATAATTGAAAAAACAAAATTACAATACATTCTGATTTCAGTTTTAGTAACTGCAATATATTTTAAATTTATCAATACTGATACAGTGGTATTGATAATTGTATTTTGTGCAACTTACTTAATTGTAAATTCAATTCATCATTTATCAAATAGGTGGAGTGAGAATTCTCGTAAAGCAGCAGTAGAACGGGAAAATATGCAATACAATATGTCCAAATATGAACAACACAAAGAGGATGTTTGGCATATGTTTCTATCTTTAAATGACAGGGATTTACAGCTATTAACATCATTGTATAGAAATGAAAGTGCAGACCCGACAAATAAATATGTTCGGATTATTCCTAATCTTAAATATCATACTTATTCTATGTTAGAAGAAAAATTGCATATCCCGAAAGGTGACCGTAGTTATTATCCTTGCATTTTTTCTCAAAGATATGGAGAAAGTTATGTAATGAGATTTGAGGGTAATTTTTATGAGTTGGTTAAACATTATTGCGAAACGGGAAGAAAGGATAAGCAATAATCATCAAACACGACTTCATTCATACCCCTTCTATATATGCTTTATTCTCAGAAAATACAATTAGGCAACCGCTTCAAATATCTGTTTGCTATTTCCATATCTGCACTTACACCGATGCCATATTTATACGCATTGTAACATGCCGTTATAGCAAGGTCATTACCAAGTTCGGCTGCAAACAAATACCATTTTATAGCATTTCGGATATCTACATCATCTAATACATTTTTGGTACATGGCTGATATTGAGGATAACAAAGGTCGTGATAAAAAGACATACCTATACTAAGTAACACATCAAGGCGTAGTGAATAAACATCAACACAATTGCTGTCAAGCTCTTGACACTCATCCCATTCTATATTTAAGACCTTTTCGAAATTCATTACTTTCTGTGATTTATCACACACAGTTAAATAAATGTCATCAATGATATAGTTTATCCAATCATGGGAGCAAGGAAGAATCAATTTTCCATTAGTACTATACAAACCATATTTTTCTCCTGTTTTTACAATAAACGCTCTTCCATTATCTGCTATTTTCAGATTATCAACAATAATCTCATCATACAGGCATGGTACAATCTGCTTACCATATTCATTTGCAATACCTTTTCTATCATTTTCGTCTTTTAGAATATAATACCACCCTTGATGTGGTTGTATGTGTTGAAACAATTCAATGTCATTGGCGTTTTTTACAGAAGGCTGAATAATCCATTTGCCTTTTTGGGAAATCACACCCCATTTATTATTTGTTTTGACAGAAATACCTCTCTCTATTGTTAGTTCTCTTGTTGATGAATTTAATGGATTGAAGTACCGATAGTTTTGATATATTGTTAAATCAACATCCTGAAAGGGTATGTCTATAATGGGTTCTCCTTTGGTATTAAACAAATAATATCCTTCATTCAATTTACAAACAATGATTTTATAGTAAATTCTCGTATAATCGTATCGATATGGAATAATGCTCGTTCCATCAACACTATCAACACCATATCTACCATTACGAACAATCTCAAATATCTCAACTGTCCGATACTTCAAAGGCTCTTGAACTCCTTCATGAAAAAACAGGTTACCAACTTGATTTCCTTTCCTTACAACTGCAAAGCCTTGATAGATGTGGTAGAAGTCGAAAATGGGTGGAGAGATTTCTTTTTCTGATTTGTTTAGGAAACCAAATCTGCCATCTTCTTCTGTGATGTACAGTTGGTTATCAAAGTTGTATTCTTTGTTATTATATTTTTTTTCAATCATATATAAACCTCTCTAACGCCATTTAAACAAGAGTATAAATTTTCACGCATCTCAGATACTTCTAATGCCCTGATAATCAGAGCTCACGTCTCCAACAATATTATTAATAAGCTAATAAGCTAATAAGCTATATTACAATAGCTCTGTTATAATAGTTTTTGTTCTCACATTCATTTGTTGAAAATTATAATTTAAACTTCAAATAGTATTGAACTTGATAATAACTATTTAATAACCCATTATTATTTGTACTACCGACGTAAATGTAATTATCATTAAAAGATGGTTTATATAAATTCTCCCCTATTTTATAATAGGTATTTGCTTCATAAAGAAAAAGCTCATAATTATTGTTTTGAAGTTCTATTTTGACTTGTTTTGATGTCAAAGGGGGGAATATATTCTGATTTAATATATATTCCTTATTCGTCTTTAAAACCATTTCTTTTGAATTATAAACAATATCCTCAATAATCAAATTTGTATATTCGTCTTTATCAGTGAAAAACTTGATTTTGGCAGCAAATTTTCCATATATATTATGTTCTCCTGCATAAGTGATTCTAAAATTTTTATCTATAACACTATTATTCCTATTTAGAGGTATATACATAGTTTTAACTTTATATGAGAATGTCGGGTCGTTTACGCCTCCATTATCTATTATAACTTCATACTCATTTCTTATAGGTTTATCAAATGTCCACCTTTCACCTTTAACTATATCGCCCATAATTAAGGTAGTTGTACCTGATATTGCATAATTGGGCAGTGTTGTTATGGATTGTTTATCTTTAAATACTGAATCCACCATTTCATGATAACTTCCCACTTTTACATAAGCATAGACCTGTTCAAGTTTCATTGAGAATCCACCCTCAAACAGCTCATCCATATAAGAGTAATTGGGGTCCACATAATTATCTTCATCTTTCTCACATGAAATGAGAAAAGAAATAAATACCAATATAACTAATTTCCTCATTGTATATCTTCTTTTGATGGTATAATAACAACAGGAATACCAACTTTTACATATTCTATTAGTTTTAGGAGGTCGTTATTATTCAGCCTGATACATCCTTCTGTAACTCTTTTGCCAATAGAAGCACTGTCATGAGTGCCATGAATGCCAATCCCTTTGAAATTCGTCCCTAATCGAATGAAATGGCTACCATAAGCGCCATCAATATATCCTTTACCATCACCAAAATCATGCGTCCACTTTGAAGCATCTTGTATATCAACAATGGGAAAGATACCTTCAGGGGTTCTTAAATCGCCAATTTCTTCCTTATTACCTGCATTCTTTCCACATGCAATATTGAATATGCCAAGAGTATCACCATTATCATCGTATATGCTTAAAGTCATGGTATCTTTTGAAATTATAAGGAAGGCTGCCTTTGTTTTCGATATATCTGTGCAATACTTATAAGCAATATAAGAAACAATTAGAAAGTAGGGCAGTAGCAGAACTACCCATAAAAACACAGTCCTTCTTATTTTTACTTTCATTTGTATTCTATTTGGTATGTTGGTCCCAAAGTTCCATAAGGTGAAAATGTTTTTATATTGCTAATATCGCCTACATTTGGAGCTATGGTTTCATATATTAAAGATGGTGTCTCAGAATCGTCAAATGAAAAAATCAGACACCTTCTGCTATGAGATTCTTTGTTAGCAATAAGTATAGCAAAATCATTATATTTTTGATTCGGATTAGACAATTTACAATAATACACAGAATTATATTTTTCTTCTTTTGGCTTGGCAAATACTTGCCAAACATCCCTGTCGAGAATAATCAAATTAAATACATCCTTTGCAACTTTTACATCAATGTCTCCATATAATTTTTTAGACTTGAAATAATTCAGTAAAGCGAGCCTGCATTTTGCTTGCCCTATAACATCTTTACAGTTATTATCACCCCAAATACTATTTAGTCTGAAAAAATCTTGTTTACTGAGAATATATTCGCTTGCTATATAGCCGACTTCTTTATTCCATTTCGCTTTAGCCCATTGTCCTTCCTTCTCATAAATAATCAGTTCCGCCCCGTATGGAACTCGGCCAAGTATATTGTACTCAACTCCAACAACTTGCGAAGACCGAAGAAATGTTGAATTTGCATACGTGTAATATCTTGGAGCATCCCTGTCAATAGCATAAGGCTTATAAAATTGGCTATAAACAAGATACCCACCAAGGCTAAGCACAAGCAACAGTCCCGAAACGAATATCAGCCATGGGAATGGTTTTTTGTATTCTTCTTGTTTTTCCTCTTGGGGTGAACTAAATTCTATGGGTGCTGTTGTTTGTTCAAAGTGAATCGAATCATCTTCTTCTACAATATCAATATGCTGAATTTCAGCACCACATTCAGGGCATATATTTTCATCTCCTTTTAAGAGAAAACCACATGTTTGACAAAATTTACTCATGATTTATTTTATTAATTTTGAATCTAAATATTATTGTAATACTAAAGTCCCATTTTACTGATTAGCATGAATATTATTCAATTTGCCTTTATAATAATCGTCCAAATCTGAAATCCTTGAGAAAATATCTGACCCATGAACCAATATTTGTCTATCTCTATCAATTTGAATCCTATATTCTTTATAAGATGGAGCATCGGGGCAGTCACTATCGAGATAGCCATCAAGCACAATATATTCGCCAAATGTAGTATCTATTCTATATTTTCCTTCATAGCAAAAACACATACCGTCTGTATATATGGCTGTGTTTTCTCCAATATAGAGAGTTACTCCTCCATCAAATAGATAGTTTTTTGTTCCCCATACTCCAATCAACTTGAAATCAGAAGTTGCATCTTTGCTTGAGCTATACTCATCTTCATTATTCATTGTGACATCCTTTAATAATATCCAACCTTCCGATTTTATATTATTGCTGTTTGTGTATATAGCATAACCAAAATCTCCATTAAAAGATGTAAATACACCTTTATCTCCCTCAAGAATGTAAGCCTTTCGGACATCTTTGACATTAGGAGTAGAGTGGAAATATGTTTTCTTCTTCACCTGAAATTTAACGTACTCAGTCATTTGATTATCAGTGATAGGAGTATCAGGGGCTATTTCTACATTTTTGTTTTCAGGTGTATTTTGTAAAAGATTAGTGTGCTGTTTCCAAAAGTACCCGCCAATGGCTACAAATGCTAATACAATAGCTGAAAATGTACCAATTACTATATATAAATGTTTTTGCTGCATAGGTTAGATGTCTAATTATATCAGAAATAGCATTGTACAATATTTTTCTTTATCTCCTCCGACACATTTGGGTCTCTTGCAATGGATAATTTTCGTTCTTCAATAGCCTTGATTATCGACTTACGATTCCATGAGATTAAATCCATACTACCATTTCGAGACTTAATAGTGATTGAACCTAACCAACCTTTTGAATAATCTACAATATCTACTATTCTCAAATATTTTTTAGATAGATTTCCAAAGTTAAATCGATGCGGCTTAAAGAAAATTTCAGACGTTGATACCCATAAATGTCCACCCAAAGAATTTCCCGAATTTTCGATAAAGTTGGCAGCAAATTTAACATTGGGCTTTAGTAGACGAGGTTGAATACTTTCTCTATTTTCTATCTTCAAATAATCACTCACTAAATAGCTTTTACAATATGAACATGCCGAAATGTTTTGCTCAGGGTTAAACTCTATACTTGCTCCACAATTAGGACAATTCAGTGCTTTATAGTATTTCATTATAATAATTTATTGTGTTGTTAATTATCCATTCGTTCTACGTAATACAAGGGGATAACAAGGAGTATTATGTATATAATAATATCAAACCATAAAGGCTCTCCGTTTATCAAAATCGTAAAGATTGTGTCGATTATAGCAATAAGTAAGAATATGTAAATACCTTTCTTCTTCATATTCCAAATCAGGAAGTATGCGTATGCCTGTCCAAAAACAAGAAATCTTAAGTACTTGAACTCACTTGCTGTATATATCTCTACCTCATCAAGAAGGACATAACCAATAAACTCTAAAGCAAATAATATCCATGCTATAACGCATGTAACAGTAAGCACTGTTGGTCTTTCTGTTAGGAAATCGAAAGAATCGTCATGCATCTCCTGCATTACAGGAGTTTCTATAATTGGAATTGAAGGTGTAGGTTCTTCTTTTGTGTTTTGTGTCTTTATGGATGCACCACAAAAACCACAAGTGTACTTATTGCCACCTTCAAATGGTGCACCACAATGGCTACATGAGTTCATGAGTGTTTATTTTTATCATTAGTAAAATAATATCCAAGCTACCACAAAGCCTATAACCCCCGCAAGCATAGCTTGATTCCCCTTTTTATCATAACCATTGGATTTATAGTAAAAGAAAGAGCCAAGACCTGCCAATGGGAAAAGAATACAAAGTATCCACATACCAACGCCAAGAGGGTCATATTCCCTGTAATCGTTTTCTTGTGGTGCTTCTTCTCGCACATATACAACTTCTTTCTGAATAGGCATAGCTTCTTGAACTTCACTTAAAGTCTTTCGCACTCTAACTTTTTCACCACAAAATTCACAAACAAATTCTTCTGTATTGATTGAAGACATTGGAGCACCGCATCGAGGGCAAGATTTTGATTCCATATTTTTTTACTTTTTTGATATACTATAAACCACTACGCCAATAATACCTTGAATAAGAAAAGACAAAGCATATATGATGAATACAATATTATTAGCAAGTTCCTTATTGCAAATGATTGCCAATACTATCTGAATGAGCAAAAGGACAGAGTAGATACTTGTCAGACTTATCTTAAATGCGTTCTGTAATTCTGACGATGCAATCAAATAGCTGAATATTGCATTAATTGCAATAGTGGCTGTAACCAACCACATATTGAATGGCTCGTACTCTGTTAAGACAAGTCCAATGATTACATTGGCTATTATCAGTAATGCGTAGCTTATGACAATAATGTTCTTCATCGTTTTATGGATTATTTGTTGGAAATGGTGGTGGTAATGTATTTAATATTTGATTGAGTTCGGGAACATTGTTTGCTATATCCCATCCTTGCATACCTTGTTTCCATACATACACATTCCTATCCACCTGTTTATCTAAAATCATACTTTGCATATCTGAAATACTATATGGACCCGTTTGCACATTGTTTATATATAAAAAATATTGTACGGTTGATAGTGGCGGTGGTGGAGGCATTTGAGGTGCTTGCGATTGTGTTTGTTGCTGAGTTTGTATTTGTGGATTGGTATTTACCATTTGATTTGACATATTTCCTATTTGATTGCCGACCCCCATGCCAACGCCCATGCCTATGCCTGCACCAATGAAATTACTTGACATGCCTTCATTTTCGGCTGCTTTACCTAAAACGTCAAAACTCTTGTCCATTTGATAATTATCCCTGCCTATAATTTTTATTCTTGCTGCAAAATCTTTCGCTTCTTTCAACTTCTTTACACTACTATCATCCTCTGATGCGTTGATTGACATAAAGAAGAAGTTCACTACATCAATGCCATATTTCTTAAATTCAATAGAAAGTTTTTCTTGACAAAACGCAGACATTGAATCCAAATGTGCGTTAATCTCTAATATTGAGATGTTCTCAGATACTAATTTTTGAGAAACAAGACTTGTTAAGGATGACAATACCTTGCCCTTAAAGTATTCGAGGATTTTATCGGACGAATACGAATCCATATTCCCGACAAGGGTTTCCAAGAATATTTTTGGTCTGCATATTTTTATTCCATACTGCCCATAAGCCCTGACAGGTACTATCACACCATATTTGGGGTCTTCTAATTGTATTGGATTTAATGTACCCCATTTACAATCCAATTTATTAATCAGATTGATAAACCAAACTTCAGCTTTAAATGGAGTTTCACCTCCAAAAGGAATATTTATAACCTTGTTAAGCAGAGGAATATTGTTCGTTTTTAAGGTGTATGTACCAGGTGCAAATTGGTCATATATAACCCCTCCACGAACAAAAAAGGCAGTTTGAGAAGTGTTTACTACTAATTGAGACCCGATGTTGAGATTATCGTATGGGTATCTCCAAGCGAACTCTTTATCACTTCCTTGATACTTTATAACATTAAATATAGCCATTGTGTTATGTTTAAATATGAAATCTATTAACTTTTACAGAAAGCGACTGCTATGATGAGATTTTCTGATTTAGAGCATTTATCTCCACCAACATAGTGTACCTTAAATTATTGGCAATAGCTGCATTTTTTGCATTAAATGCGATTATTTGTAAAATAGAACCTAAGACTATAAATACAACAGCAGTCACCGCAGAAATTATTGTTTTCACTTCTCTATCAATAAACTCCAATTTATATTCATATTTATAACTTTCTTTTTCGATGCTATGAATATTCTTCAAATCATCCTTGTGGTTAAAATAGAAGACTATCGTGAACATTAGATATAGGATAAACATTGTAATAAATAACAATCCAATTCCATTGAATATCAACCCGATAACCTTACATTGCTTTATTCCACTGTCAGACCCATCAATTGTTGCTTTAGATATGTCTATTACTTGTACATTTACGCCTTGTGTTTGTTTTGATTCCATTGTTTATTTAGTTATTTTCTGTTATCGTTTCTTATATTTATTTATTGCAGATACGATTAAAGCTATTCCTACTCCAATTATTACTAAGATTACTATATCCATCTCTTTTTCTTCTATAAATCTACCCATCGGACTATGGGATACCCCTCCATCTGCCGCTTGTAACAGAATGAACCCATTTATGCCAATAAGTAAATAGTTGTTCAGAATCGTCATCTTTATTCAGTTATTATTTCCCATTTATAATTTGAGCCGTCATAGGTGACAAGAACGTCATATACAAAGGTCTCTTCATCTTCTTTTGTTGTCAGAGTTCCATTATAATAGTTCCCTTCCTCATACACTAATTGAAAATCTACTACTCTTATGGTTTTATCCAATTTAGATATTTCAGATACAATTTCTTTTTTTATATGCTCTTTCAGTCCTTCTGTTATCATTGATTGGCAAAAAAGAAATAGAAATATCATTAGTGTAAGATATGCTTTTTCATCATTGTTTTTTGAAAATACTTACAGCAGAAGATATAAGACAAATACCTCCTCCAATTACTAATATTACTCTCCATGTAGATATAGATTTATTTTTATCTGAAAAGAGAATAATGAGACCAAATATGAACATCAATACTCCTCCAATAAGTATGAGCCATGGTTTTATCGCATTGTTCGCTTTCTTTACATTGTCACTCACCTTATTAACAGCATTTTTTGCGCTTTCCGTATCAATCAATTGCACCGTGACCTTTTGTTCAATCACAGTTGGTTTCTCCGTGTTAGCTATAACTGCTCCACAGAACTCACACTTTGTTAAATTGGAAAACGATGCTCCGCAAGATTCACATTCAGGCATATTTAATCATAAAACCTTTCGCAGTACCAAAGAAAGTTTGAATTATAAAAAAAAAGTGCGGTACTGAAACCTAATCGAAGAATACAGGCTCTGACAAAGCCTCCAAGTATCGAAATAAGCAACAGTCCGCACCATATACGAGATATGATGTGGATAATGTTCGCCTATTCTCTACTTGTTATGAACTGTCAGATTCGTATTCTGAGAATTAAGCTACACTTTCCGTGTACAACAAAATATGTATGTGCCGAAGCACACCACAAATATATGAAATTTTGTTAATACACTCAGACTGTTGATATATAATAATGAAGAATACTCCTATTCTATGCGTTTGTATGTGTCCTGATAGTATTTCTCTTCTAAGATATCATAGAGTTCCACGACTAACTTGTCAGAAGTAACTGATACTATTTTTGCTTTCATCTCAATAGGAAATATATCAGCTATTATGCTAATATATCCATCTTTATATTTCCATGTTCCTTTGTTTACCGAATTATCACAATCCAAGTAATACTCATAACTTCCATCAGATTTATACCAAGTCCAACTTTTATAATCACATTCCTCATATAAATCAGGATTAGTAGAAGATATTAGCTGCCATTTCCCTGTAATTTCGGATTCCGAATTATTGGTATCATCATCACTACAAGAGATAAATGCAATGCTTAAAATCAAAGCAAATAGTGTCAATAGTAAATTCTTTTTCATAGATAAATAATTTTAGTTTGTAAAAAATATATCGAATCAAAAGTAATGTGCTTATTTCAAATAAGTTCAATCCAAATAATCCCTTTCATCCAATTCATCCAAAGTGAAAATTGATTATATTTTAGATTATCTTTGTACTCCAAAACCTCATATTATGCTGTCTCCTGTAATAAAGAAATTATTAGAAAATAAGTTGGGTAAGGATATTCGATATTCATCTGATATTGAACATCTTTCTTTCGACATAGAGAAACATACCAACCAACGTATAGGGGTTAATACAATAAAAAGGCTATTGGGACTAATAGAAGGGATTAAAGAACCACGCCTGTACACCCTTGATACAATAGCTCGTTACCTTGATTTTAAAAATTGGGATGAGATGTTAGATAGTCTTGATGAAAGAGGAAACTCAGATTTCTCTACTATTGAAGAAATAGATATACAAGCACTTAAAACAGGAGATAAAATCAGATTCACTTATTCTCCCGACAGAGTTGTAAGCATAGAATATATTGGTAACAATCGATTTATAGTTATTGGAAGTGAGAATAGCAAGCTATTACTCAATGATACTATTGAAGTAAATCATTTTGTTCTCAATTATCCTCTAATCATAACCAATGTGATTAGAAATGATGTATCTATGGGAAAATTCACAGCAGGAAAGATTTCGGGGATAACCTCACTATTCATTCTGTAAAACATTTATATCTTTGCCAAATAATCATTTAGCATGGATAGTTCTTCTTTCGACAATGAGATAAATAATCCTTTTGTGTTCACAGACATAGAGCCTATTCGGTCGAATGGTGCTACAAGTGATACATACAAGGTTCTTATTCATGGGAAATGGCATTTTCTGAAACGCCCGAAGAAAAATTATGCTGACAATCCCCTTTATTTATCAGCCTTTCAGAAGGAATTTGAGATAGGATATACCCTCGACCATCCGAATATTGTTCGCTATATATCTAAAAGTGAAGACCAAGATAGTTTATATATTCTGACTGATTATGTTGATGGTTTTACACTAACAGATTTCATAAAACTTAATCCTAACTATTTTAGCGATAAGAACAACGCTGACAAGCTGATAAAACAACTATTGTCAGCATTGGGTTACTTACACGAAAGGCAGATTTTACACTTAGACCTGAAACCTGATAATATACTTATTACAAGTGTCAATCATGATGTTAAGATTGTCGATTTTGGCTTTTCTTATACTGATTGTTACCAATCATTAAGTATTGGTAAAACTGAGTTATATGCTGCTCCCGAACAGTTAAATAGAGAAAGTCTTGACCAACGAACCGATATATATGGATTTGGAAAAGTTATTGAATATGTCCTCAGAAAGACATCTGACACAAAAATATATTCTCCACATAAAGAATTTATAAATAGATGTTTATCCAAAAACAAAGAAGATAGATTTAAAAGTGTCAGCGAGATACAAAGCTATCTTTCAACAAAGCCAAAATCAAAGAAAGGAATATTTATTCTTTCTCTAATTTCTTTGGTTATATTGGTTGTTAGTATTTATATCTATCAGTCATTTAATAAGATAGATGAAAGGCTAGATGCTACTTCACAGGCAAATGATAGCATATCCCATATTCAGGATACATTGCTACCTTCATCATCACAAAGCACAACCGTCACATATGAATCAAACGACAAACCACTTCAAAGGGATAGTAGTAATCTACTTAGTCGTAGAATATTCAACAATGAAAAGTATTATGGAAAATACTATGACCCAAAAGAATTATTAAGTGACACCATCTCTCAGGTTCTTTTTGAACAATATATAGAAAAATGTAAACAAGAATTTACTGCAACCTATACTGCTAATAGCAATCAGGAATATTCAAGAAATATGAGATTGAAGAAGATGGCTGAATGTGCCAAAATACGCAATAAGTATGGTGAACAAATGAAGTGGTCTCCACAAAGGACAGCCTTTAATCAGATAATAGCTATCGAGCAACGAAAGATTTCAGCAGATTACTGTCAGAAATCTCTTATTTCAGAACTAAACGAATATATTCGTAAAGAGATACCTTCAATCCAAACTAAAGAAAACGCACTTGATAGCATCTACAAGGTGTCAGCTCCCTATTGGTTAGCCTTTTATGAAAAGTATTCAATTATTAAAACTGAAAAAGGATGTGAAGATGCTGAAAAAATCTACCAAAAGGCATATCAAGTTTATATGCGAACTGCATCTGATATATATTCTCAATATCATTCTTTATTTTCCAAAGAGGAAGAATTATATTCAATGATGTTTAACGAAAAAGATTTGATAGGGCTTGGTGTACACGCTAATGATTTACTTTACATATTTAAACGATATAAAGATGTAAAGGGATATAAGTGGATTGATTATGTGGAATAATAAGTTTTGCAAATAGTCTCGTCAAAACATGAACTATACTTCATATTTTTTACATTTGTAAAATGAAGAAAAACATCACATTCGGTAGTGTTTGCTCAGGCATTGAAGTTGCAAGTTTAGCTCTTACTCCTCTTGGTTTTGCTCCTTTGTGGTTCTCCGAAATAGCAAAATTCCCATCAGCATTATTGAAATACCATTATCCCAATATTCCGAATCTTGGAGATATGAATTTATTGCCTCATTTGATTAGAGATAGAAAAATAGATGCCCCATTCTTATTATGCGGTGGCACTCCATGCAACTCATTTTCCACTGTTGGTTATCGTATGGGGCTTGATGATGATAGAGGTAAATTGTCGTTAAGTTTCACTGAAATAATTGATGCTATTGATGAAGTCAGGATTACAGAAGGTAAAGAAAGCTGCATTGCCTTATGGGAAAACGTAGAAGGCGTACTTAGTGACAAAAACAATGCTTTTGGTGTTTTTTTATCCCAATTAATTGGGAGCAATGAAGATATAAAAGTTAATAAATGGACTTCATCAGGTATTGCTGTTGGAGAAAAACGCACTGCTGTATGGCGAGCATTGGATGCTGTGAGTTTTGGGTTGCCACAACAACGAAAACGGCTTTATGTCTTGGCTTCTACTCATCATAATGTAGTAGATATGCTACTTGAAGCTGGAGAATATCAATTGCCTTTTTCTCAAAAACACAAGAAGAACTACAACTCAATCCAACTGACCAAAGATAATGTTACACTTGAAATATTCAACGAAAATAGCAATTGTCTAACAGCTTCTTATGGCGAAAAATGGAATGGAAATTCATCTGCTTACAATGGCTCTCTTTTTGTGGCTGAAAATGGGAAGTTGAGACGACTAACACCAACAGAATGTGAAAAATTAATGGGATTACCTGTTAATTACACAAAGCTGCCAAATATTAAAAGTGATTTACCTCGTTATCAGGTAATAGGTAACGCATGGGCTGCAAATGTTATTCATTGGATTGGAAATAGGATATCAATGTTCCCAAAATCCAATATATGTAAGGAATTGGAAATGCAGGATGTCGGAAATACAAAAATTTGCTTGTTGGGTAGAAATATGAAATTGAAGAATGGTATGTTTCTCAATTGTGGAACTACACCTTATAACAATCAGAAAAACTCAATCTTTGCTTTTCTTGAAACTAATGTTGATGAAAAATATTTTATCTCAACAAGAGCCTGTGAAGGCATTTTGAGACGAAAAGAACAAAGAGGTTTTAAAATAAATAAACGTCTTGAAACCTTGATGAAATCCTATATCAGCATTAAAAATAATTCTCAAAGTACATTAGCTCAGATAGGTGCAAATATTAAGAGGAGTAGAAAGCTAAACCGTATGACGCAAAAGGATTTAGCTCAAAGAACTAATCTTACATGTAAATATCTTATTGAATTAGAAAAAGGAAATCAAAATATATCTATACTGAATTTAGAAAAAATTGCGTTGGCATTGGGACTACATATAAAGGATTTGATTAGCTGAAGGCTATTCTGTCTTTCGTCCTCTATTTGTCGATTTAGCTAACAATATTCCTTTTCTAATTATACATTTCTTATTTTGATACGGATTGTCAGCCGATAGTCCATAATTCCGTAAACTACCGTAACTAATACCAATCGCATCTTTGTCAAAATATTCACAAAGATTGGCGATAGAGCCAAAATAATAATGCTTTCCATCCATTTCAAGATGAATGACAGTTCTTTCCTGCTTATTTTCATTTTCCATATTTTATGATTTTCTGCAAATATAGAAGAAATATGACAAATAATGAATAAATGTAATATTTTCTTTTGATTCTTGTTGCATATATTAAATATATGTCATATATTTGTGTTGTGATTAAATAATAAAACAATGAAACAGAATAGAAAATATAGTATAGCATGCAGTGGTTCAGGATGGGGAATTTGGGATTCGGAAGGACACAAAGTTTGTTCTTGCTGTACAAGATTTCACGCATTGGAAACTCTATATGAATTAATGGGTTGGAATAAACCTTCTAAATGGTATTAAATATATGAAAACAACTATGAACAACTTGGCTCTATTAAATAGAGCTACAAATATGGTTTTGAATGGCTATAATCTAAATCAATCACTTCAAAAATCAGCCATGATTGAAGCCCTACAATTTCAACTTGTAAATGGAACAGCACATTTCTTATACAGAAAGAAAGATGGTTCGATACGAGAGGCATTCGGCACATTACTTGAAAAAGTTGTAGACAGAAATATTAACGGTTTTGGTATGCCACGCAAATATTACAACTGTCAAGCCTACTTCGATATTGAGTTACAGACATGGAGAAGTTTCAAATATGAAAACCTAATTGCAATTTTGGACTAATCTAAAATGTTCACTTTTGTAATTTGTGAACATTATTTAGTAACACACTGTAAACGAGTTCTTTATTTTGCAATCGAAAATTCAATCAAAAAATCACAATCACTTTTGGGCTATAATCCATAAAACTGAATATTATTATGAGCAAAAAACTGTCAAATACAACTGCCGATTATCTTGAATGGGATAGCAACCTATTACTAATTTCAAAATTGCATCAAGACCAAAACTATAAACTCTCATTGTTAATTGCTCTTGGTTCATTTTGGGGATTGAGAATTTCAGACCTGTTAAAACTTCGGTGGTGTGATATTCTGAATGTGGAATTTCTCAATCTCGTGGAAAAGAAAACTCAAAAGAAACGTATGGTCAAGATTAATGACCAATTGAAGAAACATATTTCTGTATGTTACACACAGATACAACCTTCATCGGATGACAGTTTCATTTTTCTCAGCCAAAAGGGTTCTGTTTTTTCTATACAGCGAGTTAATGTGATTTTCAAAGAATTGAAAAAGAAATACAAACTGAACATCAAAAATTTCTCTACTCATACCATGCGTAAGACATTCGGCAGAGCAGTTTACAACAATGCAGGGGATAACTCTGAAATGGCTCTTGTGAAATTGTCTGAGCTGTTCAACCATTCGGATATTAAAACGACAAGAAAGTATCTTGGATTGAGAACTGAGGAATTGATGGAGACATATGATTTGTTAAGTTTTTAATCCAATATTATCAATATGTAAAGAGTATTTGCTTTGACACAGGTTGTAAGATTATATGAAAAGTATAATTTGAAGTAAATTATGTTATTCAACATTTTCTTAATTAAAATCTATATTATTATCAATAATAATATCAATAGTAAAACCACCTGTTCCACGTACTGTATCAAGGATAATTTCATTTTCATTAAAACGATTAGTGTTTAAACGATGTTTAAATAACGTTTAAATAGCGTTTAAACGTTTGGTGATTATAATCTTTCTTTATACATTTGCGTTATAATACTAACAGATAAATGAAAATTGTGCTGATAATTCGCACATCATATTTGTGTATTCTTGTGCTTTTGAATTGCTTATAAAAGCACGTTTGTAATTACAACGGTAATTAAAATTAAGATTCAACTATTGTTTGAAAATAAAAATAACCCCACTTAAAAAGTGAGGTTATTCAGAAGCAAATACTAAACTTCTACTAAAATTTTGAAGCATTTCCCATTGCGGGGATAAACGCGTTTTCCATTAATCGTAATCCAACGTCGGAAAATGTAACGTTTACCTAAAGGGGCTTCATCAAAAACTTTTTTCCTCATATGAAAATTGTTTTAGATGGTTAATATTTGCACAAATGGGTGTTGAAGGGTGAGATATTCAATGCCCTTTTGTACGTTAACTGATGTCTATACACTTATAGACACTACAAATATAATAAAACCCCTTTATTGCTACAAATCATTTAATAATATACATACGGAAATTGTTAATAGTTTTCCATTTCTAAATACAAAACACTGTTTATTAGATTGTTACATTTTTATGTATGTTGAAAAGTTTTCTATTTTGTTTATTTTACCATATATAATCTACCTTTTTGCTCAACATCTGTCAATCTATGAGGTAAAACGCCATTTTTAATTTTATTCATCACATCTTCTTTGGAGTACAATATTGGTCTTTTCCCTTCTTCCGATATTTGAATAAATTTACCTTGAATTTTCCATTTATCAATAGTTGGTCTTGTTATATCGAAAATAAATTCAAGGTCTTTATTTGTAAGCGTATCACTATCGGAGTATCTTGAAAAGTAATCATCCACATACGCAGAAAGAGAATTATTTTTTATAGATAGGTTTTTCTTTGATGTATCAGCAATCTTCTTTTCTCCATTGTAGTTGTTGAAAAGTTGTTGCAAATCATTAATGCCTTTCTCAATGAAATATACCTGTGTTCCTGACATTTCTTTAAAAAACTTAGCTGTATTATATTCATTTTTTGCTCCTTGATTACTTTTTATATTCTCACTATAATACTTTTCACAACTTACGATATAAGCATCCCAATCCATATAATTTTTTTCATTAAAATCAGATTTAATGCTATCAAATAATATGATTTTATCATTCAAATATATTAAAATGCTATTTTTATCACTGAATAATAGATTTTCAATATTTTCTCTTATATTCTCAAAATACTCATTATACAGTTTATCTAAGTGATTATAATAGGCTTCACAACCTTGTATTCCTAAAACTCCATTATATGTATGTTTCTCAAATGGTATTTTATCATTTGGTGTAGAAAATTCAACCTTTCTCAATTCTAATTCCAAACTATTGTTTTTCATTTTTTCTTATCTTTATTAAAGTTTTTAGCCATTGATACAGCATTATCCTCACTATCTATCTTTATGTAGTTTTTCAACATATCATTGCTGCTATGCCCTGTTATTTTCCGTACTTCATCGTAAGTATATCCTCTCAGTATTAAATTTGTAGCTCCACTTCTTCGAGCAGTATGGCTTGAAATTAAATTATATCGAGGCTCTTGAATTAGCTCAGTAATTCCACCTTTAGTTCTATGAAATTCTTCAATTTTGCTAATGCTTGCTCTTTGTGCTATGTTTTTAATATTTTCATTAAGGTCAGCACTGTTAATATAGGGTAAATTATAATTATACTTTTGTAGTATTTCTTTTAATTCATCCCAAAGTATTGGGATTACAGGTCTGTCTTTAGTTTTATGTGTTGCCTTTTCAATAACCTCTATAATCTCGCCATCACGAATAATTGTTTTAAAATTATTAGGTTTGATTGTCGAAAAGTCTGAGTATCTTAAACAAGTGTAAGCTCCAACTAAAAATAAATCTTTGGTAACTTCTTCTTTATTATTTAACGTTTTTGTTTCATATATTTTATTTAATTCATTCTCATTCAACGCTATTGCAAAGGAATCTTCTCGTGGTCGCACAAAATAGTCCTTGTCATATTCAGTGGAATTACTAACTCCTTCTTTTAGTGCACGCTTCATTATAAATTTAAGGTTCTTAATATGTTTTGAACCTATGGTATTTGCACCCAATGGTTCTTTCACATAATCCAACTTACCTTTATCATCAAATATTTCTTGTTCTTCAAGTAGGAATTTTACATATTCATCATACCATATATTATCTATATCTGCAAAGTATGTAGTTCTTTTATTTATTCTATCAAATTCTTGTAAGCATTTTAAACAAGTGGTATGACTGCTGATTGTACCCTGTTCGTATTTTTTACCATTCTTAGGCTGAACAAATGAGCCATCTTGCATTCCTTCAATTTTTTTCTGATAATAACTTATCAAACTTGGGTTCTCATCCTCTTGGATTTTACCTTTAATCTCTAATCTTTTATCTAATTCCTTTCTTAAATATTCGTTAGTTAATTCAATACCATTAAGCGAGGCGTTAGTTATTATATGTTTTATATTGGATTTGATTTTTCCGATTATGTTTTCAGTTAATTCTATATCTGCGGTGTAAATCTTATATTTTTGTTGAGATGGTTTTATTGGCTTCTGATTTTTATTATCCCAACACTTTGTTGGTATAGATATAGCTTTCTCTACATGGGGAGCAATAAGATAATATTTAAATGGTTTATATGGTTTGTGGTTAATCCATAGAAATATACAGGAAAAATCCTTTTTAGGGTACTTTAAGTAGAACTTACAATTTAAAGCCATATCTTTAGATTTAGTATTTGCAAATATAGTAAGCCTTTCTCATATTAGGGTATATTTTGGGGTATATTTTTAATGTAAAATTCTTTATATTTAGTGTAAAATGTTAAATTTAAAAATGCAAAATATTTACATTAAAGTCTATATATCATATAAATACATATAATATCAGTATGTAAGTGTAAAATATTTAACAGTCCAGGTGGGACCACGAAAGCCGAAGCCAAGATTCGGCCAAAATTAAGAAAAGCCTTCTAAATGTTTAACTTAGAGGGCTTTTTTAGTTTTTATACGCTTCTGATTAGTCACCTTTTTCATTGTTCATCCTGTAAGTCAATGCACCTGAAGGGCATTTACTTATTTGAACTATCAACTGCTCAGTAGTGGCATTTTCGGGTTTTACCCATGGCCTTTCTTTCGGATGATAAACCTCCGGCAGCATCTTAACACAGATACCTGCATGCTGACAAAGTTCAGGTTTCCAGATGACGGTAAGTTCGCCATTTGTGTATTCTACAATTTTCCCCATGATAATGATAGTTTTAGTTTTGATATAGTTGTCTTATAAATTTTAAACATTAACACCTTTCATTACAATACGCCTCCAGTCAGGATGCTTTTTTATATATCCGGCAATAAACGGACACAGAGGTATCAACCGGAGACCTTTTTTTTCGATGTCGGCAAGTACCTTTCCGGCAAGCAGACTGCCTATACCCTGTCCTTCGAGTGCTACGGGAACTTCGGTATGAGTGAGATAAATCTCGCCATTATTTGTTTTGATATATTCTATTTTGGCAAGGTGCTTGCCTACATGAAACTCATACTGATTTGCATCTGTATTATCTATCAACTCATAATTTTCCATTGTCATTCAAGTTTTGGTCTGTAAATATATTAATATAAACGCATCCCTCCTTATTTTGTTTAACGTGAGTTCGATATAATAACATTTAATCAATACGTTATACATTTTCTTTGTGTACTTGTATTTTTCATTCATTTTTAGGCTCTTTTGGGAGTAATTTATTGGAGATTAATTTATCTATAAGACGAGGGAAATCATAAGTTATGAGTTATGAATGCAGAACTGCCCCATGTGTTCACCGAATTGAAAGAAAGCGATCTTTGAAAGATTATATATTTAAAGAATTTAAAGTTTAAGAGTTTAAGGATTGGAATTTCTGTCAGGAATGTCAGGTTTTAGTTAAAAACTAGTGTACTAGATTATAGAGTTCTAATGTACTAAAAATAGGAAAAATCAAACTAGCAAGCTAATAGACTATAAACTAATAAACTTGTAACTATTGTGAGGTTTTAGTTAAAATATTCTGTCTCTGTTTGTCCTGAGAAGCTTATAAATCATTGCACAATAAGCATTAAATTATAATAAAAATGAAAATATGATTAAACCATTTGATGTTTCTCGAGTCATATCCTCGAAAAAGTATAGATTTTTACCGAAATTGATTAGGAAATAATGAAAAGGAATATTCCCCTGCTTGTGTTTTTTTGTCTGATTTTCAGTTTTAAAGCCCATGCGCAAACTACCAATATCACAGGGACTGTATATGATGATGTTACCAAAGAAGCCATTGAGATGGCGAGTATTCGTGTCTTAAATGCTACTGATAGCGCTTATGTTGCCGGTTCGGCTACCGACGCTAAAGGTAAATTCAACATTAATGTCAAACGTGGCACTTACATTGTTCAGGTGTCTTTTATGAGTTATATCAGCCAGTATTTTAAAGTAAATGCCCGTAACGGAATAGCTGTATTGGGAGATGTCTATCTGAAAGAGGATGCCGTGTTGCTGAACGAAGCAATTGTAGAAGCTAAAGCACCCGAAATAATAGTCAAAGGAGATACGGTAGAATATAATGCCGATGCCTACAAAGTGCAGGAAACAGCCGTTCTGGCCGACCTGATAAAGAAAATACCCGGTGCAGAAATAGATGCAGATGGAAAAATCACAGTAAACGGGAAGGATATATCAAAAATACTTGTAGATGGAAAAGAGTTTTTCAGCAATGATCCTAAAATAGCTTCTGAAAATCTGCCAGCCAAGATGATTGAAAAACTACAGGTCTTGGATCAGAAATCAGATATGGCGCGCCTCACAGGATTTGATGATGGCGAAGAACAGACTGTGATAAATCTGATAGCCCGTCCCGGTATGAAAGAGGGGATTATGGGCACTGTCGGTGGCGGGTATGGTAGCGAAGATCGCTACGAAGCTAATGGATTTCTGAATGTAGCCAAAAATAATAACAGGTTTTCTGCTTTGGGTAATTTCAACAATAATAACAATGCTGGCGGTGGCGGTGGCGGCCGTTGGGGTGGTAATCGCGGTGTAACCGAAACCACAATGGGAGGTATCAATATTGCGATGGAGCCTTCTAAAAAGCTGAAGTATGACGGAGATATACAGTATAATGGCAGAGATAATAATGTGGAAACAACCAGCAATACTGAATATACTGATGGCAGCATATCAGAAAAGAAGTCAAGTGTGCAAAATACCAATAATCAGAATTTTAATACCCGTCTTCGTTTTGAATGGACACCGGATAGCCTGACAAATATTATTTTCCGCCCCGACTTTTCATACAGCAGATCAACCTCCGCGGGTTTTAACGATGGGGAAAGAACAAGCACTAAAAGACCGGATTATGACTTTGTTTCGAATGGGCACTCTTCATCGAAGGGAAATACATTCAGACTTAACGGGAATTTATTAATAAACAGAAAACTGAACGATAAAGGACGTTCGTTCTCATTGGAGTTTTCAGGAGGTTTGTCAGATGGTAAGACAGAGGGAGACTCTTATTCCGAAAATGATTACTATAAAATAGATTCTCTGTATGTGCAGGATCAGATATATACGCAAAAGAATAATAGTTATAACTGGAGGGCTCGTGTTTCTTATCTCGAACCTGTCGGATATAATAATTTTCTCGAACTGGCCTATGATATAAGAAATACCCATTCCGAAACAGATAAGGTAACTTATGATAACGACGGTTCCGACAATTATACGGTATTAGCCGAAGATTATACCCGCAATACAAAAAATGATTTTCTCAATCAGCGTATATCTGCTAGTTTTCAGAGCCGTAGGGCAAAATACAACTATACAGCAGGCCTCGAATTGATGCCTTCGCGTTCAAGAACATCTGTAGTCAAACCAAAAGAAGGGGAAAGCAGAGATCAAGCCAAGAACTATTTGAATTTTGCACCCCGCCTCGAATTTAATTATTTATGGGACAGACGCCATAACCTGCGTATAAGATATAACGGACAAACAAGCCAGGCCTCTACCGATCAGTTGTTTGATGGTATCATATCTCAGAACGCTACTGATACAACCTGGGGAAATCCTGATCTGAAACCGAGTTTCTCTCATCGTCTGGAATTACGCTATCGTAAATATATTCCCGAAAAAGCATCATCCATTATGGCATTTCTCAATTTTAATTATGTTATGGATGATATCGTAAGCGTAACGCGTGCCGGAGTCGGTAATAGCATGAATACAACCTATGAGAATATGGATGGCAATATGAATGGACGTGCTATGTTTATGTATAATACTCCTCTGAAGAATAAAAGTTTCTCGATCAATAGCCGAACTTTTGTTAATTATAATCGGGACAATACCTACATCTATGAGGAAAATGAAAAAGAAACATATAAGAATACAGCGAATGTATATAGTATCAACGAAAATCTGGGCTTGAAATATAATTCGGATAAATTTCAATTTGATATTGGTGGAAACTTTTCTTTCGAAGAAAATATAAATTCATATCAGAAACGAAATGATAAAACTATATACAATTACGGGGGTATGGGTAGTTTTACGTGGTATCTGCCATATAGTTTTGTACTGGCCAGCAATTTGACTTATTCTTCCAACTCGGGATATGAGGCAGGCTATCAGCAAAATTCGTGGATATGGAATGCCGAATTGGCCAAAGAGTTTAATATTACACTCAAATCGGGAGAAAGCAAAACCTCATTACCGGCAACTGTTAAGTTCAGGATATATGATATATTGAAAGATCAGAGCAATATCTCTCGTTCAGCTAATGCGCAAAGGGTAACATATAGCACATACAATACCATCAGTAGCTACTTCATGGTAGGATTGACTATCCGCTTCCAGTCATTCAAAGGAATGAAGAGTACCGATATGGAAGGGCCTCGTATGCGTGGCATGGGAGGAGGACGCCGTCATATGTAATTCCTTATTATTAAGGTCAGTATATAGAAATCCGTAATTATCAAAATTGCGGATTTTTTTTATTGAGATAGTTGATCGGGTATCAATGATACCTATATATTGGTACAAAGTAGCGATGGAATACCTACATATTGCGATTGTTAAAATTTGGCAATTCATATAGCTTTGCAGCTCGTAAAAAGCAAACTATTGACTCACTCAAATGACTAACATAACTAACTCTGATGAAGAAGCAAATACTATTATTGTCCATCCTCATTCTTTCCTCCTTTTCGGCAAATGCCAACCTTGTTCGCACCGATGCAAATATATTCGGTCATGTCATAAATCGTAAGACAAAAGAGCATATCCCCTATATAAACATTGTTCTTAAGAACACGACAATAGGAATTGCCACCGATGCTACAGGTCATTATGCTCTGAAAAACCTTCCCGAAGGCAAATTCATGCTATGCGCCGAAGGTATCGGATTCAAGCCGCAAGAGATAGAAGTTGAGCTAAAAAGAGGCAAATCTGTAGAGATAAACTTCGAGATAGAAGAAGATGCCCTCAACCTCAACGAAGTAGTAGTCACCGCCGGACGTACCTCCCAGAAACGCACAGAAGCTCCGGTCATCGTAAATACCATATCTACCAAGATGCTCGAAACCACGCAGTCTGTCGTACTGGGTGAAGGGCTGAACTTCTGTACCGGGTTGCGTTATGAGAACGATTGTCAGAACTGTGGATTCTCTCAGATACGCATGAATGGTATGGAAGGTCCATATTCTCAGATACTGATAAACAGCCGCCCTATATTCAGCGGATTGGCAGGTGTATATGGATTGGAGCTGATTCCCGCCAATATGCTCGAACGCATAGAAGTAGTCAGAGGCGGAGGCTCGGTGCTTTATGGTTCGAATGCGATTGCAGGAACTATAAACCTGATATTGAAAGATCCCAAAGTAAATAGTTTCGAAGCAGGTTTCAATACATCGCTGATCGGCACAGGTGTAAGCGGTTCTAATGGCCCTGCTGCCGATTATAATGCTACATTCAATGCTACACTGGTAACCGATGATCACAAAACAGGCATCTCGGTATTTGGCAATATGCGCGACCGTAAGATGTTCGATGCCAATGAAGATAGTTTCTCAGAAATAGCCCCAATGAAGAATACGGTCATAGGCACACGCATATTTCACCGTCCTGCCTACAGAAGCAAATTGAGCCTTGATTTCTTCAATATAAGGGAGCAACGCAAAGGCGGAAACAAACAAGACTATCCCGACCACGAAAGAGACATCTCCGAGTCGGTAAAGCATGATATGGTTGCCGGAGCACTTACCTATGAGCAGTATCTGCGCGAAAGCGACTTGCTTACTGTATTTGCATCAGGACAATATCTCGACAGGGATTCCTACTATGGTGCGAAGCAATCGCTCAGCGACTACGGAAACACGAAAGATAAAACTTATAATATCGGAGTTCAATATAAACTATCTATCAACGAGCCTTCCTCACTGATCGGAGGCGTAGAGCATACCGGTTCACACCTGAAAGACAAGAAGCTGGGTTACCCCGAATATTCTGTCGATGAAAACGGCGAATTAGTCGAAACACATGTACCGAGTACCGTTGTTTCCGATCAATCGCTATCTACTACCGGAGCCTTTGCCCAATACGAAATCAAGGTTGATAAGTTTAAATTCCTTGCCGGAGCGCGTGTCGAACACTATTCGGTAGATGACAAGCAAGCCGATAGTGACAAATCGGGTACAGTATTCGTTCCGCGTGCCAGTGTGATGTACGATATATCCTCCTATTTGCAGACCCGTTTGGGATTCTCAAGAGGTTACCGTGCCCCTCAGATATTCGACGAAGACCTGCATATAGAAACATCCGGCTCGCGTCAGGTAATAAACAAAAACGATCCCGACCTGAAACAGGAAAACAGCACCAGCCTTACCCTCTCTTTCGATTTTAATAAACAGATCGGCGGAGTGAATACGAACATCCTGCTCGAAGGATTTTATAACAAGCTTCACAACCCTTTCCGTAACGAGATAGGAGAACCTGACGAGAACGGCACAGTTATCTATACGCGTGTTAACTCTAAAGACGGCGCAGTAGTACAGGGTTTCAATTTCGAACTGAAGCTGATGCCTTCCGATAAGCTGAATGTCACAGCCGGATTTACCCTACAATCGAGCAAGTATAAGACAGCAGAAGAAACTTTTGGTGAAAAGAAGTTCTTCCGCACCCCTAATACCTACGGCTTCTTTGCTCTGGATTGGGAGTTTGCCAAAAACTTCGGAGTGTCAGCTACCGGCAATTACACAGGCCGTATGCTCGTTCCTTATTTTGGAATCAATCTGGCAGAAGGAGCTGAACGCGATGCCGGCGAGCTACGCAAATCGAAAAGCTTTTTTGATGCCGGTCTGAAATTCCATTACGATATGCGTATATCAAAAAGCGTAACTGTAGAATGGTTTGCAGGAATGAAAAATATATTCAATTCTTATCAGAAAGACTTCGATAAAGGCATCGATCGCGACCCGTCATATATCTATGGCCCGAGTTTGCCTCGTACAGCGTTTTTCGGATTCAGAATAGGGAATCTGCTATAACTCAATCTTTCAAATAGTAATTTATTCGGGGCTTCTCAGTTGTGGGAAGCCTCGTTTTTAACTAAAACCTCACAAACCCGACAGAAATTCCAATCCTTAAACTCTTAAACTTTAAATTCTTTAAATATATAATTTTTCAAAGATCGCTTGTATTGTTAACTGTTGACTGATCACTGCTAACTGACATATAGATAAACTTTCCTGTTTTTCTTCATTGCACCTGTTTACCCTAAATTTTGTTATATGGGCAAACAATTAAAACTATTATCTTTACATTTGCGTAAAACATAGACAAAAGATATGAGAAAGATTACACTGCTGTTTAGCTTACTGATAACCGTTTCTGCCTTGTATTCGCAGGACTATAATTATAAATTCCGCTTGCTGCTGAAAGATAAGGGTAAGACTCCTTACTCTATAGATAAGCCTGAGGAATTCCTTTCTGCAAAAGCCATTGAAAGACGTGCTAAGCAAGGGATAGTCATTGATGCAACAGATTTACCCATTTCGGAAAAGTACATTAAAGAGATAGAGAAAGTAGGCGGCGTAGTCGTAGCCAAAAGTAAATGGCTGGAATCAGTAAGCGTACATTGTTCCGACAGTGGAATGGTCGAAAAATATAAAGCTCTCCCATTTGTATCCGATGCCGTTTTTGTATGGAAAGGAAAACCAAAGACCGAAGTAAAAAAAGACAGCATCCGGCAATATCCGTCAGTAGAAACCATCTCTTTTGGCAATCATTACGGAAAAGGAGCTGTTAACATTAAACTGAATAACGGACAAGTACTGCACGAAGCCGGATATAAAGGACAGGGCATGGAAATTGCCGTTATAGATGCCGGATTCAGTCATTTGCCGCAAATAGAGATGCTCGACAACCTTGATATTAAAGGAGTAAAAGGCTTTGTGTATGAGCACGAAGACCTCTATGATAATGCCAATCAGCATGGACTGAATGTATTGTCCTGCATAGGGACAAACAAGCCTATGCAGTTTGTAGGTACAGCTCCCGAAGCAAGTTTCTGGCTGTTTAGCACTGAAGATTCCCGCAGTGAATTTCCTATCGAAGAAGATTATTGGGCGACAGCCATAGAATATGCCGACAGTGTGGGTGTAGATGTTGTAAATACATCACTGGGATATAACAATTTTGATAGTCCTGCCAAGAGTTATAAATTTAAAGAAGTAGATGGCAGAACAGCATACATAACCCGCGCTGCAAACAAGGCTGTAGACAAAGGTATGCTTGTGGTTATAAGTGGAGGAAACTCCGGCGATTCGGAATGGAAAAAGATCACGCCACCTTCGGATGCTATAGACGTGCTGACAGTAGGAGCCGTAAAGCCCGATTCTATCATAGCATCATTCAGTTCGCGCGGTATGACAGCCGACCTGAGGGTGAAACCCGATGTAATGGCACTCGGCTTGTTTTCTACAGTAGTGGATGACAGAGGCAAGGTATCGAAAAAGGCGGGGACTTCATTCTCATCACCTATCATGTGCGGTATGGTTGCATGCCTGTGGCAGGCGTTTCCCACACTGACCAATAAAGAGATCGTAAATGTAGTACGACGCTCCTCTGACAATTATGAAACATTCGATGAGGACTATGGCTATGGTCTGCCCGATATGAAAAAAGCAATGGAACTTGCCCGAATAATTGCGGACAGAAAAGAAGCTAAGAAGACAAAATAAATGAACCATCAGGCAATCTCCCTCTACGAGCTGAATAACCTTATAAAGAACGTTTTGACGGAAACACTCCCCGAAACGTTTTGGATTCGTGTGGAGATGAGTGATGTACGCGTCAATCAGAACGGACATTGCTACCTTGAGTTCATCGAGAAAGACGGTAAAGGTAAAATCCTTGTAGCCAAAGCGCGTGGCATGATATGGGCAAATACCTTTTATATGCTCAAAGCCTATTTTGAGAATGCTACGAAGCAGCCTTTTGCCTCAGGATTGAAAGTATTAGTACAGGTGAGTGTCGAATTTCACGAACTGTATGGTTTCAGCCTTACTGTACACGATATAGATCCCAGCTATACACTGGGCGATCAGGCACTCAACAGAGCTGCTATACTCCGCCAGCTCGAAGAAGATGGTGTGCTTTCACTCAACAAGGAGCTCGAACTGTCTGTGCCACTCAATCGTATTGCTGTTATTTCATCGCCAACAGCTGCCGGTTACGAAGATTTTCTCGATCAGTTGCACAACAATGTTTTTGGTTTTGTCTTTTACACAAAACTGTTCCCTGCCATTATGCAGGGCGACCGATCCGAAGATTCCATTATTTCGGCTCTGGAACGCATATACGAATATCAGGATTGTTTCGATGCGGTAGTCATTATCAGGGGAGGAGGAGCTACCTCCGATCTCAGCAGTTTTGACTCTTACTTGCTGGCAGCCAGTTGTGCACAATTCCCCTTGCCTATAATCACAGGTATAGGACACGAGCGCGACGAGACTGTGCTTGATATTGTAGCACATACCCGGGCAAAAACGCCGACAGCGGTTGCCGAATTCCTGATAGATAACATGTCGGATGCAGCAGTAGAACTGAACGAACTGGCGCATAGCATTGTGCAATCGGTGCAACATCGTTTGCAGGATGAAACGCTGAAACTAAATACATTCGAAACACAGAATAACTTTGTGCTCAAAGCATGGTATAAAGAGCAGGAGGCAGTCCTTTCTTCCGCCCGGTTGGTGCTTACACGCGGTATGCAGCGTATAGCCAGAGATAACAAGGTTCAATTTGCACAAATGGAAGAAACCATAAAAAGAAAGCTGCAACAGAACGACAAGAATGCGAAAGAGAATCTTATACAGATAGGCGATTCGCTGAAAAAGATGACACGACAACTATACAAAGATGAAGCGGGGAAACTGGATATGTTCGAGAAGCATTTGCAGTTGTCTTCTCCCGAAAATATACTCAAGAAAGGATATACCCTGACCATGAAAGATGGTAAAGTAATAAAGCAAAAGGATTCGCTGAAAAGCGGTGACAAGATTACGACCACCTTCTACAACGGGGAAATAGAATCGATAGTAAAATAGAAACCTGATGAACGAAAACGACAAACCGATATCATACTTATTCGCTTTCGACTTTAGCAACGGAGCTGTACAGATAGCCCGCCAGTCGGGTATGGGCTTTGCCGACAAACGCGGTGAAATGACCGTACCCTGTGTCTATAAGACTGCCTATCCTTTTATGGACGACTGTGCTTATGTAGCAAAGAAGAATTACAGAGGTTATATAAACAAAGCAGGACAGGAAATACTATCCATACCATATGCAGAAGGAGACTTCTTCTCCGAAGGATTAGCCGCAGTAATGGATGATAACCGTAAATGGGGCTTTATAGATAAAACCGGAAAGCTGGTTATATCCTGCGAGTATGATGATGTAAACTGGTTTATAGACGGACTATGCGGCGTATTCAAAGCTGATAATGACGGCAATTTGAAAGGTGGCTTTATAGATCGCGACGGTAAAGTTGTTGTGTCGCTTATTTATGACGATATTGTTACTTACAGTGAAGGGTTGGCATCCGTTATAAAGGATGGTAAACATGGATGTATAGATAAAGCAGGCAATGAGGTCATCCCGTTTATATACGATGATCTGGGCGATTGCAAGGAAGGGTTGCTCTGCGCGCAGAAAGAAGAAAAGTGGGGCGTATTGGATAAAACGGGAAATGTAGTAATACCGTTTGTCTATGAAGATATGTCGCTGGCATTTTCAGATGGGTTACTCGTTGTGGAAAAAGACGGAAAAGACGGCTGTATAGATCGTGACGGCAATGTCGTTATTCCGTTCGAGTATGCCTCACTGAATGACTTTTCGTGTGGACTGGCTGCTGTAAAGATAGGGAAACTGTGGGGCTTCATCAATAAGGAAAACCGGATGGTAGTTGCACCCGAATACGAAAAAGTAGGACGTTTCTCGGAAGGATTGGCTTTTGTGAAACCAAAAGGACGCAGGGCTTACTATATTGATACCAACAATGTGGTAAACATTGTACTGCGGAAAGAATATACCATTATAGAGAAGATAAAGCTGGGAGTTTTTGCTGCCATTGCATTAGTAGCAATAGGCGTTCTGATAAAAGAATTGATATAAAATAGAGAATAAACCTATGGCAAAGAAAGAACAGACATACGGTGAAGCGATGCAGGAATTGCAGGAAATCATGTATCGCATAGAGAACGAAGATCTGGATGTGGACATTCTTCTCGAAGAAGTGAAGAAAGCCGCCAATCTTATAAAGTTCTGTAAAGATAAATTGCAGAAAACAAACGTTGAAATACAGAAGATACTGGATAAGATAGAATGAAGAACAATGTCATTATAGTAGCCGGAGGCAAGGGGCTGCGTATGGGTAGTGACCTGCCGAAGCAATTTATTCCCATTGGAGGTAAGCCGGTGTTGATGCGTACAGTTGAGGCTTTTTACAACTACGACAAGGCGATAAATATTATCCTCGTTTTGCCGCTTTCGCATCAGGACTACTGGAAGACACTCTGTGCGGAATATAACTTCGATATAGCTCATACAATTGCTACAGGTGGCGAAACCCGTTTCCATTCAGTAAAGAATGGTCTGGCAATCGTGGCGGAAGGCATTGTTGCTGTGCAGGACGGTGTGCGTCCATTTGCATCGGAGGGAATGATCGGAAGATGTTTCGATGCAGTTCGGGAGTATCAGGCAGTAATTCCGGTAATAGATTCTACCGATAGTCTGCGTGAAATGCTGGACGAAGCGCATAGCCGGATTATAGACCGTTCTAAAATCCGTTTGGTGCAAACGCCACAGGTCTTTGATGTGGATGTGTTGAAAAAAGCGTATGAAACGGAATACAAAGATACCTTTACAGACGATGCTTCAGTCGTTGAGGCTATGGGTATAAATATACATCTGGTGAAAGGAGAAGTGACGAACATAAAAATAACAACTCCACTGGATTTGAAGATAGGTGAATTACTCGTGTAATTTGATAGCGGTTCCCTTTTAACAATAATAGAGTCGACAAACCACAGATGAAAAAATACTGGCAAATACTGAAACGATACAAGGTTAGCCTGTTTATCAGTCCTTTCCTTGTCCTCATTACAGTATTGTGCGAAACCATACAACCATGGTTTATGGCCAAGATAGTAGACAATGGCGTGATGAACCGCGACCTGTCTGTAATCTCCGAAGTAGGAGCTTACATGGTGGGTGTTTCCATTTTGGGGCTGATCGTGAGCGTTGTCAATGTATATGTGTCGTCACAGGCTGCTATCGGGTTCGGTACAGATCTGAGGACTACACTTTTCAGGAAGATACAGGAATTGTCCTTTACAGAAATAGACCGATTTAATTCGGCATCACTGATTACGCGACTGACAAACGATATTACACGCATACAGCAGGTTGTGCTGATGGGGATGCGGCTTTTGCTGCGGTCGCCTATGATGCTTGTACTGGCAACCTTCTTTGTGATAGAGATAAATACAAGTCTTGCCATGATACTGATAGGGGCTATTCCTGTACTCGGTATAAGTGTTTATCTGATTCTCCGCAAAGGATTCCCGCTGTTTATGAAAGTTCAGCAGAAGATAGACAAGCTGAACGGTGTAGTAAGGGAGAATCTTATCAATATACGTGTTGTCAAGTCCTTTGTCCGCGAAGATTTTGAGTCGAAGAAGTTTGAACGCAGTAGCGAAGAACTTCGCGATATGGTTATCAATGCTTCCAATGTCGTTGTGTCTATATTTCCTGTTATGCAGCTCATTATGAATGTTTCTGTTATTATTATTCTATGGGTAGGTGGCGGAAAGGTTATTGAAGGGGAATTAAAGGTCGGAGAGCTTATATCCTTTGTCAATTATCTGATGCAGATACTGATGGCATTGATGTTGCTTTCTATGGTGATAATGAATATCTCCCGTGCATCGGCATCTTCCGAGCGTATTCTCGAAGTGCTGGATACCGAGCCATCGCTAGCGAATACTCCGGAGGGGCTACAAGGCAGACATAAGATAAACAAGGGTGAAGTAACTTTCCGCAATGTATATTTCCGTTACAGCGGTGGCGAAAACGATGTCCTCAAAGATATTAACTTTCATATTCATCAGGGTGAAACTATCGCTGTAGTAGGTGCTACCGGAGCAGCCAAAAGTTCAATGTTGCAACTTATCCCCCGATTGTATGATGTTACAGGAGGAGAAATACTGATAGACGGAGTAAACGTGAAAGACTACAATCTGGACGAACTGCATTCCGGTATAGGCATGGTCTTGCAGAAGAATGAACTCTTTACGGGTACTATTATCGACAATCTGCGCTGGGGTAAGCCCGATGCAAGTATGGAGGAGATAGAAGAAGCAGCAAGAGCGGCTCAGGCACACGACTTTATTCAGTCTTTTACCGATGGTTACAATACTATGCTGGGACGTGGCGGAATCAATGTATCGGGAGGGCAGAAACAACGTCTCTGCATCGCAAGGGCATTGCTGCGTAAGCCGAAGATATTGATTCTGGATGACAGTACCAGTGCTGTAGATTCGGATACGGAACAGAAGATCAGATATAACCTGAGCAAACTCCTGCATGATACTACGGTGTTTATCATTACACAGCGTATCAATACGATGCAATCATCCGACAGGGTTATCGTATTGGAAGATGGGGAGATAGATGCAATAGGGAAGCCTTCCGAACTCATCGAAAAGTCAGAAGTATATAAAGAAATATATAACTCACAGCAAATAGCTTTTTAAGATATGGCTCACGGAGATCAATATAAGCATGATGGTAAACCTACTGAGGGAAAAAAGACATTCCTCCGACTGGTTTCATATCTGGCATGCGATAAGAAGCTGCTGTTCGTTATCGGATTTCTGATAATTGTAAGCATTGTTTCCAGTTTGTTGGGTTCATATATGATCCGCCCTATTATCAACGACTATATTATACCCGGCGATTTCACAGGATTGGTTAAAATGCTGCTGATTCTGGCAGGCATCTATCTGGCGGGAGTAGTAGCTGTGTATATACAATACAGAATGCTGAACAAGATAGGACAGCGAACAGTCACTCGTATGCGTACCGACCTATTCGACAAGATGGAGCGTTTGCCTATCAAATATTTCGATACACATCAGCATGGAGATCTGATGAGCCGTTATACGAACGATATAGATCAAGTGAGTAATGCGTTGACCGACAGCTTGTCGGACATGTTGTCGAGTGCGCTGATGCTGATCGGCATTTTCGGTCTGATGATCTATATAAGTCCAATACTGACGCTGGTTACGCTGATTACGGTGCCTTTGATGTTCCTCAGTGCTAGGTCTATTGTTAAGCGCAGTCGTAAATACTTTAAGGCTCAACAGGAAACGTTGGGAGAAACGAACGGCTATATAGAGGAAATGATAAGCGGGCAAAAAGTCATTAAAGTATTCGGACACGAGAAGAAAGTGGAAGCTGACTTTGATGTGCTTAACCAAAGCCTGAAAGATAAAGCAGAGAAAGCACAGTTTTATTCGGGTATGATGATGCCTGTGATGCAAAACCTGAATACACTGAACTATGTGATCATTACCATTGTGGGTGGTTTGCTGGCTATCTTCAGAGGATTCGATGTGGGTGGTTTAGCCGCTTTTCTGCAATATTCGCGTCAGTTTGGACGTCCGATAAACGAGCTTGCCAGTTTATACAACAGCATACAGGCAGCCATTGCCGGAGCAGAGCGTATTTTTCAGGTGATAGACGAAGCGCCTGAGCCGGAAGATACATCCGATGCCGTTACTTTCGATAATGTGAAAGGTGATCTGGTAATGCAGGATGTTTTCTTTGGTTATAAGCCCGAAAAACTGATACTAAAAGGCGTATCGCTACACGCTGCACCCGGAACCAAGATAGCTTTAGTTGGAGAAACCGGAGCCGGTAAGACCACAATACTGAATATGCTTCCCCGCTTCTTTGACATCGAGTCGGGTGAAATATCTATCGATGGTGTACCTATTCAGAAGATAAAGCGTTCCGACCTTCGTAGGTCAATGGCTATAGTGTTGCAGGATACACACTTGTTTACAGGCACAGTGTGTGAGAATATCCGTTTCGGAAGGCTCGATGCTACTGACGAGGAAGTTGTACAAGCCGCGAAACTGACTGCCGCACATTCTTTTATCAAACGCTTGCCGCAAGGTTATCAGACGCAATTGGAGAATGATGGTGCAAACCTTAGTCAGGGACAACGACAACTTCTGAATATTGCTCGTGCCGCTGTAGCCGATCCTGCTATTCTGTTACTTGATGAAGCGACAAGCAATATTGACACGCGTAGTGAACTACTTATTCAGAAAGGACTCGATAAACTGATGGAAGGGCGGACAAGCCTTATTATAGCTCATCGGTTGTCCACTGTTCACAATGCAGATAAGATACTTGTACTCGATCATGGACAAATCATAGAACAGGGAACGCATCAGGAATTGCTGGAGCAGAAAGGGAAGTATTACTCATTGTATCAGGAACAGTTTGAAGAGTTTTGATGATAGGTCTGGAAAAAATATTCATTGGTATTGCCGGGAAACACACAGATAACTCTAGTTTGACACATCAGTTATGGCGTGAAATATCAGAATTTTATGCTTCTCCTGGTCGCTTCTATCATACACTCTCACATCTTGAGAAAATAATAATGGAACTGAAAGGAGTAGAAGAATATATTTCCGATTGGGATACAATCCTGTTTTCTACCTTCTACCATGATATTGTTTACAATGTGCAGAATGATAATAATGAAGAAGACAGTGCAGAATTGGCAGCAGAGAGACTAAATCAAATATCGTACCCACAGCATAAAGTAGAGCATTGTATCTCTCAGATACTGACTACAAAAGGACATGCTATAACAGAAGACTTAGATACTAACTTGTTTATAGATGCTGATCTCGCCATATTGGGACAAGAATGGGACGCGTATTATACTTACAGTGAGCAAGTCAGAAAAGAGTATGCTATCTATTCTGATGCACAATATAAAGCCGGAAGAAAGAAGGTTCTGGAATATATGTTATCCATGAAGCAACTGTATAAAACAGAGTGCTTCATTCAAAAATATGAAGAGAAAGCCCGAAAGAATATTCAGCATGAAATTCAGATATTGGAAAAATAAGGGAAACTAACAGTCACTGTATCAGGAACAGTTTGAAGAGTTCTAGAGGTTGTGTTAAGTATATAACAACGGCTTCGAGGCTTGCCGTAGGGGCGGATGATCATTCGCCCGAATGCAAGAGAAATGTTTCTAAAAGCAGGCGGATTATCATCCGCCCCTACAAGCGACTGACATTTCACTCTTAACATAACACTAGTATGAACAGGACACAAAAGAGACTGCTTAAGATAATAAATAAGGCGTTGTCGGATAATCAGGCTGATGAATTTGTCTATGAATGGGAGTGGGAAATGCAATTCATGCCTACCCAGACAATACGTATCAATGATAAGGCGATTCATCCCGATTATGACATCTATTTCGAGTGGGGGCAGGATGATCTGAAAGAATTGGAGAGATCAGGATATATAGAACAGATGGAGGTTTCCAAAACCGGAGATCAGCTCTTCATCAGATACCGGAAGCTGTAATGAAGTCAGAGTGATAAAAATTAACAGTGTATAGTATCTTCCTATTAAATAAACTTGTACTTTTGGGGCAATTTTCAATATGGAAATCGAATGAAAGGAAGTAACAAAGTCCCGTTTAGTGCCCTCGGGGTTGTACTGGCCATCGGAATAGTATTTGGCGACATAGGTACATCTCCGTTATATGTAATGAGGGCAATCCTGAATGCCCTGCCTGAAGGACAACTGACACGCCCCGAATACGTACTTGGCGCAGTATCCTGCGTTATCTGGACATTGACAATACAGACCACGCTCAAGTATGTTATAATAACCCTTCGTGCCGATAATAAAGGCGAAGGTGGTATCTTATCTCTCTATGCTCTTATTCGTCAGAAATACCGCTGGGCATATATTCTTGCCGGTATTGGGGCCGCTACGTTGCTTGCAGACGGTATTATCACTCCGGCCATGACGGTAATGTCGGCTGTAGAAGGATTGAACACCATTGCACCGCATATCCCCGTTATTCCGGTTACGATAGCCATTGTACTTATCTTGTTCTTGGTTCAGCCATTCGGAACAGGATCACTTGGGAAATATTTCGGCCCGCTGATGATCGCATGGTTTACCATGATGGCGGCAGTAGGAGTCAGTCAGGTGATAACAGATTTCAGCGTATTTCGTGCTTTCAATCCGATGTATGCCATCAACTTCCTGATAGAAGTGCCGCAAACAATGTTTATGCTCGGTGCCATATTCCTCTGTACCACAGGAGCGGAAGCCCTCTATTCTGATCTGGGACATTGCGGGCTTAAAAACATCCGTATATCGTGGATATATGTAAAATCTGCGCTTATCATCAACTATCTGGGACAGGCCGCATGGATAATGAACAGCCACCATGTGACCCCCGATGTCAATCCGTTCTTCGCTATGATGCCCGCATGGTTCAGCCTTGTAGGTGTTATCATGGCAACAATAGCTGCTATTATAGCCAGTCAGGCACTTATAAGCGGTTCGTTTACCGTTATCAGCGAAGCTATCTCTCTGAATATATGGCCAAACGTAAAGATACAATACCCTACTGACATCAAAGGACAGCTATATATTCCGTCTATAAACTATATGATGATGGTACTCTGTATTATTATCATACTCACCATGCAGTCGTCTATGAAACTGGAAGCTGCCTATGGTCTGGCGATAACCCTGAGCATGTTGATGACCAGTGTGTTGTTGTTCCTCTACTTTATGAAGAACAACAAACCATTATGGTTCAGCATACCGCTTACCCTGTTCTTCGTGGTTATCGAGTTCAGCTTCTTCATTGCCAATATGCAGAAGTTTGCACATGGCGGATTTGTGCCTATCATTATTGCCGGAGTATTGGTATTCCTGATGTATTCATGGTACAACGGACGAAGGATCAAACGACACTATACAATCTACGATCAGGTGGATGAGAAGTATATCAACCAGATAGCAAAGATCAGTGAAGATACCACTATCCCTAAGGCAGCTACCCATCTGGTGTATATCGTAAAGGCTAATAATAAGAACTTTCTGGAGAGCAAGATCGCTTATTCACTCTTCAAAAGAACACCTAAAAGAGCAGATACTTATTGGTTTGTCCGCATCAAGAGGACGGACGAGCCGTACGAGTTCAGCTACGAAACAACGGTATATGCCCCTAAAAAAATCTTCCGTATCAATATACGTGCCGGTTTCAAACTGGGCATCCACACCGATAAGTATGTAAACCTGATAGCCAACGAATTGGAGCGTCACGGATTAGTCGATCTGACTACACGTTACCCGTCTATGCAGGATGCTATAGACAAACGTGGCGACTTCAAATTTATAATAGTAGACCGCATCTTCCGCAATGTGCATATGAATCCGTCGCGGCAGATCACACTCGGGTGTTATAATCTGGTTAAGAAACTGACGACATCAGATACGCAGATGTATGACATAGACCCTTCTCTGGCTGTGGTTGAAACCGTACCGCTGAGGCAACTCGACCATACGGAAGATCAACTGAAGGAACTGTTGTTGCAAGCCGAAGAGGCTGCATCAGATACGCAGTCCATCGAGTAGTTTTACATACAGTTCTATCGCCTCTCGTATCTCTTCGGGCCTGATGTATTCGTCTGCCGTATGTGAGCGGGCTGAATCTCCCGGCCCCATCTTAACGGTAGGGAATGGCATCAGCGACTGATCCGATAGAGTCGGAGAACCGTATGGCTCCTTCCCTATCATTATGGCTCGCTGTACAAAAGGATTCTCCAGCGCTATTCGCGACGAATTGAGACGGAAGGATCGCGGAGAGACTTCACTCAGTGTGTGTTTGTCTATGATCTCAAATAGTTCCTCATTGCTATACAGTTCATTGCTGCGCACATCTACTGCAAAGGTACATTTGTCGGGTACAACATTGTGCTGAGTTCCTGCTTCGATCACAGTTACAGTCATTTTTACAGCCCCAAGCAGATCACTCTCTTTCGGAAACCTGAATGTTCTGAACCATTCTATATCTTTCATTGCTTTGTAGATAGCATTTTCGCCCTCGTTGCGCGCGGCATGCCCCGACTTTCCATGCGAAGTGCAATCCAGTACCATCAACCCTTTCTCAGCTATGGCGGGATTCATTCCTGTAGGTTCTCCCACTATGCCGAACTCTATAGCGGGCAGATCGGGCAGTACCAATTCTACACCGCCTTTTCCGGATACTTCCTCTTCGCACGAGGCAAGGAATATCAGGTTGTAGTCCTGTTTCCGCTCCGATAGGATGAAGAATACATGCAGAAGAGAAACAAGGCTGGCTCCGGCATCATTACTGCCCAGTCCGTAGAGCTTGTCGTCTTCTTCCAGTGGGGCAAATGGATCTCTTTGCCATCCGGCGACAGGCTTTACGGTGTCAATATGTGAGTTGAGCAGGATAGTCAGCTTCGACTCATCGAACCCTTTACTCTTTATCCACAGGTTGTTTCCTTTACGATTCGGCTCATAGCCCATTTTTGCCATATAGGTGGCTATCTTGTCGGCAACATGCTGTTCTTCCCTACTGAGAGAAGGGGTTGCTATCATTTCTTTCAGTAAGTCTATTGCGCTATAGTAAAGCGAATCGATATCTGTAATCATCGTACTCATATTTTTACAACTGTATAGCAAAGGTAATATTTTCAGTTGGCAGCTTGGTAAAAAGGTAACAAAAGTAACAGTATTGCACTGTTTTTCTCATAGTCACTTCTTCTGTTCTATAGCAAACCCTTGCATGAACTCGTTGAATTTCGCGATATTCTTATCGAATGTCTCTGATGTAGCAGTGAAATCTATCCATAAATATGCAGTAGGGCTTTCGACCAACACATATTCGCAATGGTAAAGTAATTTCCTCCATAACAGATAAACCTTATAAGTCGCTCCGATGTCCTTATAGTCTTCCAATTCTTTCTTTCCCATAAATGCATGTTGGTTACTCCACTTTACTGTTTCGCCCATACTGTAACCGGCTATATATTTCCTAAAGTCTTCGAAAGATTTATATTCTTCTTTGTCAAAAGCCTTTACTACGATAGCATTCTCTATACCTTCAACAGCGGGAAGAGTTCCACCCCAAATCCTTACATTACCCACAGTCATAGCATCGCGCATATTCAGCCAGTCGGGAACTTTTACACGATAACCGGAAACAGAATCTAAATAATAGAGATTGTCAATACCGGCTTCCACCTGTTTCTGACGAAGTTCTTCGTAGGTGTCGATTGTGTCTTTTACCTCTTTCTTGTCTTCCGGTGTCTGGCAGTAGATTGCTGTAACAAAAAGCAATCCGGATATAATCAGTAGAATCTTTTTCATATCGTATTTAATTTTTTAACTAAAAGCTGACAATAGTTACAAGTTTATTAGTTTATAGTCTATTAGCTTGCTAGTTTGATTTTTCCTATTTCTAGTACACTAGAACTCTATAATCTAGTACACTATTTTTTAACTAAAACCTCACATTCCTGACAGAAATTCCAATCTTTAAACTCTTAAACTTTAAATATATAATTTTTCAAAGATAGCTTCATTGGCACATCAACATATTCACCAATCGCACATTAAAAACTCTATAGATAAATATTTTTGTTTTCGATATAGTATATATAGTTTTAGTCAATGTCGTGTTCAAAGATATAAATATCTCTTTGCTGTAAGATATAAAATTCGTAATATTGTATCTGATATGTTAAACAACAAATCAAGGTTCCTTTTTGTTAGAAATAAATACTATCATCAAAATATCATCATTATGTTAAGTAAAAAATTAGAAGCTGCGCTGAATGCGCAAATCAATGCTGAACTTTGGTCGGCATACCTTTATTTGTCGATGTCTGCTTATTTTGCAGCAGACGGAAAACCCGGATTTGCCAACTGGTTTAAAATCCAATTTCAGGAAGAACAAGATCATGCAATGAAGTTTTTCAACTATATAGTTGAAAGAGGAGGCAAGGTAGAACTGAAACCGATAGCAAAAGTTGCTTTGGCTTGGAAATCTCCACTACACGCTTTTGAAGAAACATTGAAGCATGAAATCGTTGTAACCGGTCTTATAAATGACCTTGTGGCTTTGGCACAAGAGGAAAAAGACTATGCTACTGAAAGCATGCTGAAATGGTTTGTTGACGAACAGGTGGAAGAAGAATCTACAGCACAGGGATATATCGATGCCCTGAAAATGATCAAAGACAACGGCTTCGGTATCTATACACTGGATAAAGAATTGCAGTCACGTTCTTATACGCCGCTTGCCGATTAAAATCGGAAGTAAATGATTATATAATGAATCTCCTTGAATAGTTTCAGGGAGATTTGTTATTTTTACACTCTATAAAATAACAAGGATTGATACAGATAGACCACATATCGAAAAGCTACGGAGGACTGACAGCCTTGTCGGATATTAGTTTCTCTATGCAAAAGGGAGAAGTTACAGGACTGCTCGGTGTAAATGGAGCAGGAAAGTCTACCCTGATGAAGATACTGTCGGGGATACTATTGCCCGATACAGGGCAGGTTTCTTTCTTTGGAAAAAATTTACTGAGTGGCTCTTCGGATATAAAAAGGCAGATCGGCTATCTGTCGGAAGATAACCCCTTGTATGAAGATATGTATGTGCGCGAATACCTCGCTTATGTAGCCGGAATATATAGTTCGGGGAAAGGCAGTGTTGCAAAAGTGATAGAGCAGACGGGATTGAAGGGCGAATATAAGAAGAAGATAAAAGAATTGTCGAAGGGTAATCGCCAGCGTGTGGGTATTGCTCAGGCTTTGATCAACGATCCCGATTTCCTGATACTCGATGAGGCTACGTCCGGTCTCGATCCTAATCAACGCGATAGTCTCAACAAACTTTTTGTAGACCTGTCTGAAGATAAGATTATCCTATTCTCCACACATATCCTGCAAGAGGTAAAAGATATTTGTTCCCGATTTGTACTGTTGGATAAAGGCAAACTTGTAGCCGATTACCAAATTAACCAGATAGATTCGGTGGAAGATGCCTTCCACAAACTGACCAATGAAAATAATAGCTGATAAAAATATTCCTTATCTGAAAGGGATCGCCGAATATTTCGGTGAGGTTACCTATTTGGATGGATCTGCATTCTCGCATGAAACAATCAAGAACGCCGATACGCTTATTGTACGTACTGTTACCCGTTTCGATGAGGCGATACTGAAAGACACGCAGGTGAAACTTATCTGTTCGGCCACCATCGGTTACGATCATATAGATACGGCATATTGCGATGCACATGGCATTGTGTGGCATAATGCACCCGGATGTAACTCAGGCTCGGTAATGCAATACATTGTTTCGTCGCTGATCGTTATGGCACGAAAGAAAGGCTTTGATCTGAAAGATAAAACCATCGGTATTGTCGGTGTCGGGAATGTAGGTAAAAAAGTTGCCCGAGCCTGTGAAATTCTGGGCATGAAAGTCCTGCTGAACGATCCGCCACGAGAAAGAGCAGAAGGTAGCGGGCAATTTGTAAGTCTGGAAACGATTATGTGCGAATCGGACATTATTACTTTTCATACCCCATTGATAAAAGAGAGGACAGACAAAACATATCATTTGGCGGATAAAGCATTTTTCACCTCACTGGAGAAAAAGCCTATTATCATAAACTCGGCACGAGGTGGTATTGTTGATACCGAAGCTATAAAGGATGCGTTGAAGGAAGACGTGATCTCCGGAGCTGTTATAGACTGTTGGGAGAATGAACCTCTTATTGATATTGAGTATCTGCATATGGTAGATATTGCTACTCCGCATATTGCAGGTTATTCGGCAGACGGGAAAGCCAATGCTACCCGTATGTCACTGGAATCCGTTGCTGAGTTTTATAATCTGGATAAAAATCCTGTTTCTGAGATAAAAGTTCCCGAACCGGAAAATCCTGTTATCGACCTGAATACGTTTCCTGATTCCGATAACAGAATATACGATGCCATTCTGGAAACATATAATCCTTTGGGTGATTTTAACCGTTTACTAGCCTCTCCTGATACTTTTAAGCAGTTGCGCAATAATTACCCTTTGCGGAGAGAATGTTTCGCATACAGGGTTATAAATGCTTTGAAAGACGAGAGGAAGTTACTCGACTCTCTCGGTTTCATGTAATAATAAACTACAAACAGGATGATAAAGATATTCTTTATACTACTTCTCGCCACCATTCCTCTTTTGTCTGTGTGTGGACAAAGTGTAGCAGATAATAATATTGAGACATTCAAATCTTTATTTAATGAAGGATATATTAATAAAGATACTGTCACAGAAAATAAGAAAGAAATAGATAAAGAACTTTTTTATATGATTGCTCCTACATATTCCCGGCACAATTACCCGAAAGGAGAATCTTTTTTTGCACTCGGGGCTATAAAAGGGCTGAATGGGTTGGATCTGTATTTTGTAGAACGTATTGCGCCGGAAATATATAACCATCGGGAAAATAAATATGAAGATTTTCGGTCAACAATATTATCTATCGTTTTTCTTAAGGGGAAACCTATAGGAGGAAATAATCCGGGACCCGCAGAAATGCCCGATGAAGATATGATTGATAGTGATTATGGAATCCATTATTGGCAATACGATTACATTAAAAATGGAATAGGTAGAAAATTATCTTTCACTATCAATCCTGATACTACATTTACCTTGATGGGAGAGGTGAAAGAAATTAAAACATTAGGTAACAGAGGAAAGAGCTACAAGATGCCTCTCAATTCAAAGAGAGAAGTTCGCTGTTATATAAGTCCAGGTGGGTGGTTAAGGATTTCCGAATATAAACATTTCGAAATATCATCTCCATTATTTGATATTGATTTCATTAATAAAGAAAAAGAAACAAATCCGGAATTCGGGAATTATCCGACAAAGGACAACCCATATGCTCCTTTTGAGTTTCCACTATTCAGAATGGATATATCTCCTGTTCGTTTTTCCGGAATGGGAATGACACTGTATTATAAGGAAAGTGACAGCCATATATATCCTGTGTTAGAAGTCTATGATGAAACAAGAAGGACTCCTGCAAATCCAGAGGGGAGAAAATTTCTATATCGATATATAATTGGAAAAACAAAAGGGGCAGAAACAGAGGGTGTTAAACATTTCGAAAAATGCTCACCTCTGATAAAAACATCTGACGGATATATTGAATTATTGCCTGATGGCATGCTCGTGCCATATAAGAAGAATTAAATTGTTGGTGTAACAGATTTATATTAAGGCGTTTTAGAAGAGGTGAATGCCGAATTCACTTTGGTTGCTATTGTCCATCAAATATAAGAATCCAAAAGACAATATAACAAAAAAGAAGGTATCTCATTTTGAGATACCTTCCGGTTTTACAGATGCATCACTGCATTAATATATAGTGCTTGTACTGCCCTGCGGATGTTATTATTCGGGGATTCGTACAGGGCTAAAGTTTCCCCTTTAGGCTTTAAAAAAGCTCAGGATTGAAGCCTGAGCTTTTTCTTTATTATAGGATTAAGTGTTTGTCGATTAGTTACTCCATCCTGCATTTTGCTGAGCTGCCAGCGTAGGATTGCGTATCAAATCGTTTTCAGGGATAGGCCATAAGAAACGTTTGTCGGTATATGGTATAAACGCCCTGCTAACAGTAAACCAAGATGATTTGATTTCTCCGCCTACAACAAAGTTGTCTTTTCCTTTAGCACTGGAATAGTTGATCTTAGCAGGGATACCACCTGATGGCATAATATCATCGTTTGCCAATCGGTGTATATCTTCCCAACGACGGCCTTCGCCATGGAATTCGATACGTCTTTCCCACAAAATAGCAGTCAGGAATGCCTTCTTATCGGCAAAATCAGAAAGCTTATACGCCTGAGTAGCAGGGTTGGCAAGCGAGCGGTTACGCACAGCGTTTAACAACTCGAGTGCAGCTGCATCATTCCCTCCCTGGCGTAGCAGAGCTTCCGAATAGTTGAGGAGAACTTCGGCGTAACGGATAATCGGAGCATATTCTTCTCTTGTCTTCGGATTCTGATATTTGTCGGAAAAGTAATAGGCATATGTATCACTAAAGTGTAGTAACGATGTTCTACGTTTGTCATCTTCCAACCAGTAAGAAGTGTTATACAATGTAGGAGATGATGTGACAATGGCACGTCCTCCGTCGCGGGCCGACATCATAGCCGACATAGCACCGTTTACGTCTGCATTGTCAGAAGAACTGTTTTCGACAGAGAAGATAGACTCTACATTATTGCTATATGATACGAATGGTGTTTCCGGTGAGGCTTCGAGGGCATACCCTCCTATCGGACTAGTGAACGGAGCAGCAGTAGCTGTTGCTAGTTTTTTAGCCTCATTAATTACATTTTCCCAATCGCGTTTATGCAGGTACACGCGTGTCTTTAATGCTATTACAGCACCTTTGCTGGCACGCGAAATTCCATTAACACTATTTCTGTCGCCCGAAGAGAAACAACTTTCTGCATCATCAAGATCCTTTATTATCTGTGCATAGGTGTCAGAAACCGACGAACGCCCGATTTTTAGAGCTTCAGCTATCTCCTCTTGTGTATTGATAGGTGTCAGATAAAGCGGTAAACCATAATTGTTGTTCAGGTCTACGTTCACCGGATATGCAAAATGAAGCATTAGTGTATGGTATGTAAGAGCGCGCAGGAATAGGAGTTCTCCGCGATAAGCATTACCCTGCTCTTCGGTCAGCACCCCGTTTTTCAGTGCGCCGGTCACCCCTGTCAATACTGTATTGATGCGATTAATGGCAGCAAATGAGGTCTCCCAATAATACATATTATTAGCTGTTGACGGTGTATAGGTAGATGAATAAGTTATATCGTAGAAAACAGCTGTAAGGTTCATATCTTCTCCACGCATTTCACCTTGCACGATACTAGCGGCACCAAATGGGTATCCACGCTGGTATTGACCATTATACAATCCGCATTGTATAGCATCGTAAGCACCTATCATTGCCAGTTCACAACGTTCGGGTGTACCATAAGCAGTTGATCCCGAAAGGCTGTTGACCGGATCGAGATCGATCACATCCTTTTCACATGAAGTAAAAATCAAAGCCGTTACCAACAACAGGCTTATTTTCATTATATATATTTTGTTTCGTAACATAATTAATATCTTATTGGTCTGTAATTAGAAAGTAATATTTGCTCCAAAGCTAAGAACTCGTTGTTGAGGCATACCATCCCAGTCTGCACCCTGACGGGTAGAAGTTTCGGGATCGAGTCCGGAGTATCCGGTAATAGTAAACAGGTTTTGAGCTTGTACATAGAAGCGTATCTTAGTCATATCCAGTTTAGAGACAAGAGACTGAGGTAATGTATAACCCAACGATAAATTCGATAATTTCAGATAGCTGCCGTTCTCAACGAAGCGTGAATCTGCCGAACCCTGATTGAATAGTACCGATCCGTCACCATATCCTAGTTTAGGAATGATACCATCACCCGGATTTTCGGCGCTTTGCCATCTTCCCAGTATGATTTTTCCGTTGTTTGCAAAATCAGTGTTCAGTAAAGATTCCTGAGCAGAAGCATTCATAATCTTATTGCCACCCGAGAAACGGAAGAATACATTCAGATCGAAATTTTTGTAAGTAAATGTATTGTTAAACCCTCCATACCATTTAGGTAATGATGAGCCCAATATTTTGCGGTCTTCGGTGGTAGACAATGATGATGGTTGAGACACATCGGACGGATTAGCCGGATCATAGACAGCATAGTCGTAATTGCCGAATGTATCGAACTGCACCAGTGAACCGTCACCTTTTACCCATATAGGATTACCATTGCTTTTGTTTACACCGTAGAACTGGTATCCATAAATAGAAGCATACGATTTGCCTTCTTGTATGATTGTATAATCACCAATAATAGGGGCATGATCAACTAGCTCTAACACTTTATTGGATAAAATAGTGAAGTTCAGATCGGCTTGCCATGTAAATGCACCTACTACCGGTGTTCCCCCGAGTGTAAATTCCAAGCCTGAATTCTTTAGTTTACCACGATTGTCATAGTAACTGTTGTTAGGAATTCCTAATGCAGGTGCTGTCGGAACCTCAAGCACTAAGTCTTTTGTTTTCTTGTTGAAATATGCAATCTCAAAAGATAAGCGGTTATTCAACAAGCTTCCATCCAATCCTATGTCATATGTTGTAGTCGATTCCCACTTCAAATTGTCATTTCCCATATTAGTCCATGCTACACCACTCTGGCCTCCATAGTATTTAGCAGAGTATATTCCCATATAAGGAAAGTTGCTGCTCAGATTTGAGTTGCCGATGGTAGCAAAGCTTGCCCGTAAGCGTAGATCATCAAATATATTATTCATTGAAGAAGATGTCCAGAAATTTTCTCTTGACATACGCCAAGCCAGTGATCCTCCAAAGAATGTACCCCAACGTGTATCTTTCGGCAGTTTGGAAAGTCCGTCTCTACGAACCGATCCGCCTAAATAATATTTACTGTCATAGTTGTAATTTGCACGAAACATATAGGATGCTAGTCCGTTGTATGTTTTGTCTCCTCCAATATTCGGTATACCAAAGGTTTCAGATATAATGTGATCTGTAAAAAAATTCTCTGACAGTTGAGAGACACTTGCATCTACCCATTCATAATCGGAATGTGTATATTCCTGTACTGCGGTGAGGTTCAGGTTGTGCAATTTGTCAAATGTACGGTTAAATGTCAGAATGTTTTGCCAGTTCCAATTATAGAAAGTGGTTCTTAAATCTTCTAATACACCACCCGATCCGTATCCGTCACCAGACTCGGCATCCCATTTCATAAAGTCGGAAAGAGAAGTATAGTCAATACCTGCCTGTGTACGGAAAGTAAGTCCCTCCATAAAGGTTACTTCGGCAAATCCGCCACCGGTTACATGCAAACTTTGTGAACGGTTCACATTATTATCCATTGCCCATACGATATTCTGTATTCCGTTGTCTATATACGTTTCGTTTACTCCACGTCCTAAGGCTTTTCTGTTTGCGGCATCTATATTGTAGCCTGTCACATCATCCGGATTATATACAGGTACATTCGGCAACATACGTGTAGCAGCAAAACCTACACTTCCAAGTGAATTTTCTTCATTCATTACTCCTTCTAATTTTGATTTGGAAGCAGATATATTGACTCCTATTTTGAGCCATTTGTTCGCTGTCTGAGTCAGTTTTGCTGTAGCAGAATAGCGTTCCTGCTCGTTATTCCTGATAATACCGTTCTGGTCGGTATATCCCAGCGAAACGAAATACTGGCTCTTGTCAGTTCCGCCACTGGCAGAAAGGTTATGAGTCTGTTGGAAGCCTGTGCGATACACATAGTCATTCCAGTCAGTATCTACATTACCCAATACAGCAGGACCGGTTTCTCCCCAGTTTTCATATTTTTCATTTGCTATTTCAACAAATTCTTTGGCATTAAGTAGTTTATGCAATTTGGTAGCTTTTGCCCAACTTGTCTGCACATCGTATGTTACTTTTGTTTTTGATTTGCCACCCGACTTAGTTGTGATCAATATCACTCCGTTAGCAGCTCTGGATCCGTAAATGGCCGTTGCAGCCCCGTCTTTCAACACCTCATACGATTCTATATCGTTCGGGTTAATTTCAGCTAACGGATTATATCGTCCATACAATTGCTGTACCTCTCCTGATGTTACCGGTACTCCGTCAACAATGACTAATGGCTGAGTACCTGATGATATGGTACTGAATCCGCGGATATTAAATTTTGGAGCTTGTCCTAGCATAGCACTAGGAGTAGCAACCTGCACTCCCGCAGCGCGTCCGGCTAGTTGGGATTCGAAAGAAGGGGTCGCCAGATTGCTGATGTCATCCCCACTCACCCTTGATATTGCACTGGTTACATCTTTCTTTTTTTGTGTGCCATAACCGACAACCACAATCTCATCCATCATTTTTGCATCCTGTTCCATGATAACTTTCATGTCTGGTTTTGCAGTTTCTTCTTTGGTTTTCATTCCCATCAGGGTAAACACTAAGGTAGACCTACCCTGAGGTAAGCTGATTGAAAATAAACCGTTCGCATCTGTTACTGTACCTGTAGTGGTACCTTTGACTACAACGGATGCTCCTACAGCAGGCTCTCCCAGATCATCGACAACTATACCGGTGATCTTTGTTGTTTGCGCTGTAATATATCCTAAACTTAATAAAAGGAAGGATAGAATCAATAACAACTTTCTTTTCATACTTTAACACACTACTTTTTAATTAATACATCTTGATTTTAAGAAATGTTAGCCAATTACAATTTTGTGGAATAACATACACTATTGGGCTAATGTGTTATTTAAAATGTAATTATTAAGTCTAATTGTCTCTAAAAGTCAAATATCGTTACAAATATATAATTAAAATAATAAATGTTATTATTTTTTATATAAAAATAATCAATATTACATAAATGTGATATATATAATTTAAAATACAATCAAAATAACAAATATTCCTTTCTTTATGTCATCTTTATGTTGTGTGTTTTGCGTAAAACACGAAAGGGGAGTAGCATATTGCTACTCCCCTTTCTAACTATAATAAAAGAATAATTAATTATTCTACGGCGTCAAAGTCTACTACTGTCTTTCTGGTGGCAGCAATACGATCAAAATCTTCTTTTGTACCTACAACAAGCTTCTCAAACTCGCGTTGTCCTGTACCTGCAGGAAGCAAGTGCCCACAAATTACATTTTCTTTCAGGCCTTCGAGTTTATCGACTTTAGCGTTTATTGCAGCATCGTTCAGTACTTTTGTGGTTTCCTGGAACGAAGCGGCTGACATAAAGCTTTGAGTCTGCAACGCAGCACGTGTAATACCCTGAAGTATCTGGTTGGCAGTGGCAGGGATTGCGTCACGCACTTCTATCGGACGGAGGTCTTTACGCTTGAGCATAGAGTTCTCATCTCTCAGTTTGCGTGCAGTAACGATTTGTCCCGGCTCGAATGTTGTAGAATCTCCGGCATCGAGTACAACTTTTTTGCCCCAGATTCTGTCATTCTCTTCCATTACATCGTATTTGTCGATTACCTGTTGTTCGAGGAAGCGGGTATCTCCCGGATCGATCACTTCTACCTTGCGCATCATCTGACGCACAATTACTTCGAAGTGCTTATCATTAATCTTCACTCCTTGCAGACGATATACATCCTGTACTTCGTTTACAATATATTCCTGAACGGCAGTAGGTCCCATAATAGCCAGAATATCGGAAGGAGTAGTTGCTCCGTCAGACAATGGCATACCTGCGCGTACGAAGTCATTTTCCTGTACGAGTATCTGTTTCGATAGTGGAACCAGATATTTCTTCACTTCACCGAGTTTCGATGTAACGATGATCTCTCTGTTACCACGTTTGATCTTACCGAATGAGACTTCTCCGTCGATTTCAGACACTACGGCAGGGTTAGACGGGTTACGTGCTTCGAATAGCTCGGTAACACGCGGAAGACCTCCTGTGATGTCACCAGCCTTACCTACAGCACGAGGAATCTTAACCAGAACATCACCGGCTTTGATCGTATCATTATCGTCTTTCACGATGTGAGCACCTAATGGTAAACTATATGTTTTGATAGTATTTCCGCTCTCATCCAATACATGGGCTTCGGGAGCCTTAGTCTTGTCACGCGATTCGATGATGATCTTCTCTTTCAGTCCGGTTTGTTCGTCAGACTCAACCTTATAGGTAACTCCTTCTATAACATTCTCAAATTTGATGCGCCCGGTAGCTTCGGAAATGATAACCGCGTTGAATGGGTCCCATTCGCAGATCAGGTCATCTTTCTTCACCTTAGCGCCATCTTTGAAGTACAGTTTAGAACCGTAAGGAATATTATGTGTAAGCAATACGATTTTGGTATTTGGATCTACCAGACGAAGTTCAACCAGACGGCTAACTACGATCTGTGCTTTCTTACCCAATTCGTCTATTGCATCTACTGTACGCAGGTCATCTATTTCCAGTACACCGTCGTACTTGGCTACAACGCTACTTTCGGCAGCAATGTTGGATGCGATACCTCCGACGTGGAATGTACGAAGTGTAAGCTGTGTACCCGGTTCCCCGATAGACTGTGCAGCAATAACACCTACAGCCTCACCGCGCTGAACCATGCGGCCTGTGGCAAGGTTACGTCCGTAACATTTTCCACAAACACCTTTTTTAGATTCGCAGGTAAGTACCGAACGTATTTCCACACTTTCGATAGGTGAGTTTTGGATAATATTCGCTGTATCTTCGGTGATTTCTTCTCCGGACTTAACAATGATTTCTCCTGTCTGAGGATGCTGTATATCGTGAACCGATACACGTCCCAAGATACGTTCGTATAGCGATGCAACAACTTCTTCGTTGTTTTTCAGTTCGGTGCAGACAAGTCCGCGTAGTGTACCGCAGTCTTCTTCGTTGATGATCACGTCCTGAGAAACGTCTACCAGACGACGGGTCAGATAACCCGCATCGGCTGTTTTCAGAGCGGTATCGGCAAGACCTTTACGCGCACCGTGGGTAGAGATAAAGTACTCTAACACAGACAGTCCTTCTTTAAAGTTGGAAAGGATCGGGTTCTCAATAATCTGAGCACCTTCCGCACCACTCTTCTGAGGTTTAGCCATCAATCCACGCATACCTGACAGCTGACGAATCTGTTCTTTCGAACCACGGGCTCCCGAATCCAACATCATATATACTGAGTTGAATCCCTGATCGTCTTCCGAAAGCTGTTTCATCAGAATATTCGACAGTCTGGAGTTAACGTGTGTCCATGTATCGATGATCTGATTGTAACGCTCGTTGTATGTGATGAATCCCATATTATAGTTGCCTATAATCTGTTCTACTTCGTCATAACCTTGTTGAACAAGTGTTTCTTTTTCTGCCGGAATGATTACATCTTCGAGGTTGAACGACAATCCACCACGGAATGCCATCATATAACCCAGATCTTTGATATCGTCGAGGAATTGCGCTGTTTTGGCAACACCCGATATTTTGATTATGTTACCGATAATATCACGAAGCGATTTTTTAGAAAGCACTTCGTTGATATAACCTACTTCGTAAGGTACTATTTCATTGATCATAACACGTCCTACAGAAGTTTCACGCATCACATCAACAATGTTACCATTCTCATCAAGGTCTTTTACATATACCTTGATAGGAGCATGGATGTCTACTTTCCCTTCGTTGTAAGCGATAACAGCTTCTTCCGGTCCGTAGAATGTCAGTCCTTCACCTTTAGCACCTTTACGTATTTTTGTAATATAGTAAAGTCCCAAAACCATGTCCTGAGATGGTACGGTAATAGGTGCACCATTGGCAGGGTTGAGGATATTGTGTGATGCAAGCATCAACATTTGCGCTTCGAGGATAGCCTCGTTACCCAGCGGTAAGTGAACAGCCATCTGGTCGCCGTCGAAGTCGGCATTGAACGCCGTACACGATAGCGGGTGCAACTGGATCGCTTTACCTCCGATCATTTTCGGTTGGAATGCCTGAATACCCAAACGGTGAAGAGTAGGAGCACGGTTTAGCAATACAGGGTGTCCTTTCATTACATGTTCGAGGATATCCCATACTACAGGTTCCTTGCGGTCAACGATCTTTTTAGCAGACTTTACCGTTTTCACGATTCCGCGCTCTATCAGTTTACGGATGATAAACGGTTTGTATAATTCGGCGGCCATATCCTGAGGAATACCGCATTCGTGCATTTTAAGTTCCGGACCAACGACGATAACCGAACGTGCAGAATAATCGACACGTTTACCGAGCAAGTTCTGACGAAAACGTCCCTGCTTCCCTTTCAAACTGTCGGAAAGTGATTTCAACGGACGGTTGGCATCAGTCTTCACTGCACTTGATTTACGTGAGTTGTCGAACAATGAATCCACAGCTTCCTGAAGCATACGTTTTTCGTTACGTAAGATTACTTCCGGAGCTTTAATGTCGATCAGTCTTTTCAGACGGTTGTTACGTATAATCACACGACGATAAAGGTCGTTCAAATCCGAAGTCGCAAAACGTCCACCATCTAGTGGAACCAACGGACGAAGTTCAGGTGGAATAACCGGTACGATCTTAACGATCATCCATTCCGGCTTGTTCTTACCTTTCGATCCGCGAAATGCTTCTACAACCTGTAGTTGCTTTAGCGCTTCGTTTTTACGTTGCTGAGATGTATCTGTACTGGCTTTGTGACGCAGTGTATTTGCCAGAGAATCCAGATTGATTCTTGCGAGCATATCATACACAGCTTCTGCTCCCATTTTTGCAATAAACTTATTAGGATCGGTATCGTCCAATAGTTGATTTTCTTTCGGCAGTTTGTCCAGAATATTCAGGTATTCTTCTTCAGTCAACAGGTCTTTTTCTGCTATTCCTTCTTCTACTGCTATACCTGATTGTATTACTACATAACGTTCGTAGTAGATAATAGAATCGAGTTTCTTTGTAGGTATCCCGAGCAGATAACCCATCTTGTTAGGCAGTGAACGGAAATACCAGATATGTGCTACCGGAACCACAAGGTGGATGTGCCCTGTCCGTTCGCGGCGTACTTTCTTTTCTGTTACTTCAACCCCACAACGGTCGCAGACAATACCTTTGTAACGGATTCTTTTATATTTACCGCAATGACATTCGTAATCCTTTACAGGTCCGAATATACGTTCGCAGAATAGTCCGTCACGTTCCGGTTTGTAAGTACGGTAATTGATTGTTTCGGGTTTCAAAACTTCACCGCTCGATGCTTCCAGAATTTCTTCGGGAGAAGCAAGGCTTACAGTTATTTTTGAAAAACTACTCTTTACTTTATTTTCTTTTCTAAAAGCCATATACTTTCTTTCTTTTAAAGCTGTTAGCCATTAGCTGTTAGCTATTAGCTATTTTGTTAGAGTATTATTGAATCCGCTAGCTAAAGGCTAAAAGCAATTAGCTAACGGCTATTAATATTAATCAAGAGAAACGCTTAGTCCCAGTCCGCGCATTTCGTGAAGGAGTACGTTCAGTGACTCAGGAATACCCGGCTGTGGCATAGGTTCACCCTTAACGATGGCTTCATAAGCTTTAGAGCGTCCCACCACGTCATCAGACTTGATGGTAAGAATTTCTCTAAGGATATGAGTAGCACCAAATGCTTCAAGTGCCCAAACCTCCATCTCTCCGAAACGTTGTCCCCCGAATTGAGCTTTACCTCCAAGAGGCTGTTGCGTAATGAGTGAGTATGGTCCGATAGAACGGGCGTGCATCTTGTCTTCCACCATGTGCCCCAGTTTCAGCATATAGATGATACCTACTGTAGCATGTTGGTCAAACTGGTCTCCTGTACCTCCGTCGAAAAGGCGTACTTTTCCATATTGAGGAACGTTGGCTTTGTCAGTCCAAATATTCAGATCGTCAAGGCTTGCTCCGTCAAAGATCGGAGTCGCAAATTTGACACCGAGTTCTTTTCCTGCCCAACCCAGAACCGTTTCAAAAATCTGTCCCAAGTTCATACGTGAAGGCACACCCAGCGGATTCAATACGATATCTACCGGTGTTCCGTCCGGTAAGAACGGCATGTCTTCCTGGCGAACGATACGTGATACGATACCTTTATTACCGTGACGGCCGGCCATCTTATCACCTACCTGTACTTTACGTTTCTTAGCAACATACACTTTCGCTATCTGAATGATACCTGATGGTAATTCGTCTCCGATAGTCAGGTCGAAACGTTTGCGTTTCAGTTCGGCATCGAGTTCTTTATATTTACGCAGATAATTAACAATAACATCGCGGATCAGATCGTTTTTGTGAGCATCTGTTGTCCAGTTACTTACCTGTATCGATTCGTAGTCGATATTGTCCAGTGCGCTTTTTGTAAATTTAGAACCTTTGGCTATGATATCTACATTCAGATAGTCTTTTACTCCCTGAGATGTTTTGCCTTCGGTCAATATCAGTAGTTTGTCTACCAATACAGCTTTTACCTTCGCTATCTTTTCTTCATATTCTTCATCCAGTTTAGGAAGCAGTGCTTTACTCGAAAGTTTTGTTTTTCCTTTCTTCGAAGCTTTAGAGAACAGGTTTGTCCCTACTACTACTCCTTTGAGTGAAGGAGAAGCTTTTAGTGAGGCATCTTTCACATCTCCGGCTTTATCCCCAAAGATTGCACGAAGCAGTTTTTCTTCCGGCGACGGATCCGATTCTCCTTTCGGAGTAATCTTACCGATAAGGATATCGCCCGGATTAACACGCGCTCCGATACGGATAATTCCTCTTTCGTCCAGATCTTTTGTAGCTTCTTCGCTCACATTCGGTATATCGGAGGTTAGTTCTTCGACACCACGTTTTGTATCGCGCACTTCAAGTGCAAATTCTTCAACGTGAACTGAAGTGAATATATCTTCGCGTACAATACGTTCGTTCAATACGATTGCATCCTCGAAGTTATATCCTTTCCAAGGCATGAATGCTACTTTCAGGTTTTTACCGATAGCGAGTTCTCCTTGCTCTGTCGAATATCCTTCGGTAAGTATCTGATTGGCTACAACTCTGTCTCCTTTACGGCAAATAGGACGAAGGTCGATTGTTGTATTCTGGTTCGTTTTACGGAATTTAGGGATCACATATGTTTTAACAGCATCGTCGAAAGCTACAAAGTCTTCGTCTTGCGTACGGTCATATTTTATCTTAATGGTGTCAGCATCTACATATACCACTTCTCCTGCGCCTTCGGCTACAATCTGAGTACGTGAATCGCGGATCAACTGACCTTCGATTCCTGTACCTACGATAGGGGCTTCGGTACGCATCAGCGGAACTGCCTGACGCATCATATTCGATCCCATCAGTGCACGGTTGGCATCGTCATGCTCCAGGAACGGAATCAATGATGCTGCAATAGATGCAATCTGAGTAGGAGATACGTCCATTAGTTCTACCTCTTCGGGAGCTATTACCGGATAGTCTGCATCCTGACGTGCCTTTACGCGCGGGTTAATGAATCCGCCATCATCATTCAACGGCGCATTACCTTGTGCGATCAGTCTGTCTTCCTCTTCTTCGGCTGCTAGGTAGACGATTCCGTTATCCGAAAGGTCTACTTTTTTATCTGCTACTTTGCGATAAGGGGTTTCGATGAATCCCAGATCATTGATCTTTGCATATACACAAAGTGAAGAGATAAGACCAATGTTAGGCCCTTCCGGTGTTTCTATCGGACAAAGACGTCCGTAGTGGGTATAGTGAACGTCACGCACCTCGAAACCTGCTCTTTCGCGGGAAAGTCCGCCTGGCCCGAGTGCCGACATACGACGCTTGTGAGTGATCTCTGCCAACGGATTGGTTTGATCCATGAACTGAGACAATGCATTCGTTCCGAAGAATGTGTTAACAACAGAAGATATTGTTTTCGCGTTAATCAGGTCGATCGGCGTAAATACTTCATTGTCGCGAACGTTCATTCTTTCACGAATGATGCGTGCCATACGGTTTAGACCAACTCCAAACTGGTTGAAAAGCTGTTCGCCAACTGTACGTACACGACGGTTGCTCAAGTGGTCGATATCATCAACGATAGCTTTTGAGTTGATCAGTTCTATCAGGTACTTGATGATTTCTATAATGTCTTCTTTTGTCAGAACACGAATATCTGTACCGGTAGACAGCCCTAGTTTTTTGTTCAGTCTGTATCGTCCTACTTCTCCCAGATCGTAGCGTTTTTCTGAAAAGAACAAGTTGTTGATTACCTCGCGGGCACTGGTGTCGTCAGCAGGTTCTGCGCTGCGCAGCTGCCTGTAGATATGACGAACCGCATCTATTTCCGAGTTACTAGGGTCTTTCTGCAACGTGTTGTAGATAATGGCAAAGTCGGAAATGTTCTGAGATTCTTTGTGCAACAAAATAGTAGAAACACCCGAATCAGTGATCAGGTCGAGATGCTCTTTTTCAAGAACATTTTCACGTTCAAGGATTACTTCGTTACGTTCGATAGAAGTTACCTCACCGGTATCTTCATCTACGAAGTCTTCCATCCACGTTCTCAGGATTCTGGCGGCAAGCTTGCGTCCTAAGACTTTCTTTATATTTTGTTTTGTAACTTTTATTTCTTCTGCCAGATCGAAAATTTCGAGGATATCTCTATCACTCTCGAATCCGATGGCACGAAGGAGTGTTGTTACCGGCAATTTTTTCTTACGGTCGATGTATGCGTACATGACATTGTTGATGTCTGTAGCAAACTCGATCCATGAGCCTTTGAACGGAATGATACGCGCCGAATAAAGTTTAGTTCCATTGGCGTGCATTGTCTGTCCGAAGAATACGCCGGGCGAACGGTGCAATTGTGATACAACAACACGTTCGGCTCCGTTGATGACAAAGGTGCCTTTGTCGGTCATATATGGTATCAGTCCCAGATATACATCCTGGATAACTGTATCAAAATCTTCATGATCGGGGTCGGTGCAATAAAGCTTTAGTTTGGCTTTCAGAGGCACACTGTATGTCAAACCTCTTTCGATACATTCTTCGATGGTATAACGAGGAGGATCGATGAAGTAGTCTAGAAACTCTAATACAAAGTTGTTTCGTGTATCGGCTATAGGAAAGTTTTCAGCAAAAACTTTGTATAGTCCTTCGTTTTTCCTTTTTTCAGGAGGGGTATCAAGTTGTAAAAAGTCACGGAATGACTTTAACTGTACTTCAAGGAAATCCGGATAAGGAAGCGGATTCTTTATTGAAGCGAAATTGATTCTTTGATTTGTATTTGTTGAAGACATGGAGTTACCAATTTTATTGAACTAATTATTTTTGACGCAAAAAGGTTAAGAACCTCCTTCTGTGAAGGTTCCTAACCAAATATCCCTTTTACAGGACTATCTTTACTTAAGTTCAATTTCGGCTCCAGCTTCTTCTAATTGTTTTTTCAATGCGTCAGCTTCATCTTTAGTTACTCCTTTTTTCAATTCGCTAGGAGCAGCATCTACGATGTCTTTAGCCTCTTTCAAACCAAGTCCTGTAAGTTCTTTTACAGCTTTAACAACTTGCAATTTGTTAGCTCCGGCTGCTTTAAGAATTACATCGAAAGATGTTTTTTCTTCTGCAGCTTCAGCCGCACCACCTGCAGCAGGTCCTGCCGCAACAGCAACTGCAGCAGCAGCTGGTTCAATACCGTATTCAGTTTTTAGAATTTCAGCCAATTCGCTTACTTCTTTCACTGTCAAATTTACTAGTTGTTCTGCAATAGCTTTGATATCTGCCATTTTTGTATAAATTAAAATTGTTATTATTCTTTTTTGTTAAATGTGTATTATCTGTTCGATAATGTTTCTAATACGCCGTGAATAGTATTTCCACCTGATTGAAGGGCAGAGATAACATTCTTAGCCGGAGATTGAAGCAATCCGATAACGTCGCCGATAAGTTCGTTCTTGCTCTTAACGTTTTCGAGTGCTTTCAGGTTCTCAGCGCCTACATAGAAGCTTTCTTGTACATAAGCAGCTTTCAGTGCAGGGATTCCTTCCTTTTTATATTTTGCTATCAACTTAGCCGGTGCATTTGCCGAATTGGAGAACATGATAGCTGTGTTACCTTTCAGTACTTTGCTCAGTTCCGAATAGTCACCTTCAAGTGTATCCAATGCTTTTTGCAGCAATGTGTTTTTTACAACCATCAACTTGATTTCCTGCTTAGCACATTCTCTTCTTAGTTCGCTTGTTTTAGCAGAATTAAGAGTAGCTATGTCTGTAAGGTAGAAATGCTCGTATCCTTTGATTGTAGAGGCTATAGCTTCTATGATAGTCGTTTTATCTTCCTTTCTCATAATTTTTCAGTCAATTTTTCGATTAGTTTTCTACTGATTTAGGGTCTATTTTTACACCCGGACTCATAGTACTTGAAAGACAAACACTTTTCACATAAGTTCCTTTAGCCGCAGTCGGTTTCAGTTTGATAAGCGTAGCGATAAATTCTTTCGCGTTATCTCTGATCTGTTCCGGAGTAAATGATACTTTACCGATAGATGCGTGGATAATACCAGCTTTGTCTACTTTAAAGTCTATTTTACCGGCTTTAACTTCTGTCACAGCTTTAGCAACATCCATAGTTACGGTACCGCTCTTAGGGTTAGGCATCAGACCACGAGGTCCTAATACACGTCCCAGGGCACCGATCTTACCCATGATGGCAGGTTGTGTGATGATAACATCAATATCAGTCCAGCCACCTTTTATTTTTTCGATATACTCGTCCAAACCTACATAGTCGGCTCCTGCTTCTTTAGCAGCAGCTTCTGCGTCCGGAGAACATAACACCAAAACTCTCACTTGCTTTCCTGTTCCATGAGGAAGAGATACTACACCTCTTACCATCTGGTTAGCTTTACGAGGGTCTACGCCAAGACGAACATCTAAATCAACAGATGCATCGAATTTTGTAGTCGTAATCTCTTTTACAAGAGATGAAGCTTCGCTGAGTGTATATAATTTACCTGCCTCAATCTTACTGGAAGCTAACTTTTGATTTTTTGTAAGTTTACCCATTTTTAATTGAAGTTTAATTATTTAACATCAGGGAAAGCCCCTTTTACGGTGATACCCATACTTCTTGCTGTACCAGCAACCATTTTCATGGCCGATTCGATAGTAAAACAGTTCAGGTCCGCCATTTTATCTTCAGCGATAGCTTTTACTTGTTCCCAAGTAATTTCAGCTACCTTCTTACGATTTGGTTCGGCCGATCCGCTTTTTGTTTTAGAAGCCTCCAGTAATTGGATAGCTACCGGTGGTTGTTTTACTATAAAATCGAAAGACTTATCGGCATAGTAAGTAATTATTACTGGTAATATTTTACCTGCCTTGTCTTGAGTTCTGGCATTAAATTGCTTACAGAAATCCATGATATTGATCCCTTTCGAACCTAATGCAGGTCCTACGGGAGGAGATGGATTTGCTGCACCGCCTTTAATCTGTAATTTTAATTGTCCAGCAATTTCTTTAGCCATTTCTGTTTTTAATTTTTAGTTTTATTAAAACCTAAGATTGAACATCGGGGATTGCGTAACCAAAACCTTACTGTTCTTTTTCGACTTGTACGTAATTCAATTCGAGCGGAGTTTTCCGTCCGAATATTTTTACCATTACTTTCAGTTTCTTTTTCTCTGTGTTTACTTCTTCGATAACGCCGGAGAATCCAGAGAAAGGCCCATTGATCACTTTTACGTTCTCTCCAACAAAATATTGGATATCCATGCCTACTTCCTGCTCATCCAGTTCGTCCATAGTGCCTAGTATCCGGTTTACTTCGGACTGGCTCAGTGGCTGAGGGTTGGCTGTGTTGGGTAGAAAACCGGCAACGAAATTAATGTTGCGCAGCTCATGGATAACTTCTCCTATCAGAGCAGCCTCAATCAAAATATAACCGGGAAGATAAGCTCTTTCTTTCAGAACTTTCTTTCCGTTACGCATGATGTAAGTCTTCTCTGTGGGGATAAGAACTTGAGAAATGTATTTCCCTAAGTCAGATTTCTTTATCTCAGCTTCAAGATATTCTTTGACTTTATTTTCTTTTCCACTAACGGCACGCAGAACGTACCATTTCTTTTCGATTTCAGTCATAGCTTTTGATAAATATTACAGACCATAGAATACCTTCTTGATCAGATTTTCGAAAGCCGAATCAACCCCCCATACTACTAATGCCATAATAATGGAAGCGATCATGACAATAACAGCGCTGTTGGTTAATTCTGCCCGAGACGGCCAAGATACCTTATATACAAGTTCGTTATAAGAATCTTTGATATAGTTAATTATTTTTTTCATCACTCACCTGAGTTGTTTTAGCACGGGCGGAGAGATTCGAACTCCCGACATTTGGTTTTGGAGACCAACGCTCTACCACTGAACTACGCCCGTAGATTATAAAGTCGGTCATATTGCAAACCGACTTTATTATGATTGAATTTTTATTATCCTAGTACTTCTGTTATCTGACCAGCACCTACTGTACGTCCACCTTCGCGGATAGCGAAACGAAGACCTACATTACAAGCAACCGGGTAGATAAGATCTACTGTGATAGTCAAGTTGTCACCAGGCATAACCATGTCTGTTCCTTCAGGAAGAGTGATTTCACCAGTAACGTCAAGCGTACGCAGGTAGAACTGAGGACGATATTTGTTGTGGAATGGAGTGTGACGTCCACCTTCTTCTTTTTTCAGGATATACACCTCAGCTTTGATCTTAGTGTGAGGAGTGATTTTTCCCGGGTGAGTGATTACCATACCACGTTTGATTTCTTCTTTATCGATACCACGAAGGAGAAGACCTACGTTGTCACCGGCTTGTCCGTCGTCAAGAATCTTACGGAACATTTCTACTCCTGTAACAACTGATTTTTTAGCTTCAGCTCCAAGACCGATGATCTGAACTTCTTCACCAGTTTTGATTTTACCTGTCTCGATACGACCTGTTGCTACTGTACCACGACCTGTGATAGAGAACACGTCTTCAACTGGCATAAGGAATGGTTTATCAACGTCGCGCTCAGGAAGTGGAATCCATTCGTCTACATTCTTCATAAGCTCCATTACCTGGCTAACCCAAGGCTCAACACCGTTCAATGCCCCAAGAGCAGAACCGCGGATAACCGGAGTATTGTCGCCGTCGAATTCGTAGAATGAAAGAAGCTCACGCATTTCAAGTTCTACAAGTTCCAACATTTCTTCGTCTTCAACGATATCACATTTGTTCATGAAAACAACCAGTCTTGGTACGTTTACCTGACGAGCAAGAAGGATGTGCTCACGAGTTTGAGGCATCGGACCATCAGTAGCAGCAACTACGATGATAGCACCGTCCATCTGAGCAGCACCAGTAACCATGTTTTTTACGTAGTCCGCGTGACCAGGACAGTCAACGTGAGCGTAGTGACGGTTAGCTGTTTCGTATTCTACGTGAGAAGTATTGATTGTTATACCACGTTCTTTTTCTTCAGGAGCGTTGTCGATAGAGTCGAACGAACGTGCTTGAGAAAGTCCTGCGTCAGCTAATACTTTAGTGATAGCAGCAGTCAGAGTAGTTTTACCATGGTCAACGTGACCGATTGTACCGATATTTACGTGCGGTTTCGCCCGGTTAAAATGTTCTTTTGCCATAATTAATCTTCTATTATTTAGTTAATGTATAATATTTAATTCAATTCGAATAAAATCTTTCTAACATGTAAGTTAAAATACAGAGCCCATGACGGGATTTGAACCCGTGACCTCTTCCTTACCAAGGAAGTGCTCTACCACTGAGCTACATTGGCATAATCTTGTGTTTATCCTTTTTGGATATATGTTTTAATGAAAAACGTATATCTTAGAGAAATAAAAAAAGATCGAAGCCTGAATATTACAACCATTAGATTTATAGGCCATTCAGGACTTCTTGTTTCTTATACCTGAGCCTCTTGTCGGATTCGAACCAACGACCCCGAGATTACAAATCACGTGCTCTGGCCAACTGAGCTAAAGAGGCGTAAAAATCTAATTTTGCCGCTATTACCGCTTTTTTAATAGCGAAACGGCGACAAAATTAGAAATTATTTTTTAGAATAACAATACTTTACGTATTTATTTTTCTCTTGTTTTTTCTTTTGAGGCATAATCCTCTAATGTATATAGAGCAAAGGGTTTCTTGTTTTTATTTTGTTTGAGTTTTTTCTTTGGCTTTCAATACTTGTTTTTCAAGAGCCTCTATGCTTTGCACAACTGCTTCTTCGAATGTGTCTGCCACTTTGTTCGCGAATAATTCTCCGTTTTTGATGTTAAGTTTTACTGATGCTTCTTTGTTGTTTGATACTTCGGGTTTTACTACTTTCAGAATAACTTCTGCGTCTACAATCTGATCTGAGAATTTGTCCAGTTTTGACAATTTCTTTTCGATAAACTCTTTTAATTGAGTTGTTGCATCAAAATGCACTGACTGAATTGCAATATTCATAATATTTCCTCCTTTTTATTTTTAGGCTCTTGGGTGAGCCTTGTTATAGATTTTCTTTAATTCTTCGAATGAAGTGTGCGTATATATTTCTGTTGCAGCAAGGCTGGAGTGCCCCAGCAGTTCTTTTACCGCATTGATGTCGGCGCCATTGTTCAGCATGCCGGTGGCAAAGGTGTGGCGCAGGACATGTGGGCTGGTCTTCGATAGTGTAGGGATCTGTTTCAGCTTTTCTGTCACTATGCGGTGCGCCAGCATCGGGTAAAGTTGCTGTCCGTCTTTTTTAACAAACAAATAGCCCGACTGGTTTTCGGTTTCGCTATTTCTTGTTTCCAAGTATTGCTTTATCTGCGATAGTATATTGTCGCTGATGGGGATGACTCGTTGTTTGTTGCGTTTTCCGGTAACCAGTATGGTTTTGTTGCTGAAATCGATGTCGATGTCTTTTAATCCAATCAGTTCGGCACGCCGGATGCCTGTGGTGTAGAATAGTTCTATCATCAGATGGTCGCGTGCTGATTCGAACGAGTCGGATTCTTGCACCTCATCCAATATGCTGTCCATGTCGCCATTGCTTACAAAAGCGGGAAGCGGCTTGGTCGTTTTTGGGCCTGTTACCTTTTTTGCAGGATTAGCTGTTGTTTCGCCTATCCGTAGCAGATATCTGTAAAAAGATTTCAAAGAACTCAGTTTGCGATTCACCGAGCGTGGCGATATTTTGTTTTCCATAAGTGAGACTATCCACATGCGGATGATATCGCTGTCAACAGCTTGTATTTCTATATCAGGAAAATGCTCGGCGATGAAGCAGGCGAATTGACGGAGATCCTCAGAATAAGAAATCTCCGTATGTAAAGAATAATTCTTTTCATAACGGAGATACTTGATATATTTCTCAATTAACAGCATCATTCATCCGGGTTTTAATCCTGAATGACGAAGTTAATAATATTATGCGAAAAAGACAATTATTTTTTTATTCTTCCGAACGGTGCATTGCCTGTACATAAACAGCATGCAATCTTTGCTCTCTCTTTACTACAGACGGCTTGCGGAATTCCTGACGTCTTCTGAGCTCTTTTACTACACCTGTTTTTTCGTATTTTCTTTTAAATTTTTTTAGGGCTTTTTCGATGTTTTCGCCCTCTTTCAATGGAACAATGATCATAATTTGTTTTTGTATTATTTTTTTGTTGTTAAATTCATTTTTCAAGTGGGATTAGAATCCCTTTCGTATAAACATTTAAGTCAGCTGCTTTGTAATAATAAACGATCTTCCGAACATCACTTGCTGTGACATCCTATTCTTGTCGAATATGTTTTGTTCAAAAGATCATCAAACCTCCTCTCTGTTTTCGGGCTGCAAATTTATGATTTAAAATCTTAATCTCCAAGACTTTTTTATTCTTTTTTCATCTCTATATGTGGCAGCCCGTCTTCCAGATACATCTCACTTGTTTGCCTGAAGCCGTGACTTTCGTAGAATTTTTTCAGGTATTGCTGTGCCGAGATAGTGATTTTGGTTTCTCCCAATGCTGATTCTTCCAGTTCGATGGCTCTTCGCATCAAATCGTGCCCATATCCGTATTTGCGAAACTCTGTGGCAACGACTACGCGCCCAATGCAGGCTTGGCTAAAATAATCACCTGCTCTGAACAGACGGCAATATGCAACCAGCCTACCGTCTATATATCCGTGCAGGTGCAGAGCTTTCTGATCTTTATAGTCCATGTCGAGATATGGCGCATCCTGCTCCAATACGAATATTTTGCAGCGCAGATGCAGTATATCATATAGTTCTGTTGTTGTAAGCTCCTCGAAACGGCTTACCCTCCATGTTAATTCTTGCTTCATATTGTTTTCTGAAAAAGTGGAACAAAGGTAAATATTCCCTGAAGAAAAAGATATGTAAGTAATGTGAATTTTTAGATTCATCTTTTATGACAAAAAAAAGAAGGAGCAAAGCGCTGTTCCTTCTTTAATGTCTGATTTATTGGATTATAATGCTTTTCGCATAAAACGTATCCAGTTGCCATTGGCTATTTTCTCGATGTCTTCGTCGCTATAGCCTCTGTTTTTAAGTAACGATGGTACCTTTTGCAGGTCGGCTATTGTTTTCAGGTCGTAAGGGCATTGCTCTGTACCAAATGCACCATCAAGATCACTACCTATAGCGGCATGATCTGTATTGCCGGCAATCTGGCAAATATTGTCAATATTGTTTACCATAATTTCCAGATTGCAGTTCATGTCTTTCGCATTCGATACGCCACGCACCCAGTTGGGAACCATCATCCACGCGTCTAAAGCAATCCCGATAACAGCATCTCGTTCAATCAACGCTTTTATCATCTCATCGCTGAACTGGCGGTTGTGGTTTACAAATTTGCGGCAATTATTGTGACTTGCCCAGATGCTGCCTTTGTATATTTCAAGTGCATGCCAGAAAGCATCATCATTCAGATGAGTGGCGTCCAGTATCATACCAAGCCGATCCATTTCTTTCAGCAGGGCAACGCCCATATCGTTAAGCCTTCCTGACGAATCAGTACCGTTGGCATATCGTCCCGGACCGTAATGCGCAGGGCCGATAGCTCTTAGCCCATAGTTGTAGGCTATTTCTACATGGTCGAGAGTCACAATGGAGTCTGCGCCTTCGAGGCTTAATATATAGCCTACAGGCTTCTTGTCGTTTGGTTCTCCGTTAGCCCATAGCGCCAGATGTGTATCCAGTTCGGCGCGGTTCTTTATCATTACCATTTCGCCGAGCCGTTCCATTTCGCGGTACCATGCCAGTTGTCCCTGTGTCTGTGCCCATGCCTGTTCGGGAGAGTGCCATCCTGCACCCGGAAGCCCTTTGTTATCTCTCACTACACGTCCTATTTGTGTAGCTACGACCAGTCCGATGTTTCCTTTTCTTAGCTCGGGTAGGGTTGTGGTGGCATTGCCTCTGTCGGGCTTGTCGGTCATACCGGCTTCGCTTTCGTTTATTTCATCTACAGACCAGCGGAGGTCTCTGTTCCATTCCAAAGCATTCATGCTCAGGTCGAGATGTGCATCTATAATAAGTGGTTTAGACATTTTTAAGGTTTTTCGGTATTTGTGATTAATAAAGGGATGATGCTAATAGTTGATAGAACGGTTTCGGGCAACTATATTCCAGTATGTGATCTTGTTATTATTCATTATCACACAGGCTTTATCATATAGCGCCACAGTAGGGCAGATGTGTACCGGTACTCCGTAGAAGATATCACCTAAGTGATACTTACTGCTATCCGGCACTTCCACTACAAGATGCTCTTCGCTTTGTGCTATGGGTTTAGCCTCCGGCGCATTCAGGAAGTAGACGCGAGGCAAAGGGTTTTCCGCAGCAACGGACTTATGCCCTAAATCGATACAAATATGATGCTTGTCTATGATGGAGATAACGCGGGAGATGACAAGGGCAGCATACTCGAAAGGCATGTCCTTCAGCATATGTTTGTATCCCCAGTCCCAAAATATAAATGTGCCGGGGCTACATTCTACATTGTCTCTGTGTATATGTACCGGGAAGGTTGGTGTTCCTCCCATCACCATTGTTAAATGCTGAGGACACCATTCTGCTATTTCATCATAGACTTTCTTTGCTAGGGCGAATGACTTATCTCCGGCCTTCTTGCGCTCACCTATATTCTCATCATGTATGTGTCCGTCATAGCCATGTATTCCGGTCAGGTGGATGTTACCCAGAGCAAGGATCTTCCTTGCCAGCGAAAGCGCTCCTTCCGGCAAAATGCCTGTGCGGTTCATGCCGACATTAAGGTCGATATATACATTTAACTTTATTCTCTCCTTCTTGCAAAGCGAGTCGATCTGTTGCGCATTAGATTCGCTATCGACAAGACAGGAAAAGGTGCTGAGCGGATATGCTTTAACTAATGACAGTAAGCGTGATGTTTTAGGACCTACAGGTTGGTAAGCCAATAATATATCGGGTGCTCCGATGATAGCCAGCATTTCGGCTTCGGCAATAGTCGCACATTTAAACTTGGTAATGCCGGACTGTAGCATCATGTTGCAGACCTCACTCATCTTGTTTGTTTTCACATGAGGGCGGAGTTTGTCTACATCTTTAGCTATCTCAATGCAGAGGTCGATATTCTCTTGCACCCTGTCGGGATAGATAACTAATGCAGGAGAATCTATCTGCTCTTTGTTTTTGATCTTATACCATTCAGCCATAATCTTGGGGTAGGTTTAGTATAGTTCAAATAAAGCTTCTATTTCTACAGGAATATTGTCCGGTAATGAACCGAAGCCCACAGCACTTCTTGTGCCTACACCGTTCTCTTCACCCCATACTTCGGCAAATAGTTCACTACATCCATTGATGATGTATGGGTGATACTCAAACTCAGGTACACAGTTTACCATACCTAGAACCTTGATCACTCTTTTCACTTTATTGAGGCTGCCGAGATTTGTTTTGATGGTAGATAGCATGGTTAGTCCTACCTGTCGTGCGGCATGCTTGCCTTCTTCCTGAGTCAGTTCTCTGCCGATACGGCCGATAATCAAAGACTTGTCATCTTGTACTGGTCCATGTCCGGACAGATACAGATACTTGCCATCGATCAGGCATGGTTTATATACTCCTTTTGGTGCTGGGGCAGGGGGCAGTGATAGTCCCAGTTTAGCGAATTGTTCATCAGCATTGTACATACTCATAATGTTTATAGTTTAAGTTTATATAATTCATTTTACAATAAGGCTCAATAGCAAGACTCCCAATAGTCCCATTACGGAAACTATTGCCTCCATAACCGACCATGATCTGAGCGTGTCCTTCATACTCAGGTTGAAGTACTCTTTAAACATCCAGAAGCCCGCATCGTTCACATGAGAGAACATTAAGCTACCTGCACCCAGAGATAAAACCATCAGGCACGGGTTTACACCGCTTTGAGCAACAAGTGGCATAATAACACCTGCGGCAGTAAGGGCGGCAACGGTAGCAGAGCCTACGCAGCCTCTGATAATGGCAGCTATCAGCCATCCTAAGATAAGCGGATGTATAGGCAATTGTTTTAGTACATTGGCCAGCTCCTGACTAACTCCACTGTCTTCCATTATTTGTTTAAAGATTCCGGCTCCGGCAATAATAAGTAATATCATAGCAATGTCTTTTACTGCATCGCCATAAACCTCCATTATATCTTTCATCTTTCGTCCTTGACTTATGCCTAATGAATATGTGGCAACAATAACGGCAAGTAACATAACGATAGATGGTGCTCCAACGAATGATACGATAGATTTGGTTGTGTCACCCATCTTGGGAAAGCAGTAAGGGATGACAGTCACTATTATCAGCAGGAAAACAGGAAGTGTTGCGGTTATAAAACTGTTGAACTTTCCCGGAGTACCGTAATTGTTGTTTGTCTCTTTTTGTTCAAATAAGGTTACAGGCCCGGATTTGATATTCTTCAATGTTTTTGAGAAGACGGGACCGGCAAGTATAATGGAAGGAATAGCCACAGCTAAACCGTAGATGAGGGTAAGCCCCATGTCTGCCTCAAACATTGATACCAATGCTACAGGCGAAGGATGTGGTGGCAAAAAGCCATGTGTGACAGATAAAGCAGCTAACATTGGTAACCCGATATAGACAGCCGGAAGCTTATATTTGTATACAATGGAAAAGATAAGCGGAACTAGCAGTATAAACCCGATACCATAAAATAAAGGGATGCCGACAATAAATCCGGTTACCATCAATCCCCATTGGATATGTTTCGTGCCGAAAGCATTTACCATTACATCGGCGATCTTTTGTGCTGCACCACTTTCAGCGACCAACTTACCAAGCATTGCGCCCAATACGATAATAAGGGTGAGGTCTCCCATTATTGCCGCAATGCCATTATTTACAGATTTAGGCAGATTCTCTAATGGTATCCCCAATGCTATTCCGGCAAGGATAGATACAATGAGGAAAGACAAGAACGCATTGACCTTAAAACGGGAAATGAGCACAATAAGTAGTGCTAAGCTAAGGATAATGATGATAAAAGGCATCGACTTAAGGTTTTATGTGTTTGCTAATATGTAAGGACATCCTTTTGAGAATTACCTTATCGTGTTTTCTTGATGTTTCAAAATTAAGAAATAACTTCAATAAACAGCCTTTCAATATGTTAATTAACACCTGTCTATTCGTTGTATTTTTAAAGTAGTATATCCGCATATTTCACTATACAAAGATTGATAACTCTTTCTTTTTTCATACATTTGCAGCTTGATTTATTAACTAACTTAAAAGGTAACTTATGATTACATCAGACCAACTCAAAGAAGTGTTGGAACGCGAGGATGCGTTGAGGAGGCATCTTTGACGTCGATGCAAAGAAAATACAACTCGAAGAAGAGGAACTGAGAACTCAGGCTCCCGGATTCTGGGACGATAATAAAGCCGCCGAAGCTCAGATGAAGATCATACGCGGTCTGAAAGGGTGGATAGAAGGCTATACTGAAGTAAAAGCAGGAGTAGACGAACTGCAACTTGCCTACGATTTCCTGAAAGAAGGCGTAACTTCCGAAGAAGAAGTTGATGCTGCCTACAATGAAGCCCTTAAATTGGTAGAGAACCTCGAGCTTAAAAATATGCTTCGCCGCGAAGAGGATAAGCTTGGAGCCGTACTGAAAATAAATAGTGGCGCTGGCGGAACAGAAGGTCAGGACTGGGCATCCATGCTGTTTCGTATGTATCAGCGCTGGTGCGAAGATAAAGGATATAAAACGACTATTACCAACTGGCAGGACGGAGACGAGGCTGGTATTAAAACGGCTACATTACAGGTGGAAGGCGAATATGCTTATGGTTACCTCAAGTCGGAAAACGGTGTGCACCGCCTTGTACGCGTTTCACCCTATAATGCTCAGGGCAAGCGTATGACATCATTTGCTTCGGTGTTTATCGTGCCATTAGTGGACGACAGCATCGAAATAGATGTTAATCAGTCCGATATCACATGGGACACTTTCCGTTCCAGTGGAGCAGGAGGCCAGAATGTGAATAAGGTAGAAACAGGCGTTCGTTTGCACTACAAATACAAAGACCCTGAGACCGGTGAAGAAAAGGAGATTGTTATAGAGAATACAGAAAGCCGTTCCCAGTTTGGAAATAAAGACAATGCTATACGTTTGCTGAAGTCGCAACTCTACGAAATGGAGTTGGAAAGACGCAGTCGTGAGCAGTCGAAGATAGAAGCCGGCAAGAAGAAAATCGAATGGGGTTCGCAGATACGTAGTTATGTATTCGACGACCGCCGGGTGAAAGATCACCGCACCAATTATCAGACATCGAATGTAAATGCTGTGATGGATGGTGACCTCGATGATTTTATCAAAGCTTATTTAATGGAATACGGCGAAGAGGCGTAATCCTACATTATAAAACCTTATTGTTATGGCAGGAAAAACACATATCAAGAGTGTTATTCTCGGTTTGGCTATATTTACAGCCCTGCCGGGAATGGCACAAAAGAAAGTCTTGGATCATTCCGTCTACGATTCGTGGAAGAGTATATCCAATATCAGTGTAACCAACGACGGGAAGTATTCCGCCGCAGTAGTAAAAGAACAGGAGGGTGACGATTATCTATTGATACGTGATCTGAAAACCTTGCGGGAACTTGTTGTTCCGCGTGGTTCGACCTACTCTGTTGCTCCCGATCAGAAGCATATCATTGTACAGATCAAAGCACCTTTTGCAGTTACCCGTCAGGCGAAGATAAAGAAGACCGCCGATGAGAAGATGCCTAAAGATTCGCTGGCAATCGTAGTTCTCGATAAGTTTACCATAACCAAAATCCCGAATGTTAAAACCTATAAAACAGGTAAAGACTTCTCTGACTACATAGCCTATACATACGATGATACGCTAAAGGTAAAGGACAAGAAAGAAGTGAAGGCTTATTCGCTGATATTGCGCAATATCCTCACCTCGAAAGAAGATACGATAAAGAATGCGACCGAGTATGTTTTCAGCCGTAACGGCAAAGGCTTTGCAACTATCTTAAAGCCTGCGGCGAAAGATAGCGTTAACAAGCCGGGTGTATTGTATATAGATTTGGCTAACTATGCCAAACGAACAATCTCTACAGGGAAGACTACGTATAAAGGATTGGCTTTGTCCGAGTCGGGTAATAAATTGACCTTCCTCGCTACGGCAGATAGTCTGAAAAAGGAGGTGAAGGACTATAGTTTGTATTATTTCAATTCAACTTTAGATTCTGCAATGATAGTGGCAGATAAGGCTAAAGCAGGCATGCCTGATAAATGGAATGTAAGTGAGAACTACAATCCTGTATTCAGTAAGAATGAGAAACGTCTGCTACTTGGTATTGCGCCGATGCAGTTGCCGAAAGATACTACGATACCCGATTTTGAAAAGGCTCAACTCGATATATGGCATTGGAAAGAACCACTGATACAGCCGATGCAGCTTGTGCAGAAAGATAAGAAACTGAAGCAGACATACCTTTCATACATCGATCTGGATAACGGGAATAAGTTCTACCAGTTGGCAACAGAAGATATGCCGGAGGTAGTTATCTCCGATGAGAATAACGGACGTTATGCTGTAGGAACATCTAACCTAAACTATATCCTCGAGTCGCAGTGGGATGTATGGGCAGCTTCTACCAATGATGTCTGGTTGCTCAATCTGGATAATCATTCTCAGAAGCAGATCAAGAAAGGCTTGAAAGGGCGTCAGAACTTGTCACCTCAGGGAAATTATCTGGCATGGTATAATACGGAAGACCGCAGGTATTATGCCTATTCCATGAACACTGGAAAAGAGGTCTGTCTTACTGATGAGTTAGACGTTAACTTCTGGAATGAAAAGACAGATACCCCGATGCTGCCTTATCCATATGGCATTGCAGGATGGATGGAGAACGATGAGGCATTGTTAGTATATGATGCCTACGATATATGGAAGCTCGATCCGCAAGGAGTAAAAGCTCCCGAGAATCTGACGAAAGGAGAAGGGCGGGAAACGAAACGTACTTTGCGCTATATAAAGACAGATCCCGAGAGTCGGTTTATAAAGCCGGACGAAAAACTGCTGTTGTCTGCTTTCGATAATACGACTAAGGAAAACGGCTTCTATGAACTGGATGCTAAATCAAAACTGAGACAGCTTGCCATTGATAAATATACCTATAATTATCCGGTGAAGGCAAAAGAACAGGACATCTATTGTTATACCAAGAGTAACTTCAATACATCGCCCAATCTGTATGTGACCCCCGATCTTTGGAAGAAGGAAACTAAACTATCCGATATAAATCCTCAGATGAAGGATTACAACTGGGGTACAGCCGAACTGGTTTCGTGGACTACCTTCGATGGTAAGACTACACAGGGAATTGTATATAAGCCCGAAGATTTTGACCCGAATAAGAAATACCCTGTGATGATCTATTTCTATGAGCAGCATACCGATAACCTGTATCAGTACTTCCCGCCTGCACCGAGCCGATCCATCATAAACATACCATTCTATGTTAGTCGTGGATATATTGTATTTACGCCTGATATCATTTATACTACAGGACATCCGGGTAACGATGCTTATAACTGTGTCGTGTCAGGAGCTGAAATGATGGCAAAGAACGCTTGGGTAGACAAAGATAATATGGCTATACAGGGACAGAGCTGGGGTGGTTATCAGGTAGCTTATCTGGTTACACGTACCAATATGTTTAAGGCTGCCGGTTCCGGAGCTCCGGTATCTAATATGTTCAGTGCTTATGGCGGTATCCGTTGGGATACAGGCATGAGTCGTCAGTTCCAGTACGAGCAAACCCAGTCGCGTATAGGTGCTACTATGTGGGAAGCGCCGGAACTGTATAAGGAAAACTCACCTGTATTCTTTGCAGATAAAGTCCAGACCCCTTTGCTGATAATGCACAACGATAAAGACGGTGCAGTACCTTGGTATCAGGGTATAGAGTACTTTATGGCGTTACGCCGCTTAGGTAAACCGGTGTGGATGCTGCAATACAACAACGAGGCTCACAACCTGAAAGAGCGAAAGAATACTAAAGACTTGAGCATACGCCTGCAACAATTCTTCGACCACTACCTGAAAGGTGCACCCGAACCCGTATGGATGAAAACAGGTGTCCCTGCAGTCGATAAGGGCAGGACCTACGGTCTGGAGCTGGAATAACCGGAAGGTATATCGATCAATCTGTTATAATGGATATTTATAGCAGATTGATCGGTGTCTATCTGGTAAAGTGATGAATCTACTTTCACTTAGTATCTTTTTGCTCCCATTTTTGGGGGGGTATGAATTTTCTTTTACTTTTGTGACGTAATACTTTATGCCCAGACTTCAATAACACAAGAACTGCGTTTCAATTTTAATATTTAAATTGTACGCATATGAAAGTAACTGTTTTTAATGCCCTATTAATCTTATTCTTATTCGAGCCTGTTATACTATGCGATCTTCATGCTCAGGTTACCATTGGCTTAGGTGCTGCACCAAGCAAAACAGCCCTCCTGCAACTAAAAGATAAAGATCCGGACATCTATAATGAGACAAGTACCTCAGGTGGCTTGTTACTACCTCGTACCCAACTGGTAGATGAGCAAACATTAGAGCCATTTGCAAAAACAACCGATCCTTATTATCAAGATTACAAGAGGGAGAGTGTCGGATTACTTGTTTATAATGTGGGCGTAGCCCCGAACATGGATCCGGGACTTTATTTCTGGAATGGAGAAAGATGGATAAACGTTATGTCCAAGTCCGGTTCCAATCCAATACCTCCTATCAGACCTGATCCGGAGATCAGTGATCTGAATGACGTCAGAGCACTTTCTCTGCCCAACTCTTATATCCTACCACAAGCCCAAACACTGGAAATATCTGTAATAAAAGGCTATGCCGTATGGGCAAAGGAAATCCTTACTCCATTAAGCACTATGGAAATGCCAACAGTTGAACTCATATGGCAAAGCAAGCCTAACCTGATAGAAGAAGTATCTCTTGTACAGGGGACATCGCCTCATCAATCGAGAATAACAGTCAAAGCCAATGATATCGATGGTAATGCCATTGTAGGTATCAGAGTAGCCGGACAGATAAAATGGAGCTGGCATATATGGGTAACAAACTATAACCCCGAAGAAGAGAGCGGACAACGCAAAAATGGTTCCATTATATTCATGGACAGAAATCTTGGTGCCCTATATCTAAGCAGAGACAACATTAATGTCCTCAATCTGGGTATGTTATATCAATGGGGACGCAAAGACCCCTTCCCCGGGTCAGACGACTCTGACGATAACAATATAGAACGACCTGTTTACCTGATAGATAATAGCCAGACAGTTATAAAAAAGGAGGCTGTTCCTGCAAATTCAGCAGACAACAGGACTCTCACATTTACCAACCCATCTACATTCTACTATAACAAAAACAAGGACTGGTATAGCACGACCGGAGCATATAACGATTATCTGTGGGTAACCAACGAGGGAGGCAAGAAAGGTATCTACGACCCTTGTCCGCAGGGCTGGAAAGTGCCAAATCAGAATGCCTGGACCGGATTGCCTGTTTCAGGAGAATATACTTCTGTTACGAACGGACTGGACTGGAGCACGCCAGGGACACAATATACCGGCGGTCATTATCCATATTCAGGATATAGAGATTCGGAGTCCGGAAATATCGTTATGAAAAGCAAGAATAATCTGGTAGGCTATGTCTGGTGCAATTACAGCAATCCTTACATTGCTACAACTGCATACCGCCTCTTTTTCTACGACCATGACATTTCGTTACCCACAACTCAGACGCCTGCTCCCAAAGCTCAGGGGAATGCAGTGCGTTGTGTAAAAGAGGATACCCCTTAAATATTAAGGGATAGCGATAGAGGTGGCTATAACACCTCTATCCCGTCCCTTTTCAGAAGCTCCAACCCTATATCTTTTAGCTTGAACTTTTGTATCTTGCCGCTGCCTGTAAGCGGAAATTCATCTACAAAGAAGATATACTTAGGTATCTTGTGGCGGGCAATCTGTCCGCGACAGAAGTCTTTTACATCTTCGGGTTGTAAGGTCGCTCCGTCTTGCAAGATAATGAATGCCCCTACCTGTTCGCCATATTTGGGCGAAGGAATGCCGACAACCTGTATGTCTTTAATTCCTTGCAGGTGGTAAAGGAACTCTTCTATCTCGCGTGGATAGATGTTCTCTCCTCCGCGTATGATCATATCCTTTATACGTCCCGTAATACGGAAATAGCCATTCTCGTCTTTTACTCCCAGATCGCCCGAATGCAGCCAACCGTCTTTGTCGATCACTTCGGCCGTAGCCTGTGGGTTTTTGTAGTAGCCTTTCATTACCAGATAGCCGCGACAGCATACTTCGCCTTGTTCACCCACAGCACACTCTTCTCCGGTATCGGGATTCACTATCTTTACTTCGGTGAAAGGATACTCCTTGCCAACAGTTGTACAACGTGCCTCAAAGGAGTCCTCTATCGTAGAATGCGTCATGCCCGGAGACGATTCCGTCAGTCCGTAAACACTTGTTATATGCGTTATATGCAGTTTTTCCGTAACCTGCCGCATAAGTTCTATAGGGCACAATGCCCCAGCCATGATGCCTGTGCGTAGCGAACTGACATCGAACATACTGAACATCGGATGATTCAATTCGGCTATAAACATTGTCGGCACCCCATACAGTGCAGTACAACGCTCTTTGTGAACCGAAGCCAGTACGACCAGCGGATCGAAACGTTCTACCATCACCTGAGTAGAACCATGTGTAAGGCAGTTCATTGTGGCAAGCGTGATACCAAAGCAGTGGAATAACGGGACACAGATGCATAGCTTATCATCTTGGGTAAAGTTCATAGCTTCGCCTGTGAAGAAGCCGTTATTGGTTATATTGTGATGCGTCAACATTACGCCTTTGGGGAAGCCTGTCGTTCCCGACGTATATTGCATATTTACCACATCATGACAGTTAACTGAAGCCTTAGCCTCATTCAATGCATCAGACGAAACGTTCTTGCCTAATAGCAGTATCTCGGCTGTATTGTACATTCCCCTGTATTTTTCCTGTCCGATAAATACTACGTTTCTCAGACGAGGGAAACGAGGGCTTTTCAGATAACCGCGTTGTGTTGTTTTCAGTTCCGGTGCCATTTCATACACCATGTCTATATAGCTGCCATCGAAAACACCTTCGGTAATGCAGAGCGTGTCGATGTCTGCATTCTCGATTATATACTCCAGTTCGTGTTGCTTATAGTTCGTATTGATGGTAACCAGTACCACGCCTATCTTGGCTCCGGCATACAGGAATGTGAGCCAGTCGGGTACATTAGTCGCCCAGATGCCCATATGGTCGCCCGGTTTCAGTCCTATAGCCAATAGTCCTTTAGCCATATTGTCTACACGCTCGTTAAACTGTTTCCAAGTAAAACGAAGGTCTCTGTCAGAATATACGATGTATTCTTTATCGGGTGTTTTCTCCGCCCAGTATTCGAGCCATTGTCCCAGAGTGCGGTCTGTCAGTTGCATAAAAAGTTAAATATAAAGTTTAGAGTATGTCCGGTACTTATACCGGAGTGTAAATTACAGCCAGTACCTTAGCACCTTCTTCGCCTCCTGCATGTACATGATGATCTACAATAGAATCATAGTAGATGCTGTCTCCTTCTTCGAGCAGATAGGTCTCATTACCGTACTGGATTTCTACAATTCCTTCGAGACAGTAAATAAATTCTTCTCCCTCGTGTGTAGAAAGCACAAAATCTACACCTTCCAGCACAGGTTCTATCTGGATCACGAACGGTTCCATGTGTCTGCCCGATTTGGCAGCCGATAGCGAATAGTAGTCCATGTGTTTGTGCGAAGACGTGTCTTTCGTAGAGAAACTTATTGCCTTATCGAACTGCTCCTTTCGCGATACCACAGGTCCCAGTTCATCGTAGTCATCTAGGAAAGTTCCCAGTCTGACGCCCAGCACACGCGCTATCTTTATCAGCGGAGCCAGAGATGGCAGTATGCCTGTTTCCTCTATTGTCTCTATCTGCAATCCATCCAGGCCTGAGCGTTCTACCATTTCTGCGATGCTGATGGACTTAGCCTCGCGTAGCTGCTTTATGCGCTCTCCTATATTCATTTTTGTTTTCATTCCTAAGATTGATAGTTTAAAGTTATATTTTTCAATAATACAAAAATATGATATTTATTTATATATCATCTACCCATTGTGTTACAAAAGCCATCTAATAAGTTTTAATTTTCTTTTTAACTAAAGTCTTACAATAGTTACAAGTTACTTTGCCCTACGAGCAGTTACGAGTTACAAGTATTTTTCTTTGCGCCTTAGCATCTTTGACTCGCCTTCGCGTCGTCGATTTTCAATTGCGTGAGACTAATTTTAACTAAAACCTTACATTCCTTACAAGTTTATTAGTTTATTAGTTTATAGTCTACTAGCTTGCTAGCATTATTTTCTGTTTTTCGTAGGGTCTGAACCGCGTGTCTGCCCCTTATTTAATCTTCGGGCGAACACATGGGTTCGCCCCTACAAACTCGCTCCCTTTTGAGGCTTTGCACCCCCCTCTCACTTTGGAGAGGGTCGGGGTGAGGTGAATTTTAACTAAAACCTTACATTCCTGACAGGAATTCCAATCTTTAAACTTTAAATTCTTTAAATATATAATTTTTCAAAGATCGCTTTCTTTCAATTAAGTGAACACATGGGGCAGTTCTACATTCATAACTCATAACTTATGATTCCCATCATCTTATAGATAAACCCATTAGTGTCCACTAAGAATCGCACAAACATCTGTATTTAATTGATAATAAGTAATTTATTATTTATTTTAGAGTAAACGGATTTGAATTTACACTTAGTACTTAATTGTCAAAATTGAATATTTCAATTTTTTAAAATACTGAAAATCAATAGTACTCATAATTCCAATTCATTCAATTATTAAGAATCTGTTTTTTTAGTGGACACTAGTGAGATAAACCAATAAAAAAATAATAAAGATTTCGTACGTTCACACTGAGAACACCTTCATAAAAAAGCATTATATTTGTAGATTATATCATTTCTAAAAACAAGGACGAAGCTTTTGGCTTACTTCACCATATGGCAAAAAAAACTGTACAGAAAAAGAAACCTCAAAACAATAAGGCAACCTCATTCATTGAGATTATAAAGAAGGAGCGGACTAAGTTCCTGCTCGGAGTTTGCCTTGCTTTTATCGGAGCATATATACTATTGGGCGAAATATCGTTTTTCGTCACAGGTGCAGCCGATCAGAGCAAAGTTGAATTTATTTCCTTTTTTGATTTAATTTCAAAAAAACAACAGATAAGCAACTGGACAGGAGTACTTGGTGCATTCATCGCCGAACGACTGATTAACAAATGGTTCGGAATCTTTTCTCTATTGATCCCTGTATATTTTATCCTTATGGGATTGAAACTCATGCGAGTAATAAACATATCAGCAATACGCACATTTTTACTTACAGCTTTCGCCATGATCTGGGGTTCGATAACCTGTGCATTTATTTCACGCTTAGCAAATGACGGCAGCAGTGTATTTTGGGGAGGTGGTCATGGCATGGGTATTGAAAAATTTCTTGAAGCTGCTTTAGGTAAATCAGGAACAGTCATGGTAATCCTGCTTTTACTGATCATATTTCTTATCATTACCAAAAAGGCATCAATGGAATTCTTTCGGGGGCTATTCAGAAATCCACTTAAGAGGAATTCAGAAACAGAGTCCGATCCGGAATTAGACAACCTGTACGAGGATGAACAGGGCGAACCGGAAAAAGAATCGAAAAGCATTTTCAGTTTCTTTAAGAAGAAAGAGAAGCCCGAAGATGTTGCAGAAGAAGATGACTATATTACCGAGCCTATCGAACTATCTGTAAAAACACCTAAGCCGTTAAAAGAACCCAAACCGACATCTATGCAGGTAGATCAGGACTTCGAGATCGTTGTTCCTAAAGACGAAGAGTTTATACAACCTGTCAGCAAAAACGGGTTTTCTCCCGGGAACAATAATATCACACCAATTGAAGGGCTCGAAGACGACATACTTGACGAAGGTGAAGAAATGGAAGAGTACGATCCGACAAAAGACCTTTCTAATTTCCACTTCCCTTCTGCCGAACTGCTGAAAGTGTATGACACCACCGGAAAAGGTGTGGACATGGAAGAGCAGAATGCCAATAAGAGCAGGATTATAACTACCCTGCAAAACTATGGTATAGAGATCACGTCCATAAAAGCAACCGTAGGACCTACCATTACGCTGTACGAGATAGTACCGAAAGCGGGTGTACGCATATCGAAAATAAAAAATCTGGAAGACGACATTGCCCTCAGCTTATCTGCGTTGGGTATCCGCATTATCGCCCCGATGCCGGGCAAAGGTACAATCGGAATAGAAGTACCGAACAAAGACCCACAGATAGTATCTATGCAATCGGTAATTGCTTCGCGCAAGTTTCAGGAAAGCACGTTCGACCTACCTGTGGCACTGGGCAAGACCATAACCAACGAGATATTCATGTTCGACCTCTGCAAAATGCCGCACTTACTGGTAGCAGGAGCAACAGGACAGGGTAAATCGGTTGGACTTAATGCCATCATCACATCACTGCTTTACAAAAAGCATCCGGCCGAGATGAAAATGGTACTGGTAGACCCGAAGATGGTAGAGTTCAACATCTATTCGCGAATCGAAAAACATTATCTGGCAAAACTACCGGACGCCGAAAAAGCTATTATTACCGATGTATCGAAGGTAACGCAAACCCTGAACTCTCTGACCAAAGAGATGGACGACCGTTACGAACTACTGATGAATGCAGGGGTAAGAAATATAAAAGAGTATAACGAGAAATTCAGAAAACGCCGCCTGAACCCATTGAAAGGGCATCGTTTCCTGCCTTATCTGGTGATTATTATAGACGAGTTCGGCGACCTGATAATGACTGCCGGAAAAGAGATAGAAATGCCGATAGCACGTATTGCCCAGAAAGCGCGTGCCGTAGGTATGCATATGGTTATTGCTACACAGCGTCCGACAACAAACATCATCACAGGTACGATAAAGGCGAACTTCCCTGCCCGCATGGCTTTCCGCGTGACTTCGCAGATAGACTCGCGTACCATACTGGATATGTCGGGGGCAAACCAGCTCATCGGACGCGGAGATATGCTCTTCTCGCAAGGCAGCGATCTGGTGCGTATCCAGTGTGCCTTTGTTGATACGCCGGAAGTAGAGGGTATCGCCCAGTATATCGGCAGCCAGCAAGGATATGCCAATGCATTCGAGTTGCCTGAGTATGTAGGAGAAGCGGGAGAAGACAAAGTTGGAAGCATCGACCTCAACGACCGCGACCCATTGTTTGATGAAGCAGCACGCTTGATAGTGGTGCATCAACAGGGATCGACATCGCTCATACAACGCAAGTTCTCGATAGGCTATAACCGCGCAGGACGACTGATGGATCAGCTGGAAGCAGCAGGCATAGTAGGCCCTACACAGGGAAGTAAAGCCCGCGATGTACTGATAGCCGATGAATACAGTTTGGAGCAGAAGTTAAGTTCGTTTAATTAACCGGCTATGATAAAAGGGAAGAGCCTGCTTCTTATCTTTTTAATTCCTTTATTCGCTTTCTGTACAAAAGGATCTGGTTATTTTACTCTCTAGTTTTATCACCTATTTAGAAACCCTATTTTAAACTTTTCCCGTAATTAATTGTCTATATTTGTATACAAATAAGAATAAATAGATATGAAAACAAAACTATTCATTGCCTTACTGCTTATATCGTTTGTGTCCGCAGCATCTGCCCAAGACGCACGTTCGATACTGGATAAGGCTTCCGATGCTTATAATAAAGCCGGAGCCGTAACAGCAAAGTTTACGCTGGATGCCAAAGACACTAAAGCCAAGACTACATATAGCCAAAACGGTACGGCATATATGAAAGGGGATAAATTCAAAATAGAGGTTCCCGATGCCATCACATGGTTTGACGGCACTACCCAATGGGTATATGTAAAAGATACCGAAGAAGTCAATGTCAGCAGCCCCACCGGCGACGAATTGCAGGCAATAAGCCCTTCTGCTCTGTTTAACATCTACAAAAAAGGATTCGACCTGAAATATAAGGGAGAAAAAAGGGTAGCAGGCAGAACTGTTTACGAGGTAGAACTGACTCCTCAGAAAAAAGGCATGGAATTCACCAAAGTCATTGTCGAAGTGGATAAGGCAAACAACACATTTTCGAAGATCACAGCAATAGATAAATCCGGAATCGAGAACATACTCTCTATCAAGAGTTACCAAACCGGAACAAACATAGCTGATGCGGCATTCCAATTCAATAAAAAAGAATATCCGAGAGCCGAAATAGTAGACCTCAGATAGATAGATTCTGTTTATGTTTCTATAAAAAATAAGAAACACCTATGCTTTGACTCGATAAGTATTTTCTATATATTTGCACTAAATATAAACAAAACATATAAATCTTACGATATGAATGAAAAAGTACGCTGCCTGATCATCGGTTCAGGACCTGCCGGTTATACTGCCGCTATCTATGCGTCGCGGGCTAACCTTGCCCCTGTATTGTATGAAGGCATTCAGCCCGGAGGACAATTAACAACTACTACTGAGGTAGAAAACTTTCCCGGATATCCGGAAGGAATTACAGGAACCGAACTGATGGAAGACCTGAAAAAACAAGCTATCCGTTTCGGTGCTGATATCCGTTTCGGTATAGCCACTGCTGTCGACTTCACTGCTTATCCACGAAAGGTAGTGATCGACGGAGAAAAGACAATAGAGACCGATACGGTAATCATTGCCACCGGAGCCAGCGCCAAATATCTGGGACTGCCCGATGAAGCCAAATATGCAGGGATGGGGGTATCGGCCTGTGCTACCTGCGACGGATTCTTCTACCGCAAAAAGGTAGTAGCCGTAGTAGGAGGTGGAGACACAGCCTGCGAAGAAGCTATCTACTTGTCAGGACTGGCTGAGAAAGTATATCTGATCGTACGCAAGCCATACCTTCGTGCATCGAAAGTAATGCAGGACAGAGCAATGCAAAACCCTAAGATAGAGGTATTGTTTGAATGTAATGCTGTAGGCCTCTTCGGGGACAATGGTGTAGAAGGTGCACACATTGTAAAACACATGGGCGAACCGAACGAAGAAAAATTCGACATCAAGATAGACGGATTCTTCCTAGCCATAGGACATAGTCCGAATACCGATATATTCAAAGACCAACTGAACCTCGATTCGGTAGGTTATATCCTTACTACTCCGGGTACACCGAGAACATGTATAGAAGGTGTATTTGCAGCCGGAGACGTTGCCGACCCACATTATCGTCAGGCTATCACAGCAGCGGGAAGCGGTTGTCAGGCAGCTATAGAAGCCGAAAGATACCTGAGCGAAAAAGGATTGTAATTAATTCTTCTCTTATAATATAAAAAGAGCGGCTTTCGTATGAGAGCCGCTCTTTTACTATCATTTCTTGCTATATACCCACATTTCCTTTCCTTTCACATAATATACATTATCGGAAACAGGATCTACCTCATATATAGGCTTCTCATTATCTACAAGTATTTTATCAACTTCTTCACCATCATTCTTACGGACTTTAACCAGTTGCACTCCGCCACCTTCTGCTCTATCCATTACAAATGCGTACTCGTTATTCGCTTTGAGAGCTAAGAAACGTTGTTGATACTTATCCAATGCCGAATTGTTTACTATTCCTGCCATTGCACTGGCACCCCCTATTATAGCTTTATCGGCTGTAGACGGCCCCTGCCCCTTACCCATATTACCAAACATTTGCGTAGCTCTTGTTCCTGCAAGTGCAGTAGAACCCAGTGAGGCAACAGTTCGTCCTATCGCAAACATATTACGTTTCTTTGCTCCCGGATCTTTATAAATGCGGTGATACTTAGTCTCGCCATCAAAAGAAACGCCGATCACATCATTCTCTCCAACCAAGGAAACACCCCAATCGAACAGTTCGATATTCGACATAGTCTTGTCGTCTTTTATCTCTTTTAGCTTGGCAAAAGCTTCGGGTTTGTCTTCCGATTTTGCATTCGGGTCGAAACGGTAAAGCTTCTTATCGTTGTATGCCAGATAAACGTTCTTATTTTCGTCGTAACTGTATAGCAACGGACGTTTCTTATCGAACTCTATATTCTTCTTCCAGATTTTCTTTCCGGTAGTATAGTCCACCATATTACCATAAGTATCTGTCAGATAAAATACTCTGTTGTTATCAACTTTACCAAGGTAATATACTTCGTCCTCGTCATTATCGCAGATCTCAATAAACTTCTTCCATTTGTTAGCTCCATTTTTGTCAATAAGGTTCATTTCCTTATCTGCTACATACAGATAGTCGTCACCTACAGGTATCACCTGTTTGATCTTATTCCCTTTAGCATCCTTTTTCCAAACTTTCTTTCCATCTGCATACGAATAAAAGTTGAATCCGCTGGCATGTGCTACCAGCACCTTATCGCCTGCATCTTCGATATACGATATATATTTGGTAGTAATATCATCTTTCCACAGTTTATTTCCCGTATTTGCATCTAACAGGTTAAGGGCTACTTTAGATGAAAACAGGTTGCCTGATTTGCGCATTGTAATCACATTTGCCAGATTATCGGACAGGATAAAATCCGTTACTTTAAAGTCTGTCTGCCACAAAAGTTTTCCATCATTCTTCGCCAGATTATACAGCGTACCGTTTATAGATGCGAATATATTATTGTCTGTTGTAAAAACCTTATCCTGCGGATTATCGCTTTCTTTCCAGAAGGTAAGGAGGCTGCCCAGCGATTTCAGGAACGAATCCATAGATGCCAACTCAGTCATCCATTTCTGAGTACCCGATACCAGATCGTAATATACACAGCCATACTGATTTTTATTTACCACTGTCAGCAGGAAAGCCTTATCATATGGCATATATTCGGATTGCAGAAGGCTGTATCCAAGATTGCCCGAATTGAAGACAACCTTCCCGTCAGTAGAATTGATAATAATGTCTATTCCTTCAATATTCAGCGAAACAAAAGGAGAATTAGGAATGAATCTGATCTCGTCTTTCTTGCTTTCCAGCAACTTACTAAAATCCGCATTAGCCAGACTCAGCCCCAGATCGGCCATCTCTGCCACATCTGCGAATTTATCTACTTTTATCAGTTCGGCTTTTGTAATTCTCCATTCTATTTTATTCGATTCCGGATCGTAGCTCTGTACGGCATCTTTTTCCTTAACGATGACACTTCCGGTGAACGGGTTCAGAAGGATAGTTTCGATTGTTTGGTCAAAAGGAATAATCTGATCGGCTTTTCGTTGAGCCAAAAGTTGCATACTTTGCACACAAAGGCAAAATACAATAAGTAAAGTGAGTTTAGTCTTCATAGTACTGTAAAGTGTAAATTAATATTAACTTTGGCAAAAATAAATAAAATAATTACTTGATCACTCTATTATTCGGATTTATTTTCCAAGACCTACACTATAGATAAAATGAACTGGAAAAAATACTTCTATTTTCAGAAAGGGGATAAAATCGCCATCATACTGTTGCTCATCCTTATTGTCTTATCGGGAGGTATATATATCATTACCAAACCTGTAAAGACTAATGGTATGGCTGAGAAAAACAGCGAACTCGAAAAAGAATTTGCTGCATTTGAAGCCGAGTTGAAAGACAAAGCCGAAAAGCAACCAATAACACAGACCGACTACTATACAGAAAAAATAACATACACCAAATACCACTATCAGGAAAAGTTAAAAGCCGGAGAAACCATAGAGCTAAACAGCGCTGATACTTCCGCCTTGAAGAAGATTCCCAAAATAGGCAGCGGATATGCCAACAGGATCGTAAAGTACAGAGAGGCACTTGGCGGATATATAAGCATGGAGCAACTGAAAGAAGTATGGGGTATGGACGATTACCTATACAGCGACATTGTGCCATACATCACATTACAGCCCAAAGCAAAGAGGCTTAATGTTAACAATGCAGAATTTAAGGTACTTAATAGCCATCCTTATATCAATTATAAACAGGCACAAGTGATAGTGGATATACGCGAGCGTAAAGGAAATATAGAGTCTGTAAGCAGGCTGTCTCTTTTGGATGAGTTCACTGAAAAAGATCTGGTCAGGTTGAAACCCTATCTGTCATTCGACTAAATATAATAATCTGCCATATCGACCAGTCCGGCACGCATGGCGTACTTTGTAGCCTCATGCACATTGTTTACTTCCAGTTTGCGGAATATATTTTTTCGGTGTGTGATCACTGTATGAAAGCTCAGATTGCGATTGGCGGCAATTTCCTTTGTGGTATGTCCTAAAGCGATCTCTTTCAGTATTTCTTTTTCGGTAGCTGTCAATATATGATCGACCGTATCCGATACAGGCCTTTGTGATTGTAATAGCTGATTGGCTACCCTCCCACAGATAAAACGTTCGCCTCTGAATACATGTATCAGCCCCATATCTATCTCGTTCAGCTCACAGCTTTTCAGCACAATACTGAATGCTTCACTGCTATAGACAAGACGTCTCAGGAAATCGTGGCTCAATTCGTCAGAGAATAGTAGCCAACGCGATTCTGGGAAACGGTAACCGACATTCAGCAATTCGTCTACACTTGTAAAATCGGAGAGTGTATAGTCTAATACGATAACAGCAGCAGGAAAAGAAGCCAGCCGTTTTATCAGTTCCGACTTACTTTCAGTACGCTGGATAGAAGAGGCTTTCTTGGTATCCTGCAAGAGAGCCTCCATCCCTACCCGCGTTATATCTTGCTTATCGTATATTATTATATCGCTCATCCTTCCCTAACCTTTTGACACATATAGGAATCAAAGGTAGTTATTTTTGATTGAAAAACTTGGAGAAAAACAACATTTGATAATCTACTGCATTGTTCCAGTAATCATGTGTATGCCCTCCCGGACGGATGATATAATCGTGCGGAATATTACGGTAAAGCATTTCCTTGTGCAACTGCTCATTTACCTGAAAGAAGAAATCATCTTTTCCGCAGTCTATAATAATAGCCAACGTGTTAGGCTCTATCTTATCCAGCTGGGTAATAACTGTATGATCATCCCATACTTTGGTATTTTGCTTGTATGAGCCTAGCCATTTTTTCATTTCCCAGTTGTTGGGAAAAGGGCGTATATCTACACCTCCACTCATCGATCCACAGGCGCCGAATACATCGGGATTATTGATGCCCAGCCACAGACCGCCATGTCCACCCATGCTGAAACCTGTCACGGCACGTCCTTTAGGAGATGCTACAGTATTATAATGGCTGTCGATATAGCTTATAAGCTCAGAGCTTACATAGGTTTCGAACTGCATAGACGGCTCCACAGGACTATCCCAATACCAGCTATTCTGACCATCGGGGCAAACAAAAATCATCTGCAAACGGGTTGCATCCTGCGGTAGCGATTTCTTCGTACCCTTCACCCATGTATCGTATTTACCTCCATAACCATGCAGAAGATAAACAACAGGGTATTTCTTGTCGGATGCCTTGTCATAACCTTCCGGCAGAACAACCACATTCTTGATATTCCGGTTCATTTTCTTACTCAATACCGTTACGGTATCTACTCTTTGTGCCTGTAACCCCGATAATGACAAGGCTACCAACAGTAATAAACTTAAGTACTTTTTCATATCTTATTTAAATTAGATTTTTAACTAAAAGCTGACAAACATTACTAGTTTACTAGTTTTTTTAGTCTACTAGCTTGCTAGCATTATTTTCTGTTTTCGGGCGAACACATGGATTCGCCCCTACAAACTCGTTCCCTTTTGAGGCTTTGCAACCCCCTCTCACTTTGGAGAGGGTCGGGGTGAGGTGAATTTTAACTAAAACCTCACATTTCTTACAAGTTTATTAGTTTATAGTCTATTAGCTTGCTAGTTTGATTTTTCCTATTTCTAGTACACTAGAACTCTATAATCTAGTACACTAGTTTTTAACTAAAACCTCACAAACCCGACAGAAATTCCAATATTTAAACTTTAAATATATAATTTTTCAAAGATCACCTATATTGTTAACTGTTGACTGATCACTGCTAACTGACATATAGATAAACTTTCCTTCAATAAATTACAATCAGCCATTCTACTTCTTTCCGAACGATTTCTTTATCCAACGCGGAACGATCAGCGCACCTACAAACAGATAATTGTAATAGGTAAACAATCTCCACAATAATATGATCAATGGAACGACTCCCGCCAATGGTATAAACTCGCTCAGATATTGTTTAAATATAAATTCGCTGAACCCGCTTCCTCCCGGTGTAGGGCTCACTACCATTACAATCCACATCACAAACTGACGGGCAAATATCAGCAGATTGTCGTGTACTGTAAAGAAAGCCATAAACAAGGCGTTTACCACCAGATAGCGTGAACACCACGATAAGATGGTAGCAACGATCAGAGGCCACCAGAATGAAAACGTTTTCCCCCTTATCTCGCGCGAACTGACAACCAGATCGTCTCCCGCCTTCACTGCACTGCTGTGCCATCGCCTGAGAAACGGCAAACGGAATATCTTTATAATCAGCCACCGTATAGCCTGCGGGCGAAAGAACAGGCCGACAACCAGCAAGGTACACAAAAGCATCTTGATAATGTAGGCGACTATAAACAGTATAAGTACACTGGAGCCTAAAGCTGTAGTATCGGAGAATAAGGTATGGAACGGAATAAACAGTAATAGTATCGGAAAGGTGACTACAAAAAACATTTCATCGAGCAGCAAGGTTACAAAAACCATTGCCGTACTACGCCCCACCGTTATATTCTCCTTTGCCAGAAAGACGACAGCCATTGTAGACCCTCCCACCACCGAAGGCGTTATTGCCGTACCAAATTCAGCCAGTAATGTGATCTTGATACACTGCTTCCACGACAGTTGCTTTTCGGTGAGGTAGCGGTAGCGTATGATGAACCCTATATCGCGTCCCAGCATACAACAGAAGGCCACGAATATCCAGAAAACCGTCTGGTTGGTTACAGATATCTGTTTCAGGTCATCCACATTGAACTCACGGCTCATCATAAAGACAATTACCCCCAATCCGATAAAAGTGGGCAAGAGTATTTTCCAGATGCTAAATCCCTGAGATTCCTTTTCCATGACTGATAATTTGCAGTGTACAAAAATAAGAAAACATTTGGTCTTTTTTCGTACATTTAGAGTCTGTTTTAAATTTATTCGTTCAGATTTTCAGAACTATTTTTAGATTGATTTTTTCTTTCACGAAGTGATAGTAGCGGGCTACTTGAACTGAGAGAAAGGGAAAATCAGATAAAAAGAGACTAAAAATGAACGAAAACAAGTAAATAAATCACATAAGTAAATATTTGTATAAATTTTAAACAGGCTCTTACATAAACTGATATATTTGCATACGGATATTATACAAAAATGAAGCGCATAATCTATTTTCTCATAGCAATTTACTTTTTCTCTGCGGATTCCTACGCATCATCTTATGTGCGTAAATCTTTGAGCCAGGTTGTTTGCGAGAGTGATAAATACTATGTCTGCTCTGTTTCAAAAACGCTTGGCGACAGCGTCTTTTTCGAAATAGAGAACTCATCCGGAAGCAAAGCGAGTTCATCGCCATTATTAGTCGTAATGGACGAATTATCACACTTCGTCCCCGACACCACACAGTATTACCTTGTACTATCAAATAAAGATGGCCTTAATTACCAACTTTTCTCATTCGATAAAAACGAATCTACAAAGACCGACCTATTAAAAGCCTGCAAAAAAATAAAAGAAATAGAGGCTATAGAAAATATAGAAAAGCGGATAGAAGAATATAAGAAATGGACATTTGCACTTGGCAAAAGCAAACACGACTTACTTCAAAGAGAAGGGCTTTATGAATGGGTAATGGGTATTCAAAGATATGTGAACGCGTATGAGAGGGTAAACAACATACCCGATCGGGGGCTATCTTTTGATGAAAAAATTCCCGATTATGGAATAGTTTCGGAAAAAGATATACGAACCTTGTTCTCCTTATTCAAAAAAAGGAATTGTATCATTTACAATGAATGGAGATTGTGCGGTTACTATTTTCTCACCTTTTGTAAAGAAGAACTTTCCGATTTTATATACACCTACATAAACAGATACCTGAGAACCGAAAACAAATGCTATATCCCACTAAATGTATTTGGCTATCTGAGAAAAGCAGAAACCGACCAAACAGTTTTAAGTATGATCGACAAACTAGAGTCTAATGTTAGTAGTCGTAATAATACCGAAGCCCTAGAGAATATTCAAGAGATAAAAATTATAAGAAGAAACAATGAATGAAATCTCTATAAATTCCGAAAAGATTCTGTTACGCAATATACAGGAAACAGACATTGACGCTATATACCCATACCGCTCTCTGCCCGAAATCGCAAAGTATCAGTATTGGGAACCATTTACATTAGAGCGAACGACAGACTTTGTCAACCAATGTATCGAAGCATATTATAATAGTGTCGGCCAATGGATAGGTCTGGCAATAAAGTATAAAGGCAACCTTATAGGTGACTGTGCTTTCAATATCAGTGATGGCATTTTGGAAATCGGCTGTAACATTTCGCCGGATTATCAAGGGAAAGGATTTGCGAAAGGAGCGTTAAACCTCCTTATTAGTGATTGTTACAAACGATTTCATATAAATGAAATTATCGGAATTACCGATTCTCGGAATACGGCTTCCATCAGATTAATGGAATCGTTAGGTATGAATAGAGACAATGACTTTGAGAACCATATTATTTGCAAAGGAGAAGATTGCATTGAGTATAAATATTCGGGGAAGAGATGATAGTTTTCAATGAATAAAGTTATAATAATAGGAAACTGTGGTGCGGGGAAAACCACATTCGCAATACAAATTGCCCGTAAAATAGGTTTACCTTTAATCCATCTGGATAAGGAATATTATCAGCCCGGCTGGAAACGCCCCGAAAAAGATCAGTGGCAGAAAAAAGTAACAGAGCTGGTCTCCGAACCAAAATGGATATTGGATGGTAATTATATAAGTTCACTGGATATAAGACTAAAAGAAGCCGACACTATTATTTTTTTAGACATAAATAGATGGATTTGTATTCTCAGTGTCCTTAAACGTATTATGCAAGGCAATATACGTGATGACATGGCATTGGGCTGCAAAGAAAGATTCGATACGAAATTTCTTAAATATGTGTGGAGTTATAATAAACAAATAAGACCGCGTGTATATGATTTATTAAATGAATACAGAGAAACAGACTTGATCATTCTAAATAGCAGAAAAGAGATGAGGGAATACATTGATCATTTCCCTAAGAATGATTGAACTCCATTTCTTCGGATTTGCAATCCAATTAATTGCTTACTTTTATAGAGAGAAATATCTTATAATAAAGAAATGCTAAGGCAGTATATGGAAAAGATAAAAGCTTTTCTTTCTTTTCTCTGGGAGAAATATAGAAAGTCTAAAAAGAGATACCGAATAAGTATCCCCATCTGTCTGATCCTGCTTGTCTGGTACATATTCTGCCTGCCCTCTCCCCTCTTTCATGTACCATACAGTACAGTTGTTTCCGACAGGCACAACGAACTGCTAGGCGCACGCATCGCTACCGACCAGCAATGGCGTTTCCCGACTCCCGACTCCATACCCGACAAATACAAGACCTGCCTCATAGAATTCGAAGACAAGCATTTTCACCGCCACTGGGGAGTAAACCCTCTGGCTATAGGGCGAGCCATAAAACAAAATATAGATGGCGGCAAAATAGTCAGCGGAGCCAGTACCATCACCATGCAGGCCATCCGTCTGTCACGCAACGAGAGGCGCACATTCGGCGAGAAATTTATCGAAATGATACTTGCCACCCGTATGGAATTTTCATATTCCAAAGACGAAATACTAGCCCTGTATGCAGCTCATGCACCTATGGGTGGCAATGTGGTGGGTATAGAAGCCGCATCGTGGCGCTACTTCGGACATCGGGCTGCAACTCTGTCGTGGGCAGAAGCTGCGACACTAGCTGTACTCCCCAACTCCCCTTCACTTATGCACTTCGGACGCAACAGGGATAAATTGCTCAATAAGCGAAATAAGCTACTGAGAAAGTTGTATCAGCGGAATATACTGGACGAAGTAGATTACGAACTGGCTATTTCCGAACCTCTGCCATTCCAGCCGCAAGCCCTGCCGCAAATAGCTCCTCACCTTGTGGCAAGGCTTTACCGACAAAAGGCAGGTGAATACATTGTTTCTACTATAGACAGGCAACAACAGGAACGTACAGAGAATATACTTGCCAGATGGAATGCAGAGTTTGCACAGAATGGCATCAAAAATATCGCTGCCATAATATTCGATGTAGAAAAAAATGAGGTCGTTGCATATTGCGGAAATGTAGATTTCGAGCGGGATATTTCAGCCAATCAAGTGGATATCATACAGGCGCCGCGCAGTACGGGAAGCATTCTCAAGCCATTCCTGTATTGTGCTATGTTGCAGGAAGGACTACTCCTGCCCGATCAACTCCTGCCCGATGTACCGATCAACCTTAACGGATTTGCACCGAAGAACTTTAGCCTGCAATACGACGGAGCAGTACATGCATCGGATGCACTTGCACGCTCATTGAATGTACCATCTGTGGTGTCGCTACGCAAATACAGCGTGCCTAAATTCTACAACGTACTGCAAAGGGCAGGCATGACAACGCTGAACCGCTCCGCCGACAACTATGGCCTATCGCTCATTTTAGGGGGTGCAGAAGGCAAATTGTGGGACATAAGCTACATGTACCTGCAAATGGCTCAACAACTCAAGCTATTCAACGAAGAAGGACGATATTTTGAGATGAAACAACCATCCTATCTTCTGGCTGATAATAACAACGAAAAAGGCGACCGTAACCGCAATCCACTATTCTCAGCCGGAGCTATCTGGCAAACACTGGAAGCACTGACCAATGTAAACCGCCCCGAAGAAATAGACTGGCGTTCGATTCCCTCTATACAAAAAATCGCATGGAAGACAGGGACAAGTTTCGGATTTCGCGATGGGTGGTCTGTAGGTGTCAGTCCCAAATATGTGGTCGGTGTATGGGTAGGCAACTCCGACGGAGAAGGGCGTCCCGGACTTACAGGAGCACGCACTGCCGGAATGGTAATGTTCGACATATTCAACTCCCTGCCTCAAAGCCGTTGGTTCGAAAGACCGGAAAGTGATCTGGTCATAGCCGAGATATGCCACGAAAGCGGATTTCTGAAAGGCATGAATTGCCCCGAAACAGCTACAGATACAACATGGATAAGCAAGAAAGGACGCGATGCTGCCGTATGTCCTTATCATAAACTGGTACATCTGTCAGAAGATATGAAATATCAGGTATTCAATGACTGCGCAGGCAGTAGGGGGATCGTACACACGCCATGGTTTATACTCCCTCCCTCGTGGGAATGGTATTATAAAGAACAACACCCCGATTATCGCCCACTACCACCCTATTCTCCCGAATGTAGGGAGGACTCCGACATACGGTTGATGGAATTTATCTATCCTTTCCCCAATGCAATTATCAATCTGCCCAAACAACTCGATGGCTCTCCGGGTAAGTTGGTATTCGAAGTAGCGCATAGAAATCCCCAGAACCGTATCTTCTGGCATCTCGATGGACAATATATCGGAGACACACAATACTTCCATAAAAAGGAGTATAGCCCATCTAAAGGGGAACATTCTTTAACAGTAGTCGACGAAACAGGGGTTAGTATGGCGATAAAATTCTCTGTAAAATAACTTTCTATAGTTTTTTTGTCAAGAATATGCAATAAAAATGCATGCTGTAAATCAATAATTTAGATATAAAATTTAAGTTTCCGTTATTTTTTTTCGTTTTTTTTTAATTAACCATGCAACGTTTTATGTTTTCATACATCTTATATATAGAAAGTAAATAAAATATACATATTTGCTTGAAAGACTTCCCAACCTTGACACAAAACTTGCAAGAATTCATATGGGTGGTACAATCGCTACTTATGTACCCACATACCCATAGAATAGTCTTGAAAACTACTTATCAAGCAAAAAAGTATCCTAAGCCATTAGGATACTTTCTTTTTATATGCCCGCCTGTAAGCAAAAGAAAAAGGATATCCAATCGAATACCCTTTCCTTATTATCTTCCAAAAATCTGAATCTTTCTTATTCTTCAGTCTTCGGTTTTTCTTCTGCCGGAGTTTCAGCTTCCACTTCAGGAGCAGCAGCTTCTGCCTCTACTACAGGTAGAGATTCAGGAGCAACTTCCAAAGCTTCTACTTCCTGCTCTTTTTCCTTTTCTACCTTTTCTGCTTTAGCTTTTTTAGCTGTTTCTTTTGCTACCGGTTGAGCAGCAGTATCGTCTTTCTTCTTAGAACGACGTGTTCTACCCTTAGTAGCCGCAGCTTTCTTCTCTTTCAGCATATTTTCGTTGTAGTCAACCAATTCGATGAAGCACATCGAAGCATTATCACCTAAACGGTTTCCTGTTTTGATGATACGGGTATATCCACCCTGACGGTCGCCCACTTTCTGAGATATGTTCTGGAAAAGTTCAGCTATAACAAGTTTCTTTCTGTCCTGCGGTTTGTTAGCAACCTTTTGGTTAGGGTAGTTGTCTACACTACTTATTTTAAGGTCTCTGTAAACCAAACGTCTGGCGTGAGTAGAATCTTCTTTAGCCTTCGTAATTATCGGCTCGATAACTTTCTTCAAAGCTTTGGCCTTCGCCACAGTAGTGAAGATGCGTTTGTTAGGGCTCATCAGTAGAGACACACACATATTAGCCAGCATGGCATCTCTGTGCGCACTTTTACGCCCTAAGTGATTAAATTTTTTATTATGTCTCATGTCGCTTACTAATCTTTATCTAATTTATATTTAGAAATATCCATCCCGAAAGACAGGCTCAGGCTATCCAGTAGTTCGTCAAGCTCGGTAAGTGATTTCTTACCAAAGTTACGGAACTTGAGAAGGTCGTTCTTATTGAACTGTACCAATTCACCTAATGTCTCTACTTCAGCCGACTTCAAGCAGTTTAGAGCACGAACCGAAAGGTTCATATCTGCTAACTTGGTTTTCAGAAGCTGACGCATGTGCAGGATTTCTTCATCGAATTCCTCATTACCGTCCACTTCACTCTGTTCGAGAAGTATTTTCTCGTCAGAGAACAACATGAAGTGATGGATAAGGATTTTAGCTGCTTCTTTCAAAGCATCTTTCGGATGAATAGATCCGTCGGTTGCTATTTCTATCACAAGTTTCTCATAGTCCGTTTTCTGTTCTACACGATAGTTTTCGATCGCATATTTTACGTTGCGGATAGGAGTATAAATAGAGTCAATAGCTATAACGTTAACATCATCGGACAGATTGCGATTTTCATCGGCAGGTACATATCCACGCCCTTTGTTTATATTCAACTCTATCTGAAAGCTTGCATTCTTATCAAGATGACAAATTTCCAGATCAGGGTTCAATACCTCAAATCCTGACAGATGCTTTCCTATATCTCCAGCTTTGAATACTTCGGTACCTGAGATAGTAATGCTTACCTTCTCGTTTTCGATCTCTTCTACGATTTGCTTAAAACGAACTTGCTTTAAGTTGAGGATTATGTTCGTAACATCTTCTATAACCCCCGGTACTGTAGCAAATTCATGCTCCACACCATCGATTTTTATAGAAGTGATAGCAAAACCTTCAAGGGATGAAAGCAGAATACGGCGCAAGGCATTACCAATAGTAATACCATATCCGGGTTCTAAGGGACGAAATTCGAATTTTCCGAAGAAATCGTCCGCTTCTAACATCAATACTTTATCCGGTTTTTGAAATGCTAATATAGCCATGAATTTAATTAATTTTTAGAATACAACTCTACGATCAACTGCTCTTTAATGTTTTCAGGGATATCTGCTCTTTCAGGAATATGAAGATATTTTCCTGCCATAGTAGACTGATCCCACTCGATCCAAGGGTATTTGCTATGGTTAAAGCCTGACAATGCTTCGCTTACAACTTCAAGTGATTTCGATTTTTCACGAACACCGATAAGTTGTCCTGGTTTTACCGCGTATGATGGTATGTTTACCACTGATCCGTCTACTACAATGTGACGGTGCGAAACCAACTGACGGGCTGCTGCTCTTGTAGGAGCAATTCCAAGACGGAAAACTACGTTATCCAATCTTGATTCTAACATCTGAAGCAACACTTCACCTGTGATACCACGAGATGCCAGTGCTTTATCGAACATGTTACGGAATTGTTTTTCAAGAACACCATAGGTATATTTTGCTTTTTGCTTTTCGCGCAACTGAATACCGTACTCTGACGATTTTTTCTTTCTTCCGTTACCGTGTTGTCCCGGAGGATAGTTCTTTTTTGAAAGAACTTTGTCAGGTCCGAATATTGGCTCTCCGAATTTACGGGCGATTTTTGATTTTGGTCCAGTATATCTTGCCATTTTCTTACTAATTAATAATTGATGAAAGCTAAAATTGTGCAGCCGCGATTACAGAGAGGGTGATTGTAATCAAATTTCACAATTTCTAGTTCCAATTTTTAAATTTGATTAAACTCTTCTGTGTTTTGGAGGACGACATCCGTTGTGAGGAAGTGGAGTAACGTCAACGATTTCTGTCACTTCAATACCTGCTGCATGGATAGTACGGATAGCAGACTCACGTCCGTTGCCCGGTCCTTTTACAAATACTTTTACTTTTCTCAATCCCAGATCAAATGCTACTTTAGCGCAATCTGACGCTGCCATTTGAGCTGCATAAGGGGTGTTCTTTTTAGAACTTCTGAAACCCATCTTTCCTGCCGACGACCAGCTAATAACCTGACCATCGCTGTTTGTAAGCGATATAATGATATTGTTGAAAGAAGAATGCACATGAGCTTGTCCAATTGCATCCACTTTAACGTTCCTCTTCTTCGCTGCGACTGTTTTTTTTGCCATATCAAATTAATTATTTTGTAGCTTTTTTCTTGTTAGCAACAGTTTTCTTTCTACCCTTACGTGTACGGGCATTATTCTTAGTACCCTGACCTCTCAACGGTAAACCGATACGGTGACGGATACCTCTGTAGCAACCTATATCCATCAATCGCTTGATGTTAAGCTGCACTTCTGAACGCAAGTCTCCTTCTACTTTAAATTTTGTAGCGATGATTTCTCGCACTGCTCCGGCCTGGTCATCGTTCCAGTCCTTAACTTTGATATCTCTATCAATTCCTGCTTCTGCAAGAATTTTGTTAGCAGAGCTACGGCCGATTCCAAAAATGTATGTCAAAGCTATCTCGCCTCTCTTATTCTGTGGTAAATCGACACCAACTATTCTTATTGCCATATATGTTTTTTAATTAATTTGCAAAATTAATAAATTTATCCCTGACGTTGCTTGAACTTAGGATTTTTTTTGTTTATTACGTATAAGCGTCCTTTTCTTCTGACGATCTTGCAATCAGCTGTACGCTTCTTCAATGATGCTCTTACTTTCATATCTTTGTTTATTTTTTATTTGTATCTGAACGAAATCCGTCCCTTAGTCAAATCATAAGGCGACATTTCGACACGTACCTTATCTCCGGGAAGTATTTTGATATAGTGCATACGCATTTTTCCCGAAATGTGTGCCGTAATTTCATGTCCGTTTTCAAGTTCGACACGAAACATAGCATTCGATAGTGCCTCTATTATTACTCCGTCTTGTTCTATTGCTGCCTGTTTAGCCATAAATATAGATTAATGTTTTAAATTGCGTTATCTCCTAAAACAGCTTCTACAAATTCAAATGTCGATAATATATCTGCTTTTCCCTGACGAATAGCAACTGTATGTTCAAAGTGAGCCGAAGGTTTACGGTCTTTTGTTCTTACAGTCCATCCGTCGCTTTCAAATACTACATTCTTACTTCCCATATTGATCATCGGCTCGATCGCTATGCACATCCCTTTTTTTAACATAGGGCCTACACCGCGTCTGCCGTAATTGGGTACTTCGGGTGCTTCGTGCATCTTACGACCAATACCATGACCTACAAGCTCGCGCACTACCGAATAACCACGTTTTTCACAATATGTCTGAACGGCATCGCCTATATCTCCTACCCGATTGCCTTCAACGGCTTTTTCGATTCCGAGATAAAGAGCTTCCTTTGTTGTTCTGAGGAGTTTTTTCACATCTTCTGCTACTTCTCCTACACAGAATGTGTAAGCCGAATCGCCACAAAATCCGTTTTTCTCCGTACCACAATCAACAGAAATAATGTCACCGTCCTGTAAAACATATTCAGAAGGGAAGCCATGTACAACATTTTCATTCACAGAGATACATAGCGAATAAGGAAATCCGTTGTATCCTAAGAATGAGGGAACGGCTCCGTGATCACGGATAAATTCTTCTGCAATCTTATCCAGATACAAAGTGGTGATTCCCGGTTTGATGAGTTTGGCCAACTCTCCTTGTGTCATTCCCACAAGGCGATTAGCCTCACGCATCAATTCTATCTCTTCGTCTGTTTTTAGAAATATCATTCAAAACCTCCTTAATATGCTGCAATCGAACCGGAGCGTCCTTTGATTCTTCCGGATTTCAATAAACCATCGTAATGTCTCATCAACAGATGACTCTCTATTTGCTGTAATGTATCCAATACAACACCTACAAGGATCAGCAAAGATGTTCCTCCGAAGAACTGGGAAAATTCGCGGCTCACTCCGAAGTAGCTTGCAAAGGCAGGAAGTATAGCGACTAATGCGAGGAACAATGATCCCGGAAATGTAATACGGGACATGATCGAGTCGATATAGTCTGCTGTCTTCTTACCCGGCTTGATACCCGGTATGAATCCGTTGTTTCGTTTCAGTTCGTCAGCCATCTGAACAGGGTTGATGGTAACAGCTGTATAGAACCATGTGAAAGCAATGATAAGGAACGCAAACACAACATTATAGGCTACACTGGTGTGATCCATGAATGAACCCCAGAAGCCATCTCTGTCGGCAGAGAATCCTGCAATAGTGATAGGCACGAACATAATTGCCTGAGCAAAAATGATCGGCATCACATTGGCTGCATTTACTTTCAATGGTATATACTGACGTGCACCGCCATATTGTTTGTTACCAACTACTCTTTTAGCATATTGCACCGGAATACGGCGGGTACCTTGTACCAACAGGATTGCACCGCAAATGATAAGCAGTAGCAATACGATCTCGGCAAGGAACATTACCAATCCTCCGGCCGAACTGCTCAGGCGGGAAGTAAATTCTCCAATCAGAGCATGCGGCAAGCGTGCGATAATACCTACAAGGATGATGAAAGACACACCGTTTCCGATTCCTTTATCAGTGATACGTTCTCCCAGCCAAAGCACGAACATACTACCTCCTGCTAATATAATAGCAGCCGGGATAAAGAAATCCCAAGAAGAAGGCGCTGCGTCTCCTAAAGCTCCTCCCAAGTATGCCGGACCTTGAACCAAAAGGATAGCCACTGTCAGATAACGGGTATATTGATTCATCTTGGTACGACCGCTTTCTCCTTCTCTCTGCAGTTTCTGGAAATAAGGCACAGCCATTCCAAGCAGCTGCATCACGATGGATGCAGAGATGTATGGCATGATACCTAATGCAAAGATTGAGGCATTTGCAAAAGCACCTCCCGAGAACATATTCAGTATATCGAGTATACCTCCTGATGTTTTAGCCTGAAGGGCTTCTAATGCAGCTGGATCGACACCGGGCAATACAATATGAACTCCGATACGATAGATCACTACGAAAAAGAAAGTTGTCCACAGTCTTTTTCTAAGGTCTTCGATCTTCGATATATTCTTCAGTGTTTGTATAAATCCCATTTTACTTCAGTTTTGTTGCTGTTCCACCTGTTGCCTGTATAGCGGCTTCTGCCGATTTGGAAAATGCATGAGCTTCTACTTCCAATTTGGCTGTAAGTGCACCGTTTCCAAGTATTTTCACTAAATGCTTTGCTGAAATAAAACCTGCATCTATCAATGTCTGAACATCAATCTTTGTCAGATTTTTTGCATCAGCCAGATTTTGGAGTACATCCAGATTGATCGGTTTGTATTCAATTCTATTGATACTCTTGAAACCGAATTTAGGCAGACGGCGTTGAAGTGGCATCTGACCTCCTTCAAAACCGATCTTACGCGAATAACCAGATCTGGATTTTTGCCCTTTATGACCTTTTGTGGAAGTTCCACCTAAACCTGAACCCGTACCACGTCCGATTCTTTTTCTGGTTTTAGTTGAACCTGTTGCAGGTCTCAAATTTGATAAACTCATAATGTATATGTTTTTTTATCTTTTAAACTTAATTATTCTACAATGGTAACCAAGTGGCTAACTTTGTTGATCATTCCTCTGATAGCAGGTGTATCTTCATGTTCTTTAACACGATTCAGTTTGCTAAGACCAAGTGCATCTAATGTGCGCTTTTGGTCAATCGGACACTTGATCCTGCTTTTTACTTGTTTAATTTTAATTTTTGCCATAATAAATTTTCTTTGCAAAGTTAACCTTTAAACACTTTTTCCATAGACACTCCTCTGTTCTGAGCTACAGTGTAGGCATCTCTAAGTTCACCCAAAGCTTCGATTGTAGCTTTCACAAGGTTGTGAGGGTTTGATGAACCTTTCGACTTAGCCAATACGTCTGTTACTCCGACACTTTCTAGTACGGCACGCATCGCACCTCCTGCTTTTACCCCTGTACCGGGAGCAGCTGGTCTGATCATTACTTCTGATCCGCCAAAGCGAGCTATTTGTTCGTGAGGAACTGTTCCTTTCAGAATCGGAACCTTTATCAGGTTTTTCTTTGCAGCTTCAACTCCTTTAGCAATGGCTGTTGTTACTTCACCGGCCTTACCCAGTCCCCAGCCTATAATACCATCTTCGTTACCTACAACTACGATAGCGGCAAAGCTGAATGTACGGCCTCCCTTTGTTACTTTAGTAACGCGGTTGATAGCTACCAATCTATCTTTCAATTCGATATCATTGGTCGATTTTACTCTATTGTTAACTCCTGCCATTTCTATTAAAATTTAAGTCCACCTTTACGGGCAGCATCTGCCAATTCTTTAATTCTACCATGGTACAGGTAACCGTTACGGTCAAATACCACAGCTGTTACTCCAGCTTCCTGAGCACTTTTAGCAATCAGTTCGCCAACTTTTGCTGCTATTTCTTTTTTGGGAGCTTTGTCTGCTATCTTAAGAGACGAGGCTGCCGCCAAAGTTTTACCAGTCAGATCGTTGATAACTTGTGCATAGATTTGCTTATTGCTTCTGAATACTGTCAGACGCGGACGCTCGGCAGTTCCTGAGACCTTACCACGTACACGTAATTTTATTTTATTTCTTTTATCAGTCTTTGTTAGCATGATTTCAACAGTTTATGAATTATTTACCTGCGGCCTTGCCTGATTTACGACGGATTACTTCACCAACAAAGCGTATACCTTTACCTTTATACGGTTCAGGTTTACGGAATGAACGAATCTTAGCGCATACTTGGCCTATCAGCTGCTTATCACAAGATTCCAGTATAATCAGCGGGTTCTTGTTTCTTTCCGATTTGGTTTCCAGACTTACTTCTTTTGGCAACTGCATAAAGATGTTGTGTGTATAACCTAACGAAAGTTCAAGAAGTTGACCGGTGTTTGACGCACGGTAACCAACTCCTACCAATTCTAATTCTTTGTGATATCCTTCAGAAACTCCAACAACCATGTTGTTGATCAATGATCTGTATAATCCATGCAAAGAGCGGTGAGCTCTTTCGTCTGACGGACGTGTTACTGACAACGTACCATCTTCAACAGAGACTTTGATATCAGGATTTACTTCTTGCGATAGTTCTCCTTTGGGTCCTTTTACTGTAACTACGTTATCCTTACCAACAGTAATTGATACTCCTGCCGGAAGGCTTATGGGTAATTTTCCTATTCTTGACATAACTTTCTATCCTCTCTCTTAATTAATAAACATAACATAATACTTCACCGCCAACTTTAAGGTCGCGTGCTTCTTTGTCTGTCATCACTCCTTTCGAGGTAGATACTACAGCTACGCCGAGTCCGTTAAGGACGCGAGGCATTTCTTTATACCCTACATATTTACGAAGTCCCGGAGTAGATATACGGATCAGTTTCTTGATCGCGTTTACTTTATTTACAGGATCGTATTTCAAGGCTATTTTGATAGAGCCCTGAGGTCCTTCGTCTACAAACTTATAGTTAAGTATGTAGCCTTTTTCAAAGAGAATTTTTGTAATCTCTTTTTTCAAATTCGACGCTGGAATTTCTACAACTCTGTGTCCGGCCATGATGGCGTTTCTCACACGCGTCAAATAATCTGCTATTGGATCTGTCATGATTAAATAATTTAAATTAATCCCGCCTATCGGGACAATATTTAAAAATAGTTATGAATTATGAGTTATAAATTATGAATTGTAAATAGCATCAATTCAGCATTCATCACTTATAATTTATAATTCATAACTTATAATTTTATTTTACCAGCTTGCTTTTTTCACTCCCGGTATAAGTCCTTTGGATGCCATTTCGCGGAATTGGATACGCGAAATTCCGAACTGGCGGATATAGCCTTTCGGACGGCCTGTTATACTGCAACGGTTGTGCAGACGTACAGGTGAAGCATTCTTAGGCAGAGCTTGTAGAGCTTGCAGCGCTTCGTAACCGCCATCGGCTTTTAGTTGCGCTCTTTTAGCTGCATATTTAGCAACCAGTTTAGCTCTTTTTACCTCGCGAGCTTTCATTGATTCTTTTGCCATCTTATATCAATCTTTTTTTGCGTTCTTAAATGGAAGTCCGAACTCTTTCAACAGAGCATATCCTTCTTCATCTGTTTTTGCAGAAGTTACAAAGGTAATATTCATTCCCAGAATTTTAGTAATATTATCAATATTAATTTCAGGGAAGATGATCTGTTCTTCGATACCCAGTGTATAGTTTCCGCGTCCGTCAAGTTTGCTTTCGATACCTTTGAAGTCGCGGATACGAGGCAATGCCACGCGAACCAGTCTTTCTAGGAATTCGTACATTCTGTCGTGACGTAGTGTTACCATCACACCGATCGGCATTTTTTTACGAAGCTTAAAGTTCGAGATATCTTTTTTAGAGTACGTTGCTACTGCTTTTTGTCCTGTGATAGTTGTGATCTCGTTAACTGCTGTTTCGATAATTTTCTTATCGGCAACTGCTATACCAAGTCCTTGGTTGATAACGATCTTCTTCAACACAGGAACCTGCATTGTCGATTTATAACCGAATTCTTTCATCAAAGAAGATACAATACGGTCTTTATATTCGTTTCTAAGAGATGTTGTATTGCTCATTATTTAATTTCCTCCCCTGATTTTTTAGCGTAACGTACTAGCTTTCCATTCACTTCTTTACGGCCGATACGTGTTGGCTTTCCTGTTTTAGGATCTACCACGTTCAGATTGGAGATATGAATAGGAGCTTCTTTCTTTTCTCTTCCTCCTTGCGGACTTTTTGCATTAGGCTTAGTATGCTTGGTGATCATGTTCCAACCTTCCACTATTGCGCGTTGTTCTTCAACCAGCACTTTTAGTACACGTCCAGTTTCTCCTTTGTTCTTACCAGCATTAATGTATACTATATCGCCTTTTTTGATATGTAATTTACTCATTGCTTTTTAGTTTTATGGATTATAGTACCTCCGGTGCTAAAGAAACAATTTTCATGTTAGTTGCGCGAAGTTCGCGGGCAACTGGTCCGAAAATACGGCTTCCTCTGATTTCACCTGCTGCATTCAACAATACGCAAGCATTGTCATCGAAACGTATGTAAGAGCCATCTGCACGACGGATTTCTTTTTTTGTACGTACGATCATTGCTTTTGTCACAGCACCTTTTTTAATATCGCTCGAAGGGATCACATTTTTGATAGCAACCACAATCACATCCCCTACCGACGCATAGCGTCTTCTTGTTCCGCCAAGAACGCGGATACATAAGCATTCTCTAGCTCCACTGTTGTCAGTAACTACTAGTCTTGATTCTTGTTGTATCATAATTATTTAGCCCTCTCGATTATTTCTACCAATCTCCATCTTTTAGTTTTACTCAACGGACGAGTTTCCATAATGCGCACTGTGTCGCCTATTCCGCACTCGTTTTTTTCGTCGTGAGCATGATATTTCTTCGTTTTGTTAACGAATTTTCCGTACATAGGGTGTTTTTCTTTCCATTTTACAGCAACTGTAACGGTCTTATCCATTTTATTACTGAAAACGACCCCGATTCTTTCTTTTCTTAAATTTCTCGTTTCCATCAGCTCTTATTTGTTTTTTAGTTCTCTTTGGCGCAACTCTGTAAGGAAACGTGCTATATCGCGACGTTTTTCCTTGATCTTAGTCGGATTATCCAATGGAGATACACTGTGGTTTAACACCAGTTGGTTTAATGCTATTCTTTCAGCATCCAGTCTTTCTTTCAATTCTTTGTCCGAAAGTTCTCTTACTTCTGCAATTTTCATACTTCTTAAGCGTTTTGAGTTAAGTCATAATCTCTGCGTACTACAAATTTTGTAGTCACAGGAAGCTTTTGTGCTGCAAGGCGCAATGCTTCTTTTGCCACATCATAAGATACACCTTCGATTTCGAATAATATTCTTCCTGGTGTAACGGGTGCAACGAAACCTTCAGGAGATCCCTTACCTTTACCCATACGTACTTCGGCAGGTTTCTTTGTGATAGGTTTGTCAGGGAAAATTCTTACCCAAACTTGTCCTTGACGCTGCATGTAACGAGTTACTGCAATACGAGCCGCTTCAATCTGACGTCCGGTGATCCATTTGTTTTCAAGGGTCTTGATACCAAATGAACCGAAAGCCAGCTCATGCCCTCTTTGGGCATTTCCTTTCATACGACCTTTTTGCTGTCTTCTGAATTTTGTTTTCTTCGGTTGTAACATTTTACTTCAAACGTTTTAATTACTTTCTCTTATTTCTCTTGAAACCTTTATCCCTGTTGTCGCCTCTATCGTTACGACGATCTCCTCTGTTGGAGTGTCCGCTTTCTTTAGATGCTACAAACGAAGGTGCAAGGTCTTTCTTACCGTAAACTTCTCCACGGCAAATCCATACTTTGATTCCGATCAAGCCAACTTTTGTGAGGGCTTCGGCATGTGCATAGTCGATATCGGCACGGAATGTATGAAGCGGAGTACGTCCTTCTTTGTACATTTCCGAACGCGCCATTTCGGCTCCGTTAAGACGGCCTGATATCTGTATTTTTATACCTTCGGCACCCATTCTGATCGTTGAAGCAATAGCCATTTTGATAGCACGGCGGTAAGCGATTTTGCCTTCGACCTGACGGGCTACGTTGTTAGCTACAATAACTGCATCTAACTCCGGCTTCTTGATTTCAAAGATGTTGATCTGGATATCTTTATCTGTAATTTTCTTTAATTCTTCTTTCAGCTTGTCTACTTCTTGTCCGCCTTTACCGATGATGATACCGGGACGGGCTGTACAGACTGTAATAGTTACAAGCTTCAGTGTTCTTTCGATCACAATACGTGATACACTCGCTTTAGCCAGACGGGCATTAAGGTATTTACGGATTTGGCTGTCTTCTAACAGTGTTTCTGCAGCATAACGTCTGTTTTCTCCCTGACGTTTTCCTCCATACCAGTTAGAATCCCATCCTCTGATGATACCTAAACGATTTGCTATTGGATTTACTTTTTGTCCCATCTGCTAATTAATTTTGAATTTCTTTATTAAGTGTATCTACGTGAAGTGTTACGTGATTTGAACGTTTACGAATCCTGTAACCTCTTCCTTGTGGAGCCGGACGCATTCTTTTCAGCATTGCGCCTCCATCTACATTTATCAATGACACATACAGTTCACCGCTTTCTGCTTTACGCTCATTTTTAGCCTCCCAGTTTGCGATAGCTGAACGTAACAGTTTTTCTAATCTAGCAGCAGCTTCCTTGTTAGAGAATTTCAATACACCAAGTGCTCTGAATGCTTCCATTCCACGTATCATATCTGCCACAAGGCGCATTTTTCGTGGTGATGTCGGCACATCGTTCAACTTAGCAAAAGAAATGGTCTTTTGAGCTTCTTTTCTTGCTTCAGCTGCTATACGTTTTCTCTTACCCATTATTTTAATGTTTCTTTTTTAATTAATTACTGGTGCTTCAATTATTTTTTCTTGTTACCACCGTGTCCACGGAATGTACGTGTAAGCGCAAATTCTCCAAGTTTGTGACCTACCATATTTTCTGTCACATATACCGGAATAAATTTGTTTCCGTTGTGAACAGCAATAGTATGACCTACAAAATCGGGTGATATCATTGAAGCTCTTGCCCATGTCTTAACTACAGCTTTCTTCCCTGACTCATTCATAGCCAAGACTTTTTTCTCAAGCTTAACATTAATATACGGGCCTTTTTTTAACGAACGACTCATAATTTCTTATTGATTAATCAGGTTATTATTTTTTTCTTCTTTCAATTATGTACTTAGAAGAATGTTTCTTCGGTGCTCTTGTCTTAAGACCCTTAGCGTACAATCCTTTACGTGATCTTGGGTGACCTCCGGATGCGCGGCCTTCACCACCACCCATCGGGTGATCGACAGGGTTCATTACCACACCACGGTTGCGAGGACGACGACCAAGCCAACGAGAGCGTCCGGCTTTACCTGATTTTTCGAGTCCGTGATCTGAGTTACCTACGCTACCGATAGTAGCTTTGCAGGTAAGAAGGATCTTACGTGTTTCGCCTGAAGGCATTCTGATGATTGCATAGCCTCCTTCACGTGAAGTCAACTGTGCGAATCCGCCTGCCGAACGAACCATCTTAGCTCCCTGACCAGGACGAAGTTCGATGTTATGAATAACTGTACCGATTGGGATGTTTGCCAAAGGCATTGCATTTCCAACCTCAGGAGCAGCATCGGCTCCCGATATCACTGTCTGACCTACTACCAAGCCTTCTGGTGCAATAATATAAGTTTTTGCTCCATCTGCATAATACAACAAAGCGATACGTGCCGAACGGTTCGGATCGTATTCGATTGATTTTACAGAAGCCGGTACTCCGTCTTTTGTTCTCTTGAAGTCTATGAGCCTGTATTTTCTCTTATGACCGCCACCGAGATAACGCATGGTCATCTTACCAGTATTGTTACGGCCACCAGACGCCTTTTTACCGACTACAAGGGATTTTTCTGGTACACTTGCAGTGATTTCTTCGAATGTACCAATAATTTTGTGTCTCTGCCCCGGAGTTGTGGGCTTTAATTTACGTACTGCCATTTTTCTATTTAGATATTACTAAAAAAGTCTATACTTTCACCTTCTTTCAGGGTGATTATTGCTTTCTTGAAAGCGGGGGTTTTTCCACTGATAACTCCTGCTTTGGTATAGCGACTTTTGCGTTTTCCGGAATATTTCATCGTGTTTACCGAATCAACTTTCACTCCGTAAATTTCTTCTATCGCTTTTTTTATCTCCACTTTGTTTGCATTTGGAGCAACACGAAAACCATAGCGATTCGGAAATTTTTCTGAAATCGCAGTTTGCTTTTCTGTCAGTATTGGCTTAATAATTATTCCCATAGTATCCTCCTTATGCTTTTAAAAGGTTATCTATAATAGCTACTGAAGACTCAGCCATTACTAAACTTGTGCAGTTGAGTATTGTATAAGTATTTAGATCAGAAGCGCTTACAACTTTTACTCTTTGTAAATTACGAGCCGACAAATATACATTTTTATTTTGGTCTGGCAAAACTAGAAGTATCTTTTTATCAGCTACTTGCAAACTTTTGGTCAATGCTATGAAATCTTTTGTTTTCGGAGCATCGAAAGAAAAGTCTTCCACGATCAGTATCTGATTGTCTTTCGCTTTGGTAGAAAGGGCAGATTTACGTGCAAGTTGTTTTACTTTCTTATTCAGTTTGAAGCTATAGTCTCTTGGTTTTGGTCCAAATACACGTGCTCCACCAACTAATATCGGTGAATTGATATCACCACGACGGGCACCACCTCCACCTTTTTGACGGATCAACTTACGTGTACTACCTGACATCTCACTTCTTTCTTTAGATTTGTGAGTACCCTGACGTTGGTTTGCAAGGTATTGTTTCACATCTAACCAAAGAACGTGTTCGTTAGGCTCAATTCCATAAATAGCGTCATTCAGCGCTACTTTTTTACCGGTATCTTTACCGTTTTTATCTAATACACTCAGTTCCATTATCTTTCTATTCTAACGATTGAACCTTTACTACCCGGGATAGAACCTTTAATCAACAAAAGATTATGTTCCGGAATTATTTTTATGATCACAAGGTTTTGCACAGTAACTTGTTTGTTACCCATCTGTCCACCCATTCTTGTTCCTTTAAACACCTTTGCAGGGTATGAACAAGCTCCGATAGAACCCGGAGCACGAAGGCGGTTGTGCTGTCCCAGAGTAGCTTCACCGACTCCGCTAAAGTTGTGGCGTTTTACTACTCCTTGAAATCCTTTTCCTTTAGATACACCGGTCACGTCTATATAAGGATCGTCCATTGAGAACATTCCATCTACAGTGATAACGTCACCTAAATTGTACTTCTCTTCATACTTGAACTCGGCCAAGTGTCTTTGAGGTGCTACTCCAGCTTTTTTGAAGTGTCCGATCTGTGGCTTATTGGTGTGTTTGTCTTTCTTTTCGACAAAACCAATCTGCACAGCTTCGTAACCATCAGTATCTGCTGTTTTTACCTGAGTAACAACACAAGGACCCACTTCGATAACAGTGCATGGAATATTTTTTCCCTCGGCACTGAAAACGGATGTCATTCCGATTTTTTTTCCTAATAATCCTGGCATTTCTCTTAATTATTTATTTAAACTAATATTAAATTTCATCAAACTTTGATTTCAACTTCTACTCCGCTTGGCAACTCAAGTTTCATCAATGCGTCAACAGTTTTAGCTGTAGAGCTGTAGATATCGATCAGTCTTTTATAAGAAGACAGTTCGAACTGCTCACGAGATTTCTTGTTAACGAAAGTTGAACGGTTAACAGTAAAGATACGTTTGTGTGTTGGCAACGGAATTGGACCGCTTACTACTGCACCTGTTGCTTTTACTGTTTTCACGATCTTTTCGGCAGACTTGTCTACCAATGTGTAATCGTACGATTTCAGTTTAATTCTAATTTTTTGACTCATTACTTGGTTTTTAATTAATTGTACTTGTTATATAAAAGCTGTGGTTAAGAGTCATTCACTAACCACAGCTTGTTTTTTATTTGATCAAGTCTACGCGACCTTTTACTTCGGTCAGCACCTGACGTGCGATCGAAGGAGAAACTTCTTCGTAGTGAGAGAATGTCATCGCTGATGTTGCTCTACCCGAAGTGATAGTTCTCAATGAAGTCACATATCCGAACATTTCTGCCAACGGCACTTTTGCTTTCACAATACGTGCTCCCGAGCGGCTCGATTCCATACCTTCTACCTGACCACGACGTTTGTTAAGGTCAGAGATTACATCACCCATACTTTCTTCCGGAGTAACCACTTCGATTTTCATGATAGGTTCTTGCAATGCAGGGCCGGCTTTTTCACAAGCATTTTTGAATGCAAATTTAGCACAAAGCTCAAATGACAACTGGTCAGAGTCTACTGTATGGTATGAACCGTCTACAAGAACTACTTTCAGTTTATCCAAAGCATATCCTGCTAGTACACCATTTTTCATGGCTGTAGCAAATCCTTTCTGAACTGAAGGGATAAATTCTTTCGGAACGTTACCACCTTTTACTTCATCTATAAATTGCAATTCGCCTTCAAAGTCTGCATCGGCAGGGCCAACTTTAACGATAATATCGGCAAACTTACCGCGACCTCCGGATTGTTTCTTGTAAACTTCGCGAAGTTCGACAGTCTGAGTAATTGCTTCTTTATATGATACCTGAGGGCGTCCCTGGTTGCATTCTACTTTAAATTCACGTTTCAGACGTTCTATCAATACATCAAGGTGAAGCTCTCCCATACCTTCGATAATGGTCTGGCCGGAGTCTTCGTCTGTATGTACACGGAATGTTGGGTCTTCCTCAGCTAATTTAGCTAGTCCGTTAGCCAGTTTATCCACGTCTTTCTGAGTTTGAGGCTCGATAGCAATTCCGATAACCGGATCTGGGAAGTCCATTGCCTCAAGGGTAATAGGCGCATTCTCGTCACAAAGTGTGTCTCCAGTACGGATATCTTTAAAGCCTACTCCTGCACCGATATCACCGCAACCGATAACTTCTTTCGGATTTTGCTTATTAGAGTGCATCTGGAATAAACGGGAAATACGTTCTTTCTTTTCAGAGCGTGTATTGTAAACGTAAGACCCAGCATGCAATTCTCCCGAATATACACGGAAGAAACACAAGCGTCCTACGAATGGGTCTGTTGCAATTTTAAATGCCAAAGCACAAAACGGATCGCTTGGGCTTGGATGGCGAACTATTACTTTTTCAGGATTGCGAGGATCTACTCCTTCTATTGCAGGAGTGTCCAGCGGACTTGGCAAGTAAGAGCAAACTGCATCCAACAAAGGCTGCACACCTTTGTTTTTGAACGAAGAGCCGCACAGCATAGGGGTAATCTGCATAGATAGCGTTCCTTTACGGATGGCTACTAAGATTTCCTCTTCGGTGATTGTTGATGGATCATCAAAGAATTTCTCCATCAATACATCGTCACATTCGGCTATAGACTCAAGCATTTTTCCTCTCCACTCTTCTGCCTCAGCTAACAGGTCGGCCGGAATATCTTCTACATGGTAGTCGGCTCCCATTGTTTCATCGTGCCAGTACAGAGCTTTCATAGTTACAAGGTCTACGATACCTTTGAATGTTTCTTCAGCTCCTATTGGCACCTGAATAGGACAAGGGTTGGCTCCCAACATTTCACGCACCTGACGAACTACTTCAAAGAAGTTAGCTCCGGAACGGTCCATCTTGTTCACGTAGCATATACGCGGTACTTCGTATTTATCAGCCTGACGCCATACTGTTTCTGACTGAGGCTCAACACCTGCTACAGAGTCGAATGTCGCTATTGATCCATCCAGCACACGCAATGAACGTTCCACCTCTACGGTGAAGTCAACGTGTCCGGGAGTATCAATCAGGTTGATCTTATACATCTCATTGTCATACTTCCACTGAGTGGTAGTAGCCGCAGAGGTAATGGTGATACCACGCTCCTGCTCCTGATCCATCCAGTCCATAGTGGCTGTACCGTCATGGGTTTCTCCAATTTTGTGGGTAAGGCCTGTATAGAATAGGATACGTTCAGAAGTTGTGGTTTTACCGGCATCAATGTGAGCCATGATGCCTATATTTCTTGTATTTTTTAAATTATCAATATTTTTTGCCATCGTTTTTTAACTGTAACCTTTTTGTTAAAATCTGAAGTGAGCGAAGGCACGGTTAGCTTCAGCCATTCTGTGCATATCTTCTTTTCTTTTGAATGCTCCTCCTTGACTATTAAACGCATCTGTAATTTCAGCCGCTAATTTATCGGCCATAGTCTTTCCGCCTCTCTTGCGAGCGTACAGAATAAGATTTTTCATACAGATTGATTCTTTGCGGTCGGGACGGATTTCGGTAGGAACCTGAAATGTTGCACCACCTACACGGCGAGACTTCACTTCTACTTGTGGAGTTACATTATCCAATGCTGCTTTCCATATTTCCAAAGCGGACTTTTCTTCGTTTGGTAGTTTTTTCTTTACAGTTTCCAATGCACCATAGAATATATCGAAAGCTGTAGATTTTTTACCATCATACATCAAGTGGTTTACAAACTTTGTAACCTTTACATCACCGAAAACAGGATCCGGAAGGATCTGTCTTTTCTTTGGTTTTGCTTTTCTCATTTTTTTACTTCAAAAATTTTGTTTTTGTTTTTGGCTGCCAATTTTTAGCGTCTTCAACGATTCCGCCGAATCATTTACTCAACCTGTATATAGCCTATCCAATAAACTTAAACCGTTTTAATACTTTAATTAAAAATCTCGGTTAAGGGATTACTAACAGAATTATTTCTTCTTAGCTCCTGCAGCTGGTGCTGCTCCCGGTTTAGGACGTTTTGCTCCGTACTTCGAACGGCGCTGTGTACGACCATTCACTCCGGCTGTATCCAGTGTACCACGTACAATGTGATAACGAACTCCCGGAAGGTCTTTCACACGACCGCCCCTAACTAGTACAATAGAGTGCTCTTGCAGGTTATGTCCTTCTCCCGGAATATATGCATTCACCTCTTTTGTGTTTGTTAAACGCACACGTGCTACTTTACGCATCGCTGAATTAGGTTTTTTAGGAGTAGTTGTGTACACGCGAATACATACACCCCTGCGTTGAGGGCATGCATCCAGTGCACGAGATTTACTCTTTTCAACCAAAACAGTACGTCCTTTTCTTACTAATTGTTGAATTGTAGGCATCTTGTTTTAATCTTTAGAACTTTTAATTCATTTTTTATTATACATTCATTTCTTTAACGAACCAACACATAAACAGAAGCTATTTCAATGACAATCAGTTATTTGCCACCAAAACAAGCCTCTTTTCATGCTTTATTCGGGTTGCAAATGTAGACATTATCAATTAATTAGCCAAATATTTATAAAGAAAAATAAAGAAAAAGAGTAGCTGAAACCATTGGTTCAACTACTCTTTCTTATTTTTATTATAATAAGTTATCCTTTTTCTTAGAAAGAGAAATCAACTCCGGCTGCAAACACTTTATTCGTACGTGAGAATACATCTTTATTGGTAATTATTGATCCGATACCCCCTCCCGGCTCTTTTGTATAATCGGAATATGTAGTCCAAAAATAACCAACATTAATTTTTACATTTGGGGAAACATTTACAGCTCCACCAAATCCTATAGAGTAAGAATTACATGAAAAGCTCAAGTCTCTCTGGAAAGTGTCCCCCACTCCATATCGTGTTATTTGACCTCCTGCACTAACAAGAAACAACCTATTTATCTGATATTCCACACCTGCAAGAAATTCATTAGTTCCCCCTGCATATTTTTGCTTATCATCAGCCATTTTTGCATTAGAATCAAAGAAGTGATGATACCCGATACTTGCTTCAAGTTGTGGTAAGATTTTGTATGAAACTCCTACTGTAAATAAAGCTGGTATATCGTGTGCAGTATTAACACCGTCACTGTACAAGCCAGTATCATCTCTCTTTGTATTATTCTCTACATCTAAGGCTGTCTTAAATTCATATTTCATCCCAACATTCAGCCTATCTTTATAATTAAAATTGAATCCCAGAATAGGTGCTACCCCCCATCCCGACTGCTTGGATTCAAGTTGAGCACCTTCATCACTAGATGCTTTAACCAATATGCCGATCATTTGCCTGTCCTGATCTGTTACCGATGGGTTAGCTGCGATTGCTTCCAGAATCTGGTTTGCATAAGACATATGATTTCCATACCCTTCCGAACTTGTTGGAGTAAGGTTCATTTTCAAACCTCTCAAATGTCCTTCATACTTATTGCTAACTATATTTAATCTGAAACCTCCATAAACAGAAAACATATCATTGATTTGATAACTCCCCCCTAGCTGCCCTCCAAATATAAAATTCGAACCTTTCATACTTTGCTGAACCTGATATTGATTAGCTTTAAATCCTGTCAAAGCCTGAGCTTGATTAATCAAAGCGACACTGGCACCTGCTGCGGCTTCAAAAGAAGGTAATCCATTATCAAATGTAGCCTTTCCTCCACCTCCAGAAATAGCAAAACTACCAGACAATACCCACTTTCCTGTTTTATATGCTCCTTGTAAACTAGGGATAATAGGAGCAGAAGCCGTACCCTCAAATTCTCTGACATCACTTCCTCCATTCATCATGAATATGGGAGAGGTTGATGTTATCGTACGCGTCTGAAATGCGCTTTGATTAGTAAATGAGAAATGAAAGCCATCATTTAGCTTCACTAGTCCGGCTGGGTTTGTATATACAGCATCTATCTGTGTAGAAGCATCACGCGCAAGCATACGAGCAAAATGCGCACTCTGATTTGTATTGGTAAGTATGCCTCCGGCAAACGCCATAGAGGAACTGCATAAAGTGATTATGGCTAACGAAGCCAGTTTGATTTTATTCATTTTGCACAAAATTAGTTAAATGAGGTTGCAAAGATAAACCTAATATATTAGTTTCAAAAGAAACTATGTTAAAATTTAGGTTATTTATCTATCTGATAATCAAATATTTGTTGTCTATGCAACTAATAAAACCGATAATCACCTGTCTATCTTACATTTTAAATAATAGGTTCCACTATTTAACATTAGTCGAAATAAATATATAACTTTGTAGCCGCAAAAGCATAAAGTATGTTACTGTTAAACCTCTATTCCGCATTATTTCTCTGAGTAGGTATCACACCGGCTCCGGAAATCCTTAAATACACTTTAAGGCAAAATCAATTTTTATTCATATTTGTTTAATTAACATCAAACGGCACTCCGGATTGATTCGGGTCTTTTGCCCCTCTTACGTATAGATAATTTATTTATGAATAATACACATAACTGGAAAAAAACTTTCGCGATAATCTGGTCAGGGCAATTCTTCTCTACGCTCAGCAGTTCTATTGTCGGATTTGCCGTCGTATTCTGGCTGAGTACAGAAACAGGATCGGCCGAAGTACTGGCTTATGCCATGATCGCGGTACTACTACCATTTATCATACTTGGATTGTTCACCGGAGTATATGTCGACCGGTGGGATCGTAAGCGAACCATGATATTGGCCGACAGCTTTGTCGCCCTTTGCTCGGCAGCGTTAGGCATTCTGTTCTATCTGGATATTACCCCCCTGTGGCTTATATACATCTTGCTGGCATTAAGATCGGCAGGGAGTGCGTTTCATGTACCTGCTATGCAGGCATCTGTTCCGTTATTAGCACCCGAAAGTGAACTGATGCGAATCGCTGGAATCAATCAGATGATACAGTCTATCAGCAACATTGCAGGCCCCGCACTGGGAGCAATATTGATTTCGCTGCTGGATATGACTTATGTAATGATGCTGGATGTACTGGGGGCAATAATAGCCTGCACCTCGCTCCTCTTCGTAGTAATACCAAATCCTGAAAAGAAGGAAGATGTAGAGCCGGATGTATGGCTCGAGATTAAGGAGGGAATAAGGCACCTGTTTATGAATAAGGGAATAACCTACCTTATGCTGGCAGTTATAGGCATCACATTTTTCATTGTCCCTATTTCTGCCCTTTATCCGCTGATGACTACAAGCTATTTCGGCGGGAACGCCTATCAGATGGGGCTGGTAGAAACAGCATGGGGTATAGGTATGCTCGTGGGAGGTGCATTCCTCAGCCTCAAATTTATGAAGACGGCGAATAAGGTACTCAGCATGAATATTGTCGCCATCGGCTTAGGTATCACATACTGGATAATGGGTGTTTTACCCACATCGGGTTTTGTGCTATTCGTGCTACTCACAGCAATCAGTGGTATCGCAGGGTCGGTCTACTGGAGTTCGTTCACTGTAATTCTCCAAACAAAGATAGATCCGGCTGCACTCGGACGGGTATTCTCCATATATGATAGTGTCAGCTTACTGCCCACCATACCGGGATTGCTTGCCACAGGACTTATTGCCGAAAGGATCGGATTACTGAATGCTTTTATCATAGCGGGAGTTGCCACACTTATCATCGGCATTATTGCCTTGTTTGTTCCTGCTATACAAGAACTCGGACGGTCTACAAAAGGAAGTAAGGAATAAAGACAAAGGATGCTTAACTTTAAGCATCCTTTGTTATTTTATTTATAGTATTCTATCTCTCTCTTGGTTATATTAATCACAGAACCGTTTTCTATATTCGTGCGCATCACCCAGTTCTTCTGATCATCGAACATGAAGTATCTGTAGAAAATCTTCGACTGCTCTTCGTGAACAGGACTAAATGGCTTCAAAAACTCAGTCTCTACAATGAGTTTACGATAATCGAATGTATTTATAAACCAGATCGAGTATTTGGCATGCGCGTCTGACACCTGCTTATATTCGTTGAGCAACCCGTCCTCATTATACTTTTCCATATTTATTATACGTCCGTCCTTATCTTGTATTACAAGAGTTCTCCCCCCATCAGACTTTACCTGATACAGTGTGTCTGAGCGTATATCCCCACTTGCATTTCTCACTTGTTTCCATACATTTTGGCTTGCTGTGGAAGACATCAATTCGCGTGTAATTACAACAGGGGTATTCAGTTCATGGTAAGTTTCCGTCAGCTTTTGTAATTGCCCGCCCTTGTATTCGTATTCTATTCTGAATACCAATACATCCGAACCATTGTACATTTCCTTCTGAGTCAGGTTTCCCCTTTCATCGAAATTGCTGACAAATGAATTCAGGCGTTTTGTGTTTTTCTTCACAGCCGAAAGTACAGTTTCATCATATACAGTCTCCTTACAGCTTTTTACTTTCCCTTTCAGTCCCTGTTTTATGGCTGATGTCTGCGCATCGCCTTTCGTGATGGCAATACCCATCAACAATATAAGAAGTAATATTTTCTTCATAGTGTGTGTAAAGTGTTTATTCGTCTATGTTGTTTCTCTTTCTTATTAGTCTATGGCCTCTAATTCTTTTAACCACAGGCCTACAGCCGCATCGCTAGGCATCCGCCAGTCTCCTCTCGGCGACAGGTTTACCGATCCTACTTTAGGTCCATCAGGCATGCAGGAACGCTTAAACTGCTGTGAAAAGAAGCGGCGAAAAAACACCTTCAGCCATTTCAGTATCTCTTCTTTCTGATACTGTTCTGCGAATGCGTGTTGTGCCAGATAATATATCTTGACAGGAGAAAAGCCGAAACGAAGCACATAATACAAGAAGAAATCGTGCAAGACATATGGCCCTACCACATCTTCGGTCTTCTGCGCTATATTTCCGTCTTTATCGGCTGGCAGCAACTCCGGACTCACCGGTGTTTCTATCACATCATCTAATACGGTTTTCGATATATTATCCATGTGCATGCGCGATATCCATGCCACCAGTGTGCGCACCAGTGTTTTCGGAATACCTGTATTCACAGCATACATCGACATGTGATCGCCATTGTAGGTACACCAGCCGAGAGCCAGTTCAGACAGGTCGCCTGTACCTATAACCAATCCGTTCACTTTGTTGGCATAATCCATCAATATCTGTGTACGCTCGCGCGCCTGTGAGTTCTCGTATGTTATATCGTGTACATCGCTGTCGTGCTCTATATCCTTGAAGTGCTGTATAACCGCATCTTTTATTGATATCTCTTTAATAGTGACACCTAAAGACTGCATCAGCTTTATGGCATTAGTATATGTGCGGTCTGTTGTCCCGAATCCGGGCATTGTGATACCATATATATTCTTTCGGGAAAGATTCAATTTATCGAATGCTTTTACGAGTACCAGCAGAGCCAATGTAGAATCGAGACCACCCGATACTCCTATTACGGCAGATTGTATATTGGTATGCAGCAGGCGTTTTGCCAGACCTCCGACCTGTATCGAGAATATTTCATCGCAACGGTCGTTCAGCATATTATCATCAGCAGGTACAAATGGCATGGACGGGATACGTCGTTGAAGTTTAAATTCAGAATAGTTTACAGCCGCTTCTACATCAACATACTGTATCTGCATATCTTTCAGGAAGCTGTATTCCGATACAGAGAAGGACTTATTCTTCAGCCTGTCGTTGCGTAACCGCTCTATATCTATATCGGCAACAGTAAGCTTACTGTCGAACGTGAAACGTTCCCCTTCGGCAAGTACAGAGCCGTTTTCGGCAATCATACTGCTACCCGAAAACACGATATCTGTAGTAGATTCACCATTACCCGCAGCAGCATATACATAACCTGCTATACAGCGCGCCGATTGCTGGCTGACCAATACCTTGCGGTAACCCTGTTTCCCCGCAGTCTCATTACTTGCCGACAGGTTGAATATCACCTCTGCTCCGTTCAGTGAAGTGAGACATGACGGTGGAATCGGAGTCCACAGGTCTTCACATATATCTATCGCAAAATTGTAATCGGGAGTTTTAAAGATCAGGTTGATACCGACAGGTACTTTCTCTCCACAGATAATCGCCGATGTTTCTTTCAGCTCTCCGGATGAAGAGAACCATCTCATTTCGTAAAACTCGCTATAGTTAGGCAGAAATGTTTTAGGCACTGCTCCCAGAATGCGACCACCGCATATGGCCACAGCCATATTATAAAGCCTGCCCGATATTTGCAATGGAGCCCCTACAACAACTACTATAGAACGACCTTTCGTAGCATCTTTTATCTGACGAAGCGATCCTTCTGCTCCATCGAGAAGGGTGCGTTGCAGAAATAAATCTGCACAGGTATAGCCTGTTATGCACAATTCGGGAAAGACTATGGCCGATACATTCCGCGACTCGGCTTCATCTATGATTTTCAGTATTTCGCTTGTATTATAATCACAGTCTGCCACCCTCAGAGAAGGGCTAGCCGCAGCAAAGCGTACAAATCCGTAATTGTTCATAACATCAAATATTTTTGCAAACTTACAAAAGTTTTTTCTTTTGTAACTCTTTTAAGTTATCATGACTTTTAAGATGTAGAATATTAACTAAAACCTGACAAATGTGACAACAGTTTCAGTTTTATCTGAATCTATTCCAGTCCCCATGTTTCCTGTATAGCGATCAGTACATTATTATCTTTTCGCCATCTTACCCAACCCTCTATCTTATCCACATCATATGCAGTCGATTCCACATATATCCATTCTCCAACAACCTGTGTCGCATGACAATTAAGCGACAGTTTTTTGTGTATTACACTCCCTTTTATCTTATCATGAATAGATTGCCCACTCAATTTAATCATTAGCTTGGGCAACGACTGCCCACCCAGATATTCATCGTCTTTGATATAACGCCAGTTTTTACCCAAGAAATACTCCTCCCATGTCTGAAAACGTGTCCGTTCATCTCTTTTTACATAACAGGTAAGCCCTTCTTTTTCGTTAAAAACGATTTCCATCCAATTATTCGTACTGTTGATCACCCTAAAAGTGACATCAGTATAATTGTAAATCCCTTTACTTGACGAAAAATAAAATGGCGAACACAAGCTTGTAAAATCGTCGGGTGCCAGTACTATTTTATCCTCACCATCCGACTCACTTAAATAAAAAGTCGCAAATTTACTCTGCTCGTCAAACCGTGAGTACAACACAGTTGGTATATCTCTTGTCACTCCTATCCCAAATTTCTTTGTTCTTCCGAAGTGCTCATTAATCAGTTCTTTATTTTGTGCGCCCAATGCTGTAAAAATAGGAATAAACAGCAATAGAATAACCATCTTCTTCATAAAGCCGTGTTTTGATAAAAAACAAAAGTATGAAATTTATTGAATTATACTCCTTTATATTTTAACTAAAATCTGACATTCTTTACAAAAATTCCACTCTTTCAAAGATCGCTTATTGTTAACTATTGACTGCTCACTGTTAACTGAATCCTTCTTATAGATAAACTTTTCCGATTACATTTTGGTTAAATTTGAATGAAAAATATTTTTATGTTTTTTATCAGCTTTTTTGGTGACTCAAAAATATGTATCTTTACCAAATCTTAAAAAAAGCAAATATTATGGGTTTCGATATCAATTTAACACAGATATTAAGTGCGTTTGTAGTCCTGTTTGTATTAATAGACGTATCGGGATCGATCCCTATATTCCTAAGTTTCAAAGGAGAAGGAAGGGATGTAAACCCGTTGCAGGCTGCCATCTATTCATTTATCATTATGACAGCTTTCCTGTTTGTCGGTAAATGGATACTCAACATGTTTAATGTCGATGTTTCTTCATTTGCAGTAGCCGGAGCACTGGTTATCTTTATTATCTCCATCGAAATGATATTCGGTGTGGAGGTCTTCAAGAATGATGCGCCGGGTGGCTCGAAGACTCTTGTACCTATCGTTTTCCCATTGATAGCAGGGCCGGGAACATTTACCGTATTGTTGTCGATGCGTGCCGAGTATGACGTGTCGAATATCATAATAGCGCTGTTTCTCAACATGATTATCGTTTTTCTGGTACTTCGTTATCTGAACGTAGTGGAAAAACTGCTCGGAATAGGAGGTGTGTATGTTCTGCGTAAGTTCTTCGGTGTTATCGTCATGGCCATTGCCGTAAGATTGTTCACTGCAAACATCAATGCCTTACTGGATAGTCTGAAACAAATCCCTTAAAGGAATATAGGCAACTAAAACATAAAAAAGGAGTTCAGTATGTGCTGAACTCCTCTTCATTATATTATGATTCTTCCTATTTTCTGTTCGGATCGAGTGGTATTATTTTCAGCAGCTTCATTTTAAACCATAACGTAGTATAGCCCGGAATGCTATTATAAGCATATACTCCGTAACCCAACATGTAAGGCACACATATCTCTACCTGATCACCTTCTTTCATATTTTGCAGCATTGTTGCCCATCCGTCGATATTCGAACCTACTCTGGCCTTATACATCGTGCCATTATTTTCAGTACTATCGAAGGTATACTTAGTACCATCTTTGTAATAATACCAACCGGTATAGCGCACATGAACGCTATCTGTAAACTGAGGGTACAACTCTTTGTTATAATCTTCTTCACCTGTATCAGGAACAAAGTCAGTGATTTGTTTCCAGTACACTCTTCCGTTCCCACTACGGGATGTATAATATTTATATTCAGCCGTATTTGCAGCCGTCTTGTCCACTATGCTCTGTTGATAAGCCTTCCACTCTTCATCTATTCCGGTATCATCATCAGATGAACACGAGGCCAGAAAAGCCAAAGCAGCGAACAGCACTATTAATATAAACGGTTTTTTATTCATATTTAAGTCATTAGTTACAAGTTATAAAACAATTTTATTCATAACTTATAATTTATAATTCATAATTTACAACGTTGTTTTCAACAGGTTTTTCATACTTACTTTATCGGCAATAATATCAGCCAGCTTATCTATTGCCACACGCTCCTGCTCCATTGTATCGCGGTAACGGATAGTCACCGTATTGTCCTCAAGCGACTGATGATCTACTGTCACGCAGTATGGAGTCCCAATGGCATCCTGACGGCGGTAACGCTTACCGATACTGTCTTTCTCGTCATATTGACATTTGAAATCAAACTTCAGATTATCAATTATCTCGCGCGCCTTTTCCGGTAGTCCGTCTTTTTTTACCAGCGGCAATACCGCCAGTTTTATCGGAGCCAGAGCTGCCGGCAGCTTTAGTACTACACGACTTTCGCCACCTTCGAGTTCTTCTTCGCAGTATGCTGCCGACATAACGGACAGGAACATACGATCTACACCGATAGACGTTTCAATAACGTAAGGAGTATATGATTTATTGAGTTCAGGATCGAAATATTGTAATTTTTTACCCGAATATTCTTCATGGCTACTCAGGTCAAAGTCTGTACGGGAGTGGATACCCTCTACCTCCTTGAATCCGAACGGCATCTCAAATTCCACATCTGTAGCCGCATTCGCATAGTGTGCAAGCTTGTCATGATCGTGGAAACGGTATTTTTTATCTCCGAAGCCAAGTGCCTTGTGCCATTTCATACGAATATCTTTCCATTTGGCAAACCATTCCAGTTCTTCACCCGGACGAACAAAGAACTGCATTTCCATCTGTTCGAACTCACGCATACGGAATATGAACTGACGTGCTACTATCTCGTTACGGAAAGCCTTACCTATCTGAGCTATACCGAACGGTATTTTCATACGACCTGTTTTCTGCACATTCAGGAAGTTTACGAAAATTCCCTGTGCCGTTTCGGGACGCAGGTAAACTTTCGTTGCACCGTCGGCAGTAGAACCCATTTCTGTTGCAAACATAAGGTTAAACTGACGCACATCTGTCCAATTACGTGTACCGCTTATCGGGTCTACTATCTCGCAGTCGATGATGATCTGGCGAAGTTCTTCCAGATTGTTATCATTCAGTGCTTTTGCAAAACGAGCATGAACCTCATCACGTTTCTGTACATTTTCAAGTACTCGTGGGTTAGTTTGGCGAAACATAGCTTCGTCAAAGCTTTCTCCGAAACGTTTTGCAGCTTTTTCTACTTCTTTGTTTATTTTTTCGTCAATCTTCGCCATGTATTCTTCTATCAATACATCGGCACGATAACGTTTTTTACTGTCCTTGTTGTCGATCAACGGATCGTTAAAAGCATCTACGTGCCCCGAAGCCTTCCATATAGTAGGGTGCATAAATATAGCCGAGTCGATACCTACTACATTTTCATGTAGCAATACCATACTATCCCACCAATACTTCTTGATGTTGTTTTTCAGTTCCACACCCATCTGCCCGTAGTCGTACACAGCACTTAAACCATCGTATATCTCACTGGACTGAAATACAAAGCCATACTCTTTGCAATGCGAAACAATCTTCTTAAAAACATCTTCTGACATAATCCTTCGATCTTTTTTTACGTTCTATTTTATATGAATGGGAAACTACTTAAATTTTATTCGTTTTGATTTTTAGAATTGTTTTGGAGATAATTTTTGTTTCCGGGAAGCGATAGTAGCGGGCTACTTGAGCCGAGTGAAAGCAAAAATTAGCCGAAAACAGACTAAAAATGGACGAAAGAAGAGGAATAATAAAATAATATTCGCATAAAATTTAAACAGTTTCCAAATAAGTTGCACAAAGTAAGCATTTTTTTTTGATATAAAAGTTGTCGGTCTTTAACGAATTCTGACGATTTTATACTCTATAATAAAAAATGTTATCTTCGTTGTCTCTAAAACTGATTATATACTGATGAAATATCTATATATACTCTTATTGTCCGTCATAAGCCTTTCGGCCGTCGCACAGACAGCCGCAAAAGGCTCGAAGGGATATATACAGGGTACAGTATATGACGAAAATACAAAAGAAAGCATCCCCTTTGCCACTGTACGCCTGATGAATGTCAAAGACAGTACCGAATTACAGGCTGTAGCCACAAATGACAAGGGTAAATTCCGTCTGAGCGCAACGGGAGGAGAGTATATCCTTGAAGTATCGTTTATAGGATATAAAACTTTTTTACAAAACTTTAATACTTCCGCAAAAGAACCCGATTATTCGTTCGGCGACATCTTCCTGCAAGAGAATACCGTAGAACTTGGTGCAGCCGTCATAGAAGCCCAAGTACCCGACATTGTAGTCAAAGGAGATACCATAGAATACAATGCTGCTTCATACAGTTCGCAGGAAAGCGATATGCTACAGGATATGATACGCAAGATTCCGGGCATAGAAGTAGACGCAAACGGAAACATCACCGCGAACGGAAAACCCGTAAAAAAGATACTGGTGGACGGAAAAGAGTTTTTCGGAAACGACATACCGATGGCGCTTGCTAATCTTCCGGCCAATATGATAAAAAAACTGCAACTGTATAAAGAAGAATCCGAAACGGCCAAGATAACCGGATTCAGAGATAAAGACCCCGATCAGGTACTGAATCTGGTAGTCAAAGAAGAGTTGAAGCAAAGCATATTCGGAGATGTAAGAGCCGGATACGGAAGCGATGACAAGTATGCCAACAAAGCATTGGTGAACTATATGCGAAACGGTAATCAGATATCATTTGTCGGCGATATGAGCAATGTGAACGACAACGAGTATTCGATAGGAATGGACAATGGTATAGACAAGAACAAAAATGTCGGAGCAAGTGCACAGATAGAAGTATCGGAAAAATTCAAGATAGGCGGTAACATCAGATACTCAAACAATGAGAATCTGATGGAGACAAAAACGAATACACAGACATTCCTTTCGGAAGGTGACCGTTTTTCTAAACAAGATATGTCGTCCCTCAGCAAACGCAACAATACAAATCTGGGAATTAATCTACAATGGAAACCCGATTCGCTGACAACAGTATATGCGCGGTCGTATGTCAGTTTCAATAATAACAAAAGTGATAATAATTCGACCAACATATCTTATGTAGCTCAGTCAGACACCACTTCGGGGCAGTCGCTAAGCCATTCGCGCGGCAACGGTTATTCAGTGAACAGTTTTATCACTATGGGGCGGAAATTGAACGATAAGGGACGTACAATAAGCCTGACGCTCAACAACTCGTTCAGAAAAGATAACAGTAAGGGTACAAATTATTCTCTCACCCAATATTCGGGAGATACACCCGATAAGATAATCGATCAGCGCAACAATACTGATAATAAGACCAACAGCTACAACATCTCAATGTCGTATGTAGAACCGTTAGGCAAAGATTACAGATTGCAATTTTCATACTCGCTCAACAATAGCAAATCGGAACGCCTGCGTGATGTGCGCCGTATGGACGATGACGGCAACTATACCATCATCGATACGGCATACACCCGTAATACTGATAATGACTATATCAATCAGAATATCAGCCTCAACTTTCAGGCAACAAAAAAGAAATACAGATACACTGTCGGATTCAGTGTAGACCCGTCTTATTCTAAAAGTAAAATCACGCTGGGCGATTCTATTATTGAGAATCTGAAACAGAATGTAGTGAACTTTTCACCGAATCTCAATTTCTCATATACACCGAATGACAATTCCAGTCTCGACTTCAACTACTCCGGTTCTACCAGCCAGCCGGGTATCAGCCAGTTGTCTGCCGATACGGTTATAGTGAATGCCTTATCGAAGTATTATGGCAATCCGAACCTGAAACCGAGCTACAGCAACAATTTCAATATGTATTACCAGAAATCGAACTATGAGACAAGCCGCTTCCTGATGATCTCGGCAGGATTCAATTATACATTCAATAATATTGTCGACTACACACTGATTGACGGGCAGGGAAACAGTACAAATACATACCGCAATGTAAGCGGAAATATGGGTGCTAACCTCAACTTCATATTCGACACCCCGCTGAAAAACAAGAAGTTTAATGTCGGTAATAGTACTTATACCAATTACTATAAGAACATAGGTTATACAAACGGGGAAAAAGCAATAACACATAATGTTGTTTTGGGCGAACAGATTACCGGACGGTTCAGAAGTGATAAGTTTGAAACCAGCCTGCGTTTGGGCATTACATACAATATGACCCGCAACAACCTGAGCGAATCGCAGGACAGAAATACGACAAACTACAGCCTCAATCATACGGCATTACTGAAATTGCCTTACGATTTCTCGGTACAGAGCAACCTGAGCTACTCATACTATTCGGGTTATGGCGACGATTTCAAAACAAGCGAGGTACTCTGGAATGCTTCCATCTCAAAACTGTTCCTGAAAAAGAAAAGAGGAACACTCAAAGTACAGATGTACGACATACTCGACGACCGTAACACCATCTCACGACAAGTGAGCGGAAACTATATGTCCGATTCGCGTTCAAACTCGGTAAACCAGTATTTTATGGTGAGCTTTTCCTACAAGTTCAATATAATAATGGGTAAAGGGAAAAAAGCAGCCGATACGGGAGAGGAAATATACGAAGGAGGGTATTATTAGGTTACTCATTCTACACATAGTTATCCTTTCACACAAAATACAGCCCCAAAGCTCCAAAAAGACACCTTTGCTGCAAAATAAAGGTATTTTTATTTCTATTTCACTCAAAAATGTTTCTTATTGAAGAATTATTCATATATTGCACGACTTTAATTTAAACATATACTATAACTAATATCATGTCTGAAAATTCTTCTAAGATCAAGTTTTACAGCGGGGAAGATATTCCGCTGGAGTTGCACAAAGTACGTGTTGTACAAAAACTGCATTTAGTTCCCATCGAACGTCGCCTCGAAGCATTATATGAAGCCGGATTCAACACATTCAGGCTCGACACCAAAGACGTCTTCCTCGATATGCTTACCGACAGTGGCACCAATGCCATGAGTGACAGGCAAATGGGCGCGATGATGATAGCAGACGACGCCTATGCAGGCTCACAAAGTTTTGTACGATATCAGAAAGCTGTAGAAGACGTTTTAGGCAAGAAATACCTGCTGCCTGTGCATCAGGGACGCGCTGCCGAAAACATCATTTCAAACGCATATATCCGCAAGGGAAGCATTGTGCCGATGAACTATCACTTCACCACTGCAATGGCGCATATCACCCAATACGGCGGTAAGATAGAAGAGCTGCTGTATGACGAAGCGTATGTTATAAACAGCAAACATCCCTTCAAAGGGAACATGAATCTCGAAAAACTCGAGAAATGTATTAATAAACATGGTGCGGCAAACATCCCGTACATACGGATGGAAGCCTCTACCAACCTCATAGGCGGACAGCCATTCTCTATAGAGAATCTACGGGGAGTGCGCTCGATAGCCGACAAATACGGCATCCGTCTGGTACTCGACGCCAGCCTGCTCGGAGAAAACGCATGGTTGATAAAACAACGTGAAGAAGAATTTAAAGAAAGTTCGATGGCTGAGATCATACTCTGCATGACAGGACTTGCCGATCTGGTTTACTTCTCGGCACGTAAACTGAGTTCGTCACGTGGTGGTGGTATCTGCACCAACAATCTCGCCATCTTCAAAGAACTGGAACCACTGGTTCCGTTATTCGAAGGATTCCTTACTTATGGCGGTATGTCGGTACGCGAAATCGAAGCTATTGCAGTAGGGTTATACGAAACATTGGACGAGAGTATGATTTGTCAAAGCCCGCAATTTATAGAATATCTGGTAAATTCACTGGACAAAAAAGGGATTCCGATGGTAACCCCTCCGGGCGTATTGGGTGCACACGTAAATGCAATGGAGATCTGTGCACATATCCCTCAGACTGAGTATCCTGCCGGATCACTCGCAGCGGCATTCTTCCTCATATCGGGTATTCGCGGTATGGAACGTGGCTCAGTCTCTAATCAGCGTGACGAATACGGAAACGAGACTTATGCCGACATGGAGCTTCTGCGTCTTGCCATACCTCGCCGCGTATTCACCCTTTCACAAATCAAATATGTAGAAGACCGTATGACATGGCTCTACGAAAACCGCCATTTGATAGGTGGGTTGCGCTTTGTGTACGAGCCGCCCGTATTGCGCTTCTTCATGGGAGGGCTGGAACCTGTGAGCGACTGGCCGCAACAACTAATGGCTAAATTCAGGGAAGACTTCGGCGAAAGTTTGTAATTTATAATACCCTAATCAACAATGGCATGGATCAATGAAGATTCATGCCATTGTTGATTATATTACTACTTCTCCTGATTAAAAGAAGTAATGGTTGTCCTATTACAAAGTCTGCTTCGCTTTCACTACAGTAACCTCCAAAACCCTCGACAAGAATGAGAATTTCTTCTTCATCATATCGTATTCCTGTCCCGATTCTACATATCGGGCTGTACCGTCAACAAGGAATCCCGTCCCCTGATAATCCTTATATCCTAATACATCGCGGGTTCCTAAAGTAAGTTTTATGCGATTATTCTGATTTACATTCTTTTGAGTTTTCCGAAGCCCATAAGCGGGAATCAATATTCTTTCATCCTCAGTTACAACCATGTAAGAATTCCAAGTATTGGCTACATGAGCTTCTCCTTCTGCCCAAGACACGATTGCGACTACACCTTCATGCTTTAATACTTCATAAAATTTTTCCGATAACTTTTTTTCTTTATCCATATACTTTATATTTTTTATTATTAGTACAAAAGTATAAACGGCTAAAGAATTAAAAGTTAATCTGGATTAAGAAATGAGCCTTAGTATTACCTTACATGCTTTTTACGAAGTGTACTCAAGTACTCGGGGCTTAACCCCAGAAAGGATGCAAGCATATATTGTGGAACACGTTGTACAAACTCGGGAAAAGAATCTCTGAAATGCAGATATATATCTTCTTTAGACATGTCATAGATTTGCTTTAATCTGTATTGCGAAGCGCCCAAAGCTCGTTGTGCCATAATCCGGAAATAACGTTCAAGCGCAGGCACTTCCTCGAGCAAAGCGTCATATGCATGAAGGTTAATGGCCAATATTTCCGACTTCTCTATTGCCTGTATATTATGCTCTGATACAGTTTGTCTCATAAATCCTGCATAATCGGCTATCCACCAATTTTCTATTGCGAACTGGGTAATCTGCTCTACACCTGCTGCTGTATAGAAATGCATACGCAGACATCCTTTCGCCACAAAGTAGAGGCATCTACAGGTCTGACCCTCACGTAGCAAATAAGCTTTGTTTTGTAAAGACATCATTTCGAAGCTATTCTCAATCAGTCGCAAATCCGATTCCTGTAGCTGTACATAATCCTGTATATGGTTAATAAGTTTTGTATACATCAACTGTATTTTTATGCAAATATCGGCAATATTGATAAACCGGCAAGAGAAAAGGTGCTTTGAAAAGTTCAAACTAACCCTCATAATATTTATGAAAGAGAAAAATCCGAATAAAAAACGTTATATGCTGTGTGTAAAACCACTTCTTCAATTTTATTTTCTTAGTTTTGTAACAATGAAGTACTATTCAACAAACAAAACCCGAAGGAAATACAATGTCTAAAAAGAACCTGATTCTGGTATTGTTTCTTATTTTCGGCATAGCGGGAAGTAGTGCCCAAATAAGAAACCCCTTTAAAAAGAGAAAGAAAGAAGAGAAAAAAGAGGCTGTCGCCCCGGAGGCAAACAAGCCTGCCGCTTCACCTCTGAAAGCATACAAAGATGTGATAACAAAAGAAGCTAAGACCAACACAGGTTTCTTTACAGTACATAAAGTAAAAGATAAATACTACTTCGAACTACCCGACTCCATTATGGAACGCGATATACTTGTCGTAAACAGAATATCGAAAGCTCCGGTCAATCGTTACAAGTCTGCTGTAGGCTATCCCGGTGACCAGATAGGAGAAAATGTTATCCGGTTCGAGAAAGGGGGCAACAACAAAGTCTTCATCCGCAACATATCGTATATGGAACAGGCTAAAGACACATTGGGGATGTACCTTTCGGTGAAGAACTCGAATGTGCAACCGATAGTTGCCGCATTTCCTATACAGGCCATCGATAAGGATTCTGTTAAGGCAGAAAGCCTCGTTGTAGATGTTACTGACTTTATCAACTCCGACAACAATATCTTTTTCTTCGACACCAGAATGAAAAAGTACAGGGGTGTCGGTAATTTCTTTGCAGACAGAAGTTATATCGATACTATTAAGGCTTTTCCTATCAACATAGAGATAAAGACGGTAAAAACATACGCACAGACTGCGCCACAGGGTTATCCGCCACAGGCTGCATCTAACTTCCCTACCGACCCGATGACCTATGAGCTAAACAGTTCGTTAGTATTATTACCTAAAGTACCGATGAAACCGCGCTTGTACGATCCGCGTGTAGGATATTTTGCAGTAAGATATACCGACTTCGATTCCAATCCGCAAGGAATAGAATACAAGTCGAACATTACCCGTTGGCGACTGGAGCCGAAAGACGAAGACCTGCAAAAATATGTAAACGGTGAATTAGTAGAACCAAAGAAGCCGATCGTTTTCTATATAGACCCTGCCACTCCGCGCAAGTGGGTGCCTTATCTGATAGCCGGAGTAAACGACTGGCAGACAGCTTTCGAAAAAGCAGGATTCAAAAATGCAATCATCGGACTGGAAGCACCGAAAGATTCTACATGGAGCCTTGAAGATGCACGCCATTCGGCTATTGTCTACAAACCGTCTGACATACCAAATGCCAGTGGGCCGCATGTGCACGATCCGCGTAGCGGAGAAATTATAGAAACGCATATCAACTGGTACCACAACGTAATGTCGCTGCTCCGCAACTGGTATATGATACAGGCCGGCAATGTCGACAAACGTGCACAGCAGTTGCAATTCCCCGACGAACTGATGGGTGAACTTATACGTTTTGTTTCGTCACATGAGGTAGGTCATACACTAGGATTGCGCCACAACTTTGGCTCGTCTACAACCGTTCCTGTCGAGAATCTGAGAAACAAGGCTTGGGTAGAAGCCAACGGACACACGCCGTCTATTATGGACTATGCGCGATTCAACTATATAGCCCAGCCCGAAGATAATATCGGTGAAAAGGGATTATTTCCGCGTATAGGTATTTATGACGATTGGTCGATAGAATGGGGATACCGCTATCTGCCCGAATATGCTACGGCAGAAGATGAAGTGCCTTTCTCGAACAAGACTATAATAGAAAAACTACAGACTGACAAGCGCTACACCTTTGGTACGGAAATCGATCCGGACGACCCGCGCAACCAAAGCGAAGATCTTGGTGATGATGCCATGCTGGCAAGTACGTACGGCATCAAGAACCTGCAACGCATCGTTCCGCAGATACTTGCATGGACAAAAGAACCGAACAAAGGGTATGACAATGCACGCACTATATACAACGAAATCGCAGGACAGTATGCACGCTATATGGGACATGTGGCTAAAAATGTTGCGGGTATATACAGAACCCCTGTCGTGGTAGAACAGAGCGGAAACGCACAGGAATTTGTTCCTTCTGCCATACAGAAAGAAGCTGTTTCATTCCTCGACAAACAGTTATTTACAACTCCGGCGTGGCTGATAGACAAGCAACTGATCGAAAAAGCGAGTGTCGATCCTCTTTCTTCCATCGGGGGAGTACAAAAGCGGACTCTCGACCGTCTTATAAGTAAATATACGATTGACAAGATGCTGAGAAATGAAGCATACAATGGTACAAGTGCCTATACTACTACCGATATGTTCAGTGACCTGAAAAAGAGCATCTGGTCGGAACTGTCGAGCGGAAAGACAATAGACATCTACCGCAGGAATCTACAAAAGAACTATGTAGCTGCCCTCATTGGCATTGTCACCCCGCCTGCAACAAACACAAGTGCATCATGGCAAAGTTCGGATGCGGCAGCAATTGCGCGGACACAGCTGACAGACCTACGCCAGAGCATCAGAAGCGCAGCATCAGGCTCATCGGGGATCAAACGCAGCCATTTGCTCGACTTACTGGCTCAGATAGAAAAAGCATTAGATACTAACAAATAAATAAACAAATGAAGAACATCTTAATTTTAGTGGCACTACTCTCTGTAATTCTATCATCTTGCGGAGGTACGAAAAAGGAAGAAGAAAAATCATCGAAACCTGTGATCATTGCATACGTGGGAGGTTATAACGGGCTTGTGGATGCGGATAAAATCGCAGCTAACAAAATTACACATATCAACTACGCATTTGTTGATGTGCAAGGCGGAAAAGCATTCCTTACAAATGAAGCTACCGATACCGTTAACTTCAGAAAGCTGAACGAACTGAAACAGCAAAATCCCGATCTGAAAATACTGATCTCTGTAGGTGGCTGGTCTTGGAGCAGAAACTTCTCCGATGCCGTATTAACGCCTGAGGGACAAAATACATTCGCCAAATCGGCTGTTGATATTATGAAGAAATATGATCTGGATGGTGTAGATATCGACTGGGAATATCCTGCAATACCGGGTGATGATGGAAATGTTTACCGTCCGGAAGACAAGCAAAACTATACATTGATGTTTGCTGCTATCAAAGCCGAACTGGATGCACTAAGTAAAGAGACAAATAAGAAATACCTGCTGACTACTGCCGTAGGCGGACAACAGGAGTTTATCGACAATACAGAGATGGCTAAAGTACAGGAATATCTGGACTATGTAAACGTAATGACTTACGACTCGCAATCGAAAGAAAAAGCGATACATCACACAAACCTCGATCCGTCGGACAAGTATGAAAACAGCAGCAGTGCAAGTAAATCTATGCAGGCATATATAGCCGCAGGAGTTCCTGCCGATAAGCTTGTGATGGGCATTGCTTTCTACGGACGCATATACCAACTGAAAAAGGGATGGAACAAAGGTCTGGGCGATGCTGTTGATAAACAAATACAGGGAAAAGGATTCACCGTTATCAGGGATAGTCTGGTAAATCAGAACGAATATTTCAGATACTGGGACGATGCAGCCAAAGCGCCTTACCTGTTCAACTTCTACAAAGGAATCTTCGTAACCTATGACGATGAAGAATCGGTAAAAGCCAAATGCCGCTATGTACGCGACAATGGCATGGCTGGAGTAATGTTCTGGGAATACAGTTCAGACCCGAAAGGTTTCCTTCTGAATGCAATAGATCAGACGCTGAAATAATAAAATTTAACCATCACCGTTTCTATTATTGTACTAATGTCTGTACTTTTGAATACAGACTAAGGTGTAAAGAAATAACAAGCCACTTTATTCGATTGTAAAGTGGCTTGTGTTATAATAACTTATACATGAGGAAGAAACGAATACTCTGGGCAGACGACGAAATAGATATTTTAAGGGCGCACATCCTGTTCCTTACAGAAAAAGGATATGATGTAACCCCTGTCAACAGTGGACAGGATGCACTCGAAAGCTTTAAAAGCGAAACATTCGACATCGTCTTTCTGGATGAACATATGCCGGGACTCAGCGGGATAGAAACACTCGGACTGATAAAAGAAATAGACCCGAATATTCCGGTCATCATGATCACCAAAAGCGAAGATGAAGGCATTATGACTCATGCTATAGGCAAGAAGATAGCCGACTACCTGATAAAGCCGGTAAATCCAAACCAGATACTGCTTTCTCTAAAGAAAAACCTGCATAAAGACGATATCGTTTCCGAAGCTACATTGGAAGGATACAGAGAAGAGTTTAACAGAATAAGTTCACGCATAAACGACTCACTTAGCTATCAGGAATGGACTGACATCTACAAAAAGCTCGTATATTGGGAAATAGAACTTACTGCTGCGCAAAGCCCCCTACTCGACTTACTCAGAGCACAAAAGCAAGAGGCGAATAACGGTTTCTGTAAGTTTATAAAGAAAAATTATGAATCGTGGATAGCCGATCCGGAAAACAGACCGTTGATCAGCCCTGAACTATTCCCGAAAAAGATATTCCCGTTACTGGATAATGACGAGAAGGTATTCTTTATACTGATAGATAATTTCAGGCTCGATCAATGGTCGGAAATTAAAGACCTTTTATCTAACGATTTCACCATTTCCGAAGAAGAATTTTTCAGCATACTGCCCACAGCAACGCAGTATGCCCGCAATGCTATCTTCTCGGGACTGCTACCCTCACAAATCGTAAAAATGTATCCCGATCTGTGGATAGACGAGGATGAAGACGAGAGTAAGAATAATAACGAAGAAGCCCTGCTACGCACATTAGTAGACCGATATAGAAAAAAATACTCGTTTTCGTACAACAAACTGCTGACCTCCTCATTTGGTGAACGGTTTGTACAGAGTATGAATGAACTGAGTAATAAATCATTGAATGTAGTCGTTATCAACTTTGTGGATATGTTGTCACACGCCCGCACCGAATCGAAGATGATACGCGAACTGGCTTCGGATGAGGCTGCTTACCGCTCACTCACCCGTTCGTGGTTCAAACATTCGAGCACAATGGATATACTACGAAAAGCAAAGGACATGGGGTATAAGATCGTATTAACAACAGATCATGGTACTATCCGTGTAAAGAATCCACTAAAGGTAATTGCGGATAAGACAGTGAATACGAATATACGATATAAAACGGGGCGCAACCTTGAGTACGACCGCAAGAAGGTGTATGATATCCACAACCCTGAAAGGGCGGGGCTGCCTACACCCAATATCAGCACTAAGTATATTTTTGCCACAGGAGAAGATTTCTTTGCTTATCCTAACAATTATAATCACTATGTATCATATTACACCGATACATTCCAGCATGGCGGTATTTCGATGGAAGAAATGATAGTGCCGTTTATTACACTGACAGGGAAATAATATAAGAAATCAGTTTGATATCTTTTTAAAGCGTTCCATAGTAGATAATACGCTACCTACATACCTAAGCGTCTCCCCTCCCCTGAAATATCCGTTACGGCATACAGGATCGTTGTAATATTCGGGATTGCTCTTCAATGCAAGGTATTTCTCTACATTGTCTTCCCATACATAAGGGTTAGCACCATACTTTTCGGCAAGTGCCTGTGCATCGTTTATGTGACCGTTTCCGCCGTTATAGGCAGCAAGGATGAATTTCTCCCGTTCGCTCATATCTGATATTCTGCGGAATATTTTATTCAATCGGTCTAACAACTCTACTGCTGCACCAATACTCAGATCGGGGTTCATACGATCGTCTGCCGAAAGCCCTAACGAAGCGGCTGTACGCGGCATCAGCCCCATTATTCCGGCTGCTCCTGCCCACGATGTCAGATTGTTCTGAAAGCGTGATTCCTGATAACATATAGCCGCAAGGAACTGCCATTCGTACTGTGTGCCTGCTGCATGTTTCTTAAACAGATCGTCATATACAGAGATTGCTCCTTTCGGTAAATCGCGGGGAATTTCATAATCGCCCTCGAACAGTTGTTTACTCAACTCAAAGTATTTTTTAGTAATACTTCTGTAGACCGGTGTATTTCCATTCTCGGTAAACCAATCGTTGAGTGCTTTTGCCAGTTCGGGCGTATTTTTGCGAACAGCCCATGAAGAGCGCTGGTCAAAACTTATCGACAATGAGATATCTATATTGCGGTAATACGTCCTGTTCAGTCTGGCTACATATTCGTCAGCGATAGTATATTTTATCTTACCTATAGCAACCTCTTCTATGAGGTCTTCACTGGTAATGGTATCTTCACTTACTGTATGTATGCGGATACCTCCACCCATCTCGGCATCAAGGTTCAGCAGCCGCTGATGGTACTTTGTGCCGCTTTCTACATACACCTCTTTCCCGATGATGTCCGTCACGTCTTTCAATATCGTGTCACCCCTGTTTGCCTGCTGTACCAGCACCTGATGTGTGATCCGCTGCAATCCGCAATAAGCAACCGAATCTTTCAACTCATTCAGAACGGGTATGGTAAAGGCTACCAGATCGCCCTCACCCCTGTTGAGCATTTCTATCAATTTGGTGGTACTCTCGGCGACTTTCACATTCAGCTTGAGTCCATGATGCTCACAAAAGTCCTGAGCCAGATCGTAGTCGTAGCCCATCGGCTCCTCTTTGTAGATAAAGTATGAGGTGGAAGTATTGAGTGTAATAATCGTCAACTCTCCTTTATCCTTTATCTGCTGAAAGTCATAGACAGGCTCTTCCTGTTTTTTCTTGCATGAGAAGAAAAGACAGAGACTAAGGAGTATGCAGATATGACAGAACCGTTTGGTTTGCATAGAGGTTTAAAACAATGGTTTCTCCGAAATAAAATTCTCTAGTCTGATATTGTATTCGGCTATCACACTTCTTACTACATCTCCGGCACTCGGCAGATCGTCTATCAAAGAACTGATCTGTCCTATTTCGAGTTCTCCCTCAACGAGGTTGCCTTCAAATATCCCTTTCTTGGAGCGTCCGCGACCAAGCAGTTCACGCATTTCATCTGTCGATGCGCCTCTGTCTTCAGCTGTCTGTACCGAATTGTAAAACTCATTCTTTACAAGGCGGGTAGGACTCAGTTTTTTCAGCGAAAGCATTGTATCTCCCTCTTTCAGGTTAATACATAATTCTTTGAATTCGTTTGAAGCGGAGCTTTCCTGTGTAAGCGCAAAGCGCGTACCCATCTGAATACCTTCGGCACCCAAAGCAAAAGCAGCTAACATACCCTCTCCGGTAGCAATTCCTCCGGCAGCAATAAGCGGGATGGAAAGGCCTTTCCTTACTTGTGGTATCAGTACCATTGTGGAAGTTTCTTCGCGTCCATTGTGTCCGCCGGCTTCGAATCCTTCGGCTACGACTGCATTAACTCCTGCTTCTTCACATTTAAGGGCAAATTTAGAACTGGAAACCACATGAGCAACAATGATACCATTGTCCTGTAGTTTCTTTGTCCACAGTTTCGGGTTTCCTGCCGATGTGAATACAATCTTTACGCCTTCCGAAATTATAATATCCATGATGGTATCTATTTCGGGATACATCAATGGCACATTCACGCCGAAAGGCTTATCGGTGGCAGCCTTGCACTTTTGGATATGTTCGCGCAGCGTGTCGGGGTGCATCGACCCTGCACCTATCAGCCCCAGACCTCCTGCATTACTTACTGCAGAAGCCAGTCTCCACCCGCTACACCAAACCATACCTCCCGAAATAACAGGATATTTAATTCCAAATAAAGATGTTATTCTATTACTCATTTTCTGTATTTTATTTTTATTGTTTTAGTTTTTCCAATTGTTCTTTCGTGATAAAGATTTCTTTCTTTCCACGCATCTTGGCATCGCCTACTGCTGACTGCACTTCCGAATCCAGAAATTTTCCGTACGAATAGTATTCGACATCGCTGAGCGACACTCGCACTTTGTCTCCGGCATCTTCACTATCCGGTACCGGCTCTACAGGTCTCCCCTCTATCTTTATCTCTTCGTATGGAGGAGTTGACTCAAACGGGTCTTCTATTTTTATCTCCTGTCGTTCCGACTTTATTTCAGGTATTTCTTCTTTCACCTCTTCAATTATAACCGCAGGTATTTCAACAATTGGTATTTCTTCCGGTTCGGTCTTTATCTCTATTTCTTCTTTTTTCTCCGGAATCGATTCTACTATATCCAAAATGTTAGGAACAACCGGAACAGCCACAGGGGTTTCTTTTTTCTCCTGTATCTTTTTCTCTTGTTTATATGGCGGAGGTGTGGTAGTTGACTGAACTCCGTTCTCATCCATTATATCGGACAGAATATCGTCGATCTCATCTACTTGCGCGAGTTCCTGATCATAAACCTTATTCAGTTCCAGCGGCCGCCTTTGCCATTCGGGCAACTGAGGCAATACCTTTATTTTGCTGAAACATTCTATGGATATAAATGATTTTCCGGGCAGATATGTCTTCAGTTCAAGGGTAATCACAGCATCATTCCTTGTCTTTACCTCATAGCCTTTCAGATTAAAGAATACGACATTGATCTTTTCTCCTTTATCTTGTACAATGGAAAATTCCTTCTTATCCCAATCCACCATAAATGTGTAAAACCCGTAAGGACTTTCTATAACTTCTTTGTCTCCGTCATCGTCTTTAAAGTCATAGAATGATGTTTTTTTCACAGGTTGGGGTTGCGGCTGAACAGGCCGATTCCGGGAAGATGCCCATTCGTCCTGCTCTCCTTTATTCTTGTTAAGGTACTTAACTACCCTGAAAACGATAATTGAGATTATTATCAAATAAAAAAATGTTCCCATTCGAATGTGTTGTTTTAAAGTATAATGTATTCAGAACATCAACAAACTTACAAAAATAGGCTGTTAATTGAGCAGGGTAGAATGATTATTTTTAAAGTTTATGCGTCTACTTCGATCCGGCTTTGTACAAAACCTTTACCTGTTTCTTATCGTTCATCTCCATATTGATAGTGTATGAGGCGCGCTCTTTCTTTTTCTTCCGGTCGTTGAAGGTTATCTCTTCACTTACAGGTGCAGTGATGAAATATATTCCTTTGTTATCTTTGATTACTTCGATGGAATCGGGAATATAGGCATAAACAACAGTCTTTATTTTGTCCGACTTCCGGTGAGCTTTCAGTGAATCGATAATTGCCCGAGATGCCTTATTCTGTGAGGAATAAAATCGGTGGATAGAATCGCCTGTCACTTTTACCAAATCTTTTGCATCTGTCTCCGACAGGGATTTGAAGAGCTTTGTCAATACAGTTTTCACAGCAGTAAGGTCTTCCCCTTCCACCTTTTTCAGTTGGCTGAGATAATCATATTTTTGTTGTGCCAGTTCTTCATATTCTCCCGTATAGCGTCCCAGTTTCACATTTTCGATATAGGCAAGGTATGCTGCCGCCGTATTTTCTTTTGTGGTAGTTATCCAACTCAACGAGTCTATTGCGTGCCGTATTTCACGCGTATAAGGAGTCTCGGGATGATCGGTCATAAATCGGAACAGGGCGTCTACATTATTCGAGTTGCGGAGTTCCTCCCATTCTTTTCGTTCGTTTTCGCGCAGCACTCTGATTTTAGTTTCAGCTTCTACTACATATTTTCCGTCCGGATATTGCACCAGATATTTAGAATATGATAGTGGCGTATTTTCTTCAATACTCTTGTGCCAATAGGCTGTTTCGGTTTCATCAGCACTTTTTCGTTGTATAAAGTTATATGAACTGAATGCGCCGACAGCGATTAGCAACCCGATCCCAATACCCAGAAAAACAAGCCATTTTTTATTTGATTGGGAAAAGCTTTCCTGCTGAGGAGGATCAGCTACGGTAACCGCCTCAGACTCTTCGGATACTACTTCGACCAACTCCTCTCCCTCATCTTCGAGTATTTCATCTATTTCCTGACGGGTAAGCAATTCTTCGGGGTAAGCGTTCTGTGCTATCTCCTGACAGTCTTTACAGAAGTTATCGCCTTCTGCCGCCTGTTTCCCGCACAGTGGACATTTATTTTCATTATCGTTGTCTGCCATAGTCTTTATTTATTATCTGGTAGAACAAATATTTTAACACAATTGTTTCAGGATGCCATAAAACCATTTTTTTTGAACCAAAGTATATATATTTAAGGAGTGTAAAAGAAATAAACTTTTTACTGTTAACAACTGTTTTTATATTAAGAAGCTACACTACAAACTTACGTAATTTTTATATAAATTATAAGATCAAGTACAATGAATACATTAACTATCATCGAAAAATATTACAAGAAGGACTCTGAACTTTACAATATTCTTATAAATCATAGTACAGATGTCATGCACAAGGCACTTACAATAGCCGACAATCATCCCGAACTGGAAATCGACACTGAGTTTGTAGCTGAGGCAGCTATGTTACACGACATCGGCATCTTCCTCACCAACGCACCTTCGATAAAGTGCTTCGGCATAGCACCTTATATATGCCACGGCTATCTGGGCAGGGAAATACTCGACAATGAAGGCTACCCAAAGTACGGACTAGTATGTGAGCGACATACAGGTACAGGGATATCGCTGGAAGAAATAGTAGAGAACAATATGCCGCTACCCCACCGCGATATGCGTCCGGTAAGCATGGAAGAAAAACTGATCTGCTTTGCCGATTGCTTTTTCTCCAAAACACGCCCGGGGGAAGAAAGATCGGTAGAAAAGGTAAAACAAAGCCTTTCTAAATTTGGAGAAGACCCGGTACGCCAATTTGAGAAATGGGCGGCCATTTTTCTATGATCAACTGAAATTTCCGGACAGATTATATAGGATTTAGCATTTTTTTGTATCTTCGTTCAAAGCAATTGATTTTTTAACACGCAAAACTATCATTTATGAAGAAGTTAGTATTAGGATTTTTTATCTCTTTCTTATTTGTTTCTGCCATTTCGGCACAAGAAGATCAAACCGGAAAATTCTCACTGGCAGGTAATCTGAACTATGGTACTAAAATAGAATCGTTGGGTATCGGTCTGCGCGGACAGTATGGGTTTATGGAACGCCTCAGAGGATCACTGGAATATAAATATTATATAGACAGGCACAATACCAGTGCATGGGGGCTGAGTGCAGATGCTCATTACCTGTTCGGACTAGGTGAAACTTTTTCGATATATCCGCTTGCGGGTGTTACCTTTTCGAGATGGACTTACGATCTGGGCAGAAGCGGGCTAGGAGAGCTCATTGAAGAATTCACTGATGAAAAAACAAAAAACAGCAACAACCGTATTGGCCTCAATATCGGACTGGGAGGACAGATTGCTGTAGGAGAGAAAACATTTATACAGGTGGAACTGAAAGAGGCTCTTATCAAAAATTACACTCAGTTTGTAGCATCGGTAGGTTTTATGTATCAGTTCTAAGAAAAAATTACTATCAAATAGAATTTGTTGGCGCGGGTGAAAATCCGCGCTAATATTTTCTAATCATCCGACAATCAGGCTATCGAGAATACTATGTAATAGAAAGCAACGATGAAAGCACTAACCAGGCTCAAAGGGAAAAAGAGAACAGGGATAATTATCCTATTTTCAATATGGGGCTTTCTTTGCATAACCGCTTTAGCATTAGCACTAAGCGCATATTATTCATTTGGATATCACTTATACCACTTTACTGACAGTTCCAATGGCAACATAAAGCAGTTTGCTCAAAGAGTTTGCAATGGGGAAGAAAAGAATTTCAAGCTGTCTGAAATATTCGGAAATAACATTAAGAAAGCCTACTTCGTTCCTGCTAATAGTTATAACCTGAAACAAAACAATTTACCTTTTGCTATACCCGAATCCATTTTAGATTGCGAGATGTGTTCATATTTAATCATTTTGCAAGATGACGGAACCATACATTATGTATATGGAGCATGTAAGACAGACTTTATAGGTGAGAGGGATGGAATCAATGATATATTCATATATACAGCAGACGACTTACTTATAATCAAAGAACTGACTCCCGAGAGTTTAATCTCCATTAGTTATCAGGAAAGTGAAGCAAGGGTTATTATAAACATTCCGGATGGAAAAATACTTGAATTGGAGGCTGAAAGGTATGAATGGTAAGAGGGAATATTACAGCAACGCATCCACGACCTCGCGCTGAGTAGAAAAGTATTCGTTACGCTGCAACTCTCCCGAAATGGAGATCAATGTAGAGAAGCGCACAAGTGATTTTATCCATATCTTATGCCGTTCACATATCTGAGGGTTATCGCTGGACAGATGGTCTATACAGTAAACCCCTAACGAACAGGCTTTAATATCTGCCCCTTCGATGTAATTGTATGAACAATCAAACGATATCTGGGAAATATAGATATCCAGTTTTTTGCCATGCAGAGACAAGCCTGCAAAAGCACATCGTTCCAAATCATTCAGCATCAGATGGAGATCGCGTTTTATTTCGGCTATGGTTTTATCGGCAAGCATACCCAGTCCGTGAAAGTATCTTACAATCTCTATAAACTCTCTGAATACATGACGATCGAGAATCAGCATCCCTTCTATATCCTGCATTACCGAAGCAACCGCTTTCCGGTTTGTGTTCACATCGGCCGGTATTTCAATATCAATCAGCTTTTGAGGCGTAGTAAACATATATAGCTGATAGAACAGAATACGTATATACATTTGAGATAGTGAATCATACTTAAATACAAATTCGTGAGGCAAAGCCGTATATGCCCTGTACGAAATACTACCGGGAATATTTTTAAGATATTCTATCGTATCTACTATCTGACGCAGCATTTTATTGTAGCCGGACATCGGATCATCAGAAACAATAGCATTAGTATAGAAGCCATATACATCTGAGTTTTTCATACCGGCAAGTACATCCAGCGAGACATTAAGTTTCCGGCATATAGCCGCAGCCTCTTCCAGCGAGAATGGTATTTCGCCGCGAAGCCTGCGATATGCCGCTTCTTTCCCTATAGGGATTGTGTCCATCAATAGATTTACAGCCTGCCCTTTTTCCCGAGTTCTCTCTTTCAATAAATTTATCAGCTCCTTACTTATAGTACTCATACTTACGCTTTAAGCTACAGGAAAACAATCCCTGACTACGGTTTATTTGCTTGAATACCATAAAAGAACAGATTTAGATAACCAGAACCATTATTTCGATAAGGATGGATGTGTTAACCTAAAACTGTTCTTTTAAGTGACGATAAATATAATTGATTTTTTTTACTCTTGCCTAATCTTTAACTATTATAAATAATTTATAGAATTTTGTCTTTACTGTTTGTCCTACCTCATTACGGCCGTTTTGCCATTGCGGTCAAAGACCCTTTAGTATTATAATTCTCTAACAGGAAATAATCTCCGTCTGCAGGATCCATAATCGTATATTTATCCACTCCGCAAATCTGCATTTCGTCGAGCGCATCTACCAGATTCTTATAATTAGACTTGGCTGTCGGCTTCAACATGACCATGAGCGTATGGTCATCTTTCTTCAACTGGCTGAGTTGTGCTTTGAAATCAGACTCCGAAATTTGTTTCTTGTGACGTTTCAGTCTCAGATCATTAATCTTTGCTACCTGCACAGCGTTTCTCTCTAGCAACATTTTGCGCAAGCCCATTGTGTTGGTTTCTTTCAACGAAGTGTAGTCTTCATAGTCAGGAAATCCTTCGTAATAAAACACCTTATCATTTTCATCCAAAAGGACTGTTACCGATTTGGACTGAGGAACTGGTTGGTCACCTTCATTTGCAGGCATTGCTATATCCATTACCTGAGGGATGCTGAGTGTGGTACAGAACATGAAGAAAGTGATAAGTAACATATTCATATCTACCATCGGAGTAAAATCTACTCGCAAGATCTGACGTTTAGGTTTACCTTTTTTTCCGTCATTGCTACTGTTGGTGTCTATACTAGCCATAATATTGTTATTTTTAATGGTTAAACTTCTATGTTTTACTTAATAGAGATAAGTTTTGTTGAAATTCCATAAAAAATATGTAAATTTTTTCTATAACCTTTATCTTTGTTTTTTCAACAATAAAATCTAACCGCAACAATGAAGGAAAGGATACTACTCTTCGTCTCAATATTTTTCTATTTCATATTAATATTCCTTATCGGAAAAACAGCGTTTATGCTCATTCATTGCAGCATAGGAGGAGGGGTTACAGGAGGCGATATTGTTACTGTATTGTATCACGGACTACCACTCGACTTGTCGATGAGCGGATACCTGACAGTAATTCCAGCACTGGTACTGATTGTATCCATCTGGCTAAAGCCTAAATTCATAGCTAAAATATATAATGTATATTACGTAATCATACTTGCGGTAATTGCCATTATCACAGTATCAGATATTGTTGTTTACCCCTACTGGGGCTTTCATTTCGACTCCACTGTATTCCTGTATCTTCAGAACCCTAAAGAAAGTTTTGCCAGTGCATCGGCATTGGAAATTGCATTGGGAATAGTGAGTACAATCATTTTGGCGGTTATCCTTTTTGTCGGATATATATTCATAGTACGCAAACAGGTGCTGAATCTGCAAGTGCCTAAATCGATAGGTAAAACCTTTATTGCACTGATACTGCTGACCGGCGTACTTTTCTTACCTATCAGGGGAGGAGTTACGGTATCTACAATGAATATCGGGAAAGTGTATTTCAGCGAAAATATGTTTCTGAACCATGCTGCCATAAATCCTGAGTTTAACCTGATGGCATCATTCTTCAAATCGGATAATTTCGGCACACAGTACCAATTCTATGACAAGCAGGAGGCAGAAAATATATTTGCAACTCTCACCAAACAGCCTGCAACAGACAGTCTGCCGCAACTACTTAATACAGAAAAGCCGAATATCATCCTGTTCATTCTCGAAAGCTTTTCGAGCGATGCTGCAATGGACTCGATAGTAGCTCCCAATATGCACCAATTTGCCAAAGAGGGAATATTTTTCAGTAACTTCTATGCAAACAGCTTCCGCACCGACAGGGGGCTTGTCTCTATACTGAGTGGTTATCCGGCTCATCCTACTGTGGCGATTATGAAATATCCGCAAAAGACGGAATCGTTGCCTACCATATCCAGATCGTTGAAAAACAGCGGATATAAAAACCTCTCATTCTATTACGGAGGAGATGCAGACTTTGCCAATATGCGCTCTTACTTTGTAGGGGCTTGCGGAATAAGCGATGTTGTATCTGACAAAGATTTTCCGTTGAGCGAACGTATGACTAAATGGGGTGCACCCGACAAATTCGTCATCGACAGGGCGTATAACGATCTGACACACAACAAACAGGATACGCCTTTCCTGAAAACAATACTGACACTGAGCAGCCACGAGCCGTTCGATGTGCCTGTTACAAAATTTAAAGAGCCATTCCTCAATGCTGTAAATTATACGGACGAGTGTCTCGGGTCTTTTGTAAGACAGCTAAAGACAAAGGAGTTGTGGAACAATACGCTGATCATACTCATTGCCGACCATGCTATGCAAGGATATCCCAAAGGGCTGAGCAACAGTGACCCCGAACGATTCCGCATTCCGATGATATGGATGGGCGGAGCTGTGAAACAACCGGCAATAATAGAAGACTACGGTTCACAAAACGACTTGGCTGCAACCCTGTTGTCACAGCTAAATATAAAGCATGACGATTTCAGATTCAGTAAGGATATGCTGAACCCCGAAGGACGTAAGTTTGCATTCTATTCGTATGTCAATGGTTTCTGCATGACCGATTCTACCGGAACTGTTACTTATGACAATGACAAACAAAGTATAATCAACCAATCGGGTAATCCAGAACTGGGAAAACAGGCAAAAGCATTTTTTCAGAATATGTATATGGATTTAGGGAATAGGTGATAATAAATAGCAGCTCCTCCATACCTCCCCAAGGGGAGGCTACAAAGAGTATAATAAAAATTTGATTTTTAAGGCTTGTAAGTTTTTAGTTAAAATCAGCTTCAGGCCAATATGGGTATGCTACTTTTAGCGGCTTTATCTGTGTAATACTAACTCTCATCTTTTGTGCTTAACTAACTATTTACTTATCAATTTCTTTTGAACAACAGTTCTTAGCAGTTCTTCTTTACGGGAAGATGCAATAGGTAATTCTTTACCTCCAACCACTATCCGTCCTCCCGAAATTGTTTCGATATGAGATATATTGATAAGGAACGACCGGTGTATTCTGAAAAACTGATCATCAGGGAGCATTTCTTCCAGTGAGATCATTGTTTGATGAATGATCAATACTTCATCCTTAAAATAGAGCTTCAAATAGTTCTGCATACCTTCGACATACAAAATATCCTCCCTCAGTATTTTCCGAAAAGTATCGCCCTGACGAACATACAAATCGGATGTTGGCCTCCCTTCATCCTGCCTGAAAGAAATATTAGATTGGAAAGCACTTTGTGCCTTGATCACAGCCTGAAAGAAACGTTGAAAGGAAATGGGTTTCAGCAAATAGTCCACAACATTTAAGCGATATCCTTCCAAAGCATATTCCGAATAAGCCGTTGTTATAATAGTTAAAGGCGCTTTCTCTAACGATTCTAAAAAATCAAGCCCGGAAAGATGCGGCATATTAATATCAAGGAACATCAGGTCTATTTCTTTTTTCTCGATGATGGTTGCAGCCTGAAGCGCCGAGGTACAGGTATCTTCTACTTTCAGAAAATCTATCTTCTGTATGTAATTGACAATTCCCTTGATAGCAACAGATTCGTCATCAACTACTAAACATCTCAGTAGCAGTTCTTCCCTTTGTTTTGATACAATATCGACCATCTTATTGCACATTTAAAGTAAATTTTGAACAATATGTTTTCTCCGTCTCTTCTATCGAAAGCTCATATCTGTCGGGATATAAAATATCTAATCTTTGTCTGGTATTAGTCAGCCCCAATCCCGAATTTATCTTTTTGAGGGATGTAATGACAGATTTAGAATTTTCTACCTCTAAACGAATCGTATTTCCTTCCTGATGAAGGCTGATAGTAATGAAACCTCTTTCAAAATCATCGCGAGGGACGTGTTTAAATGCATTTTCGATAAAAGTGATTAAGAGCAACGGGGCTATCTTCTTCTCTTTATCTTCCATTTTCCACGAACAGCTTACATCTATGTTATCGTTCCAGCGCATCATTTCCACATCGATGAAGTTGTTCAGAAACTCAACTTCTTCCTTCAATGAGATAACTTCTACCTTTGCGCTATACAGTTGATAGCGCAATATATCCGAATATTTAATCAGCAACGAAGAAGACAACTCAACATCGCTTTGCATAAGCACATGGATATGGTTCAGTATGTTGAACATAAAGTGTGGGGTTATCTGTGCCTGAAGCGTATTTAGCTGCAACTCGATAAGTGCTTTCTGCTGTTTGAGATGTATTTCGTAAAACCGTAATCCGCAAAAGCCGAAATTGACAAAAATAATAACCAAAAAGGAATTCAAATATTCATACAGGAAAGAATCCTCATTGATAATCAATTCGGACGAACTGAATATGCCGCTCCTCTCCAAAAACAAAAAGCCATAGAGGATGAAAGGTATAAAGAATGCCATTAAGGCGGTAACTAAAAAAAACTGTCCGGTAAACAACAACATCTTCTTCCGTTTTATCGCCTTTTGCAGTAGATTCCGGCTCAGATATGTTGTAAAAGGATAGGCACTTCCTAAAACAGAGACAGCCAGGAAACCACCCTCTACTACAGATGACTGAATTATGTACAACATCCATATTACAATTCCGAAAAACACCCAAACCAGATTGATGAACCGGTCGTAGTTTTTAATATAATCGAACTTCATCGTGCAAAGTTAACGGATTCCTTTCAGACCGTTATACTCGTTCGTCATAAGCAAACGGGGGGTTGGTCAAAAAAATTTTCACCCTTATAGATTTGTTAAGACATTTACAGTTTCAAATGGCTTTAATTTTCATTTCAAAGAATAAAAATATCAGATTTATGAGAAGAATTATTTTCACTTGTAGTTTGCTAATATGTAGTACGCTAGCCTTGCACGTCAATGCTCAAACAAAAGCATCATTCGGATTAAAACTGAATGGAAATATGACAAATTTGAGATTGATAAAAATGAACGATAAGAACAATCGTTTTGAACTGGGCGCAAGCTTAGGCGGTTTTGTAAAAATAGAGTTCAGCAGAAACTTCGCTCTCCAACCGGAGCTAATGATGAGTTATACTGAAGGTAAAATCAAGATCGGGGGAGAAAAAGCAAAATATGAATATTCATCTGTAGAGGTTCCGGTATATGCAATAGGGCAATTTGAAGCAGGTAATGGAAAGTTTTTCTTCGGGTTAGCACCTATCGTTGGTTACGGATTTGATTCTAATGATGCGAAAGTGAAAATCGGGAATGGAGAATTACCCAGCCTCGATGATTTTTGGGAAGTAGATTCGGATAATTATATTAAACTCGGATTGAACCATTGGTATTACGGTGGAGCCATAATTGCCGGTTATGAACTCCAAAGTGGCTTAACATTCCATGCCGGATATCAGAGGACACATGACTTTCGATCGGATAGCAAAAAAAGATCCAAAATAGAGACACATACAATAAGTTTGGGTATAGGCTATAAGTTCTGATTTTCAACCTTGCTCCCCATGCTATTTGTCAATATCATTGACACTATATTGAAAGATGTTCGCGCCAGCAAGATGTTGTAGATGAACAGATGGCTGTTATCCGCTTTATTAATCTGAAAGAATTTTATCTTTAGTATTGAGAAAAGCGGTCTTTGAAGATATTAGATTTAAAAATTGAAAATTCTGTAATCTTTGTAAGGTTTTAGTTAAATTCACCTCACCCCGACCTTCTCCAAAGTGAGAGGGGGTTGCAAAACCTCAAAAGGGAACGAGTTTGTAGGGGCGAACCCATGTGTTCGCCTGAAAAACAGAAAATAATACTAGCAAGCTAGTAGACTATAAACTAATAAACTTGTAAGAAATGTGAGGTTTTAGTTAAAATTAGTCTCACGCAATTGAAAATCGACGGCGCGAAGGCGAGTCAAAAATTGATGGGATGAAATGTAGTCAAATGTGTTACCTTTGTTACCCTTCCAAAAATACACACTGATAATCAACAGATTAAAACAAAGACAACAGCAGATTATCTATCCCCTTTGTGATCTGGCTGCGTGAGCCTGTGAATTTGTTGACCATGATGGTGAAGGCATACTTTTTCTCGCCGTTTATATAATATCCGGCAAAGCATTGCACACCATTGATGCTTCCGCTTTTCATGTATACCTTACCTGCCAGCTTAGTGCCTCTGAGGCGATAGGCAACAGTGCCTTCCTTTCCTGCCTGAGGCAGCGACTCGAGAAAAGCCTTGGCATTCTTACTCTTTGCCTGCATATAGACTAACAGGTCACACATAAAGACAGGACTGACAGCATTGGACGGAGACAGTCCACTACCGTCGAACATCATAAGGGCAGTAGTATTCAGCCCTCGGGCCTTCCATAGTTCGTTAGTCTTATTTACACCCTCATCGAGTGCGGAAGAATAGATGTCAGGGTTCTTTACCCGTCCTACTGTGCGTATAAGATGCTCGGCATAATGGTTGTTGCTGCGCACATTCGTATCTCTGATGATATCGCTGAGCGGGTATGAACTGTGGGTGTAGAATATATCTTCATTGAAAGTGGTCTTAGCCTTTGAATACATCTGTGCAAAGTATCTGTCGTATGTGCTGCCTACTTGTCCGACATTACGCCCACTGGCTGATAGCTGCTTCGCCAAAGTCTCGCCCAGAAACAATCCGGGATTGGGAATATCGCCTTTGATACTGAAAGAAGCCTTTCCTGCAGGAATATTACCCGTCAACAGACGGTCTTGCGAAAATGGCAATCCTTGTATATAGCCGTTGTCCTGCCCCGAAGTATTCAGTGTCAATGTATTTCGGAAAGACAGGTTTATTTCGGGCTCGGTCTTCAATATAATGGGACAAGTGTCGCGCCTTGTGGTGTTGAAGTATAGCTGATATGTATTATCATAGACACTGATACCATAGGCAGCAGCAGCGTAATAGTTACCTAAGTCCTGATATATCCAGCGTTGCGATATACCGTCATAACCGAAATAGTCGTCGACCACCGTTATATCGAGAGGCTTTGCCGGATCAAAGCTTTCCTTTATCTGATCAACCCACTGAGACAAGAAGGCGTCAGATATATTATCGAGGTGCTTTGTGCCCAATGTAGGGTCACCATACCCATGAATCAACAGATGATTGGCTTTGTCTTTATCTTTTGCGAGGGTAGTTTTGTATTTATAGTCAGCTCCGAGAACTTCCAGTGCAGTAGCAGTAGTAACCACTTTCAGTATAGATGCAGGAGTGTATGCCTTTTCTGCATTGTACCCTGTGATCTGTTTTCCTGTGAGGTCTTTTACACAAACTCCTACCGAAGCGTGTTTTAGTCCGGGCAGGCCGAGGAATTGCTGAAGCCCCGTCTGGCGGGTCTGGGCTGTCAGCATGTAAGGCGCTAATATGAAGAGGAATAATAAATGTTTGATCTTTACTTTCATCGTGGACAAATTGTTTCTGAGAATCGGAAAAATAGAATATCTTTGTAAAGATATACTAAATAATTCAATCAATTATACTCTGATATGCCATTAGGACAACCATTTGAAAAGCCCTTTACTTTTGACAGGACTATCCGTATGCTGATCAGTGTACTGGCCATCGGAGCCGGCCTTTACTTTTTGTATATACTCAAAGATGTGCTTTTGCCATTTTTCATCGCATGGCTGTTGGCATATATGCTCAATCCGCTGGTAAGGTTTTATCAAAAGAGGCTGAGACTGGTGCATTCCCTTGCAGTCGTACTCACTCTACTATCGGTAGCGGGCGTATTAACTTTGCTGGGATTCATCCTTGTACCACTGATAGAAAATGAGATCTGGCAGATCAATGCTCTGGTGGCAAGCTACGACCTTACGTCTATCAGTAAAGACGGCATTCCGGTAAGTGTAGCCGATGCCATAGGCAGGTATATCGACTTTAAGGAAATTCAGGAGAGCCTGTCGAAAGACAATCTGGTGGAGATATTCCAGTTTCTGGGGCCTGCCGTAGAAGCGCTCTTCTCTAATACGGTCACTTTCCTACTCGGGCTGACTGTTGTATTCATAGTATTGCTCTATCTTATTTTTATCCTGCTCGATTACGATAAGATAAACGAATTATGGCGATTCCTCATCCCTCCTAAATACCGCCCGATAGTAGGACGCATCACACTGGATGTAGAGACCAGTATGAACAAGTATTTCCGTCATCAGGCATTCATCTGTATTATCCTTGCTATATTGTATGCTACCGGATTTTATATTATCGGTTTACCGCTGGCCATCATGTTCGGTATTATAGTCGGACTGGTACACATGATCCCTTATCTGCAAGTTATCACCTTTCCTCCGGCAATACTGCTATGTTGGTTGCGGGCTTCACAGACAGCCGACAGTTTCTGGGTGATGATAGGTCTTGTGGCACTGATATATGTGATCGTACAATGTATCATGGACTTGTTCCTTGTGCCCAGAATAATGGGAAAAGCAATGGGGCTGAATCCGGCTATTATATTATTATCGTTGTCAGTATGGGGCTCTCTGCTGGGAGTAGTGGGCATGATTATCGCCATACCTCTTACTACGCTGATACTTTCTTATTACAAAGAATTCATCGCAGCAGCAGAAAGGATGCAGGCTATAGAGAATGCTCAGCAGAATATACCTTTCGATGAAGAGGAATAAGGTCACAGATTATAGTGTGACATAAGCAGTATTTTCTCCTGTTTTCGGGCTATCTGTCTATCAGATTCCCGATTCTGTCGATTATGATTGGCTATCTCTGTTTCTCCTTTTACCTTTATACAAATTATCACAAACAACTGACAATAATTTGTAAGAACCAACATTTTTAACTTATGAAGAAGAATATTTTTATCTTGACCCTGTTCTTATTTGCATTAGTAAGCAATGGTCATGCTCAGTCTTTGAAGGATTTACTCAACAAAGAAACCATATCCAGTGTAGTATCTGCTGTTACAGGCTCTTCGAGCAGTACAGATACAGATATATCCGGCACATGGAGCTATACAGGCTCAGCTGTAGAACTCAAATCGGATAATATCTTGAAAAAAGCGGGCGGAAAACTGGCGACATCCAGCATCGAGAGTAAATTGAATTCCCAACTTAGCAAGGTTGGAATCAAAGAAGGTGCTACAACCTTTACTTTCAATTCAGACAGTACTTTCACTGTAGCGCTTAGCAGTAAAACCCAGAGTGGAACATACAGTATCGATAAATCTACAGAGAAAATAAACCTTGTGTTCTCAGAGTCGGCAACTATTGCTGCGAACTATTCTCAATCGGATAGCGAGATGACACTTACTTTCGATGCCGATAAGTTTATGTCTGTGATCTCTTATGTCAGCAGCTCCACAGGCAATTCTACTCTAGGTACACTAAACAGCCTTCTACAGGGTTATGATGGAATACAGATCGGCCTTACCTTAAAGAAGCAGTAACTGATCATTCAGATAAGAGAATCAGGGAAGCCTTCTGAATTTATATTCGGAAGGTTTTCTTATTTGATAAGCGTAAGGGGATATTTTCAGGTCTTTAACCTTTAAAATTGAAAATTCCTGATTTTTTTGTACTTTTATGCTCTGATTTAGAAAAATACAAACAAAATAAAGTTATAATGGAATTAACAGCTAAATTGATTCAGGTACTGCCAATACAAACAGGAATGGGGAAAAACGGCGAATGGCGTAAACAAAATATAATACTGGAAACAGATGGCATGTATCCCAAAAAGGTGTGTATCACACTATGGGGCGACAAGATAAATGAGTCTGTACTTCAGGTAGGCAGCATCCTGAATGTATCGTTCGATGCAGAAAGCCGCGAATATAACGGGAACTGGTACACTGATCTCAGAGCATGGAAAATAGAACCTGCCGGAGCAGCAGCACCAGCCGCCGCACCTGCATACGGAGCACCGAACCAAGCACCTCCTGCCGCACCGGTAGATTTCAGCGGAGACGATGGCGACGACCTTCCTTTTTAAGGAGACATTTATTCGCTAAATGTTTGTCTGTCACAAAATAAGTTTTATCTTTGCACCTCGTTAAATAAATTATAAATAATTACTTTATGTATTTAGACTCAGCTAAAAAGCAAGAACTCTTCGCAAAATACGGAAAGTCTAACACTGATACTGGCTCACCTGAAGCTCAGATAGCATTGTTTTCATACCGTATTTCGCATTTAACTGAACACTTGAAGTTAAATAAGAAGGACTATAACACAGAAAGATCATTGAGACGCCTTGTAGGTAAACGTCGTCGTTTACTGGATTATCTGGTAGCAAACGATATCGAAAGATACCGTGCTATCGTTAAGGAGCTTGGACTCAGAAAGTAATCTTTCGTGCGAAAATTTATCAAGAGATTGTTTCTTTATTGAGACAATCTCTTTTTCTTTGTTCCATATATAAATATCAACAGGCAATGGAGAAACTGACCATTATAAAAGTAGGAGGAAAAATTGTAGAGGAAGAAGAATCGCTAAAGCAGCTTTTGAATGATTTTTCCAAAATAGAAGGAAACAAAATTCTGGTTCATGGCGGAGGACGATCGGCGACAAAACTGGGCGAGCGTCTGGGCATAGAGAGCCGTATGATAAACGGCCGTCGAATCACCGATAAGGAAACCCTCAAAGTGGTGACTATGGTGTATGGCGGACTAGTAAACAAAAATATTGTTGCCGGATTACAGGCTTTGGGAATGAATGCCCTGGGACTGACAGGAGCCGACATGAATATTATCAGATCTGAAAAACGTCCTGTAAAAGACATCGATTATGGCTATGTAGGGGATGTAAAAGAAGTAAATGCAGATACCCTTTCTTTCCTCATTGCTCAGGGAGTAATACCCGTACTGGCTCCACTAACCCACGACAGGCAAGGGAATATACTGAATACCAATGCCGACACTATCGCAGGTGAAACAGCAAAGGCTTTAGCCCAAATATATGACGTCAGCCTTATATACTGCTTCGAAAAGAAAGGTGTCCTGATGGACGAAAATGATGACGACAGTGTTATACCCCATCTGAACAGAAGCGATTTTGACAAACTGGTCGAACAGCAAATCATACAAGGTGGAATGATTCCTAAACTGGAAAATGCCTTCGAATCCATTGAATCGGGAGTGAAAGAAGTTATTATAATGAGTGCCTCACAGATAGGGAATAACAACGGCACCACGATATCTATTTAAAAATATCCAGCGCATTTTGTTTAAGGAAAATACATGAATGTTTGTTTTTTTTATCATTTTTTGCTTCAGATTGTGAATTTTACGAAAAATAACATATATTTGCATCCATAGAGTTAAACAAAACAATCAAAAAGAACGAAGCACTTTAATAACTTAAATTATGATCGCTATGAAAAAAATGATTTTAGTCGTAGTTTTAGCTACAGTATGTTTATTTGCGAATGCTCAGGATGGTCTTAAAGGTACATGGTTTGCAGGAGGTGAAATCTCTTACTCTGATGTAAGTGATGTAAAATCAACAATGGTTCTACCGATAGCAGGAACTTTTGTTTCTCCTGATGTTGCTGTCGGACTAGGTGTAGGGTATATGAGCGTTAAAGAAAATGGTGTTACAGATGACGCATTTGTTGTTAAACCATTGGTTCGTAAATACTGGAATATTACAGGTCCTCTTTATTTGTTCGGACAAGCAGCTGCTCCAATGATTTTCGGAGACAATACTCAATTAGGACTTCAACTTTCCCCGGGTCTTGACTTTGTTGTAACAAGTTGGATGACTATCGAAACTTCATTTACTATTTTCGGTGTTAACTACATTGACTATGATGGAGGCGGTTCTGACTTTAGCATTGGCGCAAATCCTTTCAATTCTATTGCTGACAGAGAAGTAGGTAACCTTCAGGTAGGTGTTAAATTCTTATTTTAACCGATTAGGAATAAAAGATACATAAAACGAGGCTATCCATGATGGATAGCCTCGTTTTTATATAACAAAAAGATGCGAATTTCACAAAAACACATATATTTGTGCTTTCTTATTTTCAATTTTAACATCAATAAAACAATCACTATGAAAAAGTTATTCAAAACGATCTTCGTTACTATCACACTGTTTATCGGAATAAATGCAAGTGCACAGGATAAACCGATCACATTCGGAGTAAAGTCCGGATTAAACCTATCAAACTATTCCGGTGATGCGGAAAATTTAAAAGCTAAATTAGGATTCAACGTAGGTGTCACACTTGATTATAACTTCACTTCCAACCTATATTTAACTACAGGCTTAGAATTTACAACTAAAGGCGTAAAATATGATTTTGAAGAATCGATAACAGAAGAAGGTCAAACTTTTGATCTCTCGGCGAAAGCTAAAATAAATGCAATGTACCTGCAAATACCCATTCACATAGGATATAAAGTAGATGTAAATGAATCTACTAAGATTACATTCCATGCAGGACCATACATTGCTTATGGCGTGGGCGGAAAAGTTAAAATCGGCGATGAAATGAAAATAAAGAATGGCGCAACAACAGTAACAATAAATATGAAAGAACTAAAAAAAGAATTTGGTATCAGTGACGAAGAGCTACCTCTGGATATGGATACATTTGGAGATGAATCATTTAAGAGATTTGACTTTGGCGTAGGTCTAGGAGTTGGTGCCGAATTCGGAAAATTCTGTGTAGGACTCGGTTATGATTTTGGATTGGCTAATATATCAAGAGAAGGCAGCACCGCCCGCAATATGAACGCATATCTCACTGTAGGATATAAATTCTAGACCGAACGTTCATTTTTATTTAACATAATTAGTTATAACCAAAAAATGGGTATATATTTACGCCGATTTAGAGAACACTTTAATAAACTATTTAACTTAACAAATTTATGAGAACAATCCTTAAAACAAGTTTAGTAGCTATTGCTTTGCTTATCGGCGTGAGTGCAAGTGCACAGGATACCCCTATTACTTTCGGAGTAAAAGTGGGAGCAAATCTTTCTAACTTTAGCGGAGATGTAGAAGATACAAAAGCCAAATTCGGCTTCAATGCAGGAGTAACACTCGATTATGCTATTACACCAGACATATATTTATTAACTGGTCTGGAGTTCACAATGAAAGGAGCAAAAGCAGAATACGGTGAAGAGTATAATGGTGTATCTGTAGAAGTAACGGAAAAAGCCAATCCAATGTATTTACAACTTCCAGTTCACATCGGGTACAAATTAGCTATCGCTGATAATACAAAACTCGTATTTCATGCCGGACCATATGTTGCATATGGTATTGCAGGTAAAGCAAAAGTTGAATATAAAGGATCTGTGGCAGGCATAGACCTTTCGGGTAAAGCAGGAGAACATGATTTCTTCGGTAGCGAAGAAGATGGTGGTTACAAACGTTTTGACTTCGGATTAGGACTAGGCGTAGGCGCTGAATTCGGAAAAATCGGCGTAGGACTTGGCTACGACTTCGGTTTGCTGAATATGTCCAGAGGTGATGCTAAAGTACGCAACATGAATGCTTACCTTACTCTAGGATATAAATTCTAATCTTAGAATTAAGATATTGAAAAGCCCGGAGATTCCGGGCTTTTTTCGTTTATCTATCAGAACTAATAATATAATATGTTGTAAAGATACTCCCATCGGAGAACCATTACATATAAAATATTGTTTTTATTATTATCTTTGTCTTAACAGAATACAACAGTAAACATGGCTCTGAAACAACAGTTACAACTTAAGCAACAGCAAAAGCTTTCGCCTTTGCAGATGCAGGTTATTAAACTGACCGAACTGCCTGTGATCGAGCTCGAAGAACGTATAAAACAGGAACTAGAAGACAACCCTGCTCTCGAAGAAGGGCTGGAACCTGTGGATGACACATCGGAGTTCGATGACGATTATAGCTCCGAAGACGATACAAACATTTCGCAGGAAGACATCACGCTCGGCGACTACATGAACGAAGACGAGATACCCGATTATCAGCTTCGCGACAATAACAGACAAGCCACAGGCAAGCAGGAAGAAATACCTTTTTCTGTAGCATCTTCGCTACACGAATATCTGATAGAGCAGCTAAGCGAATGCCAGTTCGACAACAACGACGAAAAAGTAGCAGAATACATTATCGGAAGTATAGACGATAGCGGTTATCTCGACCGTTCCCTCTCTGCTATATCTGACGATCTTATTTTTCAGCAGAACATAGATGTACCTGTCTCCCATCTGGAAGAAATATTGACGGTCATTCAGGACTTCGAACCGGCAGGTATAGGAGCACGCACCTTACAGGAATGCCTCCTGCTACAACTGCAACGAAAAGACAAATCGGAAACGACAGATATAGCCATCCAGATTATTTCCAATTATTTCGAGGAATTTTCGAAAAGGCACTATGATAAAATAGTAAGGCAACTGGGTATTGACGAATCCCTGCTAAAAGTGGTAATACAAGAGATAACAACTCTCAACCCTAAACCCGGAAACAACTGGGGCGACTCAATGGAAACTACCCTCAGTACCATTGTTCCCGATTTCATCGTGGAATCTTATAACGGAGAATTGTTCCTCAGCCTCAACAACCGCAATGTACCCGACCTCAGAGTAAACCGCGAATACTCCGACCTGCTGAAGGGATATGCCGACAACAAAGAAAGTATGTCGTCCGACAGCAAAAATGCAGTCCTGTTTGTCAAGCAAAAGCTCGATTCGGCACGCTGGTTCATTGAGGCCATCAAGCAGCGGCAAGACACATTGCAACGCACTATGCAGGCAATCATCGACATGCAATACGATTTTTTCCTCACCGGAGACGAAGCACAACTGAAGCCGATGATACTGAAAGACATTGCACAACGTACCGGATACGATATTTCGACTATCTCGCGGGTCAGCAACAGTAAATATGTACAAACCAACTTTGGTGTATATTCGTTAAAATATTTCTTCTCAGAATCGATGCAGACTGATACAGGAGAAGAAATATCTTCGCGCGAAGTAAAGGCTATACTAAAAGAGTGCATAGAAAACGAGGATAAGAAGAAGCCCTTGACCGATGACCGCCTGTCGGAGATACTAAAAGAAAAGGGCTATATAATAGCCCGCCGCACAGTTGCCAAATACCGGGAACAGATGAACCTGCCTGTAGCCCGATTAAGAAAAGAAATATGATAGAAGAAAAGGAGAATCTGCCCCTGATAGGTGAAACAGTGGTGCGTAAGAAAGTACCGGCTTCGCCCGAACAGGCTACCGAAAAAGAACCATTGCTCCCACGTATAATATCCATTATACTGCATCCACTACTAATGGGAGCGTACGGAGTCGCACTTCTGTTTTTGTACACCGACTTCAATCTGCTTTTTGCCGGACAATTCTTCCGTTTCATGTCACCTGTCATATTCTTCACTTGCATTGTGCCTATCACAGGTATATATTTCCTGAAGAAAGCAGGACTTATCAATAGTTATAGATTAACTGAACGGCAAGACCGTCTCCTACCCTACATCATAACATTCTTTGCATATGCTTTGCTCATATATTATTTCTATGCAGCAAAACTATATATCTGGTTCTTATCTACACTGATAGCTCCACTCATATTGATCATTATTACTGCTATTATCAATGGATTTTGGAAAATAAGCGCACACATGGTGGGCATCGGAGGGCTGATTGGTTGCACTTTGTCAGTATGCTATAATGTAAAAGGGGTCAATCCGTTCTTTTTATTCATCATTTTGTTTATCTTAGCAGGATGTTTGGGAGTATCGCGCCTGATACTCGGCCGTCACACTCCCGCACAGGTATATGCCGGCTTTTTGCTCGGATTTGCAGTTTCATATATATGTGTATGGATAGGAGCCTATTGGGGTGTCCTTTTGTTTCTGAAAAATGTATAATGTATAATATATAAAAATAGAAAACTATGAACTTTCCTGAAAATCTAAAGTATTCAAAAGATCACGAGTGGATCAGAGTAGAAGGTGAAACGGCATTTGTTGGTATCACAGCATTTGCTCAGAGCGAACTTGGCGAAATAGTATATGTAGATGTGACTACAGAAGGTGAAACCATTGCCAAAGACAGCGTATTCGGTAGCGTAGAAGCTGTAAAAACAGTATCGGATCTGATGATGCCTGCTTCGGGAGAAGTACTCGAGGTAAATGCAGAGTTGGAAGACAAACCGGAACTGATCAACGAAGATCCTTACGGAAAAGGATGGATCATAAAAGTTGCCCTTAGCAATCCTTCAGAAGTAGACGGACTGTTGTCGGCTGCTGATTACAAAAACTTAATCGGGAAATAATACACTTATATGAATCCGGTCGTAAGTATTATAATGGGAAGTACATCAGACCTTCCCGTAATGGAAAAAGCCGCAAAGTTTTTCGATGAAATGGAAATCCCTTTCGAGATAAACGCCCTGTCGGCTCACCGCACTCCTGAGCGTGTCGAAGGCTTTGCAAAGGCTGCTCAACAAAGGGGAATAAAAGTAATAATAGCTGCTGCCGGTATGGCTGCACACTTGCCGGGTGTTATTGCATCGATGACTACCATACCTGTAATAGGTGTGCCTATAGATGCTTCACTCGACGGTATGGATGCCCTGTTGGCTATCGTACAGATGCCTCCGGGAATCCCTGTAGCCACTGTAGGAATAAACGGATCGCTGAACGCTGCTATCCTTGCTCTGCAAATGATCGCCACAGGTGACGAACATCTGCAAACAAAACTGGCTGCGTATAAAGACTCGCTGAAAAGCAAGATAGAAAAAGCGAACGAAGAACTGGCAAAAGTACAGTACAAGTACAAAACAAACTAACAGCCGGGATATGAAAACAAAAAACCATGATGAATATTCATCATGGTTTTTTATTTTTTAAGCCTTTCTTCTAATTATCTTGTTCCAAAAATGCCATTACCAAAGGTACTGTTAATTGTTTTTGAAGAAACTGATGATTTTGTGTTCTTTATAGATTTAAACTCCCATACATCCGTTGCGTCATCCTCATCTTCAAACACTTCTGTAATCTTCAAATAAGTCGCTGTCAGCTCATTTATTGTTGCAAAAGAACCTGCATAATCTCCTTCAAAAGAACCATTCCAAGTATATAGGAATTCAGTTTCGTTTGTATCCGGTTTCCATTTCCACTCAGCCAATCCACCCATATCATCACCACCATTGGGAGCAGTAACAAAGTATGTACCCGCTTTTGAGAATAATACGGTCATAGCATCAAACTCTGTTCCTACTGCACTCTCTCCATTATATTTCACTATTTCCCATGTCTGACACAGCATATCTGTTTTTGTTGTCGATGCCATTTCCGCCAACTTAACACCACGAAATATAATCGGGGTAGAACTTCCCGTTAGTGTAATTTCCATAGTTGCAGTATTGTTTATTATACTGCTCACTTTCACAGTTCCCAAACCAGACAGGCTGATAGTAGAAGCATCTTTTCTCGTATATGTACCAAAACGGATTTGTTGACCATTAGTCGACTTTGCCAATGTATTTTCTACTGCAATATAGTTGCCGCTACTATTAAACTCTAAAGAGAGAATTCTACTATCCGAACTAATAGATATCCATTTTGAATCATCTGTTACTACTTCTGCCAGAGTAGGATCTATAGTATCATCACCTTGATTATTATCATCGTCATTGCTACAAGAAAAGAGAAAAGCTGTAAATAAGAATAAGACTAGAATTTTTGATAAGTTTTTCATTTTAGTTTTGTTTATAATTTGTGATTTCGTTTAAGCGCTACAAAGATATAGAATCTATCATAAATTTGACAATAGCGAACCAACTCTTTGACACGAAATAATACATAAAGTTAAAGAAGAATAAGAGTCTGTTTAAATTTTATTCATTCAGATTTTTAGAGCTATTTTGGGAATAATTTATTCTTTTTTGAGGTGATAATAGCGGGCTATTTAAGCCGATGAAAGGGATAAATTAAACCAAAAGAGCCTAAAAATGAATGAAAAAGAATCTATAATAAAATATTTTGGTAAAATTTAAACAGACTCTAATATAATTTATCTATAGGGAGAAGCGATCTTTGAATTGAAAAATCGGCGTAATCAGTTAGTAAGCAGGAAAAGTAATAAAAAATAAAACAATGCAAAAACGTTACTTTTGTTACATTTTAGTTAAAATTATTTTCAAGAATTTATCCTCTATACTCCCAAAGCCTTTTTGTATAAATACCGGACAAAAATATTATCTTTGGCAAAAGAAAAGAAAGTACATGAAAACAGATGAAATACGCTCCATATTAGAGCAGGAGGCTTCAGCCATACTCAATATCCCGATCGGTGACGCATACGCCAGAGCGATAGACCTTATTGTAGAACAGGTGAATGTAAAAAAAGGAAAACTCGTTACCAGTGGAATGGGAAAAGCCGGACAGGTAGCACAGAATATTGCTACCACATTCAGTTCAACAGGAACACCATCTATTTTTCTGCATCCAAGTGAGGCGCAACATGGCGATCTGGGAATCTTACAAGAGAATGATATTGTACTGGCAATATCCAATTCGGGCAAAACGCGGGAGATTGTCGAACTGATCTCGTTAGCAAAGAATTTGATCCCCAATATTAAGTTCATCGTTATCACCAGTGATCCCGACAGTCTGCTGGCGCTGAAATCGGATGTATGCATTACTACCGGCCGGCCTGACGAAGTTTGTTGTCTTGGCCTCACTCCCACTACATCGACTACCGTAATGACCGTAATAGGCGATATACTGGTAGTAGGCACGATGAAAAGGATTGGATTCTCAGCTGCCGATTATGCAAAAAGGCATCATGGTGGCTATCTCGGAGACAAATCGCGGGAAATGAGTAAATAACACACCCTTCATACTATCTATTCGGGGTGATATAATGTAAGCGATATTGTATATGCAATATCATTTTACTACTTTTGTCATTTCTAATCAAGATTTTTGAAAAGATGAAATATTACAGCACTAACAAACAATCTCCAGAGGTCAGTCTACAGGAAGCGGTCGTAAAAGGGCTTGCTCCCGACAAAGGGCTTTACATGCCTGAGAATATAAAGGTTTTGCCACAATCGTTCTACGATAATATCGGCAACATGACCTTTCAGGAAATCGCCTATACCGTAGCCGATGCTTTTTTCGGGGAAGATGTGGAAGCAGATACATTGAAGCAGATTGTTTATGATACACTCAATTTCGATACGCCTGTGGTGCATGTAAACGATAACATTTACAGCCTCGAACTGTTTCATGGCCCTACCCTCGCATTCAAAGATGTAGGTGGGCGTTTCATGGCGCGTTTGTTAGGATATTTCATCAAAAAGCAGGGACAGACGGACGTGAAAGTTCTGGTTGCTACTTCAGGAGATACCGGAAGCGCCGTAGCAAACGGATTTCTGGGCGTCGAAGGTATTCACGTCTATGTACTTTATCCGAAAGGGAAGGTGAGTGCGATACAGGAGTGCCAGTTCACAACATTAGGGCAAAATATTACTGCTATAGAAGTAGACGGTACATTCGACGATTGTCAGGCATTAGTGAAAACGGCTTTCCTCGATGATGAACTGAATAAGAAACTGAATCTGACATCGGCTAACTCCATCAACGTAGCCCGCTTTCTCCCCCAAGCCTTTTATTATTTCCATGCTTATGCGCAATTAGCAAAACAAGGTAAGGCTGACAATGTAGTTTTCTGTGTACCTAGCGGCAACTTCGGGAATATCACTGCCGGACTAATCGCCAAACAAATGGGATTGCCTGTAAAACGGTTTATCGCAGCGAACAACAGTAACGATATTTTCTACCAATACCTGCAAACAGGAGAATATAAACCGCGTCCGTCGGTGCAGACTATTGCTAATGCAATGGATGTGGGCGACCCGAGCAATTTTGTGCGTGTACTCGATCTTTATGGCCATTCCTTAGATAAAATCAAAGTTGATATTTCGAGCGAATGGTACAATGATGATAACATCAGGAAAACCGTAAAACAAACATATACTGAAACCAGCTATCTTCTCGATCCTCATGGGGCATGTGGTTATCAGGCATTGAAAGATCAACTACAATCTGATGAAACGGGCGTTTTCCTGGAAACGGCTCACCCTGCTAAGTTCCTTGAAACAGTAGAATCTATCATCGGAGAAAAGATTGCTATACCTGAAAAGCTTCAGGCTTTTATGAAAGGAGAGAAGAAGAGCATCAGTATGGGTAAATCGTTCGATGAATTCAAGCATTTACTTCTCTGACGGCATCCAATAACAATTGCCATTTCTCCAGCTTTTGAGCAAAAGTCAGACGTGCATTTGCCGCGCTGGGCGAAGGTAGGGTGATATATGTCCTTACTCCGTCAAAGCCTACATATTTCCGGTAGAACTCTGCAGCTTTCGTCCCCGTAAAGAAGATATACTTTATCTGCGGATATTCTTTGAAGAGAGTTGTGAAATCGTTAGGCACTTCATTTTTCAGGTTACTGTCGAGGCTTCCTTTTCCCTCGGCGGAATGAAGCACATCCCATATAGCAATATTGTTTTCTGATAATATGGCATTCTTCTCTTCATAACTATCGGGCAATGGCTTTCCGAAGAGGGTAAAAATAAGTCGCCAGAACTGGTTGGTCTTATGTCCGTAACGTTCACGTTTACGCATCGACTCTTCGCTGGGCAACGTGCCAAGGATCAGTATGCGGCATTTCTCGTTAATGATCGGTTCAAAGCTTTCTTTTCTCATGCCTTACCTTATCCCATGCATCATTTTCAACAATCTGCGCGACAGGAAAAACAGTACAACAGAAGCAGCTCCTGCCATAAACACAAAGAGCATAAAGAAATCATACAAATTGGATATCTGATAACCCAAGAATGTTTTAGGATTCTCCATCTGCTTAGGCTCTAATTCCCTCTGTATCTCTTCTTTCAGGCTCTTGTCTTTTATTTCGGCAAAAGCAATTTTATCGAAAGGCATTACTTCAATGCCATCTTTTTCAGATACTGATTTCTCAAAATTTTCGGGTAATATCTTTAGTGTACTTTTTTCTGCTGCGGCTTTTACATCTGCCACTTCGATCAAAGGCTGGGGATAGTATCCGCTCAATGTTCCGGCGAATTTATTTGCCGTAGCTGTACTCAGATACCATATTGCCATTAATAGCGAAGCAAAACGCAGCGGCGCCAGTTTATTCACCATAGACAGACCAATAGGAGACAAGCACAATTCCCCGAACGTATGGATTACGTATAAGCTTACGAGCCACAGCATACTCACTTTAATGCCCGGCGCAAGCCCTTTTACTCCAAATGCAATAACAAGATAACCAATAGCCAAAAGAAATAAGCCTATCGATTGCTTTAATGGAGATGCAGGTTCTTTTCCTTTCCTTCCCAGTTTCGTCCAAAGGATAACGAACAACGGAGCAAAGACAATAATAGCCAGTGCATTTACCGATTGGAAATAAGAAGTAGGTATTGTCCAGTTGAACAGTTCTATATGACGGTCTATCTGTGCTTCTGCGAAATAAGTAAGCGAAGCTCCTGCCTGTTCGAATGCCGCCCAGAAGAAGATCACAAAAAAGGCAATGATATAAATAACCCAAATGCGTGAGCGTTCTATTTTAGTCAACGACGGATCAGAAATAATATATCCGGGTGCGACAACTGCCAGTGAATAGATAATTGCACCGAAAATGTCTGTATCAAGCACTGCAAAAAGCACGTAGAATAATACAATCCATATTGCGCCCCATATTGCTGTAATCTTTATCGGAAATTTTACGGATTGTTTCCCTGCATTTTCTTCTATAGTCTTTTTCGTCTCATCCTTACTATTTGGTATCACTCCGATAGATTCGCCTGTCGGGGTTTTCAGATATTTATCTTTGAACAGGATAAATACGACCAATCCTAACAGCATACCGATGCACGCTGCCAGAAATCCCCATTTAAAATCTTCGGGGTGCCCTGTATCACCAAAGAACCCGCAGATAAGCGGAGCGATAAAGGAACCTGTGTTCACTCCCATATAGAAAATCGTGTATGCAGAATCTTTGCGGCTATCGCCGGGAGCATATAATTGACCTACCATACTCGAAATATTCGGTTTGAAGAAGCCGTTTCCGAAAATAAGCAATCCCAGTCCCGAGAACATCAGCGTAGTAGCCAGACTCACGTCTTTGAAGAACCAACCTGACATAAACAACAAAAATTGTCCGGCTGCCATGAGTAATGCACCGACAATAATAGAACGACGGTTGCCCCAATAACGATCGGCGATATACCCTCCGATCAATGGTGTAAGATATACTAATCCTGTATAACTGCCATAAATACTGCTGCTATATTGAGCATCGAACAGCAAGGCTTTCAGCATATACAACGAGAACAGTGCCCGCATGCCGTAATAGCTGAAACGTTCCCACATTTCGGTAGCGAAAAGGAGATATATGCCTTTCGGGTGACCTTTTTGTACTGCGTTTATTCCGTCTTTCATCTTTTCATAAAAAAGTCCGGTTGCGCCGGACTTTGAGTTTTATTTCTTAATATTTGGTTGTTCGAGACCATAACCTTTTTTCTTGTCTTCGGCTTTAAGCATAAAGGCGATGACTAATGCAAGAATTCCAAAACAAGTGAATATTATCATTGGCAACTGGAAATCATATAATGCTGAGATCTTTCCTTTATCATCAATCTTTTCTCCTATTATACAATACTTATTCAGCACCCAGCCTATTAACAGCGGAACACCTCCAAGACCAATATTCTGTACCCAGAAGATAAGACCATAAGCCGTTCCCAGCTGATTCTGTGGAATTATTTTCGGTACGGAAGGCCACATTGCCGAAGGCACAAGTGAAAAAGCAATGCCTAAGAATATCATCAGTATAGTAGCAAACCACCATACGTTAAGCAAAGGCAACGAGAACAAGAAATGCACAACCGTTAACAATAATGCACCTATCATCATCAGTGTTACCCCTTTACCCAGCTTGTCGAATATGCCTCCGAAAAGAGGTGTAAGAAATATAGCCCCGATAGGTAGCATGGCAGGTATTGATCCTGCAAATTCAGGTTCGACATTGTATTTATTAGTCATCAGAGGAACTGCATATTTCAGGAACGGATATACTGCCGAATAAAACAGGACACACATGAAGGCTAATAACCAGAACCCTTTGTTTTTAATAACAAGCAGGATGTTTTTTGCCTGAAAAGCTTCTTCACCCGAGCTTTCTTCATCCGCTTCGTCCAACGATTTCTCCAACTTCTTATCCATCACACAAAATACAAGGTAACTAACCAGTCCGATACTCAGCCCAACAAGACCCAGCAGAATCGGAGTGGACAAACTGTTGAAATATTTAGCCAACGGAAGAGCTGCCGAAAGCGCCAATGCCGTACCAATACGTGCAACAGCAACTTGCAGGCCCATAGCCAGCGCCATTTCGTGCCCTTTGAACCAACGGGCGATTGCTTTAGTTACGGTAATACCTGCCATCTCGAGCCCCATCGCAAAAATAGCATAGCCGATACAAGATACAAACAACTGTGTCTTCAATCCCAGTGTAGTGCCTGTAAACATTTCGGGGTTTGCAACAGCATAATATTTTATGAAGCAGCCTATAAGCATGGTGGCACAAGAGAGAACTCCCGTTATGCGGACTCCTATTTTATCAAGTATTATTCCTCCAATAATAAGCATGAAGAAAAAGACGTTTATCCACATGTAGGAGAAATTGAACATACCAAAGTCACTGGCACTCCAGTCAAATTCTTTCCCCAACTCTTCCATTAATGGAGCCATTACATCTGTTACGAAGTAAGCACAGAACATGGTAAAGGCGACAACAGCCAGCACAGTCCATCGTGCTGCTTTGGAGTCGTTAAGTTTTTGTCTTAGTATTTCGGTCATAGTTTCAATGTATATTTGGGATATAAATTATCAGCTTAATTTTTTGCTATGCAAATGTATAGAAAAGAATTCTAAAATCTCCCCTGATCAATCGAAACATGGATAAATGATAGTATAAATATATTTAATCAGATACTGTTATCAGTTTGAGGGAAGTTTATCTATATGTCAGAATTAATTATAAGTTATGAACCAACGGTCACAGGAGCGTACGTATGTAATTGCGAAGTAATCGGCAGGGTCAATGTAAGGGCGTACCCTTGTGGTCGCCTGATTGGAGAAGGCGGTCTTTGAGTATATTAGATTAAAATTTCAGAACTGTAGACCGCCTACATGCTATAGGTATATCTTTTCAGTTCTCACAACCCATCTTTTGATTTATCCCAGTTTTATATCGCGAAAATATAATAGTTGAGAATAATTTTATATTTTTGTGTCGCCTACGGCTCTGTAGTTTAATGGATAAAATGGAGGATTCCGGTTCCTTTGATATGGGTTCGATTCCCGTCAGGGTCACAGAGATTGCCAAAATGAGGCTAAATATCAACGCGATAAGAGATCTATTTTATCTCGGGGGAGGTTATTCTAAAATCCCGTTATCAAATACACCAGATCAGCATTTAAAAAATAAAATTTGCAAAAATTATTTAAAAAGAGGGGAAAGACTGTTGCTAAATACTCTTTCCCTTTGCTTATTTATGATTATAGGTATCGCCAGTACTTCCCCCTCCCTCTAAGATATATAATATTACTAAGTGCCTCCGCTAAAATGGGTAAGGTAGTGATGCCTAGATAAGGACAAAATGTTGAATAGAAGAAATAATAACCAATTCACTATAGAGAATACCACAATTAAAAAGTCATATTAAAAAGTCATTAAAACACTATCAATGTGATCATTGGCAATTATGTATTATTTAAAAAGTCATATCTGTTTTGACAGTTAGATTGTAATTGAAATATTTGATTAATTTTAATCATATATCTGTTTTTGAAGGATATTATATTTGTTCTTGCCGTTAACTATCTAAAATCGAACTACATGAAAAAAATAATTTTTATCGCTATCTTATCGATGAGTGTATTACTTATCAGGGCTCAGTCAAAAATTTCGTTTAATTATGATTCTTCTGGTAATCGGACGGAAAGAGTAATTGCGTTAACTAAATCTGCGGTTACAACACAGGAATTGATAACAGAGAATGTGAATGAACAGTATGAGTTGAAAATATACCCAAATCCTACTAAGGGACAGATAAAACTGGAAATATCAAATTCAGATAAAATCAAATCCTGCACAATTACAATTAATGCAATGTCAAATGGTAAGCTTGTACTAAGAAAGAAAGCGACACTACCTGTTACTGATATTGATATCAGTAATCAACTAAATGGATTTTATATTATGGTTATCGAAATTGACGGTAATTACTCTTCATGGAAAATTTTGAAGAAATAAACTCAACCTTAATTAGTCAATAATATGAAAAAATATATACTAGTATCAATTATTAGCATGCTTTCATGCTATCAATTGAATTCACAAGTAGTCGTAGGTAAAGATTCAATAAGTCTAAATATTAATTCAGATGAGTTTACTACTGTAATCAGTCGAAACGACACCATCTATCAGCGTATACCACGCTATAGCGAAACAGTCGAGCCGATCCATAATACTGGGCGTCAACTCAAATCGGGACAAACAGATACCCATTCAGCTCCAATGGCATTATCAGGAATTCCTACTTCTGGTAGTATCGACCCGACAAAAGAGGTTGGCGAAATTACGATTGAATCTAATGTTGCAAATGGTGCTCTTACCTACAATGTGCCTATAAATATTTATCAAGGCAAGAATGGTTTCCAACCCGATCTGGCATTAATGTACAATAGTATGAATGGCAACAACATTGCCGGATACGGTTGGAATATAGGCGGATTATCTCTTATCAGTATAGCTCATTCGAATTACTACTACGACGGAGCAAATTCAAAGGCGGCGACAAATGATAAAAACTCTGCTCTTACCCTTGATGGTATGCGCCTGATCAAGTTATCTGAAACAACATCACAGATAAATTATCAAAGTGAACAAGGGAATATTAAAGTAATATTTTATGCACCATCCGGAAAGTATTATTTTGATGTTCTTTATCCGGACGGAACAAAAGCCGTTTTTGGATACGAGACAAACACGACTTCAAAAACAAGCTATCCGATAACTAAAAAGACGGATTTGATCGGAAATTACATAAATTACACCTACTCCTTGTCAAATAATGTCTACTACATCTCAGAAATTAAATATGGGAGTACAGCAGCCGTAAATGGTACTGTGAAATTCACATATAAGACCCGGACAGATGTAAATAATTCTTACATTGCAGGTATACTCCATAAAGAAGATAAATTACTGTCACAGATAGATTCATATTATCAGACATCAACCCTGTTGTATACTTATGGTCTTACACATGAGTTAAATGTATATAATTTCCTATCCAAACTAAGTTTAAAAGCGGATGCTAAAGAACTAAATCCGTTGACATTCTATTATGGGGGGGACAATTATACTGCAAGCTATGTTAAGAGTGATTTTTTTCTAAAAAGATATTTTCCAAATTCAAAAGCTCCTGATTTAATTATAAAGAAAGGAAAATTTAATAATCAAAAAAAGAATGATGGACTAATAGGTTATCCTAAGTTTGAACCATACACTATTATCGGTCAAGATAATAGTGGAAACTGTTTATATGGAAGTAATTATTCCGAAACTCAAAAAATATTCATCTACAGAGATTTAAGGATTGGAGACTGTATCCCCGATTCTGTTCTGACAGGTAAAGGCTTTACCGATTTTTTTGCTGTTGATTACAATGGGGATGGGGATGATGAATTAGTTCGTGTAAATTACTGGTTCCAAAGTGATATGGGCAGAGTCGACCTTACCACTTACGACAAAAATATGAATGCCTCAAATTTCTACTTTTTAATAGAAGGAGCATTTGCACAAGGTAGTAGAAGGAGCCCTGTGCCTCGCACATTCCTTACCGGCGATTTCAGGGGCATCGGCAAAAGTGATCTGGTTGCTGTATCCAGCTATGTCCTTCCCAAAAATGTTACCCGTCCAAGCTCGAGAACTAATATTATCGATCTGGCAAATAAATCAATGGTATATAACAATACACCTTTTAAATATGATTATTTCAAAGACGTTCTTTTTGCCGTTGATTATGACGGGGATGGTAAAACGGATATCTGCCTTATCAATGCTGCCGGAATATACATCTACTCGTATATAAACAATACGTTCCAACAGATAGCTTATTCAAGTGCATTAACTAACTATGCTTTTTCATCGAGGATGAAGAAGCAACTGTTTGTTGGCGATATTAACGGGGACGGAATTATTGATTTTCTGGTTAGCCCTAGAGAAAATGACTATACTACATCATCAATAGAAACTCCATGTGGAATGTGTGATGGCTGTAGAGGCGGCGGTGGTAGTATTTTACAGCCATTAGCTACAGATATGGATGATAACTTAATCTTATTCCCTATTGAGGGTGCATGCCGGAATCCTATGTTTACATATGAGAAGACATACAATTCTACTTATAGGACATGGACTATTCTATCGGGTACCGGAACAGGTTTCAGTCCTTCTACATTTGCTTTTCAACCTATAGAATCCGAATGGAATTATAAATTTATCCTGCATGATATTAACGGTGATAAACTTCCGGATATTTTAGTGAAATCCGGAACATCTGCATCCGTTTACCTGAATAAAAACGGAGCATTCAATCTGGCAGCCGAACAAGCCAAATTAACATTGGAAAGCAATTCTCATTTTATAACAGGGAGTGTAAGTGATGGCTATGGTTTTTATTCCTCGCGTACTAGCCAGTTACTAAGTATTACTGATGCGCATGTAGTAGGTATTTCTTACACGAAGAACGATGCCCAAGAAAGAATGCTCACAGGAATGGTAAATAGTTTCGGTGTTGTACAAAAAACGAATTATGCAAATATGATGAATAGCAGCATGTATCGGCAAACGTCCTATACACCCACTCTCCCATATACAAAGCTATTTATGGATATAAATCTTGTCAATAGCACATCTGTTTATAGTAATGACCACCAAATTTCATCCACATATTATTATTATAATGATGCTGTATATCACAAGCAAGGGCTTGGATTCAGAGGGTTTCAAAAAATAACAGCCTCCGATGGGATTAAAAATACTTCCACTGTACAGACCTTCGACCCGCAACGCTTTGGTGTGTTAACCTCAATTGATGGCCCGACAACACAGGCAAACCTGACCTATAACGTTTCTGTAGCTACCAATAAGATAGCCACAATAAACTTGTCGAACAAAGTAGAAAAAGATAAACTTAAGAACATCTCCATTTCATCAGGCTATACCTATGATTCGTATGGAAACATTACACAGGAAGTAACAACCTATGAGACCGGTATAAAAAAAACCACTGTAAACTCATACAATAACTATACCGGGACGCTCTACAAGATAGGAGAGCTTTATAATCAGGTAGTCACACAGGAAAGAAATGGACAGACATGGACGGACAGAATGTATATTCCGGTTTTCGATAGCCAGACCCGGCTTCCTATTGTTATTGCGAAATTTGCGAATGGCAATCAGACTTTGGCAATAACTTACACATACACATCGGGATTGCCAACAAAAGAAAGCATACAGGAATTTACAGGCTCTTTACTTGCTACCCATTTCACATACGATTCTTTCGGACGAAAGGTATCGATGACCAATTCAGTGGGATTAACAAAGACTTATGCCTATAATGCAAAAGGTCTATTGAGCTCACAGAAGAACCATAAAGGGCATGAAACGAAGTATGAGTATAACAGTTGGGGACAAAATATTAAGACAACCTATCCGGATGCAGTCGTAGAGTCAAATATTTTTGCGTGGGCAACAACCCCTACTAGCGCACTATTCTCTAGTACTGCAACCAAAACCGGAAGTCCTACATCTCAGACTTTCTATGACAGATTAGGCAGAGAGGTCCGGACAGGTAAAATACGCTTCGACGGGAAATATATCTATACAGATAAGGTTTATGATAACAAAGGGCGTATACAAAAAGTTTCAATGCCATTCAAAGGCACTTCTCCTACGCAGTGGAATACATATACCTATGACTCGTACGACAGGCTTACAGTCCTGAACTATGCTTCAGGGAAGGCAGACACATGTTCTTATGCAAGCAATAACGTGACCAGCGTAATTGATGATGTATCAAAGACAGTCGCTTATAATTCAATCGGGGATATCATCTCTATAACAGATACTGCCGGTACGATAAAGTACAACCTCAGACCCGATGGTAAGCCCTCCTCGATCGTTGCACCCGGAAATGTCACTACTACTATGGAATACGACACCTATGGCAGGCAGACAAAGCTCATAGACCCGAGCAGCGGCACAAAAACATATACCTATAACGCCAATGGAAAGATAAGCCAGGAAACTGATGCCAGAGGTAATACAACCAAGCTTACCTATGATGCTTACAACAGGCTAACTAAAAAAGAAATAGCCGGGCAAACGATTACCTACGTATATAATGCAGACAATCTACCGGCCTCAGAAACAAGCTCTAACGGCACGTCAAAGGTATATACTTACGATGCCCTGTTGCGCCTGTCGGCAGTGAAAGAAACCGCAGTAGACGGCAAATGGCTGCAAAAAACCTATACTTACTCCGGCGGTCGCATTGCATCAACAGCCTATTCAGCAAACACAGGCAGTATAGTTACCGAAAACTATACCTATATGAATGGTACAAATACCGAAATAAAGCTGAACAATACCACTTCGATATGGAAACTCACTGCCGAAAATGATTTCGGATATGCCACCGAAGGTGCTACCGGAAGCCTTGTGCGCACATATACCTATAACGCATACGGAATGCCGACAGCAAGAACCATAAAGAAAGACGGCACCGTACTGATGAATTTCGGATATAATATAAATGCCAGAACCGGAAACCTTACATGGCGGAAAGATAATACACGAAACTTTCAGGAAAACTTCGCCTACGACAACCTGAACCGCCTGACAGCCTTTGCCGGAAAAACAGCCACATATGATACCAAGGGGAATATTACAGCTATTTCGGGAGTGGGCACATTTGAATACGGCAATACTTCGAAACCATATATGCTGACAGGAGTAACGCCTTATGGTACGGAGATACCACTGAGGGCACAGCTTGTAACCTACAATGCACAGCAACGGCCGGCGACGATTACCGAAAACGGATATGTAGCCACATTTACCTACAACGGCGATGGCAGCCGGGTGAAGATGAACCTTAAAAATAACGGTGCAGACAACCTGACCCGCTATTACATCGGCGATGTGTACGAAAGCGATGCAGGTATTGCAGGAAACAAGGAAAGATTATATCTTGGCGGTAACGCATATTCGGCAGCGGCCGTCTATGTAAAAGAAGGAACCGGTGCATGGACGCTCTACTTTATAGGGCGCGACTATCTGGGCAGTATCACCCATGTATTCACTTCGGCAGGTGTGCTGAAGCAGGAACTGAGCTACGATGCCTGGGGCAGGCTGCGCAACCCGGCCAATCAGGCTCTTTATGCCGTTGGCAGTGAACCTGCACTGTTTTTGGGAAGGGGATATACGGGACATGAGCATCTGACCGTATTCGGCCTGATAAATATGAATGCACGCCTGTACGATCCGGCACTGGGACGCTTCCTGTCGCCCGACCCATATGTTCAAGACCCGAACCAGAGCCAGAATTATAATCGGTACTCGTATTGTTTGAACAATCCGTTGAGATATACCGATGAGAGTGGGGAGATATTTGGTTTCATAGGAGGTTTGTTTAAAGGAGGATTTAACCTCATTACAGGACTGGGTAAATGGGCTTTTGGCGGCGGTAGTTTCAGTAGGGATGTCCTTCAGGCAACATGGAAGCCTGTTTGGAACGGAATGAAAATCGATGCCGGTATGTTTGTAGGAAACCCACTACAAACATTATCCCGATGGACATGGGAACTTCCTCAGTCGTTGATTGGCTATACAGTTTCAGCCCTCCATAACACTTATGGTGGCGTCAAACATGTAAGCTATTATGGTGGTGCGACTGTTATAGAGTCCTATTCAAGAAACGGGGCAATACCATTGTTTGGTGGCGGAAGAGGAGTCACAATGGGAAGTTATATTATCGGAGAGAGAGGAATAAAAGCAGATCCAACAAATGAACTGTTTCAACATGAGTATGGACATTACCTGCAAAGTCAGGCATACGGATGGACTTTTATGCCTAAATTTGGAATTCCAAGTGCAATAAGTGCAGGGAAAAAAGATGGTAAACATAAAGACCGTGCTTTTGAACAGGATGCGAATGCAAGGGCTTTGGAATATTTCACGCAGAATGAAGATGAATATTTCGCTTCCAAGTATTGGTTATTTAACGAAAATCCAATAAAAGGTTATGACACCAAATATGATTTCTATAGTGATGTCAATAAAACCGCCATAAAAAATGCTAGAATCAGCTTTAATCTTCTTGACTTAGCTTCGTGGGTCCCTGTCTTCTGGCCGACAGGATTTATATATAATAATCAGTATGAAAAGAAATTTAAAAAATAACAAAATGAAAACTGTTATAAAAATAATATTCATTTTAATTCTTTTTCCGTTTCTAATATCAGGTAGTTGTAACTCGGCTGATGAATCAGAAAACTGTCACAGGAGGTATACCTTTATCAATAACTCCGACAGGACAATACGGCTTACAGTATCTGTTAGCTATCCTGATTCTACTTTGTTAGATGGAATAGGTGGAACTAGTGGTATTACACCTGCTGGAGAGAAAAAGGATTTTAAAACAAATGGGTGTTATGAGTACGAATTTGAGTCAGGCCTCATAAACAAACATGGAGTTATTATGATTTTCCTTTTTGACGAAGACATTTTTAAGGAATATACTTTTGATGAAATTCGGAAAAATCGTATGTGGCTCAAAAAGTACGATATGGGGTTTGAGGATTTTCAACGAATGAACTGGACTATAACCTATCCATAAATGGATAATAGAGTAGGGATAGCTAAACAAGCATATCCCTACTTATTGTTATAAAATTATGAAAAAATATATATTTATTTTATTGATCCTCCCTTTTCTATTGGCTGCGAACTGTAATGGAGATGATTCGGAAGATTGCCATCTTCGGGTTACTATAGTGAATAATTGGGATAAAGATATCTCTATATATGCTTCAGCTGATTATCCTGATTCAATAAGCAATCTGGGATACGCAATTATTGATAGAGATATTGAAGCCAATTCGACAAAGAAAGTTAGGTTTGAATATATAGATTGTTTAGAAACAACAATTAATTATCAAAATAAGGATGGCATAATGATGGTCTATTTTTATGATAAAGAGGTAATAGATTCATATCCGAGAGATACTATAATTAAATACCGTATGTATTTAAAAAAAATAGATCTGACAATAGACGATTTGCAAAACAGTGATTGGACGTTGACGTATCCGTAAAATTGATACTGAGGGGTGTTAAAGCCCCTCAGTTATTTACCCTATTTCATTGACTTGAATGGAAAAGCATTACCTGTTTGGAACAGCTTAAATCTCATTACAGGACTGGGTAAATGGGCTTTTGGCGGCGGTAGTTTCAGCAGGGATGTCCTTCAGGCAACATGGAAGCCTGTTTGGAACGGAATGAAAATCGATGCCGGTATGTTTGTTTTTGATAATCCCTTCCAGGCTTTTTCCAGATGGACATGGGAGCTCCCTCAATCGTTGATCGGCAATGCGTGGTCTTCTGCCCGTAATGTTGCCGGCTATGTAGATCAGATAAAATATTACAGAGGAGCTACCTTTATTATTCATGATAATTCCAGTAAACATAGAGGAATAACTCTGGGCAATTATATAAATATGGATATCGATTATGAATATACAAAAGAGAGGTTTGAACCTAAATGGAATGACAATAAATTTACTCCAATAGCGGATAATATGATGATGCACGAATACGGGCACTTCTTACAAAGTCAGAGGATCGGCTTCTTCTATCTGTCGGCAGTGGGAATTCCTAGCTTGATAAACAGACTAGGATGGATTGGTGGTGATAAAGATCGTTTCTACACAGAAAAGTGGGCTAACAATTTAGCGTACGATTTTTTTGTTGGTAAGGAGCATGGAGGTAGTAATGGATGGGATTTTGGAAAATATCCTATAGACAATCAAGGGGAAAAAGAACCTTGGGTTAGATAAGTAATAATTTAAAGTTATATATATGAAAAATCTATTTTTTTCAATGACAGGGATTATTCTAATAATATTATTTACTGGATGTCCTGATGCTGACTTTGATAATATTTGGCTAAAGAACAATAGCAATCGTAATGTTGTTGTCTATATTGGAGAGGAAGGATTAGGAGAACCTGTTTATCCGGACACTTTATTACCCAGTATAAATCGGACTAAACCTGTATATAAAGCTATTAGTCAATATCTTTTCACAAAAGATATTAAGAATAGTAAAGTCTGTATATTTTTTCTTGATCAGGATACTATAACAAAATATGGTTGGGATAAGATTAGGGATGATTATATGATTCTTAAAAGGTATGATGCAGATGAAAACTATCTAAGGCAAATAGACAGAACTATTATTTATGAAGACCCTAAAGAGGGAGAATGATATGGGAGCCTTTTTAGCAGGCATGAATAGCTATCATGCCTGCAATACTAACTCGGAAGAGTTTTACCCATGCTGTGAAAATTGATCTTGGTCTGTTCAAAGGAGAATTTGTTCAGGTATTGAGCCGCTTCACATGGGAACTACCCCAAACGGTCATAGGTAATATATACTCACATTACCGGAATATAAAATGGACTGTAGATAAAGTTCGGTACTTTGATGGTGCTACCTTCCTGATCAATGAAAGATCGAAGAAAGATGATGGTGTCACTTTGGGTAATTATATAAATATCAATATAAAAGATTCCTATGACAGGAGCATTTATGAGCCGGATTGGAACGGAGGAAGGTTTACTATTATAGGCGGAGACCCGATATTTATGCACGAATATGGACACTATATACAAAGCCAACAATATGGTTTGGGATATTTATTTTCAATAGGCCTGAGAAGTATAAAGAGCGCTGCAAACTCTACAGTTGAAAGTACATTATATGACGCTAATGGCAATTTCATAGCAAACAGAACAACTCACAGCTTATATTGGACAGAAACCAGTGCCAACAAAAAAGCAGCAAAATATTTTGGCATATGGTATAGAGTTAATTGGGCTGGAGATAGGTTTTATCAATATCCTTTATAATCATGTATAAATTCTAAATAAAGTATATGAATATGAAATATTTACAATATTTATTTTTCTTCTCGTTAGTACTGTTTATGTTAACAGGATGTCCGGATAAAGCTGATGACAACATCAGTATAAGAATTAAAAATCAAACCGATAAAGATATCCTGTTTGTACGAGGCGGCAATAAGTATACAGAGTGTACGGATGATTCTTTACCTGACATAAATATTGGAACAATAGTTAAAGCTAATACATCTGTATATAATAATCTTGTGCTTAATAAGTGTAATACATATCTGTACATTCTAAGTATAGATACTGTTAATAAGTATTCTTGGGAAGATATTAGAAAGAATGATAGATATATGAAAAAGTATATTATAAGTAGCGAAAGTGATCTGAAAAAGATAGATTATACAATAACCTATCCTTAAACTGATATTGAGGGGTATAAAAGCCCCTCAGTTATTTACCCTATTTCATTGACTTGAATGGAAAAGCATTACCTGTTTGGAACAGCTTAAATCTCATTACAGGACTGGGTAAATGGGCTTTTGGCGGCGGTAGTTTCAGTAGGGATGTCCTTCAGGCAACATGGAAGCCTGTTTGGAACGGAATGAAAATCGATGCCGGTATGTTTGTAGGAAACCCACTACAAACATTATCCCGATGGACATGGGAACTTCCTCAGTCGTTGATTGGCTATACAGTTTCAGCCCTCCATAACACTTATGGTGGCGTCAAACATGTAAGCTATTATGGTGGTGCGACTGTTATAGAGTCCTATTCAAGAAACGGGGCAATACCATTGTTTGGTGGCGGAAGAGGAGTCACAATGGGAAGTTATATTATCGGAGAGAGAGGAATAAAAGCAGATCCAACAAATGAACTGTTCCAACATGAGTATGGACATTACCTGCAAAGTCAGGCATACGGATGGACTTTTATGCCTAAATTTGGAATTCCAAGTGCAATAAGTGCAGCAAAAAAAGATGGAAATCATAATAACCGAGCATTTGAGCAGGATGCAAATGCTCGGGCTCTAAGCTATTTTGTTGATGAATATGGAGAAACTTTTGCCAAAGAAATTTGGGATCATGTGATTCATCCAATAATTGGCTATAGCTATCTTGATTCATTTTATAGCGATATAAATAAGAATGCTATCAATAATGCAAAAATCAAGTTTCATGGGCTAGATCTAATTTCTTGGAATCCTGCTTTCTGGGGAACAGGACTATTATATAATAACCAGTATGAAAAGAACTTAAAAAAATGATATATGAAAACAATTATAAAAATTATTTTTATCTTGCTTCTTACCCTTTTGTTTTTAGGGAGTGATTGCAAGGGTCAAAAGGAATCGGAGAACTGCCATAATTACTATACTTTTATTAATAATTCGGATAAGACTATACGATTAATAATGTCTTCTAATTATCCTGATTCTACGAATATTGGACTGGGTAAAACAAGTCATATTACACTTCCGGGTGAAAACATTAAAGTTAAAATAGACGGATGCTATGAGATTGACTTCGAGCTAGGCTTAATATACAAACAAGGAGTAGCAATGATTTTCCTTTTCGATGAAGAGATTTTTAAGGAATATACTTTTGATGAAATTCGAAAAAATCGTATGTGGCTCAAGAAGTACGATATGCGTTTAGAGGACTTTCAACGAATGAACTGGACTATAACCTATCCATAAATGTATAATAGAGTAGGGATAGCTAAACAAGCATATCCCTACTTATTGTTATAAAATTATGAAAAAATATATATTTATTTTATTGATCCTCCCTTTTCTGTTGGCTGCGAACTGTAATGGAGAAGATTCGGAAGATTGCCATCTTCGGGTTACTATAGTGAATAATTGGGATAAAGATATCTCTATATATCGTTCTTTCCTATATCCTGACTCATTAGGAATTATTGGAGATGCGATTATTGATAGGGATATTGAAGCGAATTCAACAAAGAAAGTTAGGTTTGAATATATAGATTGTTTAGAAACAACAATTAATTATCAAAATAAGGATGGCATAATGATGGTCTATTTTTATGATAAAGAGGTAATAGATTCATATCCGAGAGATACTATAATTAAATATCGTATGTATTTAAAAAAAATGGATCTGACAGTAGACGATTTGCAAAACAGTGATTGGACGTTGACGTATCCATAAAATTGATACTGAGGGGTGTTAAAGCCCCTCAGTTATTTACCCTATTTCATTGACTTGAATGGAAAAGCATTACCTGTTTGGAACAGCTTAAATCTCATTACAGGACTGGGTAAATGGGCTTTTGGCGGCGGTAGTTTCAGCAGGGATGTCCTTCAGGCAACATGGAAGCCTGTTTGGAACGGAATGAAAATCGATGCCGGTATGTTTGTTTTTGATAATCCCTTCCAGGCTTTTTCCCGATGGACATGGGAGCTCCCTCAATCGTTGATCGGCAATGCGTGGTCTTCTGCCCGTAATGTTGCCGGCTATGCAGATCAGATAAAATATTACAGAGGAGCTACTTTTATTATTCATGATAATTCTAGTAAGTATGATGGTGTTACTTTAGGTAATTATATAAATATGAATATACGAGATCCATATGACAAAACGAAGTATGAACCTTCATGGAATGACAATAAATTTACTCCAATAGCGGATAATATGATGATGCACGAATACGGGCACTTCTTACAAAGTCAGAGGATCGGCTTCTTCTATCTGTCAGTAGTGGGAATTCCAAGTTTGGTGAACAGATTGGGATGGATCGGTGGAGACAAAGATCACTTCTACACTGAAAAATGGGCTAACAATTTAGCATACAATTTTTTTGTTGGTAAGAAACATTGGGGAAATGGATGGAACTTTTATAAATATCCTATCGACAATCAGAAAAAAAAAGAACCTTGGGTTAAATAAGTAAGTAATAAATTAAAGTTAGATATATGAAAAAGATTTTTCTCTTAATGGCGGGGATTATTCTGTTAGCAATAACATTTACCTCATGTCCTGATGATGATTATAATGCTATATGGTTAAAGAATGGAAGTAAACGTAACGTAGTTGTTTATATTGGAGGAGAAGGGCTAGGTGAGCCGGTTTATCCAGACACGTTATTACCTAGTATAAATCGGACTGAACCTATATTTAAAAATTCTACAAATTTTGGTTTTACTAAAGATATAAAAAACAGCAAAGTCTGTGTGTTTTTTCTAGATCAGGATACTATAATCAAATACGGTTGGGATAAGGTTAGAGATGATTATATGATTCTTAAAAGATATGATATAGATGAAGCCTATCTAAGGCAACCAAATGTCGCTTGGACTATTGTCTATGAAGATCCTAAAGAGGGAGAATGATATGGGAGCCTTTTTAGCAGGCATGAATAGCTATCATGCCTGCAATACTAACTCGGAAGAGTTTTACCCATGCTGTGAAAATTGACCTTGGTCTGTTCAAAGGAGATCTAAAACAAATTGCCAGTCGTTTTACATGGGAATTGCCACAAACAGTTATAGGAAGCCAGTATTCCCACTATCGGAATATCAAGTGGACGGTAGATAAAGTAAGGTATTTTGATGGTGCTACTTTCCTTATTAATGAGAATTCGAAAAAACATGATGGTGTTACTTTGGGTAGCTATATAAATATGAATATACAAGAACCTTATGACAAAAATGTTTATGAACCGGAGTGGAACAAAGGAAAGTTCACAATCATAGATGGCGATCCGATGTTTATGCACGAATATGGTCATTATATTCAAAGCCAGCAATATGGTTGGGGATATCTATTCTCGATAGGGATTAACAGTATCTCAAGTGCGAAGCATTCAAAATATTTATCACATGTAGTAGATACAGATGGAACTTATTATACAAGATCTACTCACAGTTTATATTGGACAGAAACTAGTGCTAACAAAAAGGCTGCTGAATATTTCGGGAAGAAGCCGTATTATGTTAATTGGATAGGTAATAGATTTTATGGTTATCCTCTTTAAGATATTATTCGTAAATTATTAAACAGAACAACAAATATGAAAAAAATATTATTTATCATTTTATTGGTATATTTTATTAGTTGCGAACCACCACAATATCAATATCAGTTCTATATCACGAATGATTTAGAGAATGATACGATTGTCATTTATAATGAACAGATTGAAGATACTGATGAGAAAGTGCCATCATTTATTATATTACCAAAGAAGACTATTCTTTTTGCAGATATGTTATTTGAAAACCCTTTACTCTCTGACAATAAGCCTAATGATGTTTTTGATGATAGAGTTATGATGGATTTCTCATATAATACATTTTATATCAATGATGTGAAATTAGAAAAGAATCTATGGCTAAGAAAATATTGGAATTTTTCAACTAGCAATAAAGGAAATGCGCAATATAACCTTGTTGTAAATTCAGATTTATTGAAAGGGGATTAATCTCGGAGTTTATTTTTCATATCCGTAAATTTAGTTATATTGGACAGAAACTAGTGCTAATCGGAAAGCTGAGGAATATTTCGGGAAGAAACCATATTCGGTTAACTGGACTGGGGATAGATTTTATAAATACCCACTATAATATTGAATAAATTACAAATAAATTATACTATTATGAAATCCTTAAAATATTTATTTTTCTTGCCAATACTGATTTTACTATTAGGTTGCCCTTCCGTAGATGATGGTAACTCAAGTATATATATTAAAAATAATTCGGAGAACGACATACTATTTGTTCAAACTGGTGATAGGTACACTGAATGTACTGAAGACTCTATACCTAATAAAAATACAGGGAGAGTAATTGAAGCAAATAAAACTGTATATGACAATCTTGTACTTACACACTGTACTACATATCTATATCTTCTAAGCATGGATACCGTTAATAAATATTCGTGGGATGATATAAGAAAAAATTATAGATATATGAAAAAGTATATTATAAATAATAAGAGTGATCTTAAAAAGATAGATTATACAATAACCTATCCTTAAACTGATATTGAGGGGTATAAAAGCCCCTCAGTTATTTACCCTATTTCATTGACTTGAATGGAAAAGCATTACCTGTTTGGAACAGCTTAAATCTCATTACAGGACTGGGTAAATGGGCTTTTGGCGGCGGTAGTTTCAGTAGGGATGTCCTTCAGGCAACATGGAAGCCTGTTTGGAACGGAATGAAAATCGATGCCGGTATGTTTGTTTTTGATAATCCCTTCCAGGCTTTTTCCCGATGGACATGGGAGCTCCCTCAATCGTTGATCGGCAATGCGTGGTCTTCTGCCCGTAATGTTGCCGGCTATGCAGATCAGATAAAATATTACAGAGGAGCTACTTTTATTATTCATGATAATTCTAGTAAGTATGATGGTGTTACTTTAGGTAATTATATAAATATGAATATACGAGATCCATATGACAAAACGAAGTATGAACCTTCATGGAATGACAATAAATTTACTCCAATAGCGGATAATATGATGATGCACGAATACGGGCACTTCTTACAAAGTCAGAGGATCGGCTTCTTCTATCTGTCGGCAGTGGGAATTCCTAGCTTGATAAACAGACTAGGATGGATTGGTGGTGATAAAGATCGTTTCTACACCGAAAAATGGGCTAATAATTTGGCTTATCATTTTTTTGTTGGTAAAGAGCATGGAGGTAATGGATGGGATTTTGGAAAATATCCTATAGACAATCAAGGGGGGAAAGAACCTTGGGTTAGATAAGTAATAATTTGAAGTTAGATATATGAAAAATCTATTTTTTTTAATGGCAGGGATTATTCTGTTAGCAATAACACTCACCTCATGCCCTGATGATGATTATAATGGCATATGGTTAAAGAATGGAAGTAGCCGTAATGTCGTGGTCTATATTGGAGAGGAAGGTTTAGGTGAACCAGTTTATCCAGACACTTTATTACCCAGTATAAATAGGACTAATCCTATATCTGAAAATTTCACAAAAATTGGTTTTACTAAAGATATAAAAAACAGCAAAGTCTGTGTGTTTTTTCTAGATCAGGATACTATAATCAAATACGGTTGGGATAAGGTTAGAGATGATTATATGATTCTTAAAAGATATGATGTAGATGAAGCCTATCTAAGGCAACCAAATGTCGCTTGGACCATTGTCTATGAAGATATTGAAGAGAAAGAATGACAGCACGCTTATCTGTAGATATTTGTAAACAAGCAAGAATTAGCTTTAATCTTCTTGATTTAGCTTCGTGGGTTCCTGTCTTTTGGCCGACAGGACTATTATATAATAACCAGTATGAAAAGAAATTAAAAAAATGATATATGAAAACAATTATAAAAATTATTTTTATCTTGCTTCTTACCCTTTTGTTTTTAGGGAGTGATTGTAATGGTAAAAAGGAATCGGAGAACTGCCATAATTACTATACTTTTATTAACAATTCGGATAAAAAAATCAGATTATCTGTATCTGTTAGTTATCCAGATTCCACAATTTTGGATGGAATTGGAGGAACTTCTGATATAGTCGCTTCAAATAGTCGAAAAAAAATAAAAATAGACGGATGCTATGAGATTGACTTCGAGCTAGGTATAATATACAAACATGGAGTAGCAATGATTTTCCTTTTCGATGAAGAGATTTTTAAGGAATATACTTTTGATGAAATTCGAAAAAATCGTATGTGGCTCAAGAAGTACGATATGCGTTTAGAAGACTTTCAACGAATGAACTGGACTATAACCTATCCATAAATGTATAATAGAGTAGGGATAGCTAAACAAGCATATCCCTACTTATTGTCAAAAATTATGAAAAAATATATATTTATTTTATTGATCGTTCCTTTTCTATTGGCTGCGAACTGTAATGGAGATGATTCGGAAGATTGCCATCTTCGGGTTACTATAGTGAATAATTGGGATAAAGACATCTCTATATATGCTTCAGCTGATTATCCTGATTCAATAAGCAATCTGGGATACGCAATTATTGATAGAGATATTGAAGCCAATTCGACAAAGAAAGTTAGGTTTGAATATATAGATTGTTTAGAAACAACAATTAATTATCAAAATAAGGATGGCATAATGATGGTCTATTTTTATGATAAAGAGGTAATAGATTCATATCCGAGAGATACTATAATTAAATACCGTATGTATTTAAAAAAAATAGATCTGACAATAGACGATTTGCAAAACAGTGATTGGACGTTGACGTATCCGTAAAATTGATACTGAGGGGATGTCCCAAAAGTCGGACAAGCCCCTTTTTCTATGCTTTTTCTTCGGGTCTGTATCTGAGACCGTTTTCAAATATTCAATTCTCAGAGAAATAAAAATACTTTTGGGACAGCCTCTTAATTTTTCTATAAAGAATCCTTTTCAGTTACAATTCTTTCACATCCATCTTATCCTTCCTCAGCACATAATTCAGCCATGTATAACCGATGATAGCCGAAACCAGCGAGGCCAGTAATATCATTAGTTTCGATTCGTTAACAAGATGTTCTATTTCTTCCGGTGAAAAGCTAGGATTGCCTTTATATGCTAATAAAGTGATAAATATAGACATAGTGAATCCGATACCGCCGAGCATACCTGCCCCTATCAAGGCTTTCCATTTCACTCCGCGAGGAAGAGAACATAATCCTGTTTTTACAGAAATAAGACTAAATAGTGTAATTCCTAACGGTTTACCTACTATCAGACCGAGAATAATACCCAAGGCGAATGGCTCACCTATTGACTGATCCCAGTTGCCTTCTATCAGCATTGCTGTATTTGCCAAAGCAAAGACAGGCAATATAATGAATGCTACAGGATAATGCAGGGCATGCTGCATTTTGTTAGATAAACAGTGTGGGTCGCCTTTCTTAAATGGTATGGTAATAGCCAGAAGCACTCCGGCAATAGTAGCATGTATGCCCGAATGGAGCATGCAGTACCACATAATAATACCACCTATGATATAAGGGATCAGATTCGTCACATTGAACTTCTTATTCAAAATAAGTAACAAGACAAACATTCCCAAAGCAATCAGCAAATAAACCCATGAAAGTGATGTCGTATAGAAAATAGCGATTACTATTATTGCCCCCAAATCGTCTATAACAGCCAGTGCTGTAAGGAATACCTTGAGCGATGTGGGTACACGGCTACCCAACAGGGATAATATACCTAGTGCAAAAGCGATGTCTGTAGCCATCGGGATACCAAAACCATCATGTGTATCAGTTCCGAAGTTGAGGTACATATAAATCAGAGCTGGGATGAGCATACCACCTAAAGCTGCCGAAAGTGGGAGCATCGCCCGCTTTACATTCGACAACTCGCCTTCGTATATCTCCTGTATCAGCTCCAGGCCAACCAACAGGAAGAAGACAGCCATCAGGCCGTCATTTATCCAATCGGCTATAGTATGGCTACCCAAATGATAACCCCATATACCCCGATAACTGTCACCTATAGCTCCCGAATTAGCAAGCAGGATTGAAATCAGTGTACAGACGATGAGTGTTAGCCCGCCCGACTTTTCACTCTCCATAAATCTTTTCAGGGTGCGCCCCCTCAATATTCCGGATATTTTCATTCTTTTATAAATATATCGTTATCATATTCTACTTCCTCTAAAAACAGTGCATGCCCCGGAACAGATGTTCCTGCGGCACCCCTGTCTTTAGCTTCTATTATTTTTCGGAAATCATCCGGAGTTATCTTTCCACGTCCTGCTTCGAGCAATGTGCCTACTATAGAGCGCACCATATTGCGAAGAAAACGGTCGGCCTTTATTGTAAATATATAATCGTTACCCTGTCGTTGCCATTCTGCCTGCATAATCTCGCAGTTATTGGTTTTTACATCGGTATGCAGCTTGCTGAAACTGGTAAAATCGATATAGTCGAACAACACATTTGCACAGGCATTCATAGCATCCATATCTATATTGCCATGTATCTTATATTTCAGATGATGCAGAAACGGATCTTTCGCTGTCGTTACATAATATCTGTACAACCTCGATGTAGCATCGAAACGAGCGTGGGCATCGGCCTTTACCCTCATTATATTATATATTACAATATCTTTAGGCAGAATACGGTTCAGTTTAAATACCAACTGATGAACGTTTTCTATTTCTTCCACATCGAAGTGGGCGAACATTTGCCGAGCATGAACCCCTGCATCGGTGCGTCCTGCCCCGACAATAGAAACAGGATATCTCAATATGGTGGATAGCCCTTTTTCTATCGTTTCCTGCACAGAAGGAGCATTCGGTTGTATTTGCCAACCGTTGTAATTCTCTCCGTTGTAAGCCAAATATATAAAATAACGCTTCATACAGTTATCAGTCAACAGTTATCAGTCAACAACTCATAACTTATAATTTATAATTCATAATTCTTCATCTTACCGTTATATGAAAACATGCCTGCTTACGCTCATGCTTAATATAGCATCTGTCGCGCTGCCTGAGATCGTGCAAAACCTGCCCCAACACAGCCTTAAGCCGTCCATCATCCAGAATGCGTTCGTCAGAGGGATTCACTTTCTCGAATCGTGTCCATGCTATATCGAAAGTAGTAGCGTATCTGTGAACCGAGTTTTCACTCGCATTACGATTTCTTCTCGATAAGTTGGTAACATCATCATTCGTACGGGTTATACTGGTGACAATAGGCTTATACAATGGCAGCTTTTTGCTGATCAGCGAATCGCGAAAATTAAGACAAATATCCGAAAGCAATGTAGCCGCCTTAGGCACAAGAAACGGCATCGAGTGCTTTAGCTTATCCACTTTATATATTTCCAGTTCGCCCGGTATTCTCACCAAGCGGTCTTCATACAGCGCAGTATCACCTCTGGTCTCCAATGGTCCTACCCCGTTCACTACCGCTGCCTCTATATGCAAGTCGGGTAAATCGTTGAAAGTAGTACTGTATTTTCCGTCGAAACGGGTATATCTCTTCGGTTCTAACGGCTCACTGCCTGACTTCTCTTTAGATCCGCAACTCAATAAGGATAGAATACTTATCGAAAGCATCCAGATGTATTTCATTTCTTTTGCTTAATTTCGGGCACAAAGGTACAAAAATACGGACTTTTGTTTGTAATTAATACTTATTTTTGCACACTGATATCAATCCGAATAGAAATGGAACACATAACCAGCCTCCAGAATCCGAAGATAAAGAATATCGTCAAGCTCTCTAAAAACAGGGAACGAAAAGAACAAGGGCTTTTTATTATCGAAGGAGCCAGAGAGCTAAGTCTGGCACTGATGGCAGATTACGAAGCAGACTCTGTGTTTATATGTCCTGAGTTATTTGTTAAGAGTGATTATCCAGATGTTCTGGATTCTATTTCCCAAGATAAGCTATTTGAAGTAACGGAAGCTGTATTTGATAAGATCGCATATCGTGAAGGTTCGGACGGATTACTCACTTTAGCCAAGCCCAAAAGCCATACCCTTTCCGATCTGGAACTATCGGATAACCCTTTCATTATTATCCTCGAAGCGGTAGAAAAACCCGGTAATCTGGGAGCAATACTCCGTACAGCAGATGCCGCACAGACGGATGCAGTCATCATATGCGACCCGGCAACTGACTTGTATAATCCCAACGCAATCCGATCGAGCGTAGGATGCCTTTTCACCGTACAAACCGCAGTTTGTTCATCACAGGAAGCGCTAGATTTTTTACATAAAAACAATATCAGATCGTTTGCTGCCGAATTGCAAGCTTCGCTATGGTATCAGGATACGGATTTCACCGTTCCATCAGCTATTGTTATGGGTACGGAAGCTGACGGATTAACTGATTTCTGGCTAAATAATGCCGATGCGAGAATCAAAATACCAATGCGGGGAAAAATAGATTCATTGAATGTATCGGTTTCTACAGCTGTTATCACATTTGAAGCAATGAGACAAAGAGGATTTTAGGATTTTCACAAATTAGGCATCTCATCCTCTTTTCACCCATTCATTCCCCTAATTTTCAAAAACTTTCCTTACCTTTGCTCGATTTTAAGAAGTTTAGAAAAAAATATTTATGATGAATCCGATTACAAAGAGTATCGATTTGGGTGATGGAAGGACTATCACCATTGAAACCGGAAAATTAGCAAAACAAGCAGACGGATCTGTAATGCTACGCATGGGTGATACCATGTTGCTGGCTACTGTGACCGCTGCAAAAGATGCTAAGCCGGACGTTGATTTTATGCCTTTACAGGTAGAGTATAAAGAAAAGTTTGCCGCATTCGGTCGTTTCCCGGGAGGTTTCCAACGCAGGGAAGGTCGTGCGTCAGATTATGAAATATTGGTTTGCCGCTTGGTCGACCGCGCACTTCGCCCGTTATTTCCGGACGACTATCATGCTGAAGTATTTGTTAATGTCATCTTATTCTCGTCGGATGGTAAAGATATGCCCGATGCATTGGCAGGGCTTGCAGCATCTGCTGCTCTTGCTGTTTCCGATGTGCCTTTCAATGGTCCTATCTCGGAAGTAAGGGTTGCCCGTATCGACGGAAAATTCGTTATCAATCCGACATTCGAACAACTAGAACAAGCAGACATGGACATCATGGTAGGTGCTACCATAGATAATATCATGATGGTGGAAGGTGAAATGAAAGAAGTTTCGGAAGCCGAAATGCTTGAAGCCATTAAAGTGGCGCACGAAGCTATCAAGGTACAGTGTCAGGCTCAGATAGAACTGATGGAAGCTGTGGGCAAAACGGTAAAACGTGAATACAGCCACGAAACGAACGATGAAGAGCTTAAGAAAGATGTATGGGCTAAATGTTATGACAAGGCTTATGCTGTAGCTGCATCGGGAAATACAAACAAACACGAACGTGGCGATAATTTTGCTGCAATCGTAGAAGAATATAAAGCAGGTCTTACCGAAGAAGAGCTTGCCGAAAAAGGCACTCTTATTTCTCGCTACTATCACGATGTAGAAAAAGAAGCAATGCGCCGCTCCATCCTCGATGAAGGCAAGCGCCTCGATGGACGTACAACTACAGAGATCCGCCCTATATGGAGCGAGGTAGACTATTTGCCAGGGGCACATGGTTCGGCCGTATTTACACGTGGAGAAACCCAGTCTTTAACTACAGTGACACTGGGTACAAAACTGGACGAAAAGATCATCGACGATGTACTGAATAACGGGAAAGACAGATTCCTATTACATTATAATTTCCCTCCATTCTCGACAGGAGATGCCCGCCCACAACGTGGTGTAGGACGCCGCGAAATTGGTCACGGTAATCTTGCACACCGTGCATTGAAACCGATGATACCTGCCGATTATCCTTATGTTATCCGTGTAGTATCAGATATTCTTGAGTCTAATGGCTCTTCATCTATGGCTACTGTTTGTGCAGGTACGCTTGCATTGATGGATGCAGGGGTGAAAATCAAAAAACCTGTTACAGGTATCGCTATGGGACTTATCTCTGAAAATAAAGGAACTAACTATGCTGTACTTTCTGATATACTTGGAGATGAAGACCACTTAGGAGACATGGACTTCAAGGTATGCGGAACCAGAGATGGTATTACTGCTACTCAGATGGACATAAAGGTAGACGGACTTTCGTACGAGATACTTGAAAAAGCATTGAACCAGGCGCGTGCAGGACGCCTGCATATAATGGACAAAGTTACCGAAACATTGGCTGAACCTCGTCCAGACCTGAAAGACAACGCTCCTCGTATCGAAGTTATCATTATCAATAAAGAATTTATTGGAGCCGTTATAGGCCCCGGTGGCAAAATCATACAAGGCATACAGGAAGAAACCGGTGCAACTGTTACCATCGAAGAAATTGACGGATACGGCCGCGTAGAAGTTTCTGCAACCAATCGCCAGTCTATTGAGGCTGCTGTAGCTAAGATAAAAGGCATTGTTGCCGTTCCTGAAGTTGGAGAGGTCTACACAGCTAAAGTCCGTTCGGTAATGCCGTATGGTGCATTCTGTGAATTCCTTCCGGGCAAAGATGGTTTATTACATATCTCTGAAATCTCATGGGATCGTATAGAGGATATGGAAAAAGCCGGATTGAAAGAAGGTGACGAAATAGAAGTGAAACTGATCGATATCGATCCTAAGACAGGTAAATTCAAACTGTCGCGCAAAGTGCTTCTTCCTCGTCCTCCTCGTCCTGAAAAACCGGTACAGAAGAGAAACGAAAACGAAGGAGAAAATAATTAAATTTATATATCCGCATAAAAATGAGAGCGGCTTCAATATTGAAGCCGCTCTCATTTTAAGTATATTACATACATTTAATCATAAAGCAAATATACGATAGCCTAAAAGCTCATGCAATGATATTTGTTTTAGGCTACTTGTGTTTGCTGGTTTATCTAGTCCATATTGAGTACAAACATAATCGAAAGCTATAGTATAGGCAACTTTATTCTTTGTACTTATCATGTAAATATTATCATTTTCTCTACACGTATAATATTCATATTCAGGATTATTCATATTTAAGATATTTGTATTATACTCAAAATCTTTTTTAGGTAAAGTCTGTATAACTTCTGTTATATTCAAGTCATCATATATTGAGGGCACATGCATGTAATAATGCTTAGCCTTAACTTTAAGCCCAGCAAAGAATCCTTTCTCCTTGTCTATCATTTGATTAAATACTGCTTGAATATTAGCCTGTGTTACAGACATACCCGGCAATGTTATTGCCCCCACCCGAATATAATCATTATATTTGGTTACAAGGAATAACGAAGCAAATCTCATATCACTATCCCCATAAGTCTCTAAATATAAATATGGCTCAGTCAAAACCTTAGTTTCATTTGTCATGCTTGAGGTTAGATACCTTCTTGCCTGCTCTTTTAAGTTTTCTTCATATAAGAAATCATAGAATGGTACAAGCCCTTCCTCTCCTATTTTAGAAATAACTAATAAATTTTTATTCTTCAAAGATTGTGCCCAGCCTCCAAAATCAATTTCGGAAAGGTTGTCAATACTGACAGGGGGTGTGAATTTGGAAAAAGACATATCACCACCAAAGGTTCTATAAGATATATTTATAGATGAAAATTTCTTATCTCGTGAATTTGAATTTGAATTACTCTTGTGAAGAGTAAGGTCTATATTCCCATTTACATCTTTATATGATAAAGTAAAGTGAATACTATCATACATTGCTTTTGATCTATACTCATAATTTTCATGCGAAGTAAATGTTCCTTGATATAAAGCTGTCAGAATTCCTCCGGTTTCAACACCAGTTACTAAAAAATTACCATAAGACCTTAGTAAGTCCGTCATGTGCGTTGAATATAAATCCTTTTTAAATCTTGCACTATAAAAACCTGTTAAATCCTTATTTAAAGCCTCTCCTGTATTGATCCGATGTAAAGAATCTCTGTAAGCCATATCTAATTGTCCATAAACAGCTTTAGTTGTATCAATTATCAATTTATTGAAAACTTCTGTATATTTCTTTTTACTTCCAAAACCAAAGATGCTTCCTATTATAGGTATGTTTGTGAGAGAGAAACCTCCTTTCACCACTTTTGATACACTTTCAGATTTAGCATAGGCATTAAAATCTGTGAATGTCGCAATATCGGGAGCCCAAGAATTAATAAGCATAGATGTTTTTATATCATATTCTTTATTAGTCTTTCCTGCTTCAATAATTCTATTTATATCTAGTATTTGATAGCTTATATTAGTTACATCTATTAATGGTAATGTTATAGGCTTGTACCCATATCCCAAAAATTCATATTTATATATAATATCACTTTTCGTGACAGCATCATCGAGGTGTCTATTAGAATCTAAATTTAGCGGATAGTCAGGGTTACGATCTTTCAACAAAAACTCTTGAGTCTTAATATTGTCTACCTTTTCTATAAATTCATGTTCATTAGAACAGGAAAATAAGCATAATAGAATGACTATCAAAGGAATAAATGCTTTTCTCGTAATTTATTTATTTTTTATATAAGGTTAAATAATCACTTTTTTCTGCGGATATGATTTTCTGTAATTGTATATTCTTTTTTGTAGATATTGTAAAATGCCAAAGACCATCAACTATCAATTTGTCACTATCACCATAAATATTATAAAATCTTATCTCTCTATCCACGATTGAATATTCGAATAAACAAGAAAGATTTTCTTCACGATTTGAATAACAGTATCCTTCCTGCTCAGAATCAAAAGAGAGTAAAATCTTCTCTTCTTTTCCATCTATATTAATTGTTCCTTCCCAGATAGTTTGTGATAAATCTTTGCTGTTCCATACAATGTCCGGAGAATCATCGTCACCAGAACAACCCAATAAGGAAAAGGAGATTAAAGTTAATAGTAAAAATTTAACTGAAATTTTGAGGTTGAAATTAGTTTTCATAACAAGAATATTAATTTTATAGAGTTAATATGAATAAGAATTTTATTTATCTTATCACCAATGATTCATAGGATATTTCAGTTTCAAATATTCTGAAAATAAGTTGCTTGAAAAAATTGAATAGCAGTTAACTGACAATCATTCGTCTCAAAACTCATTATATATAATATTCAATTGCTAAATACTATATAAACGCCTAAACATCATGCCATAAACGTTTTATGCTTATACAATAGCATATAAATCCAGACAAGAATCTCCAAAACATTAAAAATGAAAAATTCCTTTTTGTTAAAACTTTATCCCACGAAAGTTTTAAATTAATTAATTTTGGCAGGTCTTCTGACTCACTTCATCTTTGAACGCCCTTCCCATTCAATGCGAACAGTGGTTTGAGTATTGTTCAAAGATTTTGATGAAGCTTACAGCAGCGGGTCTGTTCAGGATTTTCACTTGATTCCCTTTTCGCCATTACCCGAGAATACAGGCAATGAAACCAAAATCTACGCCGCAAAGCTAATATCTATTTTACAAAAAACCAAAACATTTATTAACTAAAATTTAAATAATTTCTAAATAGCTACTCAGTATATAGATAAATTACTTTTGGAAAAACACAAAAGTACAAGTATGCCGCGTGTTTTTCCCTTCAAGCAAAAAGAACAAAGAAGCCGATACATTATGTCTCCAATATGGCAAGAAGAGCCACTAATATATAACCAAATAGCTCTTTAGATTTATCCATTTACAGAATAAAAGTCATATTATCCCGACAAGAGATAAGACATTAACCACTGATTATCAATGAAAAATAAATTTATTGTTATAAAAAAGACCCATATCCGGAAGCGGTTAGAGAGTTTGACATCTCTTTTATCTATATATTTGTTTAAGCAACTTTTGTAAATACTCTGTGTGTGTGAGTATTTGTATAGCTTAAATGTTAACCTTAAATTCTTTTCTTCTTCCATCTTATTTATACTATTCTTCTAACCTTAAAAAGAAAAAAGGGATAGTATATATTGTTTGTTATCATTCAATATAAAAACGCTGTAACTTTTTTTCTTTTAAAAATAAGGTCGTACTTTTGCACACTAACTGATTAAAGTTATTACAAATAAACTAATTCGATGAATTTTGTTGAAGAACTAAGATGGAGGGGCATGATACAGGAAATCATGCCGGGTACGGAAGAACAACTGCAAAAGGAACTGACTTCGGGCTATGTGGGCATAGACCCTACAGCCGATTCACTTCACATAGGCCACCTTGTGAGCGTGATGATACTGAAGCATTTCCAGCGTGCAGGGCATCGTCCGATAGCCCTTGTTGGTGGCGCAACAGGTATGATCGGAGACCCTTCTATGAAGTCGGCCGAACGTAACCTACTAGATGAAGCTACGCTTCGCCACAATCAGGAATCGATAAAGAAACAACTTGCGAAGTTTCTCGATTTCGAGTCTGATAAACCCAATGCTGCTCTGTTGGTAAACAACTACGACTGGATGAAAGATTTCTCTTTTTTGAACTTTATCCGCGACGTAGGTAAGCACATCACTGTGAATTATATGATGGCTAAAGAATCCGTAAAAAAACGTCTGAATGGAGAAGCCTCAGAAGGGATGTCGTTTACAGAGTTTTCATATCAGCTGATGCAGGCTTATGACTATCTTCACTTATATAAAACAGAGGGTGCACGCATTCAGATGGGAGGCTCCGATCAATGGGGTAACATCACTACCGGAACAGAACTTATCCGCCGCACTGTAGGAGGAGAAGCTTTTGCGTTGGTTTGTCCATTGATAAAAAAAGCCGATGGTACAAAATTCGGTAAAACCGAGTCGGGCAATGTATGGCTTGAAAGGAAATATACTTCACCTTACAAATTTTACCAGTTCTGGTTGAATGTAAGCGATGAAGATGCTGAAAAATACATTAAGATATTTACAGCACTCAGCAAAGAAGAGATCGAAGCTTTGGTTGCAGAACAAAAAACGGCACCACATCTCCGCCCGCTACAAAAACGGCTGGCAAAAGAGGTGACCATAATGGTTCACTCCGAAGAAGACTTTGAGATGGCTGTTGAAGCATCGAACATCCTTTTCGGGAATGCAACAGCCGATGCTTTCAAGAAGCTGGATGAAGAAACATTCCTACAGGTGTTTGAAGGTGTTCCTGCTTTCGATATCTCTAAGAAAGAGCTTGCTGAAGGGATAAAAGCAGTGGACTTACTGGCTGAGAAGACAACAGTTTTCCCATCGAAAGGAGAAATGCGTAAAACAGTTCAGGCAGGTGGTGTAATGATAAATAAAGCGAAATTGGAAAACTTCGATGATGTTATAAATACATCCTCACTGATAGCCGGAAAATATATTATTGCACAAAAAGGAAAGAAAAACTACTTCCTATTGATCGCGAAATAAATTATTATTACTTTTGTATTCGCAAAAGTAATACTGTCTCATGGTGTAATGGTAGCACTGCAGATTCTGGATCTGCCTGTCTAAGTTCGAATCTTAGTGAGACAACAAAGCAGATAAACAAAAAGAATTAAGTCCCTGATAATTAATTATTATTAGGGATTTTTATTTTAGTCCGTTATCCTAAAAAAAATAATATAGGGTTTTCGATAAAGCCAAAGGAAGATGTATCTTTGAAGTTGCTAAACAAAAAGAAATATGTATCCAACAGACATTACTGAAAACCCAATGACAATATCCTCGGATATTATTGATAGACAAAGTGTAAATTAGACGGGGAGTAGTACAACAGGAACAATAGATGTAAGCAGAACAAAATCATTAATCTTAATTAGAAAAAATGAGAAATATATTTATACTGCTGACGATGATTTTAGTAGGTACATCTTGTGTAAATAAATCTCAAAAATCTGATTTACATCCGACTAAAGAGACTTATAACAATGTTGATGAATATCTTTCTTCTTTTAGGAATCTGGTAGAAATAGAAGGAAACAATAAAAATGTTCAATTTATTTTTTCAAATAAGCCATGGCCTAAGATATTTAATGAGAATACTTATTGTTGTATCTTTATTAATAATAAATTAGCTTTTAACGGAAAAATAGATGATGAAATTATAGTAGATATGTCTCTTTTTAGTAAAGAGAGCATACATCTTTCATTAATATTTTTAGTACTAAAAAAAGATGGGAAGTATGAAGTTTATAGATTGAGTAACAAAACAAAGATTTTTTGGGAAGATGATTACAGATATATCTTTACTTGTCTTTTCCCTACAAATCAAAATATAGACCAGGTGCAGTTTTTTCCAATAAAGAAAGATACTTTTTATTGATCCATTACCTTATACAGCAATAAAGATTTAAATCCACTAAACATCTTCCTGCCAACATTATTATTAACTGGCATAAAAATTATCAATACAGAAAGAGGGAAAGAAGCAGAGGTAATAAATGGGTTTCTGCTGTGATGATACACCGCAGACTAAATCCTTTCCCTTTATTCGCGTAAAATCAGCATTCGAGGAGAGGGTGAGACTCAATTCCGGTCTGTGTGCAGCAAAGCAAAAAAACGACTACCTTGCAAGCAAGGTATGGACAAGATGTCCGCACCAGCGAGAAACAGTCAACAGTTAACAACAATAAATGAGTACAATCAGCCAGATTCTAGTTAAAAAGTAACAAGTAAAAACAATTGCAAATCTGTTACCTTTGTTACCTTTTTACCGATTGATACTTGTCTGCTTTGTCAGGTTTTAGTTAAAAACTAGTGTACTAGATTATAGAGTTAGCTATACCTTGTTCCGCTGAACGATATTTCTAGTATACTAGAGAAAGGAAAATTTAGAACTAGCAAGCTAGTAGACTATAGACTATAAACTAATAAACTTGTAAGAAATGTAAGGTTTTAGTTAAAAACAGTATTTCTATTATTTACTTACTTTATCTTTGCTTAAAATATTTAGAAACTATGACACTGAAAGATAAACATATCGTATTGGGTATTACAGGGAGTATAGCCGCTTATAAGGCCGCATCACTGGCACGTTTGCTGATAAAAGCAGGCGCAGAAGTGCAGATCGTTATTACTCCTGCCGGAAAAGAGTTTATCACCCCCGTAACCTTGTCAGCCCTTACAGGCAAACCTGTGGTGAGCGAGTTCTTTACGGCCAACGACGGTACATGGCACAGTCATGTAGATCTGGGGCAATGGGCAGACCTCATGCTGATAGCACCTGCTACAGCTTCCACGCTAGGCAAGATGGCAAACGGCATAGCAGACAATATGCTGATCACTACATACCTTTCTATGAAAGCGCCTGTGATGATAGCGCCTGCTATGGATTTGGATATGTTTGCGCATCCTTCTACTACACGTAACATGGAGTTGCTCAAGTCATACGGAAACATCATGATAGAGCCAGCTGCCGGAGAACTGGCCAGCCATCTGATCGGTAAGGGACGTATGGAAGAGCCTGAGAAAATTTTATCTATAGTAGAGGATTTCTTTACGAAAGAGTCGTCACTCTCAAAAAAAAAAGTGCTGATAACAGCGGGACCTACATATGAAAAGATAGACCCGGTACGGTTTATAGGTAACTATTCCTCTGGTAAAATGGGATTTGCCCTTGCCGAAGAATGTGCCCGTCGGGGTGCGGAGGTCACCCTCGTTGCCGGCCCTGTTTCGTTGAAGGTGAACCATCCGAATATCACCCGAATAGACGTAGAGTCTGCCGAAGAAATGTATAATGCCTCTGTAAAAGCCTTTCCGGAAATGGATGCAGCTATACTCTGTGCCGCAGTGGCCGATTTTCGCCCGTCGGAACAATACGCAGAAAAGGTAAAACGTGGAGAAGATCTGTTGACTATTTCTCTTGTGCCGAATAAGGACATTGCCGCTTCGCTCGGTAAGATGAAGAAAACTAGTCAGCGCCTTATCGGATTTGCATTAGAAACCAATGATGAGGAAACCAACGCACTAAAGAAAATAGTGAAGAAGAATCTCGACTATATAGTGCTGAACTCATTGAATGATGCAGGAGCAGGATTTAAATACGATACGAATAAGATAACTATCTTAAATAAGAATGGGGAACGTACAGACTATCCGTTAAAGACAAAAAGAGAAGTTGCCTCTGATATTATAGACAAAACCTTAGAATAATGCATCGCAGGCAGGCAGCCTGAAAACAAATCGCTCTTTATACTTGTTCAATAAGGATAGACGGAACAAAACTAACGCTGTTTGATGGCTATAAAAGGGCTCAGAATACCGAAGATTCTTCTTCTCATACTCACACTGCTAATTGTGGGAGGATTTGCTGTAAACTGGTACATGACCTACCGTCTGCAATCAAAATTGAATGAGCGCCTTAGCGAGGAGGTACTGAAAGCCACAAACGGATTCTATCGCTGTTCGTTCGATAAATTATCTGTAGGCTTTTTCTCGGGAGAACTTTCTATTCAGGGGGTTGAACTAAAGCCCGACTCAGTCGCACTTGTGCAATGGAAGAGTGGTGATAGTCTACCCGAAGTCTACTATAACATTCATATCGGGGAAATCCATTTCAGAGGTATAAACCTCACATGGCAGAAAGACTATACAAACCTGCATTTCAGCTTATTCGAACTAAAATCGCCTGATATCAAGGTTGTTCAGCCTGTCTTATCGTATGTGCAGAAAAAAGAAGAGTATCCGGGCAAAGACCTGAGAACATTGTATGAGGTTGTTTCCCCCTATATTGACGAACTGACCGTTAACCGTATAAAACTGAGTAACGCTAATGTGCATTATGTGGTTGAAGATTCGGTTTCACCTGTTATCTATGGACTGAAAGGGGCTAATTTCAGGGCTTTCAATTTTCGCTTAAATAAAGACTCTTACAATTCGGGAAAACTGCTTTACTGTGACCATTTCGAGTTCGAGGCAGATCAGCCGCAACAGCTTCTCTATAGTGATCAGCTGATACTGGAGACTCAAAATATAAGGCTGAGCACAATCAAGTCTTTGATGAGCATCGAGGGAGTTCATATTGCACCGGAAGAAAGTTTCTGGAACAACAGGATGCATACCCCGGGCGGATATATAAAGGCTGAGATAGAGTCGGTTGCTCTGAAAGGAGTTAGTTTCAAAAGGGAGAATGCTGAGAATTACCTTCATGCCACATCGTTCGATATAGCGTCTACCGATATACAGTATTATAGTGTGAGAGGTGAGACACCGCAGAAGGTAGAGAAGGATAAATTACAGATAACCGATACAATAAGTGATCAAACATGGTCGCTATACAGCATATTGTCACCCATCCTGCATAGTATATCTATTGACAAGATAGGAATTGAAAAGACAAAGTTCAACTATACATTGACTCAGAAAGGATATACGGATATTTACACACTTTATCATTTTGATTTCCATGCGAATAACTTTCTTGTAGACTCGCTTTCCGAGCAGCAGAAGAAGTTCTGGTATGTAGACAATTTTACCCTGACCGGAGATAATATTAATGGGCTGATGGAAAGCAATAACTCAAACATCAGTGCCAATAGTTTATACCTGAGCACAATAGATAGTAGCTTCCAAATATCAGATATCACAGTAAAGCCATTATCCTTAAGCTCATCTAAGGACTATATGTCAGGTGGAATCAAGCAGATAGGTATAGAAGGGCTCGATTACGATAAGGGGGTTTCAGCCAGCCAGCTCCGGATCGACTCCTTCAATATTGATTACTACAAGGTTACTCAAAATGTGCCTAAACAGCCAAAGAGTAAGGGTTCGGAAAAGCCGGAAGACATACTGGATATGTTTACCCCTTATGCCGACTATCTGTCTGTCAGGAATATCAATCTGAAAGATGCAAATATCACCTTTCATGACAAGACGATGAAAGAGACATATCGTCTGCAACATCTTAATTTTTATGCTACAGAGTTCCTTATTGATGAGCAGACCAGAAGAGCATCGCGGTATCTGTTTACATGCAATGACATCGGGCTGTCCATTAAAGACTTTGACAACCTGCTGCCGGGAGGTTATTACCGCTTACAGGTGAAGGATGCTGATATTTCTACGCTGACCGGAAAGTTGAAACTGGAAGATGTAAGGCTTGTGCCTCAGACAGCGACATGGACAGATGTGCCTGATACATATTACGACTTTAAGACATCATTGATAGACATTCGTGGCTTTAATAATGAAGCCTATGCAAATAACGAAGCTATACAGGTAAAGTCTTTTAAGATGGCTTCACCCGACATCAGGATTGTTAAGACAGGCGCATCAACCGAACAAAAGGATACTACTAGTAAAGGGCTTCTTTCCAAAATAAGCAGGCTATTTGCTGATACCATAAATATTATGGGGGCAAAAGTCACTCTGTTAGATAAGGTGAAGAGCGATAGTATAAAAGCCGATCTCTATGCTTTAAACCTAAGGTCTTTGGATTGGGTTCCTCACAAAGGATTGGATGTAAAAGCACTTATACTGCAATCTCCTGTGATCTCCAATATTTCACATGAAGCAAAAGAAGCTGAACAGGCAGATAAGAATCAGTCATTGGATATGTTAGGGAAGCATGTTAATATCGAGACGTTTGTTATAACTAAGCCTCAGTTTAGCCACCAACAGTCTGATCTGAAACTTCTGTTTAAAACAGAATCATTTAACTTCTCTGGATTGCACTTGACAAAGCAGGATAAGTCAGTACTAGCCCTTACTTCTGTGAGTCTGGTAAAGCCATATCTCGATATTGATGAGAACTACCGGGCAAGAGTGGACACTACATCAGATAAGTCTTCCAATTCTAACCTGTATGCAATGCTAAGGCCTTATGTAAATGAAGCTTCTATTAAGGATATCAATATCTCAGATGCAAATATCAATTATAACCATGCATTGGATAAAAGGGTAGTCAAACATCGGACTATTAATAAGACCAACCTCAATATAGGTAATCTGACACTCAATACCGATCTGGGTGAACTGGATATGGACGACTTTCGCTTTAATACGACAGACCTCAGATTTCCTATCATGGATGGGTTTTATACACTGGCTTTTGGCAGGATAGAACTGGATAAGAAACAAGGTAAGGCACAAATATCCGGTATGCACATGATTCCCGCATACCCCAAAATGGAGTTCTCGTATAATCACCCGTTACACAAGGACTGGTTCGATGTTAGCGTAGGTAATATATCACTCTCTGGGGTAGATTATCCATTGTTCTTCAAAAGCAATATTCTCAAAGCATCCAGTCTGGATGTGAGTAAGGGCATGCTTTTGAATCTAAAGAATAAGCAGATATATACCCCTCCCAAGATGCAGCCGATGATCTATACGAAAATACAGGAACTACCTTTCGGGCTGGATATAGCTAAAGCTAACATCTCCGATTTCTCCGTTGTGTACGAGGAACTGCCAAAAGGCGGTACAGAGACAGGTAAGATTCTCTTTAGCAACATGAACGGCAGCTTCTCCAAGCTTACCAATATAGCCTCGTATCCCGAAGAGTACATGCAGCTCGACATTGATGGACGCTTTATGGATAACGGGCATTTTACAGCACAATGGGATATCCCTGTCAGTGCAGACTATGACTGCTTTGTGCTGGATGCCCGGCTTAAAGACTTTGATCTGAGAGAGCTCAACCAGATATTCCTGCCATTGGCAAAAGCCGAGATCACAAAAGGATTCATAAATGATTTCCGTTTCAGAACTGAAGCTACCAGTATGGATGCGCATGCTGATATGCTACTCCTGTATAATGACCTTAAGCTGAGTATCCTCAAAGATACCGAGACGGAAGAGCCTAATAAGTTCCTGACCAGTATGGCAAATATGATTGTCAGGTCAAATAATCCTAACAAGCCTAAGTCGAAACCGCGTGAGGCGAATATCTATATAGAACGTGATCCTTATCACTCCTCATTCAACTACTTCTGGCAGATTATACAACCGGCTGTAGTGGAGTCGGTTGGTGTATCGCAAGGAAAGCAGAACCGATTGAAGAAGGTTGCAGGCTTCTTTACCAAAGTGAAGAACTTCTTTAGTGGAAAGAAAGACAAAGAAGAGAAGCCTCAGGCTCTACCTGAATAACCGTCCCTGATAGGTCTCCCTTTCGGCAAAGCGTTTGAGTACCTTAGCGGTAAACTCGAAGTTCTTCAAACCCCAGTCGGGAGCGATCAGAAGCTGCTTTGGCGACTGAGAAATAAACCGCTCTATTATAAAGTCGGGGTTCAGCCGTTCTGCAAAGTCGATACACAGATCGATATAATCATCCACCTCAAACAGGTCGAACCAATCGGGATGCTCCCTGTGCTGCTTTGCCATCACTGTGCCTTTTATCAGTTGCAGCTGATGTATTTTCAGTGTAGTCAGTGGTAGCTTGGATACGACATCTGCGTGTCCCAGTATTGTTTCTCTACTCTCGTGCGGTAACCCCAGAATAAGGTGTGCGCCTGTGTAGATTCCTTTCGCTGCCGTTTTACGTATCGCTTCCTCACTTTCGGCATGTGTATGCCCCCTGTTTATAAATTCCAGAGTAGCATCCTGTGTCGATTCCAGTCCATACTCTATGATGAGGAAAGTCCGTTTATTCAGTTCCGCAAAATAGTCCAGCAATTCATCCGGCATACAGTCGGGGCGAGTACCTATAATCAGCCCGACAACATCGGGATAAGCCAGTGCCTCTTCGTACAGAGCTATCAGCTTATCTATACTATCATATGTATTTGTATAAGACTGAAAATATGCCAGATACTTCATGTTTGGATATTTGTATGAGAAGAAGGCTATACCATCTCTCAGCTGATCGCTGACCGATCGTTGTTTACCTCCATATCCGGGACTGAAACTCTGATTGTTACAGTAAGTGCATCCGCCTACTGCTTTCGATCCATCCCTGTTGGGGCAGGTAAAACCTGCATTTACAGAGATCTTCTGCACCTTGTAGGGGAAGTGTTGTTTAAGAAGTTCTCCAAACTCCTTGTAGAATTTGTTTTCCATCCTTGTGGTCACTTTATTGTCACTTCCCTGCTACCATCTTCCAATGCTTTTATATATACATTTACAGTATCGTGCGGCAAAAGGTCTTCTACTTTTTCCGGCCATTCTATAAAGCAAAGGCTTCCACTATAGAAGTAGTCTTCATAGCCAAAGTCATAAGCCTCTTCTATCTTGTTTATCCGGTAAAAATCGAAGTGGTATATAAGTTCACCGCTATCGGAGCGATATTCATTTACAATGGCAAAAGTAGGGCTGTTTATTGTGTCCGAAACACCCAGATTTTCACAGATAGACTTTATAAAAGTTGTCTTACCTGCACCCATCTCACCCCGAAAGGCAAATACAGTATTGTCGCCCATACCTTTTATAAATTCGATGGCTGTTTCGTCTATTTTGTCGAGAGATTCTATTTTCAGTGTCATTGTTTCTAAATATTTTAAGCAAAGATAAAGTAAGTAAATAATAGAAATACTGTTTTTAACTAAAACCTTACAAAAATTACACATTTGCCAGTTTTATCGTTTTAGCTACACTTTGTTGACTCCATCGATTCTTCGAAACAACATTCAGCAAAGCTTATTCATTATTTAACTCATAACGATTCTTACATATAGATAAATTTACAGGGAAAGAATAACCTTAGACTAGAATTTCATTTGTACCCTCTGTATTATATTCAATAACATTTGTTTATAACACATTTTATAACGAAATTTGTCGATTATAAAGAATGATTCTAGATAAGAAACTGTCGCAAACGATGTCGAATACAAAGAAAGTATTGGCTGTAGCCGAAACATCATATATCATCCGTAAGGGTCTGGTCTATGTTTTATCCCAGTTGTCGAGTGTGGGTAAAGTTGTAGAACTGAAAGAAATGGAAGATATAAATTACCAATTAGATATATTACAACCCGATGCAGTCCTCATAAATCCGATGTTGCTCGGGCACTCATCGAGGCAGGATGTAAGGCAGCAACTTAACCTGGAAAAGAAAACGGCTGTCATAGCATTGGTATATAATCTGATAGATGAACAGTTCTACCGGTCGTATGACGGGATTATTAAGATAAACGATTCGGAATCGAAGATAGAGGAAACACTTGATAAATGCCTTAATAAAGATCAAAGTAATCAGCCCGATCAGGAAGAACTGAGCGACAGGGAGAAAGAGATATTGATAAGCGTGGTGACAGGAATGAGCAATAAGGAAATCGCAGACCATCACAATATTTCGATACATACAGCCATAACACATCGCCGTAACATAACCCGCAAGCTCAAAGTGCATAGTATATCGGGGCTTACCATATATGCGATAATAAACAAACTTGTGGATATCTCCGAAATAAAATATCAGGATGAATAAAAGAAAGAGACTGTAAAGATGAAAAATGTAACTATTATATTTAAGAAGTCGATGAAAATGTCGGATCTGATAGACGCCGATTATCATCTGTTGTTGCTCCTCAACCGCCTGAATATCTCGTTGGGATTCGGAGAAAAGAGTGTTGATGTTGTCTGTCAGGAAAACGGATTCGATCCGGATTGTTTCCTTTTCCTTGCCAATTATCAATCCAACAAGTCGATAATAAATATAGAAGAAGCTTTCCGAAAATTGCCTTTACAGCCATTCCTGCAATATCTGAAAAGCTCACATAGCTATTTTCTGGAAAGAAGGCTACCGAATATCCGCCGCAAACTGGAGCTCGTATTCGCCGATACGGATAAGGGCTTACAGCATGTTGTGCTCGATTTTTTTGACAATTATACCAAAGAGGTGCACGAGCATATGGAGTATGAGGATGATACAGTGTTTCCCTATGTTTATTCACTGATGAATAAATCGTGTGATGACAGATATTCGATCAATATTTTTGAAGAACGTCACAACGATATTGAGGGCAAGATGAACGACCTGAAACAGATACTGATGAAATATGTGCCCGCCACTACCGATCAGATGCTGATGATAAATATACTTACCGAACTATATATGTCAGAAGAAGAACTGGAAGCACATACTTTCATAGAAGACAATCTGGTGATTCCTCGTGTAAAAGAAATGGAAAAAGAACAGGCTGGTAAATAACTTAGAGTAGGTCCCTATATTGTCTATAATTGCCTCCACTTTTAAGTGGAGGTGTTAAAAGGAATATCTTAAGATAATGGACTTTAGTCAAATAAAAGCAGAGTAAAGCTATATTTGGCTAAAGCCTTTTTACTTTATCAACCCTTATCCACGACTTGAAAGTCGTGGCAATTTACTAAAAATGAAAAGCTTATAATCTTCTGACCGCTTGTGAACAACAACCTGTACTATTTTTTCCTGAACCAGTTTTTCAGATCTTCTACACTAAATACCTTTTTGAGTTTTATATAAGCATATAGCAGAGATAGACACAGGATGGCTATACTCCATGCAAGTGTGTACCCTGTATGATAGTGCGCGATGTAAAACGCTGCACATATAAAGATCAGACTTGCCAATGTCATTTTCAGTATATCTCCGTTCCATTTGAATCCCGAAATATTATATCCTGCCCATACAATAACCGGAAAATATACCGCGTAGGCTATCAGGTAACCGATACCCGCAGCATCGAGCCCGTATGCCGGATATAACAGATAAGCCGACAAAAGATAAGAGGCATAGAACATAACTTCTGTAATAAGGAACAGAAAGCCTTTGTTTCTAGCCAGAAGAATGAATGAGATCGGCCAGCCCAAAACCTTTAGGAAAGTGCCGAGCACCTGCCATCTTAATATAGTGCCCGCACCTGTAAAGTCATAGGAATACAAGACCGACAACACAAAATCGGAGAAAAGCAGCATTCCCACAATGATAGGTAAAGCTATTACCAATACAATATAGCTTTGTTCATTTACCAGTTTCTTTACTTTCTCTTTTTCGCCGGATATGGCAGATAGACGTGGAAAATAGTCCGAGCCCATAGATCTGAGTATAAGCCCCAGATATACATTCGTAATCACCCATGCCGACTGGAACAGACCCGCAGCATCCAAGTCTATGTTGCGCGATATATAAGCCCTGACAAGAAACATGCTCACTGTACTCACTATTCCTGCCAAAACAATATATACACCCAGTCGGAGCGAGCTAAGCCCAGCCTCAAAAGCTTCTTTATTCGATATATTGACTTTTTTTATGGCCTGCTTTCTGTAATAGAATATTACGCACAGAAACCATATAAAGGCGTTTATTATCAGTGCCGGAACAATACCATCCAACCGCCAGACGTAGTAAACAGGAATGGTGACAATAAGTCCGATAAGGCTGCCCCAGACCGCCGACTTTGCCATTTCGGGTATTTTGCGTAGTCCCTGTAGTATGGTAGATTTTCCGGTAGCCAGTATGTGTAGTGCAGCAGCTATCGACAGACAGGCAATATATATTGCATATTCGTCACTGCCGAATGCCCAATGGCTTATCGGATAACAGAATGCGATGCAAATAAGCAATGCTGACAACGCACTGCCACGAAACCATTTATTGAAACGCGCGATTGTTTTATACAGGGAATCTTTATCTGTGTTGCTATCCGCTTCGGCTATGTCTTTTACTCCGGCTGTATCTATCCCAAGACTACAGGTCGAACGTACCATCTCTATAACCGATTGATAAATGCCGATAATACCGATCCCTGCTGTTCCCAATAGCACTGCGATGATCTTGGTGCGTATGAGCCCGATAAGGATAATAAGCACCTGAGACCCTCCGAATATGGTGGTCGATTTCAGTATCTGGTTATATGACGAGTTTTCTTTTTTCAATGCTTTTTAAGGGTTAGTCTTTTGAGCCTTCTACTAAAAATGTATCTTCTATCTGATCAAAAGTTATCGGATATAGAAGGAGGAGTAAATTTTATAATCACATTTTCCGGCAATGGCGGATACATGTTAAATTCTGATACGTATTTCTCATAGCCTCTCAAAACTTTTCTTATAGAGTCTTGATTTGCTATTGTCTTGTTCTTTTTTATAAAAGTTTCTACCGAATCGCAGAAAAACCAAGACAATTCAGATGTTTCTTCCGATATGGAGAATGGACGGCCACTCAAACGGGTAATGCTTCCATCTTCTTTTTCAATCAATACCATATAATAATGAGCATCGTATATCTGCGGCTGAATATCATTCCATGTCAGTATCGAGTCGGAAGGAAAACTATCAATTAGCTGTAACACCGTATTTCTCAGCCAGCGTGCAGCATAAGCTTCACCATAATAATAATCGCCATAAAAACTGAGACGTTTCGTAGCTTTCATCCTAAAATTCTTATCCATTTCCAAAAGCCCCATGATAACCATATAGTTCGGGTCGGCAAGTACAACAGAATCGTTGATAAATTCATAGTTTGGTCCCCAACCATTGACCTCAAGGATTGAAACTTTTTTTACATTAGATGGTAATGTCGGGCCTTTTACCGTTTGACGACAGGCTAACAGTCCGAATATTAGCAGGATAAAGAAACATGATTTTCTCATAAATATTTGTGTAGGATATTTATCCGCAATAAAGATAAGTATTTTGTTTTACAGCGGCTAAAGAGGAAACATCAAAAGTAATTCTCGATAGATGTATGATATATTTATGCTAATTCTTAGAGCGATTTTTATATGAATCTATTACATGGTCTGAGGTTAGAAATCAAAATTATGTGAAAAAATATACGAAATAATTTTATTCTGACTACTTTAGCAAAAAGAAATCTTATAACGTAAAAATAATCCGGATGAACACACTTCTATTTTTAGGGAACTTGGGTACCGCAGAAATAATTATTATAGCAATCGTTGTCCTGCTCCTGTTTGGAGGCAAGAAGATTCCTGAACTGATGAAAGGTATCGGTAAAGGAGTAAAAAGCTTCAAAGACGGCGTAAACGGACTCGAAGAAGATATAAAAGGAACTGAAAAAGAATGAATATAATTTCATATCAGATATTTGAAACTCGGAACTGTATTGCTTCGGGTTTCTCTTTTTAAAAACAGATTAATTAATATTTCGGCAATGGATATATGTATAGATTTTGACGGAACATGTGTAACACACGACTATCCGGAGATAGGTAAAGACATAGGGGCTGTTCCCGTATTGAAAGCACTTGTGGAAAAAGGACATCGGCTGATTCTTTTCACTATGCGCAGCGACCGTAAGAAGAAAAAGAAAGTAAACGGTGAAGAAGTTATTGTTGAGGAGAACGTACTGACCGAAGCCGTTCAGTGGTTCGAGGATAATGGCATAGCATTATATGGAATTCAGAAGAATCCTACACAGCGCTTCTGGACGTCATCGCCTAAAGCTTACGGTCAGATGTATATAGACGATGCCGGTTTGGGCTGTCCTCTGCTATACAATGAAGATATCTCAGACAGACCGTATGTAGACTGGAATAGGGTGCAACGGATGTTGAAAGAGAGAGGCATTTTGTAAAAGTACTATATTATGACAAAAATACTGATGGGGCAGAACTTTGCAAGAGAAGGTTTTGCTAGTCTTGAGGGAAAATTCGAAGTCATTTATCCCGAAAAGGATCTATTCTCCAAAGCAGATATAATAGAGCGGATTGCAGATATAGATGTGCTTGTGCCGAATTTTTCATTCCAGACAGATGCAGAGATTATAGATGCAGGAAAAAATCTGAAACTGATTGCAAATTATGGTGTCGGTTACAATAATATAGATGTGGCTTATGCCGCTTCTAAAGGTATTACAGTAACCAATACGCCGCAATCGGTACTCGAACCCACAGCAGAACTTTGCTTTGCGCTGATAGTGGCTACGGCTCGTAAAGTGGCATATTACAATCATAAACTACATAGCGGCGAACGGCTGAACTGGGGATTGTTCGGCGATCTGGGTATGCCTATTTATGGGAAAACACTGGGTATATATGGTATGGGACGTATAGGGCAGGCAGTTGCACGCAGAGCTGTGGCTTCGGGCATGAAGATCATCTATCATAACAGACACCGTTTAGCAGAAGATATAGAAAGCCGATATAATGCTGTCTATGTCGATTTCGATACCTTATTGGCAGAGTCTGATGTACTCTCTTTGAATGCTCCTTCAACGGCTGAAACACACCACCTGATGGGTGAAGAGCAATTCAGAAAAATGAAAGATACGGCAATACTAATTAACACAGCGCGTGGAGCTTTGGTAGACGAGTCTGCACTGGCTGTTGCATTGCGCAGAGGAGATATCTGGGCTGCGGGACTGGATGTATTTGAACGCGAACCGAAGATATTACCCGAGCTATTGGAACTAGACAATGCGATCGTATGTCCTCATGCAGGAACAAAAACGTATGCAGCACGACTAGACATGGAACTGGAAGTAGCGAAAAATATCATCAATTTCTTTGAAGGAGGAGAGATCGACAAGGTAAATTGATCTATGAATATTATGAATAAGCTTTTTGTTTTACTGTCTGTTATTATTTTACTGGGGACGTTGTTTTCGTGCCGTACAACTAAAAATATTACAAAGTATTCTGTTGTGGATGTAAATGTGGAATTACCATTAAAACTAGATATGATTGAGAGAGGGAAGGGGCTGGCATATGCAGTTCCCGCCTCTGCCTGTAATCTGATAGAAACAGTGTTGAATGAACCTTTATTGAAAAAGGCAGGCTGGAATAATTATACCGGGATATTGTACGAAGCAGAGGATAATATATACTGGGGTCATGTAAAGTTGGATAGCGAATATAATAAGATTGTAAACACTCTCTATAAATCGGAGCGAAAGGAATATGATGGGATACAAAGAGCACTGAACTATCTGGATCGACAAACGGCAGTAGACCTTGTTACTGCGGCTATCGGGCGAGGAGCCGATTCTTACATACCCGAGCCGATAATAAAGTTGAAGCTGGACGAAGATACTAGCGGCTATAAAGTATCTGTAAGCGGGCTACTCCAATACTCTAATCACTGGGCGTATGAGTTGAATGCCGATGGAGAAAGAAAATACTATCTCTTACAATCCCAATATACATTCGACGGAACTATAGAAACTGCAGTAGGACAAAATCCTGTGTTAAAGGCAATGAAGACGGTTTTTGTTGACATGCAGAAAAAATAGGTATCATAGTTCCCTGTTCTTCATCTTATCCAGCAACCCTTCGCAAGCATCTTCCAGTAAATCTAATACTAATTCGAACCCATCTGCACCCGAATAGTACGGATCAGGAACATGGTCGTGGCTGTAACGTTGCGAAAAATCTGTCATGCGATATACTTTCTTCTCTGATTCGAGATCTATAGCCAGGCGCATGATATTGCGATAATTATTATCGTCCATAGCCAGTATGATATCGAAGTTATCAAAATCGCGACTGGTAAATTTACGTGATAAAGAATCAAATTTATACCCTCTGCGTGCCCCATGCTGACGCATACGCGAGTCCGGTAATTCTCCGTCATGATAACCCGATGTACCCGCCGAATCGACTGTAATCAGATTGTCTAATCCTTGTTCTTTTACCATTTTTTTGAAAATACCTTCTCCGGCCGGAGAGCGGCATATATTTCCGAGGCAGACGAAGAGGACTTTATAGTTTTTCATGTGTTTTCTCTAATTTTTAAGTAAACAAAAATGACAGGATACTGTTCCCTTTCTTAATCTATTAGACGTAATTGAGCTTTCAGCTGTGTTATCTCTGCTCTCATGTCGTGTATTCTGCCCAGCAGGTTGCGGATAACGTCTATTCCTTCCACATTGATAGAGAGATCGTAGTGCCAGCGCGCATATTGCTCCACATCGCTCAGTTGCGATATGTGTAAATATCGTTCGTTGTTGACGATCGTTACCTCTATAAGCCCTTCATTTTCGAGTTGTACGATAAAGTCCGGTTCTATCCGGCTCTGGATACAATATTCTCGTATTATTATCAGTTCTGTGTTCATAATCGTAAAACTTTAAATTAAGACTTCGCCAGTTTTTCGAACAATTCTTTCTGCTCGGCGTTCAGGTTTGTCGGTATTGCTATTGCATAGGTAATGATAAGGTCGCCGAATTGTCCCTCTTTTTTGTAGACAGGAAATCCTTTTCCCTTCAATCTTACTTTTGTTCCATTCTGAGTACCTGCTGCAATCTTCAGTTTTACCTTTCCGGTATAGGTGTTTACTGTCTCTTCACCACCTAGTACAGCTGTGTATAGGCTTATATCAGCAGTTGTGTACAGATCGCCTCCAACTCGTTTGAAGCCAGCGTCTTCAGCTATTACGAACGTGATATATAAATCACCACTAGGTCCTCCGTTCGCACCTTGTCCACCCTGTCCGGTAAGCTTTATTACCTGTCCGTCGGTTACTCCGGCCGGAATGCTAATGCGCAGGTTCTTGCCATTGATGGTTATAGTACGCTTATGTGTCTCATACACATCGCGTAAGTTAAGATGAAGCTCGGAAGTGAAGTCCTGACCACGAAATCCTCTACTGCTGCGCCGACTGCCGGATGCTGCCCTACTGCCACCGAATAGAGACTCGAAGAAGTCTGAAAACCCATCTTCGCTACCCCCTTCAAAACTGTAAGCCCCTCCACTGAAGCCTCCAAAGCTGCCAAAATCGGCAAAACCGCCATTTTGCGATTGCTGCTGACGTGCTTTCTCATATTCTTCGGCGTGCTTCCAGTTTTCTCCGTATTCATCGTATTTTTTTCGTTTCTCAGGATCGGATAAAACCTCGTTCGCTTCGTTTATCTGTTGAAATTTCTTTTTTGCTTCCTCATCGTTAGGGTTAATATCCGGATGGTATTTCCTTGCCAGTTTGCGGTATGCTTTCTTTATATCGTCTGCACTGGCAGTTTTGGATATACCCAATATGCTGTAATAATCTATAAATGCCATATGTCTTATTTTATTTTTTCTCTGTATTCCAATTCTTTGTATATTTTCAGACAAGCCCATGCGTCGATGGCGGCATACATTTTCTGAGCATCAGATAATATGTCTGCTTCCCAGTTCGACAGGCGTTGCCCTTTCGATATTCTTTTTTCAAAAAGTATGCCATAAATGCGCTGCAAGCCATTGTCTTCTATGCCATAATCTTTGACAAATGATTGTAGTTCTACAAAATTGGAAGGAACAAGAGATTTTCGCTTGTGTATAGCTGAAAAATCGTCACGCAGAGAAAGCCCTATTTTTTTAATGGCAGGACTTACCAGAATGTTTGCCAGACAATCGGGCAATCCTATTATGTTGAGCCGGAACAGGAAACAGGTGTCGTCTGTCGACAACTGCATCAGGGCTATCTGATGCGATACTCCTTTGCGGAACGCGGGACGGGTCTCGGTATCGAATCCGATTATATTATACTTTTCCAGATACGAGCATGCTTTTGTCGCCTCGGCTTCACTTTGTACAACTATAATCCTGCCAGTAAAAACTTCTTGGGCATAGCTTGCTAACACCTCTTTGGATATTGTATTCACCATAGTTCATCGGTATCAATAGGTTCGGAGTTATCTTCATCCAGCAGGCCGGCATCTGCTGTATATTTGAGCGAATGCAGTGCCCGCAATACATTTACGAGTTTTTGCCCCCAATATTCCTTAAAGTTTTCGATACACACATACAATGCGTCATTCATATTCTCTGTTATACCTCGTTCGAATATAGTGGCAAAGTTTTTCAGATCCTGATAGATGTCGGCAAGGTCTTCGCTGATGCTGGCAGCAATAGGAGTTTCACTGTATTTCATATCTTGCAGGAATACTTCGAGATATGCGTCATTATTCAGGTATATATTATATAATCTGGATGATATATAGTTGTAATCGTCTTCCGTTACACTTATTTCGGGATCTTCCTCATTTACAGTATCTGTCTCGGGAACAAGCGAAGCTTTCAGGTAAAGCAGGGGGAGTAATTTAGTCAGCTTATCGGTAAGTTCCGATTCTGTTGTTTCTTCAAAATTCTCAAGGAAAGCACAGTACTGCACTGCTACTGTAACAAACTCTATCGTATCACGAGAATACACTATTTCTTTTAACTGGTCGGTCATTTTCCAATCGTTATTTTATTAGAATAACAAATTTAGGAGATAATTTGTTAAGTAACGAAAAGGAAAAGGTTTTTTAACCGGTTTGTCTATTTCAGCCGGCAAACTGATGACAGGTCGCTGAGTAGCGAAGTGTATATAAAATGAAAAGCTAGCACAGGAGTGTGTGTTAGTGATGAACTAAATTTATAAATCCCGGACAAAGATTGAGGCAGTACAAATCAAATACTGATTGACATTAATATGGGATTTATAATTTGAGGTTTTTAAAGACAGGATAAATACTTTGTTACTTAAATATTTATATTAAATAAGAATATATGTACCTTTGTTACCTTTTTAATAAAGAACAGATTATAAACAATTATGTACAAAATAAGTAAACAATTTTCTTTTTCGGCCTCGCATATTCTCGAGGGCTTACCACAGGAGCATCCCTGTTCGCGCCTACATGGGCACAACTATGTGGTGACTGTGCATCTGAGAAGTGAGCATTTGAATGAGGTCGGTTTTATAAAAGATTACAGGGAATTGGATAACGTAAAAAGATATATTGACGAAAAGCTCGATCACCGACACCTGAACGATGTCCTGCCACTCAATCCGACAGCCGAGAATATGGCGAAATACCTGTACGATGTCTTCAAAAAAGACATACCCGAACTCTATGCCGTAGAGGTATCGGAAACTCCTAAAACCAGTGCAATATATGAAGTTGACAGTAAATGAGATATTCTACTCACTGCAAGGTGAGGGCGGGCGTAGCGGTGAGGCCTCTATATTTGTAAGGCTCACAAAATGTAATCTGGCATGTAGTTTCTGCGATACCGACTTTGCCGAAGGTGACGACATGACTCTCGATGAAATACTGGAGGTGCTGCAAACATATCCCTGCAAATGGATTATCTGGACAGGGGGCGAACCTACTATTCAGCTAAGAGACGAGCATCTGGCTTTCTTCCGCAGTCACGGCTACAAACAGGCAATAGAAACCAATGGCACACGTCCTGTGTCGTCACTGATAGATTACATCACATGCAGCCCTAAGAAGAATTATGAAAGCATCCGTTCGCGCATACCCGTTGCAGATGAGATACGTATGCCGATAGCTGTAGGCGATACAGTACCCGATATTTCCATCTTTCCGCAGGCAAAGAACTATTTTCTGAGCCCTATATTCGATGCCGATAAGATAAACCTGCAAAATGTAGCCTACTGTGTGGAACTGATAAAAGAACACCCACAATGGCGGCTAAGCCTGCAAATACACAAACTAATACATATAGAGTAAAGCAATAATGGAGAAATTTGAACTCGATATACTGGGCTGCGGCTCAGCTACTCCGACCACAATCCATAATCCGTCGTCGCAAGTCCTGAATGTGAGGGACAAGCTGTTTATGATAGATTGTGGGGAAGGCACACAGCTACAGTTGCGCCGCAGTAAGCTGCGCTTCGGGCGGCTCAACCGTATTTTCATATCGCATCTGCATGGCGACCATTGTTTCGGGCTGATAGGGCTGATATCTACATTGGCACTGCTTGGACGAATGGGCGATTTATATATCCATACCGTTGCCGGACTGGAAGAGACACTTGCCCCAGAACTGGCATTTTTCTGCAAGGACAATCCTTTTCAGGTAAAGATAGAGACTTTCGATCCGAAGAAGAGTGAGGTGATATATGAAGACCGCTCGGTGACGGTGAAGACTATACCACTTCTCCATCGGGTTCCCTGTGCCGGATTCCTGTTCGAAGAAAAGCAGAAAGAAGCTCATCTGCTGCCCGACATGATAAAGTTTTATAACATACCGGTTAAGTCGTTGGCAAAGATAAAGCAGGGTGCAGACTACGTGACCGAAGAAGGGCGTGTGATACCCCATACCCATCTGACGACACCTGCCGATCTTGCCCGCTCGTATGCCTACTGTTCCGATACGGCGTACAGCGAAAAGATTATACCCATTATAGAGGGTATCGACTTGTTGTATCACGAAGCTACTTTTGCCGAAGCAGATGCTTTACGTGCAAAGGAAACGGGACACTCTACGGCAAAGCAGGCTGCGACTATTGCCAAAATGGCGAATGTAAAGAAACTGATGCTCGGACATTTTTCGGCGCGATACAATAACAATAAGATATTGCTGGACGAAGCGAAGGGAATTTTCCCTAATACAATACTTGCCAACGAAGGACTTCGTGAAAAATTGTAAAAGAATTTACTTTTTTTTATTTTTTTATTCTTTTATAATCTTTAATGCCTATATTTGTGCTCATTAGGCGTATAATATATGATAAGGTACAAAAAAATATTGTTTCTATTATTGTTTGTAGGAGCCGGTTTCACAGCAAATGCTGCGGGAATGGACTTTCCAGCAAGCAGTTCTGTATTTGAGCAACAGCAGCAAAATACCATGTCATTCGACCTAAGAATAAACGGAACTACTACCGTTAAAATGGAGAATGTGCCTACTTCGGGTTATCTGGAAGTTTACAGTATACTTGGTGTGAAGGTGACAAGTGTCAACCTGAAAACCTGTGTTGGTGGCCGCGATATAGAGCTGCCTAAAGGATTGTATATACTGAAAGCCGGCAAGATGGCATTGAAGGTAATTGTAAGATAAAATAAGAAAAATAATATAATGCGAGGGTTGTTTCACTATGAAACAACCCTCTGTAGTTATGTATATTCCGTTAAAAAAATCATATCAGCTTCACCTTATTTTTCACTCATCCTTCTATAAAATAGCAGATTACACAATACGAGCCGATCTAAAAAGCTATATGCACCATTTTTTGCAAGTGTTAAATTGCTGAAATGAGCTAAATTTACAGAATATCAATCTACTTTTAATATTTTTTGTAGCAAAAAACACTAATTTTAAAATTGAGATGCTTATGAAAAAAATCTACCTGTTTTTATTTGTTCTATTATGTATTGGGAGTGTCGGTTCTCTGATAGCGAATGATGGTGGAGGAACCCCATCTACAAAACCTCCTGTCGAAGCCGAAACGGTTGTTATGTCTGTTATGTCTGCACCTATAACGGCAGAAGTGACTGATGGCAACAATTTGGAAACATCTTTCGATACGCCTCTTGGTATAATTAGTGTAACTGTGGCTGATGACGCTACGGGGATTGTTTATGCAAAAAGAAGCGTAGACACTTCAAGAACCCAAAAACTGCCTATAAAAGTTCTTTCATCATCCGGACAATATAGTGTAACCTATACCGACGCCAATGGAAATAAAATTCAGCATGGAAAATTCAAGATTAAATAGCTGTAAGCCGGCTATGTTATCATAATGTAGTTAATAAAGAAAAGTCCGGAGGCGGAAACTTCGGACTTTCACCTTAATAACCCATTTTAATGAAAAATATAATATCCGGAAAACTCAACATTGTTTATCTTGTATTAACAACGGTGTTTCTATATTCCTGTGAAGGATCGAACCCTTCAACAGAGATACTTGCACAAGCTCAAAGCAAAATGGAAGACGATCCTTCTGCTGCACTTTATTTGCTAAACTCCATAAATAACCCTCAGAATATGGACAAGGAGTATTATATGGAGTATATTGTGGCAAATGTACATGCAAAAGTATTGTTGTCTCAGAATGTAAAGAATGACACACTGATATTTGAAGCACAAAAATACTTTAACAATCGAAACAATCCTGCTCAGGCTGCTTATGCTAATTATTATGCTTCACATGTATATTATAGCAATGAGGCTACTTATGATGATCTGGAAAGTACTATGTTAGCAAAATATTACGCATCGAGGGCAGGTGATAATAAATTGGTAGCGAAAAGTTCACAAAGCATAGCGAATACGTATTATGAAAAAGGAATTTTAGATAGTGCTCTTGTCTACTACAGGCAAGCATTCTATTATTATAATTTTACACAAGGGCAGGAAACTCAAAAATATAAGGTTATAAATTTTATAGGACAATCACATTATAATAAAGGAAATATTGACAGTGCCGATTTCTATTTTAATAAAGGATTGTTAGAAGCGATACGACATGATAGAAAGGATTTAGAAGTGACTTTTAGACATATGTTGGGTAGAGTCTATCGTAAACAAAAGGATTTTTCAAAATCATCTGCTTATTTGCACAAAGCCCTTGCAGAAGTGGAAAACAAGGAAGAGGCAGCCCGAATAAATCTTAGCTTATTTAGGTTATATATTGATAAAAATCAACTTGATTCGGCAGGATATTACTCAACTAAGGTTAAAGAGTCCCTGCCTGATATAAGTTATATTTATTCACGTCAAGGGGCATATAAGTCTCTTTCCTATTATTACCAGAAAAGTGGAAATTACAAAGAAGCGGCTAATTATAAAGATTCACTAAGAAGTGTAGACCGTAAAATACATGAACTGAATAGCGAACGTGGGCTGAAAGAAGCTGAGGACAAATATAAGTCCGTCCTTCGTGAAAAAGAGATACATAACTCACAGATACGCAACATGTTGTTGATATTATGCGGTATTGTAGTGCTACTTTCTGTTTTTGCTATATTTTACTTTATGCTCAGGAATATGCGTCAGAAGAAAGAACAGGAGGTGGAGAAAAACCGATTGCTTCAAAAAGAAATGGACCAGCAGGCCGAGTCACTCTCATATATGCAGGAGATATACCGCAATATCGTTACCGAGTGGATGGAAATAGAGAAAACAGTGAAGAAGCTTACTAAAGAATTGGGGGCAACAGAAGAACCCGAGATATATACCCGCATACGCAATCTGATAGACAGTTTTAAACAAAATACCAATAAAGAGTTTATTAAGTTAGCAAAGAATCATTTGGCAAAGAATTCTTATGGACAAAAAGCTTTAGAGCTGCTCGAAGAGCGCGAATTGCTTTTGTTTATGCTTTATTATTGTGGATACAGGCGCAAGGAAGTGGCACTGCTATTAGGTGTAAATTCGCATATAAACAATATGAAACTCCGCAAACTTGAGCTTAGAAATAAGATGGTAGAGGCTGGTATGCCACGCGAAGAAATAGAGGAAATACTTTTTGCTGAAGACGAACAGGCTACTAATAAAGAGGAAGACGGGTAACGTTATTCTTATGCTATCTGTTATTCCTGTGGGGAGATAAACAAGCTGTTTTTCCATGTTATTTATGCCAATCAGTATTTGAGATAGCATTAAATAATCGTTTTTTGTATATAGACTCAACTTAGCATAAGCTTTATAGATTCGGCTCATACCTGATGTACACTTCCGCGCTTATTTTTCATTTTCCATATGCTCCGCTCCTGTGATCGTTGATTTGCATTGCCCAAAACGAACGATTAGCATTGCTTATATCAATATTTCGTATTCTGTGATCCGGTTTGTTAAAAAAAATTGAATCTTTTTTAGGGGTATTGTTTCCGGGCTCTGTCTAATAAGAAAAACAATATCAAAAAAACAGAATAGCTATGAGAAAGATTCAATTGATCAGCATCTACCTGTTACTTTCCATTGTCGGTTACGCACAGACACGGACTATAACAGGCACTGTGTATGAAGGATATAACTATGAAACATTGATCGGATGTTCCGTTATTTTAGAGGGTACCACAACCGGCACCATTACCGATATAGAAGGCAGATACTCCTTGACCATCCCTGTCAAAGATAATCAACAACTCAGATTTTCGTATCTCGGCTATGAAACTGAATATGTAAGGATATCTGAAACCACCAATACATATGATATCAGAATGCGCGAATATGGCGGATATCGGCGTGTTGTACGTAATATAAGGAGAGCGCAGGTTTCCAATGCCGATCCGCATAAAGTAAAAGATATCAGAGGGCGTCTCATGCAAAACTATACATCCGATGGCTGGAGCAAAGCTATCGAAAACCGGGAAATAGAAGTTCTGTCGCAGGGAATAAAAGTAAAGACCGACAAGAAAGGATATTTCTACCTGAAAGCAGTCACCGATGCCGACTATCTGAAAGATGTCGCTACAGGAGAAACAGTATTGGTTGCCGAAGTTACCGACTCGGTACTGAAAATATATCCCGATCCGGTCTTCTCTCATCTGACGACCAGTAAGAAAGACACGCTAGGAGTTTTGTTTATGACTAACAATATGCCTGCAAGCTATCAGAATATATACCTTAATAAGATTGAGGATATAAAAGATCTTGGTAAGAATAAGTTCTCGATGACACAAGCCCAAGACAAATACAAAACAATAGGACAGAAAATCTCATTCACATCATATATCGATGTGGGTATAGCCGGAAAGTCACCGAAACTACAAACTAAATATGCACAAGGACGGAATGGGGAATGGCAGGGTGCCGATCGGAATGAAGTATTCAGTTGGGGGCCTGCTGTCAGCAATCTGGAGTATAGCAACAATGGCAACCTTGTACCTATTGGCGAAGGTAATGGAGCTCCTGCAAAACAATATGATTCGAAAGACTTTTTCAAGACAGGTATTTCTTTCGGTAATTATGTAAACGCTCATTTTGCAACTTTCGGATCTAGCATTCTCTCTTTAAAACTGGGACAGAATCGTAATAATTCGACTATACAGGATGCTTATAAAGAATCGTATAATGCGTCTATAACTTTAGAAAAAATAAGGACAGGAGCTTTCGAAAGTGAAGTTGGAGCCCTGTTTAAAACATCTTATGGAAGGTTGACCCAACAAGGTGCAAATCTGTCTTCACTATTGCACTCTGTCCTTACCACTCCGGTAACATTTGACAATGGGGACAAGCAATCGTCTTATGCTCCCGGTTATGTACATAATCCATATATGCTGGCAAGCGAGCTACCCGACCGCGATAAAAACAATGATATATTAGCCTATCTGAAGACCAAAAGAAGATTCAGCGCTGTAGAGACATCCGCAATGTTGAGCTATGACAAACAATGGAACAAAAAGCATAGCGGAATATTCGAAAGCCTGATATTGCCGGAACGTCTGTCGTACCGGAATATGCATTCTTCCAACATCATGGCTAAGGCGGACATGGACTGGCAAATAAAAAAATATGATACAAAGATTAACGGGTTTCTGTCTTACGGATTTAAGCATACAGAGGAAAAAGTGAACAGAAATGACCATTACTCATCCGGAAGTACAGAATTTTATTTTTCTGAATATAACAAGTTGATCCGTAATGCCCATGATATAAAATATGGTACAAGGATAATCAACAGAGATGGAGACTTAACGGTAGAGGCATACAACAAGCATTATTTTTCCAATACGGCTAAAAGCTCAGATTATGTAAATCTGTTTCCCGAACTGGGCGCATCATGGAATATGGAACGATTTATCGAGAATCTATTTGATAGATATAACCGTAACTTCATATTATATGGCTCAGTTGGCAGGTCGATAGGAGAATCATCACTCATATACAGGAATCCGGCTGTATTATCCACTTTGTTGAATGCTAAGGATTTCAGAAATTACAGTGAATACTCCGAGATATATAGCTACAAGGGGCTTAAACCTGAAACATACCTGAAGAGCGAGATAGGATTACGATATCATTCCCCCTCCAATAAGTTTTCAGGAGAAGCGAATGTGTTCTATTACAACACACACAATTATATTGCGCCTGTTATAGAAAGCGGACAGACAGCTACCCTCAACAATGTAGGCAGGCTGCGCAATTATGGATATTTCCTGTCGGCGGGATATACAAAATATAGTTATGGTAGCGGTTTAGGGTTTGAAATAAAATTGAATTTCAGTCAGACAAAGAATAAAGTATCGGCTGTCTATGGAGACAGAAATATTATTTCATTAGCCGGGTTTACCGATATACAGACAGTATTCGCCAAAGGCCAGCCATTAGGTGCTATCTATGGAACAACTTATCTGCGCAACGATAAAGGGCAACAGATTATTGATGCAGAAGGTTATCCGATGGTTGACAACGTATTGAAGAAAATAGGAGACCCTACACCTGATTTCATATTGTCACTGAATCCTACATTCTGGTGGAAAAATTTCACTTTCTCGTTTGTACTGGAATACAATCATGGAGGCGACCGTTGGAATGGAACTCAGGCTATACTCGATTATCAAGGAATGTCAGAGAACTCGGCGCGAAACAGGGATATCAAGCAATACATATTCAAAGGAGTAGATGTTGCAGGCAACGTCAATTCCACTCCCGTAGATTTCTACAATCCAAATCTGCCTCTATCAGAGAATCGCTGGGTACGCTATGGTACTACCGGTGTCGGAGAAGAATACATTCAGGACGCATCTTTCCTTCGCCTATCGAATGTAATGTTGACATACTCGGTATTCAGGAATAAGACACACCGATTGTTTAAATCGATGAAAGTAAACGCACAGGCTCAGAACCTGTTTGTCATAAGCCCCTACAAAGGCGTAGACCCATCATCTCTACTCTTTGGTTACTCTTCAGGGTTCGGGCTCGATCTATTTAATCTTCCTTCAACTCGCAGTTACTCTCTTTCATTAACACTAGAATTTTAAGGTCATGAAAAAACATATATATATTATCGCTTTTATACTATTGCCTGTCCTGCTTATCAGTGCAACAAAGTATGGTTTTGTAGACAAATTGAAACAGTCTCTGCTCGTAAACCGTATTACCTATCCGGATGAGAAAACTTATCTGCAAACAGATAAAACATATTACAAACCATCCGAAAAAATCTGGTATAAAGGTTTTCTTGTAAACGGATCAGATAACAGACCTTCCATAACAAGCGATGTAGTCTATATCGACCTCATCGACCCATGGGGGAAAGTTATTCAACATAACGAACACAATACATTAGAAGGAACTTACTCCGGCAATTTTGTTATTGCAGAGAGCAATCCGGGTGGGTTGTACAAGATCAGGGCATATACCAGCTGGATGAAAAACTGGGGAGAAGAAAAGTATTTCACAAAGGAACTTACCGTCCAGAAGGTAATTACTCCACGCATGCTCTTAAAACTTGATTTTGCAAAACGTGCTTACGGGGCAGGAGATGAGGTTGTAGCAGACCTGAAAGTTACAGACCTGAGTAATAATAAAACCAGCGGAAGCGAAGTCAGTTCTACGGTACGTATCGGAGGTATTGCTGTACAAACACTCACAAATAAAACGGAGAACGGAGAAGTAGCTATAAAATTCAATCTGCCCAAAGACCTCAATACGACAGACGGTATTTTGCAGATAGTTGTAAGAGACAAGGGCGTGGAGGAATCTATAACCCGTTCCATACCTATTGTATTGAATAATATTGACATACAATTCTATCCCGAAGGTGGAACACTTGTAGAAGGCGTTAAGTGTAAAGTAGCGTTCGAAGCTTTGAACGAATTCGGGAAAGGCGCAGATGTGAAAGGTGATATTGTAGACCAGTCGGGAAACAAAGTTGTGTCTTTCGAAAGTTTCCATCTTGGTATGGGTGCATTTGAGTTTACGCCGGAGGCAGGTAAAACATATTATGCAAAGGTTACGCAGCCTCAGGACTGTAATACACAAGCGACCTTACCTCAAGCTGACAAAGACGGTTATGTACTCAAGCTGAACTCAAAAAATGAGAAGAAAATATCATGGGATATATACTCTCCCGATAATACGAAAAACGTTTCACTTGTAGGGCATACACAGAAAGAAATCTATTACAGCGAGACACTGAAACTAAAAAAAGGTTGGAATAAAGTGGATGTAAACACATCTGAGTTTCCTATTGGTGTCGCAATATTCACATTGTTTGATAAAGAAACCGAAAAGTGCGAACGTCTGGCGTTTATCAATCCTGATAAAGGGTTACATATTGAGATCGAAACCAACAAGGACACTTATGCACCTACGGAGGAAGTCTCTCTTACTGTAAAAGCGAAAGACAAGCAGGGTGAGCCTGTCGCTGCAAATATTGGCCTGGCTGTGGTTGACGAGCAGTTGCTGACAATGGCCGACGACAAACAAGACAATCTGTTGAGCTATATGCTTTTCTCTAGCGAACTGAAAGGTAAAATAGAAGAACCATATTTCTATTTCAACAAAGAAGAACCCAAAGCGAAAGAGGCCATTGACTACCTGATGCTTACGCATGGCTGGCGTAGCTTTGTATGGGAAGAAATATTAAACCCGCAGCAGAAAGAAATAACACATTTTGCCGAAAAAATAAACACTGTATATGGCTATGTATTAAGTAAAGACGGGAAACCGGCTCAAACGGACGTATATCTGATAGAAACGGACGGGCGGAAACGCATCGGGAAAATAAAAACAACAGAAGAAGGACATTTCGTATTTCACGATGTGGATTATACAGGAAACATACATGTAACAACGCGTCTGCCGAACAGAGTTGTCCTTCTGAATGGCAAGCCGGAGATTGCACCTCCGCCATCATTCTCATTATCTCCTTTTGCCGCTAATGACGATCAGTACACTGCCATAGGAGAAGATAAGGTCGTGACAAAAATAGCTGAAAGCTATCAGGACAATCGGGTATCAGACATCGTTGTACCAATGCCCGAAGAGCAATATGAAAGCACAGGAAGTGCCTCCCAACTGGATGAGGTAGTAGTTGTCGGTTATGGAACACAAAAACGAGCGAACCTTACCGGATCTGTATCCATAGTAAGGAGTCAGGAACTGGCAAGCTATTCTTTGGCTTCCCAATTGGCAGGAAGGGTTCCCGGAGTAATGATCAGTCCTGCGGACGGAAATCCCGGCGCATCTTCAAATATACGCATCAGGGGTATTTCTTCCCAATCGACACAGGGTGAGCCGCTTGTCATTATAAACGGTATTCCGATAAACGATTCTTATTCATCCTCATTGAGCTTTATCAACCCCGATGATATAGACAATGTTTCAGTACTAAAAAACACCTCATCTACAGCAATATACGGAAGCAGGGCTGCTAATGGTGTAATTTTAATAACAACAAAAAACAGCCAGTTCGGACAAAAATATATTCCAGGTAAAGCACGTTTTGCGGGTTCAACGGTTATGAAACGCAGGTTTTATAATGCAACACCATACAATCAGCATACCGAAAATGCCGGACTTGAAAACTCTACTGTCTACTGGAATGGCAATGTCCGTACCGGTAATAATGGGGAGGCTACGGTTAGTTTCAAAAACAGTAAACAGTCTTCTACATTCCGTATTACAGCCGAAGGACTTTCGGTCAATAGCGGACTTATAGGCAGTGAGACAAAACGGATTGTTACAGAAAAGCCATTCTCTCTGGATGCAAAAACACCTGTCTTTGCTGCGGTAAACGATGTGATCAATCTTTCGGTAATGGTGCGCAATACAACGGATAAACCAATGAATAGCATCGTGTCGGTCAACCTAAGTAAAGGTTTCCCAGGTGATATACAGACGACATTACCGTCCCAGAATATTCTTATTCCGGCAAAAGAGACAAAAAATGTATATTTCCCTATCAGAGTGGGGCATAATACAGGCAAGTTTAATATATCCATAAACGCTACAAGTGATATGCACAAAGACGCCATAAGTAGAGAGATCACAGTACGTGATGTAAACTTTCCGTATTCGTACAGTTTCTCCGGAAATAACACGACTCAGACCGAAACCTTTACATTGCCCGACTATGTATCCGGTTCTCTTAGAGCCGAAGCTGTGGCTTATATCAGCGTTCTGGATGAACTGATAGATGGTGTGGAAAGTATATTCAGTGTGCCGTCCGGTTGTTTCGAACAGGTGTCATCGAGTACATTCCCGAATATTTTTGCTTTGCAGTTATTGAAGACGACTGGGCAAACCCGTCCGGAAATTTATAAGAAAGCCACTGAATACCTGAAGATAGGTTACAACAAATTGGCAGCCTATGAAGTGAAAGGGACAGGTGGATTCGAATGGTATGGCGGAACTCCTGCACACGAAGTATTATCAGCCTACGGATTAGTCGAATTTTACGAAATGGCTAAGGTGTATGATAAGGTAGACAAAAAGAAGATGAACAGGGCGTTGTCATTCATATTGAGCCGCAAAGACGGATCGGGTGGATTTAAGCAAAACAGAGGTAGATATGGTTTCTCCGGTGCTCCTAGACATGTAAACAATGCTTACATTGTCTATGCCCTTACCGAAACAGAAAATACGTCAGATATCAATAAAGAATATCAGTCGTCACTGAAAGAAGCATTGGACAGCAAAGACCTGTATCGTATGGCACTGATGGCGAATACCGCCTATAATATGAAAGACATGGCTTCGTACAACAAATTGACAGACTATTTCGGTAACTATGCGCAGAAAGAAGATCTTTCGAAAATAAATATAGAATCTACCATCGTGTATAGTCATGGTGATGCCGGGCGTAGAGAAACCGTAGCTTTCTGGCTGATGGCACTGCTGAGAGATGGCAAAGACATGGCACTGATAGAAAAGTGCGTTAGATATATCAATAGTGGACGCAGTAGAGGTGGTTTCGGCAACAGTCAGGCAACTAGTATTTGCTTGCAGGCTTTAACAAAATATGCCGAACGAATTAAACTGAACGAAGACAATGGTGGCGAATTTTGTGTAACAATTAATAATGAAAAACTTGATTGTAAGGACATCAAGGCAGCAGTATCTGCCGGGGAAAATAGGCTGGCTGTTTATTTCAGCGATAAGCTAAAAAAAGGGAGGAATACCATAAAAGTGGAATTTGAACAATCTAAGAACAAATACCCTTACGGGGTTAATATTTATTGGCAGTCACCGACTCCTCCGTCCAGTGGATTATGCCCGTTAAAATTAACAACTACATTGGGTTCGAACACGATAAAAGTGAATGAAACAGTACGCTTGTCAGTCAAACTTCAGAATACAAAACAGGAAGGAATACCGATGAGTATTGCAGTGATCGGCATTCCGGGCGGAATGAGCCTGCAACCTTGGCAGTTGAAAGAACTACAAGAAAAAGAAGTATTTGACTTCTATGAGATAATAAATGATAACCTTGTGATTTATTATCGCGAATTCGGACCGAGTGAAACCAAAATTGTAAATCTCGACCTGAAAGCAGAAATAGCAGGCCAGTATAGGGGAATCGCATCTTCTGCCTACCAATATTATATGGAAGAGTTCAAATACTGGATAGAAGGGCTTTCAGTTACAATAGAATAACTCCTTTGGCTAGTCCGAAATAACAGTTACAGATTTACTTAGATAAAAATATTAATAATTTAACCTGTGGTGTATTTATACTTATATAAATGCATCACAGGTTTTTCATAATTTTACAATTGAAGTTTTTCACAAAAGAGAGAAAGAGGCAGAACCGCTTCCCAAAACCTTATCAACTCACCAGTTGGATTCTCGTATGGGTCTTGGATCTGGGAAAAAGATATAGTCTAAGGAACTGTTTAAATTTGACCGAAAATATTTCATATAACTGTTTCAGATATCACTTCATTGCCACTCGGCACATTGATACCTTATAAGTAAACTTCTATGATTTCAACAAAACTACTATTGTTTACGTATAATTTACGCTAAACATTTTGCAGAATAAAAATAACATTATATATTTGCGTATAATCTACGCAAACTAACATATAGACTATAAAAATGAACGAACAACATAAAAAAAGAATAGGAAAATTTCTGAGTCTCGTCTTACGTCATGAGCCTCAGAAAATAGGCATCCAGCTTGATGGAAACGGTTGGGCTTGATGTACAGGAGCTCATACAAAAGTGCGCAAAGCACAGGGTGAATTTCACAATGGCAGAGTTGGAAGAAATAGTAGCCACAAATGATAAGAAACGCTACTCGTTCAACGAAAAAAGAACAAGGATACGCGCCAATCAGGGACACTCTATAGAAATAGACCTCACCCTGTCTCCTGTCGAGCCACCGGAATTTCTATATCATGGTACAGCCGATAGATTTTACACTTCGATAATGACAGAAGGAATAAAGAAAATGAACCGTCAGCATGTACACATGAGCAAAGACAAAGAAACCGCACATAAAGTTGGTTCGCGGCATGGACGACCAATAATTCTTACTATCTTGGCAAAACAAATGTATAGTGACGGAATCGAGTTTTTTCAGTCCGACAATGGGGTTTGGCTGACGGAATCTGTTGATCCGAAATATATATCGAAATAGAATGGATATAAAAGACCGGTTAAAAGGATGCTTAATTGCCGGAGCGGTTGGTGATGCTCTCGGACATAAATATGAAGGAATTGATCATATAACAGATATGGACATTGAGTTCGATTGGCAAATATCCGATGACACACAATTAACTGTAGCTACATCCGAAGTTCTTCATAATGCTATAGAGATTGAACCCGAAAAAGTAGCTGAAAGATTTCTATACTGGTACAATAAAGGTAAACTTTCCGGACTGGGAGCAAGTACATTAAAGGCATTACGTGAGTTACAGGTCGGAGGACATTGGGCTATAGTAGGACGTTCAGGTGAATTTGCTGCAGGCAATGGTGCGGCAATGCGCATAGCTCCCTTAGCGTTCAAAAAATATGCAACCAGACTAAAGATCAGAGATATCTGCTCTATTACCCATCGTAACGATGAAGCTTACACCGGAGCTTTAACCGTCTACTATGCAATAAAAGCATCTATACTGAATATTTGGGAAGGAGATGATAATCTTATCGATTATGTAATAGAGAAAATACCGGATACCAGAGTTCGGGACAGATTAATAGAGGTCAATAAACTCAAACATTTATCCATTGCCGAAATAGGAGAAATATATAAGCCGACTGGCTATGTTGTAGACTCTGTGCCAATGGCAATATTCGCTGCACAAAAGATTAATCAATCTGATTTCAAATCTCTTATCACAAGTTTGATAAAGATAGGCGGAGATACAGATACTGTTTGCTCTATGTTTGGCCAAATAACAGGAGCATTGAAAGGCATTGATATGATTCCTGCCGTTTTCATGAATAAATTTGATAATTTAGAAGTCAGTCAAACTATCCTAGACCTTGTAGATAAATGGAGAGAATAAACATTACGTATAACACATGGAAAATAAATAGCTATGGATACTAAAATCACTCTAATAAAAGACGACATAACCACCATACAAGCCGATGCTATCGTAAATGCAGCCAACTCTTCGTTACTTGGCGGAGGAGGTGTCGATGGTGCTATACACCGCAAAGGCGGAAGCCAGATACTCGAAGAATGCAAAGCTATCCGCAACAGGCAAGGCAAATGTGCCACAGGACAGGCAGTATATACTTCTGCGGGACGGCTTCCGGCAAAGTATGTTATACACACTGTTGGACCTGTGTGGAACGGTGGAGGGCGAAACGAACCTAAACTGTTAGCTGACTGCTATTCCAATTCTTTGAGATTGGCAAACGAGTTGGATGTAAAAACTATCGCTTTCCCTAATATCAGCACAGGAGTGTACAGGTTCCCGAAAAAAGAGGCTGCCGAAATAGCCATCCGGACAGTGCGTGATTTTGTGAGCAACGAAAACCGGACTGTAGAAGAAATTATCTTCGTTTGCTTCGATGACGAGAACTATCTTTTGTATAAAGAATTGCTGAAAATATAGTTAACGAAAGGCTTCATTTTCTCATCAAACATCCTACCTTTGTTATTATTCAAGTCTTATAACAAAATCGTAGCTTACTATGAGAAAATTGATTCTTTCGCTCTTAATATCAGTGATAGCCCTACCGCTGATATCCGCCCAAGAAGCGCGGTTGCTCCGTTTTCCGACGACAAACGGACAGGAAGTAGTCTTCTCTTATGCAGGAGACCTGTATAAAGTGTCTATCAATGGAGGAGAAGCCAAACGCCTTACCTCGCACATCGGATACGAGATGTTTCCGAAATTCTCGCCCGATGGCAAAACAGTCGCTTTCACCGGACAATATGATGGTAATACCGAAGTATATACAATTCCTTCGGTAGGAGGCGAACCTCTCCGTATTACCTATACCGCGACAAACAGTCGTGACGACATAGGCGACCGCATGGGGCCCAATAATATTGTAATGGGATGGACACCAAACGGAACGGATATTATCTATCGTAACCGCATAAGTGACGGATTCTCCGGCAAACTGTATCTTGTAAATAACGAAGGTGGTCTGTCTAATGTACTGCCATTACCCGAAGGTGGTTTTTGCAGTTATTCACCTGATGGCAAGAAACTCGCTTACAACCGTGTGATGCGCGAGTTCCGCACATGGAAATATTACAAAGGCGGTATGGCAGACGACATCTGGATATACGATCCCGCAAGCGGATCGGTAGAGAATGTCACCAATAACGATGCGCAGGACATTATGCCAATGTGGATAGGCGATGACATTTACTTCATATCCGACCGCGACCGCACCATGAACCTGTTCGTATACAATACAAAGACCAAGCAAACAAGCAAGGTGACTAACTTTACCGAATACGATATCAAGTTCCCGAGTTTTCATGGCAATACTATCGTATTCGAGAATGGCGGCTATATCTATAAACTGGATGCAGCAAGCAAGCAGCCTGTAAAGATCAATATCACACTGGCATCAGACAATATCTATGCTCGTAGCGAAATCAAAGACGGACAAAACTATCTGACCTCTGCAAGCCTGTCGCCCGACGGAGAACGCCTTGCTGTGACCTCGCGCGGCGAAGTATTCAACATCCCGTCTGAAAAAGGCGTTGTTAAGAACATCACCCGCTCGCCGGGAGCACACGACCGCAATGCTGAATGGTCTCCTGACGGGAAATCTATTGCATACATATCCGATGCTACAGGAGAAACCGAGCTTTATCTGCAGGATGCAACAGGCTCAGAGCCCGTACAACTGACAAAGAACAATGATACTTATATCCGCTCATTCAGTTGGAGTCCCGATTCTAAGTCGATCGTTTACACTGACCGCAAGAACAGGATAAACCTGCTGGATGTATCATCAAAGCAGAAGAGCACATTACTCACCGACCCTGCGGGCGAACCGCGCGCAGTGGCTTTCTCTCCCGATAGCAAATGGCTGACATATACCCGTTCCGAATCCAACGAATTCGATGTAGTATATGTATTCAACATTGCTGCCAAGAAGGAATACCCTGTGACCGACAAATGGTATGAATCATACAACCCTGCATTCAGCAAGGATGGCAGATATCTGATATTCACTTCCGACCGCGACTTCAATCCGATATACGGACGCAAAGAGTGGAATCACGTTTATACTACTTCTGGTGGCGTCTACCTCAGCCTGCTGTCGAAAGATACCCCTTCCCCATTCCTCGAAAAGGATGCCGAAGTAAAGACAGGTGATGCTAAGAAACCCGAAGCCGCCAAAAAGGACTCGTTGAATACGGTAAAAATAGACTTTGACGGCATCACCGACCGCATCGTGAAACTACCTATAGCTCCATCATATTATTGGGGATTCTATAGTGATGGCGACAAGGTATATTACAACAAGCCGGGCAATGCTATGATGTATGACCTGAAAAAGCAAAAGGAAGAAACGATTGCCGATCAGGGAGCATCGATACACATAGGCAATACAGATAAGAAAGCACTGTTCCTTAGAAACAAACAACTGTTCGTCACTGCGATCCCTTCGGGCAAGACCGAACTGAAAGATGCTGTCAATATGTCGAACATGAAGATAACTACAGATTACCCGATGGAATGGGCACAAATATTCGATGAAGCATGGCGTGTATATCGTGATGGATTCTATGTGGAGAACATGCACGGGGTAGACTGGAAAGCCATAAAGGCCAAATATGCCGTACTGCTGCCTTATGTAAAAAACCGCCTCGATCTGAACTACATCATCGGCGAAATGATTGGCGAACTCAACTGCGGACATGCCTATGTGAATCCGGGTGAAGCCGATCGTGCCGACAGAATCAAGACCGGACTGCTGGGTGCAGAAATATCGAGAGACAAGAGCGGATTTTTCCGCATCGAAAAAATACTGCAAGGTGCATCGTGGGATAAGAAGTTACGCTCTCCACTTACCGAAGCAGGCATAGAGGCTAAAGCAGGCGATTTCATCGTAGCAATAGATGGTGTACCCACCAACAGCGTAAAAGATATGTATGCCCTGCTGACCGGAAAAGCAGGCATACCTACCGAAATATCGCTCAACAGCAAAGCACAAGTGGCAGGTGCACGCAAAATAGTGATCAGCCCGTTGGAAGAAGAATACTCGCTCTACCACTACGAATGGGTACAGAACAACATTAAGAAGGTAGAGAAAGCATCCGGCGGAAAGATCGGCTACATCTACATACCCGACATGGGGCCTGAAGGGCTGAACGAGTTTTCTCGCTACTTCTACCCGCAACTCGACAAAGAAGGGCTTATCATAGACGACCGCGCAAACGGCGGTGGGAACGTGTCTCCGATGATACTCGAACGCCTGTCGCGCGAGCCGTACCGTCTGACAATGCGACGTGGGTCGAACCGTATAGGTACTGTGCCCGATGCTGTACAAGTAGGACCTAAAGTGTGCCTTATTAACAAATACTCGGCTTCGGACGGTGACCTGTTCCCTTGGGGATTCCGCGCACTGGGATTGGGCAAACTGATCGGAACACGCACATGGGGCGGTATAGTCGGCATATCGGGCTCCCTACCGTTTATAGACGGAACAGATATACGCGTACCGTTTTTCACCAGTTACGACGCCAAGACCGGACAATGGATCATCGAAAATCATGGTGTAGATCCTGACATAATTATCGACAACGACCCTGTGAAAGAGTGGAACGGTGAAGACCAGCAACTCAACAGAGCCATAGAAGAAGTGATGAAGGAACTGAAAAACCGTCAACCGTTGAAACCTGTTCCTGCACCAAGAGTATGGAACAAGTAAATAATGAAATCAACATAATTAAGGGTGGCTTCGGTCACCCTTTTTTAATGATTTGCATTAGTAACTGTAAGCCTTTTATTCTTAATATATAGTCTGTTCTGTTTTTGCTTATCTACCTGATTTTAAACAGGCTCTAAAAAAAGATTGCCGGAAAAGTATATTATCTTGTAATAACTTTTCCGACAATCTCAATCTCAAACGTTAGTGTATAATTATTTATTTAATGGATCGAAACATTTCATAAAGCAATATTTACCTATTCACCCGTTTCTACTACACTTCTCTGCTTAGGATTTACAGGTGCAGTGGCTGAATGAACACAGTTACCTACATTGACCAATATAGCATCGCCTTCTACCATACCGCAACGGTCGGTAGTGATACGGCGATAATAATATGCACCGGAAACCGTTTGAGCCGGAAATATATAGTTGACGCCGGTAGCACCGGAGATATCCGTCCAGCCGGAAATACCATCGGCACTCGACTGCCACTGATAGGTATAAGACCCGCTGCCACCCGTTACTTCGGAGGTAAGACTAACACTCTCCTTTTTGCAAATCTCCTGTGTACCCGAAGATACACCTTTTGCAACGGACGGATATACTGTTATATCTACTTTCCCTTCTATTGGCTGAGAACAAAACTCAGGTGTAACGGACACTTTGTATGTACCCTGCATGGCAAGGGTGGCGCCGGTAATCACTGGATTTTGCTCGGTAGAAGTGAATCCGTTAGGGCCTGTCCACAGATATGAAACGCCGCCCAAAGTAGCACACTTGAGGTTGATGCTTTCGCCCAGACAAACAGATGATGGTTCGGTACTGGCAATATTGATAGTGGACAGGTCGAATACTTCGATACCGATATTGTCCATACACGTGCCGCAGGCGTCGGTAATATGTATGGTGTATTTATCGCCGGTCTTGCCATAGTGAAATATTGCCCTGTCGTCACTAACTACAGGGTCGATAGCTTCGCGCTGTGTGTTGTCGGCATTCCATAGCTCGTAGGTATAGGGGGCAATACCGTTTTGTGCCTTCACTACAATAGTGCCCGACTCGCCGCCGATACAGTTGTAAGCTGAGGTTTTGGAAACATCTAGCGAGAGGGGTTTCTTTATATATTCTTCGATAGGCATGCTACAAACTAAATAATTTGTAGCACCTGGATTTTGGGCTATCCCCACCCCTAGTCTATATTTCCCTACTGAAGCCATAGTTAGTGTTTGTCCCAGAGGAATGGTAGTCTGGTCGTAGCCATCCGGACCTGAGCTAAAATGAAAATAAACAGGAACTGCTAGACCATTATATATAATATCTGCTGTGGGAGTAACCTCAATACCATCACAAGTTTCCTTCAAAGTATAACCAAAGTTTCTCACTTTGTAGTTTGCACCATTGGCAGTTATTTTTATTGTTTGCACATTGCCACAATTATTATCAGCCACGATAGTATAAGTGCCGGCAGGCGTATAATGTACAGCAGACGGCAAGAGCGTTATCTCCTGTTTGCTTGCTGATTCAGGGTTTAAGGTATATGTACGGGGAGTATATCCGGACGGACCAGTAATAGATACAGTAGTACCTACAGAAACATTAGTGCCGGATAGTCTGAATGATGCCATATCATCTCCACAACTGAGGGAACTATAGCTTGTTGTAAAAGTATATGAAGGTGTCGGCATTTTTTTTGCCGGAATGTTTAAAGTTTTCCATTCACCATTGACAAACCTATAATTAAGACTGTAATCGACACCATAACTCAACAAAGGCATACTATAATATTCAGTAGTGACAAGTTTTGTATCAATAATAGTAGTTCCTTGCCTAAGTTCTATATCCATAGATTTTTCACAACCTTTTGGTAATTCAACAGAAGCCTTCCAACCTTCACAATACAGTTTAAAGGTACTACTTAACTTAGCTTCCGTTGTGTAAGGGTAGCTATACTTGATATTGATTGTATGAATTTTTCCCGTATTGTCCGTTATTGTCATTGTATAAGATGTATCGAATTCGATGGGCACTGTACTTTTCAAATAGTCGCCAAACTGGTACTCTGCATTGTTATATATCTCTTGCTTACCTTGTTTGATGGTGATCGAAAGTGGGTAGCAGTAAAGGAATTTGGGCTGAATATCAGGACATATAGTAATTGTCGGCTTACAGTCTTTTACTGCTAATTTATAAGGGATAGGACGCATGACATTAGTCATATATTTATCTGGAGAAACCGTCTGTGTCTGATACACTCTGCTATATGACGCATAACCTTTTAGTCTGACATGTATATCCAAGCTATTACTTGTGAAAAAATCGGTATAGCTATATGGGGATAAATCCAGTGGAGTAGTTGATGTATAATAAAAATATCTACCGTTCACTAGTTCCTTATTTTGATATACCCAGTCAGTCCATGCAGTCGGAGTTTGTCCGGTAGGCGCAGCTCCTATTTCGTACATTTCATCTTCAAAATAAAGGTGGTAATCATTATCAGCACTGGCGGATACTCCTGCTGTATTAATAACAATAATATTACATGATTTCCCATCAACATAAAAAGGAGAATTTATAGTGCTACTAAGAATGGAATTCGCCTCCATATTGGGAATCCCTGTCAGTTCTTCCAGTGTAAAACTCGCAATAGCCGTATAACACTCATCGGAGATCTCTACCGTATAGTGTCCTGCAGAGTAGTTTTTAGTAGGGAATCGGTACAGGTCACCGTCTTTTATGGGTGTTATCACTCCAGTAGCTACTCCGGCAGGTGCTGAGGTGATATTGAATGTAAGAGATCCGTTACCGCCAGTCACATTTAATACTATGCTTCCGGTAGCGCATCCGGCATATGGTTTACGCGATTCTAGGAAATTGATTGAAGTCTCTATTTCTCTGTAGTTACCTTCTACTATTACATTTTCTATTGTTTTTATCTCGTTGTAGGTAGGATCTGCACTACACTGTGCCAGTACGGTAAGTGTATATGTTCCGGCAGGCACGCCCGATATGGTACTGTTGTTTTGCGGTGTCACATTAAAGCCATCGGTACTGCTTAGCCCGTATTGTATATTTATCAGATTTTGGGTGTCGCCATCCAGTGTTACGGTTACTGTACCGTTTGCCATACAGGTAGACGGCGATGTAGTTGCTGCCACCGTAAAGTCGTGTGCGCATGTCTGTGCTACTGTATGCTGCGATAGCAGACATAGCATGAGCAGGCAGACAAATGCTGCTATGTACTTGTTGTTTATATATAATTTCATAAGTTTCTGTATTACTTTATATTCCGGCTGTCATCCAAAACAGCAACACCTCCTGTTGTCATTTGAGTACAAAGGAAGAGTGCACTCAGGCATAGCACGAGTACAATCAACTATATATCTTCGATGATTACCGGATTATACGGGTTATTTTACTTTAAATATGATATTCATATAGGTGTTGTCCGATATGCTGTATCCATTTTTCACCTTGTATGTAAGCAACCCGTTATTATCTACAGCTACCTGTTCGAATACATCTTCATCGTAGTATGTAACAAAGAAATCGAGCCTTGTTGCCGGATATAGCGGCAATGTTCCTGCCAGAGGATTTTTAGTGGTATGTGTAGTCTTTGTCAGCGCAAACTGTTCGGAATACTTCTGGTAGAGTGGAATTTCAAACTGCTGCAATGTAGTATTGTATTCTGTGCCTCCTGTCGGTTCGAGGGGTAATACTATAGAGGGCATATAGAAGAATGTTTCGGCTTCGGGCACCAGACGTATCCATCGCGTGCCGTTGTTGTAGTAGTATCCGGGCTGTACATCGTCTGCCGTTTGCGTATTGTACACAGTCATTCCTTCTACGTGTGCTGTCATAGGAGCAGCCAGTGTTGTCGATTGCAGCGATACGCGGGGCATCAGTAAGCCTTTCTGTGCAGTCCCGTTAGTCTGTTCGCTGAGATCTAATAGTGCATCTTTGTTAGGTGGTGTAGCTGACCCGATAGTTACCTGAGCTTTTACATTCTCTGATCCGCATATTATTAAAAATATGCTTAATAATAAAACTGTTAGTTTTGTCTCCATCTTTTTTGTGAGTTTAGTTAAGTATTAATATTTATATAATCTGTTAATAAATTATTTCTAAATAAATTCAATGCGCTGAAGTATCTGTCATCGGTTTTCGCAAATAGATGACAAATTAATGAAGACAAGACAAATATTTGAAGACAATTAGTATAGTACTGTGATAATATAAGTAATATATACTCTCCATTTTTTTCTTCAGGCATTGAATTTTATATGCTCATATATTTTTGATCGCTTATTATTTTTTAGTTCAACCTCAAACTGTAGTGTATAATTATTTATTTAATGGATCGGAGCATTTTTAAGCGACCATACAAAAATATCGGTCAATACTTTGGCAAAATTGTTCCATCTATCGCCTGAAGATACAGATCCAAATTTGTCGCCAAATATAAATACGCCGTTCGATAGGTCGGCAAAGGCTGAAGGATAGCCGTCGACATTCATAAATACTGTTCCGGTTTTTGACGATACATATCCGCAGTTAGATCCGCTATAACCTATCCCCTGACTGATTGTCCCTATATTGAAAGGTGCGCCGTTAGCCGATGAAAACACTTCGGGCAGGCGACTGCCATATACAGATCCATAAGCTGAGCTACCATCCTCTATATAATATCCCAGAGCGTTTGGTACGGTCGATTCGGCTGCTTTATCCCCGGTTATCATAACAATCCCTTTTCCGGCTTTGCTCCATTCATTAATCAGCACTCCTGCACCATAGTGATGTATTTCTGATGCTCCCACCCAGATGATAGAGGCTTCTTCAATATATGTCTGTAAGACAGCCATCTCTCCGGATATTGGAACATTTATAATTTCCACATTCAGTGTGCCCGCATACACTCTTGGGGCACTTAGAGTTGTGCCTACTATTGAGGTAGAGGCGCCTCGCAGCCAGTTCCCAACAGCAGTGTAAACAGAAGATGAACTATAATTACCCCCGGTGGAAGTTAGCCCTGTACTATTTTGATCACCGGCCAAATTAAGTATTTTCAGAGTGGCTTCCGATCTTTTCAGAAATTTGATTTGTGTACTTGTACACACTACCGTTATAGGGTCAGGATCGCCATCTACCGGTGTAATAGTAACGGTAGCATTGAAGGTGCCGGCAGCCGTTGGTGTTCCGCCTGCAATGTCGATATACAGGCTTACGGTAGTAGGCCCCAGATTTACGAAGTTTCCTCTACCCTCGAATGTAATCCCGTTGCAGACAGCAGAATAAACATAAGAACCCATTTTCGTCACGTTAACAGGAACTTCTATCCTCACATTCTGGTCTTTAAGCGGCTTGTCCATATCGTATGCGCCTGTGACTGTTATTTTGTCACAATCAGTAAACTCTACAAGACCCGGCTCTTGTCCGTTGCATAGGCTGATCCATTCCATAGAGTTCCAGAATTCGAAACACTTGGTTTCGGTGTTAAAAATTGCCAGTCCCTTTGCTCTTTCTTTTTTATTGTCTTCGCTTATTGTTGGCAGCGATAGTGAATTTCGTTGTGTAGTTGTAAGTTGTGGCAGGCGAAGCCCCCCTTTTGTTTCAGCTGTAGATATTTCCAGTACGGAAAAATCCTGAGGAGGAGTTCCGTCCCCGATCGTTACCTGAGCCTTTACATTCGTAGACCCGCATATTATTAAAAATATGCTTAATAATAAAACTGTTAGCTTTGTCTCCATCTTTTTTGTTAGTTTAGTTATGTATTTATATATTATAGTCTATATAGTTTGTTATTAAATCATTTCTAAATAAATTCAATGCGCTGAAGTATCCGTCATCGGTTTTCGCAAATAGATGACAAATTAATGAAGGCAAGACAAATATTTGAAGACAATTAGTATAGTACTTTGATAAAAAAAGTAATATAAACTCTCCATTTTTTTCTTCAGGCATTGAATTTTATATGCTCATAAGTTTTTGATCGTTTGTCATTTTTTAATAATTGTCGCAAAGCTAATTGTTTAATTATCTTACAACTAGAATATGCGGTATGGTACCCGCAAAAAGAAAGTATGCTCTCCGCAAAAAGAGTATGACTGCCGCACAAAAAAGGTATGAAATGAAAATCTTACAGAGAACGTCGATGTAACACGCAGGATATAAACACATTACACCTACACCCTGCTACTTATCGAACAAAACACTGATATTGAAGAAATATCATTGAAAAATGTAAGTATGGCTATTAAGCCTATGCTTTTATTATTGCTTTTTAGACAACTTTCCGTAACTTTGAGACATCTTTTTTGTTATAAGGATGAACAAACTAGAATGTAAACAAAAATGGAGAATACTTTAGTAAGAACAGATTTCAATTTTGCGGGACAAACCCATGTATATCATGGTAAAGTAAGAGACGTTTACTCAATAGGTGAAGACCTGCTGGTGATGATAGCTACAGACCGTATTTCGGCATTCGATGTAGTATTACCACAGGGAATCCCATATAAAGGACAGGTGTTGAACCAGATTGCTGCCAAGTTTCTGGATGCGACAGCCGATATTGTACCCAACTGGAAACTGGCTACTCCCGATCCGATGGTGACTGTGGGGTTGCGATGCGAACAGTACAAGGTAGAAATGGTGATACGTGCATACCTTACCGGTAGTGCATGGCGTGAGTATAAGGCAGGAGCAAGAATGCTTTGCGGTGTACCTCTGCCTGAGGGAATGAAAGAAAATGAAAAATTCCCCTCTCCTATTATCACTCCGACCACCAAAGAAGATGTAGGACACGATGAGAATATCTCGAAAGAAGAAATTATTGCTCAGGGGTTGGTAAGCAAAGAAGAATATGAGCAGCTGGAGAAATACACTTATGCCCTGTTTCAACGTGGAACAGAAATGGCTGCACAAAAAGGACTGATCCTTGTAGATACGAAATATGAATTTGGTAAGAAAGATGGTAAAATCTATCTGATAGACGAAATACATACACCCGATTCGTCACGCTACTTTTATGCCGACACTTATCAGGAATTGTTCGATAAGGGTGAAGATCAAAGACAGTTGTCTAAAGAGTTTGTTCGCAAATGGCTTATGGATAACGGATTTCAGGGTAAAGACGGGCAGAAAGCACCTGAAATGACCGAAGAATATTGCAACAGCGTATCGGAACGCTACATCGAACTATACGAAAAGATAGTGGGTGAAAAGTTCGTTAAGGCTGATGCAAGCGATGTTGCCGGACGTATTGAAAAAAACATAATTAATTATCTGAATAAATAAGAAGGGGTTTATCGATGCCGAATCTTTATATCATATCAGGCTGCAACGGTGCGGGAAAAACAACCGCATCGTATGCCATGTTTCCCGAAATGCTGGACTGTAAGGAGTTCATCAATGCGGACGAAATAGCGAAGGGGCTTTCTCCTTTTCAGCCGGAGACCGTTGCTATCGATGCAGGGCGTATCATGCTGATGCGTATGAACGAGATGCTGCGCATGAAAGAAGATTTTGCAATCGAGACCACACTGGCTACTAAGTCGTATGCCAACTTTATACGCCGGGCGCAGAACGAAGGGTACTTTGTTACTCTGATCTACTTCTGGCTCGAATCGCCCGAACTGGCAATTAGAAGGGTAGAGCAGCGTGTACGTTTCGGAGGACACCATGTTCCCGACGAGGTTGTTTTAAGACGGTATTATGCCGGTATGCGCAACCTGTTCTCTATGTTTATACCTATTGCCGATTACTGGATACTGATTGATAATTCTACCGATCCTTTCCAGATGATTGCTGAGGGCAACCGTACACAGGTACAGGATATTCAGGATGAAGAAATTTTCTATTATTTGAAGAACGTATGACATACGAAGCCGAAAAGGTAGTACCCTACTCCAGTGAAGAGAACAAGGGCGCTCAGGTAGAGCGTATGTTCGATTCCATAGCCGAAAATTACGATGCGCTAAACCGTACGATGTCGATGGGTATCGATATCAGTTGGCGCAAGAAAGGTTTGTCGATGCTAAAAAAGCAAAATCCACAGACGTTACTCGATATTGCTACAGGTACTGGCGATCTGGCAATACAGGCGTTCGATATACTTCAACCTCAATCTATCTTGGGAATAGATATTTCGGAAGGTATGATGGAAGTAGGCCGTAAGAAGGTAGAGAAAGCAGGATTGTCGGATAAGATCAGCTTTGAGAAACAGGACTGTATGGCTCTGGAAATTCCCGATAATTCGTTCGATGCAGCTATGGTTGCTTTTGGTATCCGCAATTTTGAAGATCTCGACAAGGGACTAAGGGAAATACTGCGTGTGCTGAAACCCGGAGGACAACTGATGATACTGGAATTAACTAAACCGAATAGCTTCCCACTAAAACAGGGATATTGGCTTTACACACGGTTGTTCATTCCTACAATCGGACGTCTGATATCGAAAGATAAGACGGCTTACTCTTACCTGCCTAAATCGATACAGGCATTTATACAAGGCAAGGAAATGACCAATACACTTTTGAAAAATGGTTTTTGTGAGGCTATCTATAAAACTTATACGATGGGTGTTTGTACTATGTATCTGGCATCTAAATAATAGATAATAAAAATAAAAGCCCGCTAAACATAGTGCTTAGCGGGCTTTCTTTTATACTGGGTTTTCTTATCTTCTCATCTTCGGCATTTTGCCACCCTTCATCTGAGTCATCATTTTCATCATCTTGCGGGTTTCGTCAAACTGTTTGATCAGCTTGTTCACTTCCTGTATAGATGTCCCGCTACCAACAGCTATACGTTGACGGCGGCTGCCGTTCAGTATTTCGGGAGAAGTTCTCTCTGCCGGAGTCATTGAGTAAATGATAGCTTCGATACTCTTGAAAGCATCATCGTCTATATCGAGGTCTTTGATGGCTTTACCCACACCCGGAATCATGGATGCAAGTTCTTTGAGATTACCCATCTTCTTGATCTGCTGAATTTGTCCGATGAAGTCGTTGAAGTCAAACTGGTTCTTGGCAATCTTCTTTTGCAGGCGGCGAGCCTCTTCTTCATCGTATTGCTCCTGAGCCTTTTCTACGAGTGACACAATATCACCCATTCCCAGAATACGGTCGGCCATACGTTCAGGGTGGAATACATCCAGTGCATCCATCTTCTCGCCTGTACCTACAAACTTAATCGGCTTGTCTACTACCGAACGGATAGAAAGCGCAGCACCACCACGTGTATCACCATCGAGTTTAGTCAGCACAACCCCATCGAAATTCAGCCTGTCATTAAATTCCTTAGCGGTATTTACAGCATCCTGTCCGGTCATGGAGTCTACCACAAAGAGTATTTCGTCAGGTTTCACAGCTTCTTTTACAGCTGTGATCTCTTTCATCATCTCTTCATCTATAGCCAGACGTCCGGCAGTATCTATAATAACAAGGTCGTTGCCGTTCTGCTTGGCAAATTTTATCGCATTCTGTGCTATCTGTACAGGATTCTTATTCTCTTCCTCTGCATAAACGGGAACTTCTATCTGTTGTCCCAGTATCTTCAACTGCTCTATGGCGGCAGGACGATATACGTCTCCAGCCACAAGTAATGGATTCTTACCCTTTTTCGATTTCAGCAATTTGGCAAGTTTACCCGAGAAAGTCGTTTTACCTGATCCCTGAAGACCAGACATCAGGATAACAGCAGGCGAGTTATTCAGATTGATATCGGTAGCTGTACCACCCATCAGGGTAGCCAGTTCGTCATGTACGATCTTCACCATCAACTGCTCAGGTTTAACGGCTGTTAGCACGTTTTGTCCCAGCGCTTTTTCTTTTACGGTCTCGGTAAATTGTTTAGCTGTTTTGTAGTTAACGTCGGCATCCAACAGCGCGCGGCGTACATCTTTGAGGGTTTCCGCTACGTTTATTTCGGTGATTTTTCCTTCACCTTTCAGTATCTTAAACGAGCGTTCCAGTCTATTACTTAAGCTTTCAAACATATTGTATCGTTGTTATTTATTATCAAGATTATACGGGAGCACAAAGATATAAACTTTTGCTATAAAGTGAAAAACTGATTGTGGTTTTCTTGTTCTTTATCCTTCTGTTAATATCATTTGTCTGTACTCTTCTCTACACTCTCCTTTTTCTCCAATCTGATTTTATTCTCTCTTTTATCCTCTTTTTCGTAAGCATCAACTATGCTCTGAACCAGTTTGTGACGGACTATATCGGCTTTGTCGAATTCGACACGTCCGATACCTTTCACGTCTTTCAGTACGCGCAGGGCATGTTTCAGTCCCGACATTTGCGACGGAGGAAGGTCAATCTGTGTAATGTCGCCTGTAATGATCATTTTGGCGTTCATCCCCAAACGGGTAAGGAACATCTTTATCTGATGAGTGGTCGTATTCTGAGCTTCGTCGAGTATAATGACAGCATCACTCAGCGTACGTCCGCGCATAAAGGCGAGAGGTGCTATCTGTATCGTTTTATTCTCGATGTAGTCCTTTAGCTTGGCAGGAGCTATCATATCTTCCAGTGCATCATACAAAGGTTGCAGATACGGGTCTATCTTGTCTTTCATATCGCCGGGAAGAAAGCCAAGTTTTTCGCCTGCTTCTACTGCCGGGCGGCTGAGTATGATCTTTTTCACCTCTTTATTCTTGAGAGCTTTTACTGCTAATGCAATGGCCGTATATGTCTTCCCCGAACCCGCAGGACCAATGCCGAATACCATATCGTTTTTATGGAAGCTGTCGACCAGTTTTTGCTGATTGGGTGTGCGTGCAAAGATAGGCTTACCGTTGATACCGTATATAATGAGGTTGTCCTGTTTTACGACATTGGGCGATTTGCCTTTTACTATATCTATAATGTCTTCTTCGGTAAGCTTGTTTCGCTCGGTCGAATAGTTTTCCAGTTCTCTGATCTTTTCTTCAAAGAGCGGCACATCTTCGGCATTGCCAATCACTTTTATGGCATTACCCCGGGCGACGATACGTAGTTTAGGAAAAAGAGTTTTTAATAGCTGTATATTGGAATTATTGACGCCGAAGAACACAACGGGATCAATATGTTCTAAAATTATTATTTGTTCTATCATTCAATTCTATATCAACAAAGTACCATAATGAATTTAATTTGGTTTGTCGGGTGTTTTGTAATGGAACACAAATATAGGTATAAAATTTATATTTGATTATGCTTGTCTGATAATCAATTCACTTTCACTTATTTTTTTTATCTTTGCTTTCTTGTAATTTAACTATATAGAATACATCTAAATAACACCGGCTGTGGCAAAGAAAGTAGCAGAAACCCCATTGATGAAACAATATTTCGAGATCAAGAGTAAGCACCCCGATGCTATACTATTGTTTCGGGTAGGCGACTTTTACGAGACTTTCTCCCAAGATGCGATAGATGCTTCCGAAATACTGGGGATAACGCTTACCCAACGCGGTAATGGTACAGCTCAGTTTGTAGAACTGGCAGGATTTCCTCATCACGCACTCGACACATATCTGCCTAAGCTGGTAAGGGCAGGCAGGCGCGTTGCCATCTGCGACCAGCTCGAAGACCCGAAGCAGACCAAGACACTTGTAAAAAGAGGTATTACGGAGCTTGTAACTCCGGGTGTTTCTATCAACGATAATATACTGAACCATAAAGAGAATAACTTCCTGTGTGCTATTCATTTTGCAAAAAATAATTGTGGGGTATCATTTCTCGATATATCTACAGGGGAATTTATGGTAGCAGAAGGAACTAAAGAATATGTAGATAAGCTGCTTACAAACTTTTCACCTAAAGAGGTCTTGGTGGAACGAAGCAAGAAGAAGCTGTTTGAAGAATATTTTGGCACGCGTTTCTTTATCTTCGAACTCGAAGACTGGGTGTTTACGGAAGATACAGCACGTACACGTTTGTTGAAGCACTTTGAAACACGCAATCTCAAAGGCTTCGGCGTGGAGCATCTGACGAACGGTATAATAGCAGCGGGGACAATCCTGCATTATCTCGATGTCACGCAACATACACAGATAGGGCATATTTCCACACTTTCGCGTATAGAGGAAGATAAATATGTCCGTCTCGATAAATTTACTGTTCGCAGTCTGGAGCTTATCTCTACAATGAATGAAGGCGGTAAAAGCCTTCTCGATATACTGGACAGGACTGTTTCGCCAATGGGTGCACGTATGCTTCGCCGGTGGATGGTGTTTCCTTTGAAGGACGCCAAGCCTATAAACAGCCGGTTGTCGGTTGTCGAATATTTTTTCAAAGACATAGAGCTTAAGCAGCTACTCGAAGAGCAGTTGACGCTGATCGGCGATCTGGAGCGTATTATCTCAAAGGTAGCAGTAAACCGTATTTCGCCACGCGAAGTAGTGCAGCTTAAAGTAGCATTAAAGGCTATCGAGCCTATTCGCAATGCCTTTCTGGCATCGGACGAACCGAGTCTGCGGGAAATAGGGGAAAAGCTCAATCCTTGCCCTGTCATCCGCGACCGCATAGAAAAAGAAGTACAACCCGACCCGCCCGCTTTGCTGAATAAAGGAAATGTAATCAGGAAAGGAGTAAATACAGCTCTTGATGAATTGAGGGATATTGCTTTTTCGGGGAAAGATTATTTATTGAAAATACAGCAGCGAGAGACGGAGGCTACAGGCATATCGTCACTCAAAATAAGTTTCAACAACGTATTTGGATATTACATAGAGGTGCGCAATGCCCATAAAGACAAAGTGCCTGCTGAATGGATACGCAAACAGACACTGGTAAATGCCGAACGATATATTACGCAGGAGCTAAAAGAATATGAAGAGAAAATTCTGGGAGCCGAAGAAAAAATATTAGCACTGGAAACCAGCATATTCAATGACCTTGTACATAGCCTTGTAGAATATATCCCTACCATACAGGTGAATGCCAGCCTGATAGCACAAACCGACTGCCTGCTGTCATTTGCCAAGACGGCGAAGGAAAACAAATATATCCGCCCTGAAATAAACGATTCGGATACGCTGAATATCAAAAACGGACGTCATCCGGTGATCGAGAAGCAACTGCCGCTGGGTGAGTCCTATATAGCGAATGATGTTCTTCTCGATAACGAAAAACAACAGATCATCATCATAACAGGGCCTAATATGGCAGGTAAGTCGGCATTGCTCCGTCAAACAGCTCTGATCACACTCATGGCACAGGCAGGTAGTTTTGTTCCTGCCGAATCGGCGCAAATAGGGCTTGTAGATAAAATATTTACGCGTGTAGGGGCATCCGATAATATTTCATTGGGCGAATCTACCTTTATGGTGGAAATGAACGAAGCTTCAGATATATTGAACAACCTTTCGTCGAAAAGTCTTGTGCTGTTCGACGAACTGGGACGCGGAACAAGCACCTATGATGGTATCTCCATTGCGTGGGCTATTGTGGAATACATACACGAACATCCGAAGGCTCGGGCCAAAACGCTTTTTGCTACACACTATCATGAACTGAATGAGATGGAGAAGTCCTTTAAGCGTATAAAGAACTTCAATGTATCGGTCAAAGAAGTGGACAATAAAGTAATATTCCTGCGTAAACTTGTGAAAGGTGGCAGCGAACATAGCTTTGGTATTCATGTGGCTAAAATGGCAGGAATGCCGCAAAGCATTGTGAAAAGGGCGAATAATATATTGAGCCAACTGGAATCAGATAGCCGTAAACAGGGTATCTCCAAGCCGATAAAAGATATTAAGGAAAACAGGGAAGGTTATCAGTTAAGCTTCTTCCAACTGGATGATCCTGTATTGAGTCAGGTGCGCGATGAGATAAAGTCGCTTGATGTAAATAACCTGACCCCGATGGAAGCCCTGAATAAGCTAAATGATATAAAGAAGATTGTTTCCGGTAAATAAAATGTTAATATATTGCATTTTACTAAAGATTTTTCATTCCTTTGCAGTCTGAAACAGACTTACAACATCTATAAACTTGGAAAAATAACTCATAAAAATGAACCACAAGAAAATACTGGTTACCGGAGGAGCCGGATTTATAGGCTCTCATTTGTGCGAGAGGCTACTGAATGAAGGAAATGAAGTCCTTTGTCTCGATAACTATTTCACCGGATCGAAAGATAATATTGTTCACTTATTAGACAATCCTTATTTTGAACTGATACGGCACGATGTGGTTCATCCTTTTCATGTAGATGTAGATGAAATATATAATCTGGCATGCCCTGCATCTCCCGTCCACTATCAGTACAATGCGATCAAAACCATTAAAACGTCAGTGATGGGAGCTATCAATATGCTGGGGCTGGCAAAACGTCTGAAAGCGAAAGTGCTTCAGGCTTCTACTAGTGAAGTGTATGGCGATCCGCATGTACATCCGCAACCCGAATCGTATTGGGGAAATGTGAATCCGATAGGTATACGTTCATGTTATGACGAGGGAAAGCGTTGTGCCGAGACATTGTTTATGGACTATTACCGTCAGAACGGAGTGAGAATTAAGATTGTGCGTATATTCAATACTTATGGTCCACGTATGAATCCGGAAGACGGACGCGTGGTTTCCAATTTTATCGTTCAGGCACTGAAGGGTGAAGACATTACAATATACGGAGACGGTACGCAGACGCGCAGTTTCCAGTATGTAGACGATATGGTGGAAGCGATGGTACGTATGATGGCGACCGATGATTCGTTTACAGGCCCTGTAAATACAGGTAATCCGGGAGAATTTACCATGCTCGAACTCGCCAATCTGGTATTGGATCTGACCGGATCGAAATCGAAACTTATATTCATGCCTTTGCCGAGTGACGATCCGAGACAGAGAAGGCCGGACATCACACTGGCTAAGGAAAAACTAAACTGGGAGCCTAAAATACAGCTGAGAGACGGGCTGGTAAAAACGATAGAATATTTCGATAAAATATTAAAATAAATAAATACCTTACTCAAATGAAAACAAGGATTAAATCAATACTATTGAGTTGTCTGTTGATAACGACAATGTCGGTAAGTGCGCAATATCAGAATGTTTATGATTATGAAGACAAGCCTGTGGTCTTCGGTGTAAGAGCAGGGGTGGCAATGTCGGGACAATATAATCAGGATAGCGAGAAGTCTAAATTAGGAATAGATATCGGATTTACGGTCGATTTTCGCCTTGCCGATAAATTATATTTACTTACAGGCCTCGATTATGTAGTGAAAGGAACTAAGACAAAAGAAGGACATGAATGGGAGAGAGTTCATGATGGTAACGGGAGAGAATACAAAGGCTCTTTGGTTCGCAATCCGGCCTACCTCCAATTACCATTGCGCGTAGGTTATAAATTACCGGTGGCCGACAAATTTTATATTATGCCTTATGCAGGTCCTTACATCGCTTATGGGCTGGGAGGGAAAACAAAATATACATATACATACTTGGACAATGGAGATATTGAAACAGAGAAAAGAGATAGTTTCGATGGTAATGTAAACCGTTTCGACTATGGGCTGGGACTGGGAGTAAGCTTCGAATATAGCCAGTTTGTTCTTACTGCAGAATACGATTGGGGATTGCAGCGATATGTAAAAAAAGAACATGGTTATAATGATGCGAAGAACAAATGTCTTACTATAACATTAGGATATAAATTTTAATTTAATATATGAAATTATCTATTGTCATTCCGGCATATAATGAGGCCAGAACTATCCATTTGATCTTAGATAAGGTAATTGCAGTTGAACTGATTGGTAATTTCGAGAAGGAAATTATCATCGTCAACGATTGTTCAAAAGACGACACAGTGGCGGTTGTACAGGCTTATATTGCCTCTCATCCGCAAGCGGATATGAAGCTTTTCGAACAGCCTGTAAATATGGGAAAGGGAGCTGCCCTCCACAGAGGTATAGCCGAAGCTACAGGTGATTATATTATCATACAGGATGCCGATCTCGAATACGATCCTGAAGAATATAATATACTATTGAAACCGATTGTCACCGGATTTGCCGATGTAGTATATGGTTCGCGCTTTATGGGAGGAAATCCGCACCGCATCCTCTTCTTCTGGCATTCGATAGGCAACCGGATACTTACCTTTGTATCTAATATGTTTACCAATCTGAATCTGACAGATATGGAAACCTGCTATAAACTTTTTCGTGCCGATATAATCAAGTCTATTCCGCTTCAGGAAAGACGCTTCGGATTCGAACCGGAAGTGACAGCAAAAGTTTCCAGATATCCTAATGTAAGGATATACGAAGTTGGGATATCCTACTACGGACGTACATACGAAGAAGGTAAAAAGATTGGTTGGAGAGATGGAGTAAGAGCCTTTATCTGTATGCTTAAGTACGGATTGTTCAGAATGAAGTAAAAAATCAGGACGCAACTATTTCAGATAAAAAAGACTCGGTAGACATGGCAAAATTATTCCACGACAATCGGGTCTTTTCTTTTTTCAGGTTCACCAGATAGGTTCCGGACAGATCGGAAGAAAAGTATTCCTTTATGCCTGCGGCTATTTCCGGTGCCGATACAGCATCTATTACCATGCCAGTTCCAGAATCTCTTACAGTAGTACCCAGCGCCCCCACATTGGTTGCGATCATAGGTAATTCCATCTGATAGGCAAGAGCTACCACACCGCTTTGTGTAGCCGACCGGTATGGCAGTACCAATACATCCGATGCCGAAAACAGAGTAGAAACCATATCATCGGGAATGTATTGCTCGTAAACAATTATATTATCTTTCAGCAATGACCTGTCTATGGCCTCCTGATACTTGTCAAAACTCCCATAACATTCGCCTGCGATAATCAGTTGATACGAATCGTCCAGTTCCTGCATGGCTTCGATGAGTATATCAAGTCCTTTATAATCGCGTATAAGACCGAAGAACAGAAGGTTCTTTTTGTTGTCTTTTATACCCAGTTTGTGGCATGCCGATAGTTTATCGGTACGTTCGGCATACTGGTCATATATAGGATGTGGCTGTAGCTGTATTTTTGCATTCGATTTCAACGATAGCAGGCTGTCTCTGACCGGTTCGCTCATTACGATGAAAGCGTCGCACCTGTTGAAAAAAAACTTCGCCAAAGGCTTATCTATTACAGTCCGTTCGTGCGGTATAGCATTGTGCACAAGAGAAACAATCTTTATTTTCTTGTTCAGAAACAGGCAGACTGCACCGAATGCAGGAGCCAGAAATGACATCCAGTATGGTATGATCAGTATATCGGGCAAAAATTTGTTGATCCGCTTTGCTGTCCGTATATAACTGAACGGGTTGATGCTGTTCAATACCCTATCGGCTTCGATAACGGTGGCTGTGTCATCGTCCGACACATATTGCGTCTTTCCCGGGAAAAGAAAATTTGGATATAAGGTAGTAAAAGTGAAAGCTTTCACCTCATTGCGTACCGATAATTCAGTATAGAGGCGTGCATTTAATTGTGCCAGACCGCCCCTGTAAGGGTAAAAGGGTGAAAGAATTGCTATTTTCATTTATTCGCTTTTTCCAAAACAGCCTGAATCTTCTCAACTACAGACTGTTCGCTTATCTGATACATACAGGCATAGTCTCCTCTTTGGCAGGGTAGCTCTCCATATACAGAACATGGGCGGCAATCCAGATTGTTTATCTGTACGGTGTTCTCTGGATCCTGATTGAAGCCATAGAAACCCAGAGAAGGATGTGTTGCTCCCCAGACAGATACTACAGGCACCTGCACTAATGATGCCAAATGCATATTTGCCGAGTCCATAGACAACATTACGTCCAGATAAGAGATTAGCAATAACTCTTTATTGAGATTGAGTTTTCCTACAGGGTTGATCGTATTCGGATACTTGGCACTCCACATCGACAATACCTTTTGCTCCTCTCTGCCCGAACCGAAAAGAAAAAGTGTCGTATCCTCTTCTGCTGATAATATTTCTACGACTTTCTCCATTTTTTCCAGCGGATATATTTTCCCTTTGTGCTTTGAAAACGGAGCTATCCCTATCCACCGCCCTTTCTTTTCGGTTGCAACAGATCGAAGTTGAGAGAAATCTCTCGGGACAAAATCGAACAGATTATTGAATATCATCTGAGCCGGAAATCCCAATTGGTTGAAAACATCCTGATACCTTTTTATTGTATGTTCTAAGGGATGTGAGAGATTTTTATTCTCTAGCATCATTTTTTTTTCTTTCCTGCCCTTGTCTATGCAGGCTACTTTCCTGCCAGTCATTTTCATAAATATGCGTAGCCCTTTCGATCTGAGTACATCGTGCTCGTCCGCAACATGCGAAAATCCCTGAGTGGAAATTCGCCTCAGTGTGCGGAATAGCCCGACAATACCCTTATGCCTGCCGTTTACATCCAGAGGTATAACATTGACGTTGAAACCAAGATTCTCAAATAGCGGGGCAAAGGCTTTACGTGTCATTACAGAAAATCGGTCTTGTGGATATTTAGATGCCACAGAGAATACGACAGGCACAAGCATTGCCACATCTCCGAAAGACGATATTCTGATCACCAAAACTTTAGCCATAGTTAGAGTTTAAATTGTATATTTGTATGTTTGCGTGTTGTGTCATTTCTGTGACTTGGCATATAAAACCGGATTGAGTGCCGGGTCGTTATACATTTTCATCTGCTTGTAGACTTTCATGTATTTTGCACCCGACTCTATATCTTCCAGCAATTCTTCTATTGCAGTAGATAAATCTTCTCGCTGGGTGAGCAATACGCCGAGTTTTTTTGCCGATTGTTCATGATGCTCTGCTGTCGTATTCGTTCTGTCTGCCTCCTGCTTCATATGATATATCTTAAGAGCAAGAATAGAAAGGCGGTCGATAGCCCATGCCGGGCTTTCTGTATTGATGCGCGCATTGGGCAACACCACAATATCTTTATATTTGTCGAGAAAATAGCTGTCTATCAACTCTACCAAATCGGTCCTGTCCTGATTAGACTTATCTATACGTCGTTTTAGCAACAAGGCCTCTTTCGGGTCGATATCCGGATCGCGGATAATGTCTTCGAGATGCCACTGAACTGTATCTATCCAGTTTTTGAGATAGAGGAAATATTCTATAGATTTTTCCGGATACGGATTGTTAATAGCTGTATCCACATTATCTGTTTGGTGATAGTCGTTTATAGATTTTTCAAAAATCTCATTACTCAATACTGTGAAGTCCATAGATATATATTTTTTAAGTATTTAATTCAATTTTTATTAGCCCAGTTTTCCCTATCCAAATTTCGGTAATTAATTGCTTCTGCCAAATGTTTTGGCTGTATATCTTCACTATTATCCAGGTCGGCAATTGTACGCGACACTTTCAGTATACGATCATAGGCTCTGGCAGACAGGTTAAATCTATCCATAGCCACTTTCAGCAGTTCCAACCCGGTGTTGTCGGGCGATGCATATTTGGCTAATAGTTTGGGTGTCATTTGTGCATTACAATATATTCCTGTCTCGTCTTTGAATCGCTCGTGTTGTCTTTCGCGCGCGATAAGGACTCTTTCTCTGATCAGCCTGCTGGCCTCTCCCGGTGTTTTATCCGATATTTTATCGAAAGGGACAGGTATTATTTCAATGTGTATGTCTATTCTGTCTAACAATGGCCCTGAGATTTTGTTCAAATACTTTTGCACCGCACCGCCCGGGCAAACGCAGTTTTTCTCAGGATGATTGTAATAACCGCATGGGCACGGGTTCATCGAAGATACCAGCATGAAACTTGCCGGATATTCGATTGTGAATTTCGATCTGGAGATAGATATCTTCCGGTCTTCGAGAGGTTGACGCATTACTTCCAGTACACTTCTGCTAAATTCGGGCAACTCGTCCAGAAAGAGTACACCGTTGTGAGCCAGACTGATTTCGCCGGGTTGAGGGAATGAACCTCCTCCCACGAGTGCAACGTCTGAAATGGTGTGGTGCGGGCTGCGAAAAGGGCGTTGTGCCATCAGCGAAGTCTCCGAACCTATTTTTCCGGCGACACTGTGTATCTTTGTGGTTTCCAGTGCCTCGTGCAATGTGAATGGGGGTAGTATGGATGGGATACGTTTGGCCATCATGGATTTTCCTGCTCCGGGAGGCCCTATCATTATCAGATTATGTCCTCCGGCTGCTGCTACCTCCAGTGCTCTCTTTACATTTTCCTGTCCTTTTACGTCCAGAAAGTCGAACTCAAATGTTTCCTGAGCATTGTGAAATTCGGAACGCGTGTCTATTATTGTTTTCTCTAAAGCTTGTTCATCGTTGAAGAATCCGACAACATCTTTTATGTTTTCTACACCATACACGTCCAGATTGTTTACAACAGCAGCTTCTTTTGCATTTTTGAGAGGAAGTATTATTCCTTTAAACCCTAGCTCGCGTGCTTTTATGGCAATGGGCAGGACACCCTTGATAGGGAGTATGCTACCATCGAGCGAAAGTTCTCCCATTATCAGAAAGTCTTCGAGCTTATCTGTTTTCAGGCTTTCAGATGCAGCCATGATGCCTATTGCCAGAGGCAGGTCGTATGCCGTACCCTCTTTGCGTATATCGGCGGGCGACATGTTTATGACAATCTGTTGACGTGGGAATTTATATCCGTTGACCTGTAATGCCGATACGATACGCTCATGACTTTCTTTCACAGAAGCGTCAGGGAGTCCGACAAGCATAAATTTGATGCCTTTTGAACAATTGACTTCTATTGTAATCAAGGTCGCTTCTATGCCTTGTACGGCAGCGCCAAAAACTTTTACTAGCATTTTAAATTAATAGGCTCAGATGAAAAGCAAAAATAAGAAAAAAAGTGGCATCAGAGGTATTTTTCATCTCTTATTTTTTGTCCTCATTCATCACCTCTTCCAGTTTTTGTGGCAGGGCTAGTATATGTAAGTCGCGTTCGAGGATATAGCCTGTGGGTGATATCAATATGTTGTATGGAATTTCCCTGATATAGTATGTTGAGAATATCTTGGCAGACCATCCGCCCGAAACAGGGAGGATATCCCATTTTACCGAATCTGTTATGTTGGCAGATATAGGTGTCTGCTCGGAATCTTTTACTATTGTGACAAATTCTATGTTCTTTTTTTGCTTTTTCAGTTCGTTGTATATTGCAACCGCATCTTTTTTCTCTTCCCTGCACACATCGCAGGTAGTGCCGGCAAATGAGAGTAGCAGGTATTTTCCTCTGAAGTTGGCAGGTTGTATATTCTTCCCTTTCATGTTCTTTATGGAAAAATATGGAGCATGCGATCCTACAGCCGACATTTTTATTCTATTCTTAAACTCTTTCAGTTCGTTTGTGAGGGGAAAGTCAAGCGCCTTACCTTTCAGTAATTCCAGATTTTCTTCGAGGCGTGGAATAGATGTCTCATCTTTGAAAAACAAATTGATAAGCATAACACTTGCAATCTTTTCAGGATTGGCTTTTATATATGCTGCTGCAATGTTTGATAGCTCGAAGTTAATATTTTTCAGCTCTACCACATAATCCTTAACAGGTACGCTGTCGTTGTCACGCGCCATCTTTTCGGCCGAACTGAGGATGTCGGTGCGCGATTTCAGCAGCTCTTCGTTTTTATTCTTAAAATCTGTCAGATCGTCATTTACATTTCCGCCTTTCACGTTGATCAGGTCGGGATAGCGGATATCTCCTTTCATCTCTACATCCCATCCTTTGTCTACAAGCAGGAATGCATATTTTGAGTTTTCGTTGAAGTACAAGTGCATGACAGTAAGTGTATCGACCTTGCCCTTGAAGGAGAATTTTCCTTTATTGTCGATATATACTGTATCTATAAATGTAGAATCGCCTACTTCGTGCTTCATGAAGAAGTAACCGCCTTTTACATCAGACAGTGTACCGGATACTTCGTATAGATCCGTTTTCCTGTTACAAGATGTTGCTATTATGATAAGTAGCAGCAAAAGCCCGGTGTAGAATGATTTGTTTACCTTAGCCATCTTCTCGCTTTTATTTCTATATTTCTTATAAGTGTATGATAAATTGATAACCTTACCTTGTATTATAACGTACAAATATACCTTTTATTTTTTAAACGTTTAAAAAAATGAAATTGTTCTAAAAAAAATTAATTCAGCCCTGTTGTTATAGCGACTCTTTACTCAAAATTAATGCCTTATTTTCTAAATGTAACGCCTTTATAAAGCTGTAAATCATAAATTCACTATATTTGTTTATTCAAAACGCAAGAAAAGTTAATTATGAAGTTCTTTAATTCTGTTTTTTTAGCTATAAGCATTTTGCTCCCAATGAAATCATATAGTCAGGACATCCCTCTATCACTGGAAGATCTAATTCCCGGAGGTAAAACCTTTAACAAGTATCGTGCCGAAATGCCGCGTCAGCTGACATGGTTTGGCGATAAACTCACCTATGTGAAGGGCTATTCCATCTTGGTCGCTCCTTATACAGACAAAGGAAAACCCGAAACGCTGCTTACACTGCGGGATATTAACAATGGTCTGAAGCTGGGGGATGACGAATCGCCCAAAAGCCTTCGCTATATATATCCGGTATCGGCAGAATCGAATGACCTGATGGTGATTACCACCGGAAAAATATATTTGTATGATTATGTGAATAAAACAATAACTGCTACATACAGCTTGTCTGCCGATATGGCAAATCAGGATTTATCAGAGAAAAGCCGCTTGTTTGCCTATACCCGAAAAAACAACTTGTATGTGCAGACAGCTGAAGGTAAAGAATATGCTGTGACGCAGGAGGCTGACAGTAATATTGTTTGCGGACAGTCGGTGCATCGCAATGAGTTTGGGATTAACAAAGGTACATTCTGGTCGCCACAGGGAAACCTGTTAGCGTTTTACCGCATGGACGAGTCGATGGTAACTAACTATCCTCTGGTAGATATATCGGCGCGCGTAGCTAAACTGAAAGATATAAAATATCCGATGGCAGGCATGAAAAGCCATCATGTAACGGTAGGTGTCTACAACCCTGCGACACAAAAAACAGTATTTCTGAAAACAGGTACACCAAAAGAAAAATACCTGACAAATATAGGTTGGAGTCCCGATGAAAAGAGTATTTACATTGCCGAGATCAACAGGGGGCAGGATACCTGTGTGCTGAAATGCTATGATGCACAGACAGGAAGTCTTCAGAAGACACTGTTTACCGAGACGCATCTGAAATATGTAGAGCCTGAGAATCCTGTACTGTTCCTGAAAAACGATCCGACTAAGTTCCTTTGGCAAAGTAAAAGGGACGGATACAATCATCTGTATCTGTATGACACTACAGGCAAGGAATTGAAACAGCTTACATCCGGCACTTGGGATGTGACATCTGTACTTGGATTTGATGAAAAGGGCGAGAATCTGTTTTATGTATCTACTCAAAACCCATCTTTGCCTAAACAAGGAGCATTGGCAAATTATGCAGTGCCGTTCCCCGAAAGACATATTTACAAAGTGAATATAAAGACCGGATATGTAGCGGCAGATGCCGAAAACAGCTTATCGAAAGAAGAGGGTGTGCACCGCGCTACTCTAAGTGCTTCGGGTAAATACATCTGTGATACATACACTTCGCTGGCCAATCCGGGGAAGGTAGCTATAACGGATACAAAAACGAATAAGACACATATATTCCATACAGCGAAAAAACCGTTCCGTAATATACAGCTGCCGGAGATTACGTTGGATAACCTGCTGGCAGACGATGGCAATGTTTTATACACGAGGATGATAAAACCATTGAATTTCGATCCGAATAAAAAATATCCGGTAGTGGTCTATGTCTACGGTGGCCCTCATTCGCAGATGGTGGATAACTCATGGCAGGCACAGGCGCGCGGATGGGAAATATACATGGCAGAGAAAGGCTATCTGGTATTTGTGCTCGACAACAGAGGCACATCGTACAGGGGTGCCGCTTTCGAGAATATTACACACCGCCAACTCGGTGTAGTAGAAACGCAGGATCAGATGAAGGGCATAGAATACCTCAAGTCGCTACCTTATGTTGATGCTGACCGTATAGGTGTACATGGCTGGAGCTTCGGCGGATTTATGACGATTAACCTGATGCTTCGCCATCCCGAAACATTTAAGGTAGGCGTTGCCGGAGGTCCGGTTACCGACTGGAAGTATTACGAAATAATGTACGGTGAACGCTATATGGACAGCCCGCAGGAAAACCCTCAAGGCTATAAAGAAACCAATATGGTTGACCGGGCGGGCGACCTCAAAGGACGTTTATTGCTGATTCATGGTGATGAAGACCCTACGGTGGTAATGCAGCACAGCCTTCAGTTCCTCAACTCGGCAATAAAGAAAGGAACGCATCCCGATTTCTTTATCTATACAGGTCACGGACACAATATGACAGGCCACGACCGTGTACATCTGCATGAGCATATTACAAGGTATTTCGATGATTTCTTGAAATAAATAAATTATCTCAAAGAATCTATAATAAAATATTTTGGTCAACTTTAAACAGTTACTTAAACAGACTCTTATTATACCAGTCAGTATTTGATATTGTATTGAATAGAGGTTGGATTATTTTCTGCGCGTAATTAAAAAATTGCTTGCCTCATTTACATGCGCTGCACTCCTGTGACCGCTAGTTACCCCAAACGGTAAAGTAAGCAAAACACTTTAATTAAACGCACTACTCTTTTTAAATAATTTATGTACATTTGACTTTTATTAAATTACTAAACAGTCAAACATTACAACTATCTTAACCTTGGATGAATTTGAGTTGTTTGAAAGAATAAAGCAACGCGACAGACTGGCTTTTGATACGCTGTTCCGAAAATACTACACAGCCTTATGCCGGTTTTCTTATGCTATATGCCTTTCGAAAGAAGATGCAGAAGAAAGTATTCAGAGTATGTTTGTTTATCTGTGGGAAAAAGCTCCTGCAATAAATATCGATACCTCACTCAAAGCATATCTCTATACTTCGGCACGTAACTATACCCTGAACATAATAAAGAAGCAGCAAACCGAGTTGCATCATCTTAATGAATATTCGGAGTACAATAATCCGCACGAACCGGAAGAAAAGGCATCGGATGCCGAAATCAGCAAACTGATACAATCGGGAGTCGATACCTTGCCTAATAAATGCCGCGAAATATTTATCCTTTGCAAACAGGAAGGACTTACCTATGACGAAATCGCTGAATATCTGGATATTTCGAAAAAGACAATAGACAATCAGATGGGAATAGCATTGCGGAAACTAAGAGAGTACCTTCATCCCAAATTGGGAAAAATAGTGATTATCTTATTTTTTTACTTTCTTTTTTGGGGGTAATGAATTTCTGTGTTGTCATAAATATAAATAATATATAATATGAAAAATATTCCGTACGAACTGATTGCCCGTTATCTTGCAGGAGAATGCAGCGATGACGAGATACAACAGGTCTTGGAATGGAGTCGTCAACATCCCGACCTGATGGACGAATTTGTTAGTATGTGGCAGCAAATCCCTTCTGATGAATTCAGCCCCGATGTAGAACAGGCTTTACAGGAGGTCAATCAGCGTATCGATACAACTACTACTAAAAAGAAACCTAAACTATTCTATATGCTTGCCGGCAGTGTTGCTGCCGCAGCCCTTATCTTTATTTTGGTAAATATTATCGGGAGTTTGCCCCAAAGCACGACAGACGGATTGAAAAATGATACCGGATCGTTGCTTGCGTTGGCTACAGGTCTGAACGAAACTACCGAATGTGAATTATCTGACGGCAGTAAGGTGTGGCTCAATCAATCGTCAGCAATTCGTTATCCCGAAACATTTTCGGGTAATACGCGTGAAATATACCTCGAAGGGGAAGCCTTTTTCGATATCGCTCCTGATGCAAAAAAACCATTTATCATACATGCCAATAATACACAAACGCGGGTTGTCGGCACATCATTCGGCATCAGGGCTGTAGCAGAATCGAATGAAGTGATAGTCACTGTTTCCACAGGGATAATCAATTTTTCCACAGAAGGCAAATCCGACCACGTTGAACTCCGTCAGGGCGAGCAGGGCATTTGCAAACCTGAAGAGCAAAAACTGGAAAAAAGTACAAACCCCGACCCGAATTATCTGGCATGGAAAACCAAAGTAATGGTATTCAAACAATCGACATTGGCAGAAGTCGCCCGGGTTATAGAAGATGTATATCATACGCCGGTAACAGTAGATAGCGCAATCGCAGACCTTGAGATAACCAGCACATTCGATCAGTTAAGCCTCGACGAAGTTACACAAATCATCGGACTGACCCTAGGTGTAAATATCGAAAGTGGAGAAAAAGGAATAAACATAAACAGAAGTAAGGAATAAATACCATACCCTTACCTTAAACACAAAAATAGAGAGTATAATAAAGAATAAAAGTAGGAAATGAATAATTTTTTAATTTTTATTCTTTATTTTTTTAGGGGTATCAAATCCGGACATTGTCTAATGAGAAAAACAGTTTTAGTTTTGAGAATAATAATAGCCATAATGTGTCTTTACATAGGAGTCATTCCTATAGTTGCGCAAAATACGGTTTTAGAAAAACGTATCAGCGTAACGTTAAAGAATACATCTATGGAACAGGCTGTGGAAAAAATCGCAAAGGCTGCGGATATTCATGTATCTTATTCCAGCGACTTATTTGCAGATTGTGCGCCTGTATCAGTTGAGGAAAAAGACCAGATGCTGTTAACCGTTCTCAATAAATTATTTTCACCATACAAAATAGCTTATACCGTCCATGCAGGGCAACTGATAATCTTCCCTAAAAGAACTATGATGGTCAAAGAATATAGAATAAGGGGTTCATTTATAGATGAAGAGACACGCGAACCCGTTTCGTATGCAACGTTGCAGATTAAAGGGAAACCCAAAGGAGTGATTGCTGACCACGAAGGTTATTTCGAATTGATGCTGACCGAAATAGAATTGACCGATAGCTTAGCAGCCTCTTGTCTGGGATATGAGCGCTGTACATTTACTCCCGACTCATTACTTGCACAGCCGGAAGTAACTATTACGATGAAAAGCCGGTCGATAGATATGGAGCCTGTGGTTATAAGCGCAGGTAAGCAGACTAAGGATTACAAAAAAGTAGGAAACCGCAGTTGGTTTACCACCGGCTCGGTATATCTCGATACTCACGGACAGCAAATAGCATTATATATTGAAAACAAGAAACAACAGAAAGGATATATCCGTAAGGTAAGTTACCATCTCTCCGATAAAGGAAATGTAGAAGCACCTTTTCGCGTACGCATCCTCAGTCTGGATGAAGAAACCGGTGGACCCGGAAAAGATCTGCTTACAGAGATACTGGTTGTACAGCCACCACAAGACACGAAGGGCTGGTACGACGTGAATCTTGCCGAATACAATATATCGCTACCACCAGATGGCTTCTTCGTAGCCATACAAGGTGTTTTCCCGAACGATTACAGTTATTACGCGAACGAATCGGGAGCAATAGAAAGGGGAAAACGTAACCCTAAATCAAGTGCAAGTGACGACTTTGCACCCAAGTCGATCCATTACGGGCAACGGATCAATTATTCGGGAAAAGGCGGGGGAAATACATGGCATTATTCGCTATCCCATCAGTGGTTTCAGATGGAGAAAGATAATTATAGTGTGAAGATTTCTGCAGAAATCGGAATTTTAGGTCGTTGACCTATTTTATTATTTTGGCAAGTATAACAGCAACCGGGAATTAAGGCCAAATATAGTTGCACAAATACTTTCCGTTACTTATTTAGATAAATAATCATTCCGGTCTTAATTGGTACCAAGACCGGAATGAGAAGAAAGAGTAAAAAATAAAAATTATGAAACATATCAGTTTACTATGCCTAATAGCCATTTGCCTGTGTCTCTGTAGGGGACAGGCAAGCGCTCAGTGCGACAATACACTGGTAGATAAAGCCGTCATGCAAAGCGGTGCCAATGCAGTGTATCTGCGCGAATTTAAAGTAAAATTTGATGGGCTCGAAAAGGGGAAGATCCCCTCTGCGAAATATCCGGTTTTGCTGAGCAAGAATACCACCTATCGGTTCAATGTATGCGATGCCGAAGGATTTGACGGGGAGGTAATACTGGAATTATATCTGAAAGACAAACTCGTGGGTAGTACTTTCGAAACAAAGACTTCCTCCAACCTTCAACATTTCGACTACACATGTAGTAAAGCTGCTACCTACGAAGTTGTCATGTCTTTTCGCGATGGTAAGGCGGGCTGTGCAGCAGGCGTATTGTCAATGGTTTCCGAGAAAGATATTCAACCCGAAGATGGAGAGCTCGATATTTTGTATGCAAATGCCGACAATCCGATTATAATTTATGACGACAAGGATGAGTTTGCCGAAATAGATGTGGCCATAGATAATGGCAATATAACTAAAGCTGACGGAATAAACTACATTATCCATCCGCAGGAAACAGGAACGGCATTGCTGACCATACGTGTGCTGAACCGCAACGGAACGTTGAGAGAATTTAAACAGAAGCGTTTTGCCGTATTGAAGTTAGACAAACCTTATGCAACCCTTCGGGGAGTGAAAGGTAATACGATCAGTAAATCAGATTTGATTAACTCGGGACGGATCGACCTTTGGTTTTCTGAAGATATGAGATGCAATTACCGGGTAGTATCTTTTACCCTTTCCGACAGGGATGACCTTATCAGTGGCATGAGTTCCACTTCATCCAAATTCTCAAAATCACAGCGCGAATGGATAAAAGATCAGCCATCGGGCACACAGCTATATATAAAGAACATCCGTGTAAAAACATCAGAAAATACAGTGATGGATATACCTTCATTTGATTTTGAGATTGAATAAACTGTTGTATAAAGTTGAATATGAAAAATAAAACTATGAAATCCAGAATATTATATATATTGTTATTCCTGTCCATCAGTACAGTTGCTTTTGCACAGGAGATGCGTGTCGTATCGGGTGTGATCAATGATAGTAGCGGGGAGCCGATTATAGGTGTCAGCGTATTACAGAAAGGAACGACTAACGGAACAATTACCGATCTCGACGGAGCTTATGAATTAAGGGCGCCTTTGGGAAGTACCATTTCCTTTTCATATGTAGGGATGAAACCTTCGGAAATGGTGGTTACAGCCTCCAACTCAAAGCCTGCAGGTTCATTCATTCCTGTCATTAGTTCTGTAAATGAGAAAGAGAAAGCGGTAGAAAAACCAAAGGAACAGACAGCGAAGAAAGAGCCGGTAAAGCAAAAAGAAATTGCACCGAGCAGGGAAGACCAGTCTCTTTCACCTTATTTTCTGATAAAGAGCGATTCCCTTAAAGATGCAAGCATGCCTCTCAAAAGCACGAATGTAGAGGTAAATATTGCAGGGGTTATAGCTGATGTTCGTGTCAATCAGATATATATCAATGAAAGCCCTAACACGCTGGAAGCTATATATGTATTTCCCGGTTCTACCAGAGCGGCGGTATATGGTATGGCTATGACTGTCGGCGACAGACGGATCGAAGCTAAAATAAAGAAGAAGGAACAAGCGCGTCAGGAATACGAACAGGCTAAATCGGAAGGTAAGTCAACCACCTTACTGGAACAGCACCGTCCGAACGTTTTCCAAATGAATGTAGCCAATATTCTGCCCGGTGATACCATCATTGTAGAAATGCGTTATACCGAATTACTTGAGCATAACGGAGGGATATATGAATTTGTTTACCCTACAGTAGTCGGCCCGCGCTATACAGAAACAGGCGAGCAATGGGTCAACCGTTCGACAGCGGTATTTGAAAGCGGAAAGACTCCCCAGTTCTCCATCAAGACCATTGTTCAGGCAGGTATGCCTATACAAAAGATCAGCAGCATATCCCATAATCTGTCTATCGAATCTAAATCACCCGATCAGGCTATAGTAACATTATCCAACCCGAAAGACTATGAAGGAGATCGTGATTACATCCTTCAATACGAATTACAAGGCGGTAAAGTAGAATCGGGTCTGTTGCGCTACGAACATGGTGACGAGAATTTCTTCCTACTGATGATGCAGCCGCCAAAAGCTCCTACTTCTGACCAGATACCTCCGCGCGAGTATGTATTTATTGTCGATGTTTCAGGTTCGATGTACGGATTTCCGCTAGAAGTGTCAAAAACACTTATTCGCAATTTAATATCGGAACTACGTCCCACAGACCGTTTCAATGTCATGCTGTTCGAATCGAGCAACGATATGCTTTACAGTAAGTCTGTCGAAGCTACCAAAGAAAACGTGGACAAGGCAATAGAAGTTATCAACAGGCAAAGAGGAAGCGGAGGCACGCGTCTTTACCCGGCCTTGGTGAATGCGATGAACTTTAAAGAGACAGAAGGCTTCTCCCGCACTTTCATCATTGTGACAGACGGTTTTGTTACAGTCGAAAAGGAGGCATTCAATTTTGTACGCGACAACCTGAACAAGGCTAATTTATTTCCTTTCGGAATAGGGTCAAATGTGAACAGGTACATCATAGAAGGATTGGCTAATGCAGGTATGGGAACCCCATATATTGTGAACAACCACAGTCAGGCAGAAGCTATCGGGAAAAAAGCCATACAGGAAATATCCAAGCCTGTACTTACAAACATTTCTGTCGACTGGGGCGACTTCGATGTGTACGAAGTAGAACCGGTAGCCATTCCCGATGTATTTGCCGAACGTCCGATACTGATATATGGAAAATACAAATCACCTGCAAGCGGTACAATAGCCGTAAGCGGAATTGCAGGAAATACCACTTATGAGCAAAAATTCGATGTAGCGAAAGCGCGTGTCGAAAACAATCAGGCTCTGCGTTATTTGTGGGCACGCAATCAGATCCGTTATTATGACGATTATGCCCAGTACTATGAAAGCAGCAATAACCGGTGGGGCGACAACTATGGCAACCACCAACGCAGTGCAAGCCAGATAGAGCGTGTGACTAATCTGGGATTGAAATACAATCTCCTGACACAATACACATCATTCCTGGCAGTGGACGATGTTGTCAGGGTTCCTAAGGTTGAGAAGAGTGTTGAGACATCACAGTCATATAATTCATCACCATCGTTTAGAAAAACCCCAACACCGAAGAGAACTTCGACTCCGCAAACGTCAACTTCTCCTAATATTCAGATGGCAGAAGAACAATCAAGTCTGGATGAAGTGATAGTTGTCGGCTATGGAACACAAAGAAGGAGAGATCTTACAGGTAGTACATCTACAGTATCGAGTGAAGAACTGGCGAATGTCTCGGCCGCTCACGTATTGCAGGGAAGGGTTGCAGGAGTACAGATTTCGCAAACTTCGGGCGAACCGGGGAATCCTGCCAGAGTACGCATCAGGGGAGCAGCCTCAATAATGAGTAACAACACCCCGATGGTCGTATTGGATGGAGTACCGGTAGAATATTCAGACTTATCGAGTATGAACCCTAACGATATAGAAAGCATCACAGTATTGAAAGACGCATCGGCAGCTTCGGTATATGGAGCCAGAGGTGCAAACGGAGTATTGGTTGTGAGTTCGAAGAAACCAAAACAGCAAAAATATTCTATTGCGTTCTCTTCTTCCTTCTCCGTAGATAATCCGAACAGGTTGCCTGATATGCAAAGCCAATACGCACAGGGACGTCCGGTAGATGGAACTCCGGTATGGAACAAGGATAATGAAACATTTAGCTGGGGGCCAAGTGTAAGTTCTGCAAATGCGCCGATTTACGATGCTTATGATGTTTTTGAAACGGGATATACCGCTAAGAATCATCTGACATTGACAAGAAGAAACGAGAATCTTCATTATACATTGAGGTTAGGGAATAATACCCAACATGGTTTCATCCCTGAGTCGAAACAAAATGAGACGGTGATCGGATTCAAGCTAGGAAGCCAATGGAGCAACAAACTGGATTTCGATATAGATTTTGGTTACAGGAATATCAATGGCAACCGTTTACAGCGCGGATATAATATGTCCGGCTTTATGCAAGGTGTATTGCTTACCCCGCCTACATTCGACAACAAGACTTCTACCCTGAGTGACGGAAGCCAGCGCAGGGCAGGCGATGCTACCGACAATCCGTATTGGACTTCGGATAACAATCCGTTCAAGGACGAAACAAACAGATTTACAGGAAATGCGAATCTGAAATATAAACTGATCAATAATTTGTCGCTGAATTATCAGATAAACGGAGACTACCTGTTCGGAGATTCGAAAACAGCTCTGAACGTTGGTTCTGCCTATATCCCGACAGGGCATATCATGAACAGGAATGAGAAATTCAAATCATTGCAATCGAGATTCTTTGCCAAATATGATAAAAACTGGGATCATTTGACACTAGACGCAATGGCGGGTTACGAATACAATTATTCTAAACGCACCATTGAACGGATAGACGGTTATGATCTGGCTCAGTCCGGAGATTATAATATATTGAATGCAACAGATATTGAGCTTTACAACCGTTTATTCCGGCGTCATTCCAATGCTGTTTTTGGCAAGGCCAGTGTCAACTACCGACAAAAGTTTATTCTGGAAGCAGCGATGAGAGGCGAATGGAGTTCGGTAAGCGACAAAGCATTACTTTCACCATCGGTAGGAATAGCTACGAATCTGCACGAGATGTTCAATAGCGATCTGGTTTCATATCTTACATTGCGTGCTAACATTTCACGGGCTGATAAGGAGACTCCGTTGTATCTTGATCCGGTTTATTTCAACTCGGCTGTTTACAACCTGAATACAACATCTCAACATTTCGAAAGCCGCGAGATCATTTTACCAGATGATCTGGCTCCGGAAAGGATTCTGAGCTACAACATAGGAACTGATGTTGGTCTGTGGAACAACCGTGTATCGTTGGCAGCTTCACTTTACTGGAAAAAAGGAAAAGACCAGTTATTGCCTGTTCAGATATCAGAATCTTCCCTTCAGCTGGAAAACTCAGGTTCGTTCAGGACTCATGGATTTGAGATAGAGCTGGGTGCTTATCCTGTACGAAACCGTAATTTCTCATGGCAAACCCGATTGGTATTTGCACGCGAACGCAACAAAGTAACCAATCTGGGAGGAAGAAAACTGATGCTCTCCGGAATTGAAGATGCAGCCGGATCGTATGCCATAGAAGGGCAACCACTGGGAGTGCTATATGGAACGGTTTATAAACGTGACGATCAGGGGCGTATGATTATCGGAAATGACGGCTTCCCTGTCAAAAGCGATGAACAGCAGGTCATAGGTAATCCGAATCCCGATTGGCAGATGAGTTGGTCAAACACGCTGACATTCAAAAACTTTACCTTATCTATGTTGTTTGACTACAGAAAAGGCGGAGAAATATGGAACGGGACAAGGAATACCATGAATTATTACGGTACATCTCAATATTCGGCCGATCATCGTAATACTACTAATTATGTATTTCCGGGTGTATTGGAAAACGGACAGGCGAATAATATTCCTGTAAGTTTTTACGGTGACAATCTGAATGAAAACCGCTGGGTACGTTACGGACAATATGGAATCGGTGAAGATGGTATAGAAGATGCCAGCTACATCAAACTGAGAGAAATATCGTTGGGCTACCGCATTCCGTTGAATCTGCTCCGTAAGAGGTCTTGGTTGAAAGTATCTGTCCATGCAACAAATATATTGCTGTACAGCAAATACAAAGGTGTAGACCCGGAGACTAACCTTACAGGATCATCTAACGGATTCGGGTTAGACTACTTCAATGTTCCGGGTACTCGCAGTATCGGTATGTCATTGAACTGGGAATTCTAGTCCTGTTTGAAATATAGTGTGTCCCGTCCTAGAATAAGTCGCTTTATATTGGCTTATTTTAGGACGGACATAACTTTTATATAAAGAGGAAGCAGACGTTAGCCGTAGATATTGCTTATCAGATTATGGAAATCCTTTTCATCCATAGCCTTTCTGGGTTTCCCTAAAGACTCTATCATATCTTTGGGAAAGTCTTCTTCAGTCCCGTCTTTTAGCATGATCGGATAAAGTCCGTCAGGGGCATAAAGGATGAAATTGCCCAGTTCCATTATCTTATGAATAATAACATACAGTTCTACATCTTTTTCCGGTCTTGAGATCATCACTCCGGACATTTCTTTTACGGTAGCATCAAAGAAAAAACTAATTGTGGTATTCGACAATTTCACAAGAACGAGCCGAAACTCTTTATCAATCTCATAACTTGGGAATATTTCCAGCACATCCTTTACCGGAACATTCTGTTCTTCTCCTTTTTGATATGCGACAATGTACCATTCTGTTGCCATAGTATTACTGCTTATAGTAAGTAGGTAAAAATAATACTTTTAGCTTAACATCTGATTATTATATTTCACTTTATTAATTCACAGAAATTTTATCTATAGGGGAGAAAGTAGAGGTGCGCCTTTGTGGTCGCGCGAATAAAAAAAGCGGTCTTTGAAAAAATGGGAGAAAATATGTAGGGTTCGTAAGGTTTTAGTTAAAACTAGTGTACTGGCTGTAGGGGCAGTGGCTTGTCTCTGCCCGTTTATTTTACAATCGGGCACCCACAAGGGATGCCCCTCCAAAAAGCCGATTGAACTAGCAGGCTAGTAGACTAGAAACTAATAAACTTGTTATTTTTGTCAGGTTTTAGTTAAAATATCAATTGCCTCCTGCTTTAGCTGGAGGATAACAGAAATAGCAGATAAAAGGCTTCAGCCAAATTAGGATTTGACTAAAGTCTTTTTTTTAACAACCAATAATCCACGACTTAAAAGTCGTGGCAATTAAAAAGCGTGAGGAATGTGAGGTTTTAGTTAAAATCTACTTGTCATACAGAGGAACGAAGTATCTTTTATAGACAGGAGACTCTTCCCTGCGGTCAGAACGACAAGGAGAATAGAAGGAAAATTATTAGTTGTTAACTGATCACTGTTGACTGTTAACTATATAACTTTGTGAGGTTTTAGTTAAAATATTTTATGTGTTTGTATTAACTACGTATTTAAACTAAGAGGCTTTATACAAAACTATTTTGTATTTTTGTTCCCTCAAAATGACATTCAATTATTAATCATGGAAATTGCAAGTAAATACAACCCCGCCGAAGTAGAGGACAAATGGTATCAGTACTGGCTCGAGAATAAATATTTTCATTCGGAGCCTGATAACCGTGAACCATTCACGATAGTCATACCGCCGCCAAACGTCACCGGTGTGCTTCACATGGGGCATATGCTTAACAATACCATACAGGATATACTTGTGCGCCGTGCCCGTATGATGGGTAAGAATGCGTGCTGGGTGCCGGGTACCGACCATGCATCTATCGCTACAGAAGCTAAGGTTGTTGCCAAACTTGCATCCGAAGGGATCAGCAAGAATGACCTTACGCGTGAGGAATTTCTAAAACATGCTTGGGACTGGACTCACAAACATGGAGGTATCATCCTTGAGCAATTGAAAAAACTGGGTGCATCCTGCGATTGGGACAGGACTTGTTTCACAATGGACGAAAAACGCTCCGAAAGTGTATTGAAAGTCTTTGTAGACCTATATAATAAAGGACTTATTTATCGTGGTGTACGCATGGTAAACTGGGATCCTGCGGCACAAACAGCGGTATCGGATGAAGAGGTTATCCATAAAGAAGAGCATGGGAAGCTGTATTACATTAAGTATTACATAGCCCCCCCGACCCCCCAAGGGGGGAGTGAGAGTGAAGCCCCGAAGTATCAGACTGCGAAGTGGGATAACTACAATCTGTTGAAAAAGCATGCAAAGGACATGCGTAAATTCTCTACAGAAGCGGAGAGTGCTTTATGGGAAATGTTGCGTAAAAAACAACTTGGAGATAAATTCAGAAGGCAACAGATAATTGAAAACTTTATTGTAGATTTTGTTTGTCTTGATAAAAAGCTAGTTATTGAAGTTGATGGTAAATATCATAACGACCCGGAAATCGAACAAGCGGATAAATTAAGAGATGAAATTCTAACTGATCTAGGTTACAAAATTCTTCGTTTTACTAACGAAGAAGTAATAGCAGACACCGAAAATGTCTTAGAAAAGATAAGTACCACACTTAATAGCTCCCCCTTCGGGGGAGTTGAGGGGGCTCCTTACATCGTTGTAGCTACCACCCGCCCCGAAACTATTTTCGGAGATATTGCCGTATGTATCAATCCGAATGATCCGAAAACAGCCTATATGAAAGGAAAAAAGGTGATTGTACCTATTGCCAACCGTGTAGTGCCGATCATAGAGGACGATTATGTAGATATGGAATTCGGGACAGGATTTCTGAAAGTGACCCCTGCGCATGATGTAAACGACTATATGCTTGGCGAAAAGCATAATCTTGAAGGAATCGACATATTGAATGATAATGGTACACTCAACGAGTACGGACTTCAATATGCGGGAATGGATCGCTTCGATGTGCGTAAGAAGATTGAAAAAGATTTGCAGGATTCAGGCTTGCTTGAAAAAGCCGAACCATATACCAATAGTGTAGGTTACTCGGAACGTACGCATGTACCTATCGAACCGAAACTTTCAATGCAATGGTTTCTGAAAATGAAACACCTTGTTAAACCGGCATTGGATGCTGTAGAAGATGACACAATTAAATTCCATCCTGCGAAGTTCAAAAACATGTACCGTCACTGGATGGAAAATATCAAGGACTGGAACATCAGCCGACAATTGTGGTGGGGACATCAGATTCCTGCATATTATCTGCCGGAAGGAGGTTTCGTAGTAGGTGAAACTCCTGAAAAAGCACTGAATGAAGCTAAGAAGATCAATCCGAATCTGAAAATGGAAGACCTTCGTCAGGATGAGGATTGCCTTGACACATGGTTTTCTTCGTGGTTGTGGCCGATCTCTGTTTTCGATGGTATCAATAATCCGGACAATAAGGATATCAGCTATTACTATCCGACAAATGACCTTGTAACTGCTCCCGAAATCATTTTCTTCTGGGTGGCACGTATGATCATGTCGGGATATGAATATCGTGGCGAAGCTTGTTTCAAAAATGTATATTTCACAGGTATCGTCCGCGATAAGCAGGGACGTAAGATGTCAAAATCACTTGGTAATTCGCCCGATCCTATCGAACTAATGGAGAAATACGGTGCCGATGGTGTGCGTATGGGTATGCTGCTGACATCGCCTGCCGGAAACGATTTGCCATTTGACGAAAGCCTTTGCGAACAAGGACGTAATTTCAATAACAAGATATGGAATGCTTTCCGTCTGGTAAAAGGATGGGAAGTAAGCGATAGCATAGAGCAACCCGAATCGGCGAAAACAGCGATAGAATGGTTCGAAAATATATTGGCTAAGACCATTGCTGAAATGGACGATTCTTTTGGGAAATACAAACTATCTGAAGCATTGATGACTATTTACAAACTGTTCTGGGATGAATTTTCATCATGGTATCTGGAAATGGTGAAACCTGCTTACCAACAACCGATAGACAGGAAGACCTATGAGGCCACACTCGGCTATTTCGATTCGTTGCTTCGTTTGCTTCACCCGTTTATGCCGTTCATTACCGAAGAACTGTGGCAGGTGCTTACTGAAAGAAAAGACGGGGAAAGCATTATGATATCCGATATGCCAAAAGATACAAATTTCAACGCTGATTTGCTCGCCGCATTCGAAAAAGTGAAAGAAACCATTGCCGGAGTACGCACTATCCGTTTGCAGAAGAATATTCCGAATAAGGAAGAACTAACTTTGGAAGTTACCGGAGATTATAATACTGCATTCAATAGTGTTATACTGAAAATGGGTAATCTTTCCGCTATCTCGGAAGTAAAAGAAAAAGACCCTACTGCTGCATCTTTCCTTGTAGGGACGACAGAATTCTCTGTTCCGCTAGGTAACAATATCGACATAGAAGCCGAACTGAAAAAGCTGAATGACGAGCTTGTCTATTTGCAAGGTTTCCTCAAGTCGGTTAATGCGAAATTAAGCAATGAAAGGTTCGTAGCTAATGCAAAACCTGAGATTGTTGATAATGAGCGTAAAAAGCTAGCCGATGCCGAAAGCAAGATCAAAACGATAGAAGAAAGTATCGCTAATCTAAGTAAATGATAATCACAGATATGAAAGGGAGTTGTGAAAAGCAACTCCTTTTTTAATATCCAATTGGAATTGTTAAAAATGAAACCGTTTAAAATTTAACTATAATGATTCGCATCTTATATCTTATATACCAGTGGCTTATCTTTGTGCCGTTGCTTATTCTTGCCACTATCTGGTGTACCCTCACTATCATTATCGGGTCCACATTGGGTAACAACAAATTCTGGGGCTATTATCCCGGAGTGGTATGGGGCAGGTTCGTATGCATGGCAGCCTTACTGAGGGTAAAGATTAACCGGAACGACAAACTCGATAAGAAGCAGTCCTATGTCTTTGTTGCCAATCATCAGGGGGCATTCGATATATTCCTCATATACGGCTATCTCAACCACAACTTTAAGTGGCTGATGAAACAAAGTCTGAAGAAAATGCCTTTGGTCGGGTTCGCATCGGCTAAAGCAGGGCATGTATTCGTAGATTCATCGAGCCGCAAAGGGATTGTCGATACCATGAGGAATACCAAGAACACATTGAAAGACGGTATGTCCACAGTTGTATTTCCCGAAGGTCACCGGTCTCCTGACGGGAAGATGGCTGAGTTTAAGAAAGGTGCATTTCAGACTGCACTTAGCCTTAAACTACCGATTGTACCACTGACCATCGATGGAGCATATAAGGTATTACCTATTCACTCATGGATAATGAATCCTGCTAAAATAACCCTTACATTTCACGATCCGATAGAAACTACAGGTGTGAAGAATGATGATCTGCCTGAATTAATTGACAAGGTCTATTCAATTATACAATCTTCATTGCCGGAGGATAATAGATAAAGGTAACATTCTATTTGTTACTTGCTATCGGTATTTATAGTCGAGTTCTTCTGTCGACACCCACAGACCTGTTTTCATATCTCTTATTAAAAGAGATGGTAATATAAGCCTGTTCCCTTTTTGGAGCAACTCTTTTCCTTCTTCGGCATCCATATAAAACTCAATCTCACCAATAGGGTTTTCATCCATAAATATCTTTATCGAAGGTGGAAGAGCGCCTATAGAATAGCGGGTTCCTTTTATAGATTTTGAATTGTCCTCAAACACAATATCATATTCTAATACGGAGCTGTCTCTGAGCAGCTTGGTGTCAATTACTGTTTTGAACTTGGGAGGGGTAATTGCTTTAAAGGTAGAGACACCTTTTATAGTATCCGGTTGCTCACCAAATCCTGTATGTATAGTGTATATATTAACTGTTCCGTTTCTATCTGGCTTTACATAATACTCTGTATAATCATCACCTGTCTTAGCCACAACACCATTGTCAGTCCATATTTTCAGTAGATCATTGGGTGTATAGATCGGATTCTCTTTCCCTGTCCAAAGATGAGTAATTGCGGATTTATCCGAATAACCATCACTTATTGGCACGGAAACATAGCTGTTATGTTTTGTTGCACACGAAATGGATATACAAGCTAGGATAAGGATTATTAGAGTGTATTTTTGCGGCATTATTACTGTTTTTGAAATAAAGATGTAATCTAGTAGTTATTTTCATCGCTCCAAGTTAATCATTAAACCCGAACGACTAATATAAACAGCAATAATTTTCTGAGGTTTACTCTCTCAGCAGCAGTGAACTATCCCCATAACTGAGAAAGCGATAATCATTCTCCAAAGCATGTGTATATATCTGCTTCCAGTTGTTGCCACCTACAAAAGCCGACACTAGTAATAACAGCGTGCTTTGCGGCTGATGAAAATTAGTAACTATTCCGTCAACGATCTTGAACTCGTAGCCCGGTGCAATGATGATTTGTGTATCGGCAATAAGTGTAGTCAGGTTATTCCTTTCCAGATAGTCAAGCAGGTTTGATAAGGCTTCTTGTGGCGATAGTACATTTTGTCCTTCCTGATAAGGCTGCCATTGAGAAACTTTCATCTCAGGGTTTGTGTTGTCCTTTAGCGATACTCCCAGATAATGCAGGCTCTCCAATGTGCGAACAGATGTAGTTCCTACAGCTATGATTTTTCCTTTATGGTTTAGTAGTTGTTCTATAACGTCTTTCCTTACCGAGATAAACTCTGAGTGCATCACATGGTCTTTTATCTGCTCCGACTTCACAGGGCGGAATGTGCCTGCCCCTACGTGCAAGGTGATCTCAGCAGTCTTTACCCCTTTTTCGTTCAGTGTGGAAAACACTTCCGGCGTAAAGTGCAAACCTGCCGTAGGCGCAGCGACCGATCCATCTATTTTGGAATACACAGTCTGATATGTTTGTTTATCCTGTTCTTCGGTGTCCCTGTTGAGATAAGGAGGAATAGGAAGTTCACCGAACGCTTCCAGTAATTCCGAGAAGGCAAAATCTGCATTGTCCCAAGCAAAGTCCACGATGTGTGCATCCCCATGTGATTGCAATCTCTTGGCTCTTACGCTGATCGTTTGTCCTCCAATGGTAATTTCTTTTACCAGCTCACCTTCTTTCCACTTTTTCAAGTTACCTATCAGGCAAACCCACGAGCAGTGTTGTGTCTGCTGAAAGTTGAGTAGGTAATCATTCGGACTGTGCGGTTCCAGACAGAATATCTCTATCTCTGCTCCTGTAGGCTTGCGGAAGTGCAGGCGCGCCTGTATCACCTTTGTGTTGTTGAATACCATCAGGCTATCTTGCGGCAGATAGTCCGGCAGACAGATGAATGCGCTGTCTGTAATTTCTCTGCCTTTATGCACAAGAAGCTTCGAGTTGTCGCGTTTTATCAAAGGGTATTTTGCGATTCTGTTGTCGGGGAGGTTGTAGTTGTAGTCCTCTATATGTATTGACTGGGGATTCGATATTTCCACGATTTGCTTTTTTTATCCGACAAAAATAAGCAACTTTGTGTGAATATAAAAGCTTGCGAAGAGTTAGAATAAGAATTTGGAGATATTATGAAGATAGGGGATAAAGTTCGCTTCCTGAATACAACAGGAGGCGGTGTCGTAAAAGGATTTCAGGGAAAAGATGTTGTGTTGGTAGAAGACGGGGACGGATTTGATATCCCCGTACTGATACGTGAGACGGTAGTTATAGAACCTGCTAACGATGCACAGGTGCGTCAGTCGTCGAAACCGACAGATGAACTTCAGCAGAGAGTATCAGCCAAGCCTGTTCCGGTGGAAGAAGAATATATACCCGAAGAAACGAGGGAAGGCGAACAGCTATCGGTACAGTTGGCTTATCTGCCTGTTGATATAAAGAACCTAAGTACTACCGCATTCGAATGCTATTTGGTGAATGATAGTAATTACTACCTGTCGTTCAACTATATGAGTCGCTCCGATGAGGGATGGACAAGCCGCAATACCGGACTGATAGAACCTAACACAAAACTGTTTCTGGAAGAGTTCGACAAAACGGAACTGAATGCTATAGAACATATCTGCCTGCAATTTTTTGCTTATAAGCAGAATAAACCTTTTACCATTAAAAATGTCTATTCTGTAGAGGTACGCATCGATACGGTGAAGTTCTATAAGCTGCATAGCTTCAAAGAGAACGATTACTTTGAAGACGAAGCTATTGTATATCCGGTTGTGCGACGCGATCTGGCAGAAAAAGAGTTGGTTGTATCGGCAGAGAAATTGGAGATAGCGATGAAGCAAAAAGAAGGACGCCCCCGTATACAACCTATTGTGAAGAAAGAGAAGAATGCTATTCTGGAAATTGACTTGCATGCCGATGAACTTTTAGATAGCACAAACGGTTTATCTGCTGGTGACATTCTCGAATATCAACTAAAGACATTCAGAGATACAATGGATGAAAATAAACGCAACAAGGGGCAAAAGATCGTTTTCATACATGGCAAGGGAGACGGAGTCCTTAAAAATGCCATCTTGAAAGAGTTGAAGACAAACTATAAATCGGCCTACTATCAGGACGCGTCTTTTCGCGAATACGGGTATGGGGCTACCATGATAACAATCAGATAACAACTTTTTACTACACGAAAAACGAAACAAAATGAAGAAGAGAATTTTAGCGTTATTGGTAATAGTAGCTACATTCGTTAGCTGTGATAGTGTACAGCAAGGTTTACTCGGTACTTACAATATGGTAAACTGTAAGTATAATTATAAATCCATATCGGGGCTTACGGTTTCGGGAATGAATCTGTCTAATGGCCTTTCATTGACATCTATTCCGAAGTTGACATCTATACTGTCGGGGAATGCATCATCTATTCCTTTGGACTTTACATTGAATCTGAATGTCGAGAATCCAAATCAATCGGCTGCCATGCTTCAGGGGTTACAATATGTATTGAGTATCGACGGCATACAGTTTACTACCGGTTCATTGAACCAGTCACTGAATATCGGCGCAGGACAGTCTCAGACTTTGCCATTGAAGATTGGAGTCGATCTGGCTTCTCTGATGAAAAGCAACTCTAAAGATGCAGTTGTAGACATTGCCAAAAACTTCTTGGGCATAGGTTCGAAAGCATCGAATGTAAGCCTTCAGCTTAAACCATCATTCAATATAGGCGGACAGAATATCACTTCTCCGGTATATATCCCTGTAAGCTTTAGCTTTGGCGGAAGCAAATAACTATCCATCATAAATTCAATACTCTATGGAATACAATATTGTACACAACGAGGCTGAAAGCCGTTTTGAAACACAGATAGAAGGCCTTACTTCCCTTGTGGATTACAAAAAGCGTGAGAACCTCTTTCTGGTGACGCACACCGAAGTTCCTCCGCAACTGGAGGGTAGGGGTATAGCTGCCGCTCTGACAAAGACCTTACTGGATTATATCCGCGAAAACGGATTTAAGGTGCGCCCTGTATGCCCATACACAAAGGCATATATACAACGTCATCCTGAGTACAACGATATTGTAGCAGGGCACGAAGGATAATAACTCCCCAATAATATATAGAGGGCAAATGCAATCGTGTATTTGCCCTTCTTTATTTTGAATAACGCATCACCCATTCCTGCTCTTCCTTTGGTAAACCCGAAAGCACTGCTTTGTAGCTCGGATCGGGATTATACCAGAGTTGCGCGGAATAGTATTCTTGCAGGTCACGTGAGGAGAAGATATATCCCCTGCGGGCAAAAGGCAGATTCTTTAGTATTCTTTTCGAAGTCTCATCTGTGGTTTCTATCGTGTAATCCTCAACATCCATGATAGTAAAAGATATTGAAGGACTTTCTTTATAATCGAAAGGCTGCGGAGTGAATGCTATGGCACGAAAAGCCCTGATTGCCAGTTCCCCTTTAGGCTTGAATTTCTTGGCTTTATAAATAACCTCTCCGCTTCTCATAAGAAAGCTGGTTCGCGTTCTTTTCTGCTCATTATCGGAACTATAGTCAATATAATCGTCCGTAGTTATACTTAGCTTCCGTCCTTTAGCAGTCCATTCCGGATGATCTCCAAAAGCAGTGTCATCAATATAGAAGCTCTGAAATTCCCCCATATCTACGATCAGGGTAAAGTCGTCTATCTGCTTGTTACCCCAACGCATAGCAGCAGTCAGCACATAGTCGAAAGAGTATGAGTAATCTACACTGCCCGACAGGTCACACGTGTAAGTATGTTTGACAATATTCAATCCTTTCTTAAAATTCGCGCTGAAATGATACACATAGAAGAAATCGGCACTCATCCATCCGTAATCTTCCATTGATTGATTTATCTCTTCCGAAGTGATCGCCTTAAACTTTCCATTCTGGTAATACATGGTATCTCGTACCATAGCAACCTTATATGGTAGTTGGATATCATTCATCTCTACAGTAAAGCCATATATATTGGGATGCTGTCCGTTTCTGGGATTCGGATCTACATCGCCACCGGGTGAGAAAGCTTCAAAACCCACAACCACCTGTTTTGCGTTACCCGGATTGTAGAATTCGTAATACACCGATACTTCTACCTGCTTTTTATTCTTCCGCTTGATGGTCAGTACTTCCTTCTTTACCATTATATCTGTTTCTGTAACAGGAATCAACTGGTTGCCACTCACATAATAAGCACCATCGTTAGCATACAGGCTTATTACAGAAAAGAGTAGTAAGGTTAGTTGTGTCAGGCGTTTCATAAAGTCTATTTATACGAAGACTTGTCCCATGTGAAGACTTTAGGTTCTCCGGTCAGGTAAGGTTCTATCTTCTTGTAATCTTCTTCCGATAGATAGTCCTTGATTTCGTATTCTGCTGTCAGACTTGTCGTATTGGGCGACAGGGTGAATTTCATCGGCGTCATATCCAGTGCTGCATACGCATTTATAAAGTCCTGACTTTGTCTGTCTACATCCGGTTTTATAAACCAGTCCTTATTCTTCGCAGGGAACAGGTCAGCCTGTGGAATAGGTATCCACGTTGTCGTATAAAATTGCATCTGGCTATCGCAGACACCGTTGCTGCCACATACGGTTTTTACAAGACACACTATTTTTGAATCATTGATGAGTGGCAACAGCTTTATCTGTATTGTGCCCGCTTCCGATGTTTGCAGAGCAATGTAGTCCGGTGATATTGCCAGTCTTTTCATATCTCCGTATGTTCCCCTGTCTACCACGATCTGTGTCGTATCTTTCGTGTCACTTATCAGCAAATTCTTCTGGGCGGCTTCCAGTCCGAAGACGATGCTTTCAGGCATTGGGAGTAATACACTACCTATTTCCTGTGCCGAAACTGTGAGTATGGTTGTGATAGCAAAAGCTATTGTAAATATCAATTTTCTCATTATTGTCAAATTCTATTCATTGTTAACTGTATACAGTCCCCAAATATAGGAAAAACATTGCTACAATTATTAAAACGAGGTCGAGAGCTTTCCCTTTTAAGTTTTTTTCATGGAAGAAGATCACTCCTCCCATAAACGATATAAGAACACTACTTCGCCGCACCATTGATACGATGGAGATCATCGCATCGGGGTCGGTAAGTGCATAGAAATACACAAAATCGGCAATGGTGAGGAATACCGAAACCAGTACAATACTCCATCGCCAGCTGAAAGGTGTATTCCTCTCCCGCTTAGGGTACCACAATACGGCTACTACAACAAGCATCAGCAGGCACTGATAACTGTTGAACCAGAATTGCACCGCTGTAGAGCTAAACCGTTGCATCAGGTATTTATCATATAGTCCACTGGCGGCTCCGGCTATAGCAGCCAGTATCATAAAGAAGACCCATTTATTCTTGTGAAAGCTGATACCTTCTTTCTTTCCCGACAATGACAGCAGGAAGAACGAAATGATCGTAATAATTACCCCTATCCATTGATACAGGTTGAGCCTTTCGCCGAAGATCAGTAATGCACCTACCAGTGTCATCACCGGACGGGTAGCATTTATCGGTCCTGTGATGGTAAGAGGCAAATGCTTGATAGCGAAATATCCGAAAATCCATGACGTGAGCACAATCACCGATTTTATAAAAATATACCCGTGCGTTTCCCACGAAACTGAAGGTACATAGCCTATCGTACCGATCAGCGTATCAGGCGATGCCTTTGATATAACGACTAAAGGCAGTAGCAGCAAGGAGCAGAAAAGTGTATTGAGAAACAGTACGGGGATAACAGCATTCTCGTGAACCGATTTCTTCTTACATATATCATAACATCCCAGAAAGAACGCCGAAACAAAGGCCAGTGCTAACCACATATTTTATAATTACTGCTTTTATATAAAAGGTTACAAAGGTAACACTTTTGCACCGTTTTTATACTTGGAACTTTCTTTAATCGCCACGACCTAAAAGTTGTGGATTACCAATTTTCTCAAGAAAGACTTTAGTCAAAAGTCCATTTTGGCTAAAGCCCTTTGTTTATCAATCTTGTTGTCCTCCAGCTAAAGCAGGAGGCAATTAATTTTAACTAAAAGCTGACAAACATTACTAGTTTACTCGTTTTTTCAGTCTACTAGCTTGCTAGCATTATTTTCTGTTTTTCGGGCGAACACATGGGTTCGCCCCTACAAGCTCATTCCCTTTTTAGGCTTTGCCCCCCCTCTCACGTTGGAGAGGGTCGGGGTGAGGTGAATTTTAACTAAAACCTGACAACTCTTACAAGTTTATTAGTTTATAGTCTACCAGCTTGCTAGTTCTAAATTTTCCTCCGCCGATTACTTTGCAATTCTTTTTTCTAGTAAACTAGAAACATCGTTCAGCGGAACAAGGTGTAGCTAACTCTATAATCTAGTACACTGGTTATTCAAAGACCGCCTTCTCTTGTTAACTGATCACTGTTGACTGCTAACTGACATATAGATAAACCCACAGAGAAAAAACACATAGTGCATTAAAATCTTAATGACTCTAATGCACTACACAAAACAGATATAGTATCAAATACTATTCTATAAATTATTATTAATGCTTTTCCACTCGCTGATTGGTGGAATCACTTTTGAGCCGATCAACGAGTCCCTCAAGTCGCAAAGATGCTTGTAGCTCTCGTTCAATTCCTTATGTTCTTCGGGTGTTCCCTTTATAGCTTTATAATGTACACCAGCTTTATCCAAAGTGGTTTCCATAGCCATCATAATATGGTTATACTCGCCATCTGACACATACGCACCTACAGGCCAGTTAAAGGTTGCGCCACCCATCGCAGCCTGTATCATTCCCAGTGAAAGTACAGAAGGGCTCTGGAAAGAAGAGCGCCCGCGAAGGTCTATGATTGCTTTTCCTCCCTGTATTACTCTTTGCTTTATATCATTCCATTGTACGGATGTCAAAGCCGATGTCCCTATCAGTTCATCTAATGGTTTTCCATCAACTTTGGTTGTAGATGAAAATACGGCCATCTGTTCGCCATGTCCTCCATACGTACGGCAATTTTCAACCTTATCGGGATCTACATTGAAGTGTTTCGATAGCTCGTTACGCAATCTGGTGCTGTCCAAAGCTGCAAGGGTAGTCACCTGTGAAGGTTTCAATCCTGAATATAAAAGAGCCAGAAGCCCTGTTATATCTGCCGGATTAAAGATAACTACAATATGCTTTACATCGGGGCAATATGCTCTTACATCTTTCCCGAATTGAATAGCAATTTCAGCGTTCCCTTTCAGCAGGTCTTCGCGAGTCATTCCTTCCTTGCGTGCAGCTCCTCCCGAGTTGACTATATATTTACTACCTCTCAATGCTTCTTCAATATTACTGGTATAAGTTATATTCACACCATTAAAACCACATTGTAGCAATTCTTCGGCAACCCCTTCCAATCCTTTTGCATAAGGGTCGTATAAACAAATATCCGAAGACAATCCCATTAAAATAGCCGATTGAGCCATATTAGACCCGATCATACCCGCTGCTCCCATTATTGTGAGCTTTTCAGATGTTATAAATCCCATATTGTTCTGTTTAAATTAGTTTCCTTTTATAACAATCCTTCTTCTAGTATAGTTTGGTATGAAAGAAAAACAAAAGGCTTTATTTAAGATACTTTATCACTCGGGCAGGATTTCCGGCAGCAAGACAATTAGCAGGGATATCTTTAGTGACTACACTCCCCGCTCCTATCGTTGCATTATCACCGATGGTAACACCAGCCAGAATAATAGCTCCGCCACCGATCCAGACATTAGAACCGATTGTTACCGGAGCCGAATATGTTTTCCAGAAAGACGGTGCATCGCCATCATTAGCAGAGCGTGTCAGCCGTTCGTCCGGATTTACAGGATGGGTTACTGCATATATCTGTACGTTGGGGCCTATGCCTGAATTATCTCCTATTGTGATCGTATTGCAATCGAGAAAAGTACAGTTCATGTTTATCTCACAGTTATTACCAATATGGATATTATCACCATAGTCTACATGGATGGGTGCGGATATCCATACATTTTCCCCTCTCGATCCGATTAATTCATCCAGTATCTTGTCAAGCAAAGCTTTGTCTGTAGTATCTGCCAGAAAGTATTCTTTCATCAGCTTTTTTGCCAGATGCCAACGTGTGATCAGTTCTGTATCGCCGGCATCATAGAATTCGCCTGCCAGCATTTTTTCTTTTTCCGTTCTTTTCATAAGGACTGCTCATTTAGAGTTAAGTATCTGCAAAAGAAGAAACCGATTTACCTCCGCAAAAGATAAACCGGCATCTTAGATATTTAAATAATAGATGATTACAAACTCACCAAAGACGAAACCCTGTTTTCGGCTAACCGGTTATCCTTTGGTATAAAGATAAGCAATCTCTGGCTTATTCTTGCTGTACCTGTATTCAGATTATTCCATGCTATAATATCATCTTTGGAAACTTTATAGCGTGACGCTATTTTGGTTACTGTCTCCCCTATCCTTACCTTATGGTATATCTTCATCAAACTGTTATCGTTGGATGCGAGATCTGCCGGAGACAGGGTTGTCTGAACCAACAATGTTTCTTCGGCCTTGCTCTCAGTCACCACGTCTTTTACGGGCTCTGCTAATGCAACAGCTTTTTCTGTTTCGGCTTTGTTATTGTCTGCCAGATATTCTTTAGGCTGCCTGTTATTTCTGAATTTATCGGAAACAGAGTCACCCCAATCTTTTACCGCATTGAGAGCAATGTTCACACCTTTGTTCACACTATTAGTCAGGCGCGACCATATATTTTTCTTCTTTGCTGTATGAGTAATGGTTTTATATTCATAGCTATTGGCAGCCGCTAGCAGCTGTATATGCCTGTAAGCATCTTCATTGTCCCATACTTTCTGCATGGCTGATTCGACCTCTATTTCTTTCAGATAATTATCTATTACGTCAGAAGTCAATGATTCATCGACTGAGATTACCAATAACTCGGGTTCTGACAACTGAGGTTTTTGCGGTTCCTGAACGGCAACAAATTCTATGCGGCGTATTTCCAGTTCCGAACCTGTGCGCACTTTATTCGATTTCAGTCCGTTCCAGTTTTTCAGCTCTGCCAATGTTACATCATTCTGTTTAGCTATTGCCTGCAATGTCTCACCTTTAGCAACTCGGTGATATGTAACCACCATCTGAGCCTGTTTAACACCATAAGTCACAGTTTCGTCTGTCTGAAATATATCTTGTGCATTCTCATCTTCAGCAACCTTATCAGACCTAAAAGACAACTCTGCCAGCATATTGTCATCGCTGTTATCTGAAACAGCCAAAGCATACTGGCTAGGCAGGCTGATTATGTATTCTTTCTTTGATCCGGGAATAATATCATTCTTGAACTGTGGATTGTACCTGCGCAGATCGTCTACCGACAGACCCGTAGCATCGGCAATCTGCTTGAAGCGGACATTCTGATTTACACGCAACATATCCATCGATTCGGGAAAATTGCTTTCAGCCGGATATATATTATGTGTATTGTAGTAGTTCATAATATATACGGCAGCAACAAATGACGGAACATAGTTCCTCGTTTCTTTCGGCAGGTAAGGATAAATCGCCCAATAGTCCTTTTTACCTCCTACGCGGCGGATAGCTTTGTTGATGTTCCCTGCCCCGCAATTATATGCGGCGATAACCAGATTCCAGTCTCCGTATGTAGCATACAGTTCTTTCATGTACCCTACAGCTGCATAAGTAGATTTTACCGGATCGCGGCGTTCATCCACCTGATTGTTTATCTCCAGGTCGTATGCCTTCCCTGTTCCCGCCATAAACTGCCATAGTCCGGTCGCACCCATTCTCGAACGTGCATTCGGATTCAAAGCCGATTCTATGATAGGTATATATTTCAGTTCGGCAGGAAGCCCTTCTTTTTCGAGGATATCCTCTATCAGTGGAAAATAGTATTTGCTGTCTCTCAATATCTTTCCTATTTGCTTACGTCCGTGCTTCACATATTTCTCTATATGATCGCGTACAATAGGATTAAATGATAACTCCATTTCCGTATTCAGAGAGTTTATACGGTTTATATATGTGGAATCGTGAAATGTGACAACAGTTCGGGATGAACAGTTTTCGGGATATACTATATTTTTGTCGTCAGTAAGTAAATGTTCATCATAACTCTGAACAACTTCGTTTGTGGTTAATTGATCCTCTGCTACCAATAAATTGCTATCGCTATTTTGTCCTGCAACAAATAAAGAAAAGACGATAAATAGTCCTGTAAGTGTTAGTCTCAAAATATCTCGCATGCACTTCTGGGTTACATAAACAACAGTCTGTCAAGCATTTTCTTTCGAGTTAGTTGCTTAAACGACGACTGTTATCAATTTAAATTTTTCAAAAGTACACATTAATTTTTAACACAGCACTCAATATTTATATTTTTTATAACTTCGCGATTATCAACGCTTCTGTTTATATTCACCCCATTTCACACTCCCATGACGGTAATAATCAGCAACCCGACACATACGGCGGCAATGGTAGCAACCAGTCCCGGCAACATAAATGAATGGTTCAATACCCATCGCCCGATACGCGTTGTCCCTGTACGGTCAAAGTTAATGGCAGCAACTACCGTAGGATAATTTGGCAAAAAGAAATATCCGTTAACAGTAGGGAAAAGCGCGATAAGCATCCAGGGGGAGATACCTAATGTTATACCCAAAGGCATCAGTGCCCTCACCGTAGCAGCCTGACTGTATAGCAGGATAGACATAACAAACAGGGCTACACCGAATATCCATGGCATAGACCGTACTACGCCTTCGATAGAGGTGCGGAGTTGCTCCATATTTCCATTAATAAATGTATCGCCCATCCACGCGATACCAAATATGGCGACTACAGCCTGCATACCTGCAACAAAGACCGAGCCCTGAGCGGCTTTTATACCATTGGTTTTAGTCGTGAGCAAAATAAGCGCTGCCGCCGAAAGCATAAGTATCTCTATGATAACAGGCATATTAATTTCCTTACCGCTAATATTCCGCAGACTCTCTACCGAACCGAAAAGAATGATAAGGACAGTAGCCAGAATAAAGATAAGTACTGACAGCCCGGCTTTACTCCTGAGTTTATAATCGCCTTTTTCTGCCAATGAATGATTTGAAAATTCACCGTTCTCAAGTCTTTTCAGATACTCGGGGTCTTCGTGTAGCTCCTTCCCCAGTCTCATACTGACCAATGCACCGACCAAAACGCCTGCCAATGTTGCAGGAATCGTGATCATCAATATATCGAGAAGGGAAACATTAAAGCCTGTCAGCATACTCAGTAAGGCCACTGTAGCTGCCGAAATCGGGCTTGCCGTTATTGCCTGCTGCGATGCGATAACCGCAATAGAGAGAGGGCGCTCAGGACGGATTTTTGTTTCATGTGCCACTTCTGCTATTACGGGAAGTACCGAATAGGCAACGTGCCCCGTTCCGGCAACAAAGGTGAACAAGTAAGTCACCATAGGGGCAAACAGCGTAATGCGTTGCGGATGTTTCCGCAAAAATTTTTCTGCGAGAGAGACCATCAAATCGAGACCTCCCGCAGCCTGCATGCATCCTGCTGCTGCTATTACGGCAACTATCATCAGCATTACGTCTATAGGAGGAGAGGTAGGCTCCAGCCCGAAGCCGAAAACCAGAATAGCCAGCCCCAAGCCGCCCATAACCCCCAGACCAATGCCTTGCATGCGGGCTCCTATAATAATGGCAACAAGAATAAACAGAAATTGTATCAGCATATTATCCTATATTTTTTCATCGATATTCATCCCAATCCCTCACAACAAAGCTATGCGGAATATATTAAAAACAAAATAGATAATCCGATGTTCAATGACATATCTATTTGTCTCAAAGATAGCTTTTTCAGCGAATAGCCAACGAAGGATTTTCGAATAAAACCTAACGAAACCTACAGGTTTTCACATCAATAATATTGTCTGGGAATAGAATGATACATCTAAGATTGTTTAATTCCTTTTAATTATTAACTTAGATAACTGATAATGAATCCATATGAAAAATATATTCTTAGTCATACTCTTTTTGTTACCGATAAATATTTCAGCACAAATTTCTCAATCAAGTTACTTAGAGGGAACTTGGGGATTAACAAACTATTTTGATTCAATTGCCTTCAACAAGAAATTAGCAGAATATAGGATTCAACCACCGACATGGTTTGCAATTCTTATAAAAATAGATAGGGATTCTTTAGAATGTTTTGGTTCGATAGAGACAGCTAAATATCCTCTAAATAGAAATAATGACACATTAGTCATCTTATCTTCATCTATAACCGGAGATAATTGGCATTTGATAAGAAAAGACCTCTCGCTATGGCTTATTCCTGTTATAAATAAGGAAAATACAGACACCACAGTTTATACTTTCAGAAAAAGAGACGACTTAAAACCTTGTTTTGAAAACATTGGTTTCTATAGAATAAATGTTGCTCAGTATTTTAATGAGATATTATTCAAGGGAGTATACATAGACATAAAAACAAATCATAAAATCGAATTTGCCGATAATGGAAGATTAATTGGAATTGAAGGATTTGATACATATCAGGTTCGTGATTATTTCGGCACATCGCACCCTCATTATAACATGGATGTAATAACATTCTCAAATACGGATAACAATGAGTTTAAACAATACAATTGGGTGTTTTCCGGAGATGAACTGTTATTAACTGAATTTGTCCGGGAGGAATTAGCCGATGAGAATGGAGACTCCTATGAGGGAGATTTTTTTGTTCTGGGTAAAGAGGAAATAATATTAAAACGCATCAAATAATTCTCGCTGGCGCGGACATCTAGTCATGTCTTACTTAAAAAATCTACGCGAGCAAACTACCAATCTTTATTCTTTCCTTTTTCATATAGAAAATCTCTATAATTATAACTACTTTTGCACCTTATTAAAAAATTGTACCTATGCGTACACTGCAAGAACTCATAAATACGGACGATCCGGCTTGGCCGCTCGTAAAAGAATGGATCGGACTGGCTAAAAACAAGGTAGAAGTATTACCTTGCGATCGCGAACGAGCCGAAAAATGCCTGATCAATACACAAGTTACTACCCGCTCGCCAATGGGCGCCATAATCTACGAAACAGGAGGCTTACTGATAGACAACGGCTGGATACGCATACTCGGCTCAGGAAGTGACAGACTGAAAAGAACGCTCCCCGACTGGAACAAAGGGAAAACATTCCATAATTTCGGAGAACCTGCCCCTTATCTCTTGGTAGCAGATGATGCCATCGGAGGATTTTATGCGATCAATGGGGGATTTCTGGGGCAAGACGCGGGTAATCTGTACTACTTTGCTCCTGAAATGCTGAAATGGATGCCTTTGGAGATGGGCTACAGCCAGTTCCTGCTGTTCTGCTTCGAATCCGACATGAACGATTTTTACGCAGGAATGCGATGGAAAGGATGGGAACAGGAAGTCAGTGAGCTGAATCCTGATCACTCTATCAGCTTTTACCCTTTCTTATGGACAGAGCAGGCTAACGACATCGAGCAGGTTCAGCGAAAAGCGATTCCCATAGAAGAGGTCTACAGCTTCAACATGGATGCAGCAAATACATTTAAATAAACGATAAATAAAGTACAAAATGGAAATGACGGAGAAAGAAATGGATGAGATCATTCAGCCCATACAAAAAACAGATCTTATTTATGGTATAGAAGACAAACCGCCTTTCCGCGAGGCAATGTTTGCAGGCTTGCAACACCTTCTGGCCATATTCGTTGCCATCATAACCCCTCCGCTCATTATTTCCAAAACACTTAATTTCTCCGCTGAAACCACAGGATTCCTTGTCTCTATGGCTCTGCTTGCATCAGGGATTTCCACCTTTATACAGTGCCGCCGTTTCGGGCCTGTAGGTTGCGGGTTGTTATGTATTCAGGGAACAAGTTTTTCTTTTATCGGCGCACTCACCGCTAGTTTTGCCGCAAAGGGAGATATGGGAGAAGCAGCTATACTTGCCGCTATATTTGGAGTGTGTATCGCAGCGGCACCTGTGGAAATGATCGTAAGCCGATTGCTGAAATACACGAAAAAGATCATAACACCGCTTGTTTCGGGCATTGTGGTAACTATGATAGGACTTTGCCTCATCAAAGTGGCCATTGTATCGTGTGGTGGCGGATACGGCGCAATGGCTGTCGATCCGACAGTCGATCCGTCAAGGACCTTCGGCAGCTTGCAAAATCTCGGACTGGCAGCACTGGTATTGGTTTCTATATTAATACTGAATAGCATAAAAAATAAATATGTCCGCATGAGCTCTATTATTATAGGGCTGGTTATCGGATATGTTACTGCATACTTCATGGGATGGGTAGATTTTTCCAATATGGGCGAGGTAGGAGCAATAACGATTCCTCAACCGTTCAAATACGGATTGAGCTTCGATCTGTCCGCTTTCATCGCTGTTGCACTCATTTATTTCATCACATCCATTGAGGCTTTCGGAGATATTACGGCTAATTCGATGATCGGAGGCGAACCGATAGAAGGGCCTAAATTCATGAAACGTGTACAGGGTGGCGTATTGGCAGATGGTATCAACTCAGCCGTTGCCGGAGTATTCAACTCGTTCCCCAATTCTATCTTTGCACAAAACAACGGATTGATCCAATTAACCGGAGTCGCAAGCCGCCGCGTAGGATATTATATTGCTGTATTCCTCATTATACTCAGTGCATTCCCATTCATTGGAGGTATATTTTCCATTATGCCCGAACCTGTTCTCGGTGGAGCTACATTATTGATGTTCGGAACGGTCGCTGCATCGGGTGTACGCATTATAGCATCGCAAAACATCGATAGAAAAGCTATTCTGGTACTCGCGGTCAGTTTTGCCTGCGGACTGGGAGTAGAACTTGTACCGAATATATTATCACAAATGCCAAGCACTATAAGTGGTATCTTTTCGTCGGGAATCACTACCGGAGGTGTTGTGGCAATCATAGCAAATGTTGTTATCCGTATTAAAGAGTAGGACTACTAGTTTTTAGTTGATAGTATACTAGTTTACTAGAAAAAACGCCAAAACTCTAGTAAACTATGAACTAGTAAACTAAGATACTTGTAATAGAAACCAATAAATAATATAGTCATGAAACTACTGAAAGATCGTATCCTGAAAGACGGGAAAAGTTACGAGGGAGGAATCCTCAAAGTAGATAGTTTTATCAATCATCAGATGGATCCTATCCTGATGAAATCCATCGGCGTGGAATTTGTACGCCGGTTCGGGAATATGCCGATAAACAAAGTGGTGACAATAGAAGCCAGCGGTATAGCTCCTGCGATCATGCTCGGCTACCTGCTAGAACTACCAGTTGTCTTTGTAAAAAAGGCTGTACCAAAAACCATGTCGAATATGCTCTCCACGACTATCCATTCTTTCACTAAAGATAAAGAATACACAGTGTCGGTGAGCGGTGATTTCCTTACAGCTAACGATAAAGTCGTTTTTATCGATGATTTCCTTGCAAACGGCAATGCCGCTATCGGGGTTTATGACCTGATAAAACAATCGGGAGCGGAGCTTTACGGTATGGGATTCATTATCGAAAAAAGCTTTCAGGATGGCGGACGCAGACTGCGTGAACTGAATATACATGTGGAATCTCTGGCAAAAATTAAGGAACTGGGAGAAAATAAGATTATCTTTGAAGACTGAAAAATCTAAACCTTAAACGATGAACAGAGAACTGAAAGAGGCTACAGATGAGTACATCAGGGTAATGTCTGACGTATTGTCTACTAACGAAGAAGTAAATGCTGCTTTGCAACCATGCTTCAAAGCCTTGCCTGACAGCAATGAGGATGATGTAAATGAGTTTATGAAACACGTATTTTCGCTTAGCTCGTTGCAGGATATAGAAAGAGCCTCGCTTGCCACTACAATTTGTGGTTATCTCATAGAAAGAGGGTTTCCCGGTGAGGCGATTCTAGGCGATTTCATCGACCTTTATGACAGCTTGCTTAATAAGGCGCTCCCATTCTATAAAATACTTTTCTATCAGCTCAGCAAGATAGATCCGGAAGATGAAGAACGAAATGAGAAAGTAGATGAATTATACTCCGATCTTATCAATGATAAAGAATTGGTGAGTGACGAAGTTTATGTAGCCATCACAGGACTCGATAAATTCTATGCCTGTGGAATCTCCCTTTTCTCCATCAACAAACAGAATTTCTATAAAGCAAAAGAACGCCTACAAGAGAAAGTTGCTTATGTAGGGAATTACAATCAGGGATGTTATTGGTTCAGTAAGCTGTTCGATGTACTTTTTGATGAACCTGTTGTAGTTATCGATATCGACAATAAAGTCGGATTCACCGGAAAAATAAGCGGAATAGCCGATAATTACCAGTTGCAACACCTACTGATGGGCATTCCTCAACTCAACAATGGAGGAAAAGCCATAAACGACGAAGACCTCGCTGTGGTCAATGGTAGTGGTGAGCAGATCACCGAAAGGTCCATAGAAAGCAAATGGAATATGTATAACCTTGAGCTATGTGCGGAGCCGGAATGGAAATCAATCGTGGGGAATAAGGAAAATCCCGGCTTATCCATTGCCTACCGCGATTCTTGGATATGGAGTGAGGGAACACCTAAAGATATTACCATCCATAATGGTTATCGTGTTATACTGCTTGGCATTCCGTCTGTAAGCCGGAGCAGCCGCGTACAGCGAACATTTAAGAACCTGAAAGCTGGCATTGAGATAGAAAGAGAACTGTCAGCCGATGAAATCGACAAATGGCTTAACCATACAATCTGAATACAGACCAATAATGGAAAAGACAATCTTCTATACACCTGATATATTGAGTAATCCCGAACTGCCTGTAGAGGAAGTACAGCATTGCATAAAAGTGCTGAGAAAGAAAGAGGGTGACGAAATATTTCTGACCGATGGAAAAGGGCATTTCTATGATGCACAGATAATACAGGCAAACCCGAAACATTGCATTGTGAATATCCTGAAAACGATAGATCAGCCAAAAGGTTGGAACTTCGATCTGCAAATCGCTTTTGCCCCTACCAAAAATATAGACCGTATAGAATGGTTCGCCGAGAAAGCTACTGAAATAGGAATAGATCGCCTATCACCATTACTTTGCCGGCACTCGGAGCGAAAAGAAATAAAGCCTCAGCGGATAGAGAAAATACTGGTTTCAGCGATGAAACAGTCACAAAAAGCATTGCTGCCACAGCTGGATGAGATGCAAGCCTTCTCAAAATTTATCAAACAGAATTTCAACGGACAGAAGTTTATAGCTCACTGTTATTCGGGTAAAAAACCGCTATTGAAAGAGGTATATAAAAAAGGAGGGAATGCGCTTATCCTCATTGGCCCTGAAGGCGACTTCTCCGAAGAAGAGGTAAGCGAAGCTATACAAAACGGATTCATCCCCATTTCACTGGGAGAAAGCCGACTGCGTACAGAGACGGCAGCACTAGTTGCCTGCCATACGATTCATGTGTTGAATCAATAGTTATCAGAATTTATATTCTTTGAGTTTTTTCATTATTTTCACCGCTTCCACCGCTTCTTTTACATCATGCACCCGCAGTATATTCGCTCCGTTTTCCAAAGCAAAAGTATTGAGTATTGTTGTACCGTTCAGGCTCTCGGCGGGAGTAGTATCGAGCAGATTCGCTATCATTCTTTTACGCGATATGCCTACAAGCAAAGGCATTTCGAAAATAGAAAAACCACGTAGGGCAGCCATCAGTTCATAGTTCTGGTCTATTGTCTTACTGAATCCGAAGCCCGGATCGATAATAATATCATTCAACCCTAATTCGTGCAATTCAACAATTTTCCGGGAGAAATAGAGAAAAATATCCTGTATTAGATCGTCATAATCGGTCAGGTCGTTCATCGTCTGGGGAGTACCACGCATGTGCATCAAAACGTAAGGCACATTGAGCTGTGCAGCAACAGGGAACATTGTTTTGTCCATTTCACCGCCCGAAATATCATTTATAATAGCTACGCCATGCTCTTCGACACAAAACCGCGCTACATCGCCATAAAAAGTGTCTATGGAAAGAATGGCATCGGGAAGTTCGTGTGTGATGAGCGGTAAGGCAAAACTAAGCCGCTCTATTTCCTCTTTTGCGGATAACAGAGTAGACGACGGGCGTGTCGATTGTGCGCCGATGTCTATTATCTGCCCTCCCTGATCAAGTATTTCTCGTGCCCGCTCAACAATTTCGGCCTCCGATTCCTTCCTGCTACCGGAGTAAAAAGAATCGGGTGTAACATTCAATATCCCCATTACAACGGGAGAAGAAAGATCGAGCAGTTCGCCTTTTATGTTAATTGTTTTATTCATTTTCTTGTGTCAGTAGAATAAAGTGAATCAAAGGTAGTATTTTTTCAGTATGCATTACGATATTGAAAAATCCATACGGCATTATTATGCTCGACGGGCTGCCTCACTATCTGGATGAAATGAAATATAAACGGAAAAGCGGTATAGGCACTTTTAAAGTTATGCCTAAAACAACTTAACCCATTTAATATCAGACACTTCGTGTTCTATGTAAAAAAAAGCACAATCAAGATAGCTTGGGAAATATTTAGCTAAGTATTTATCAACTTTATCCCTATCTGTATCTTTGTAAAATATTTTCACTTCAAATGAGTGATTATTAGCTTTATTACCCAAAAGCATGTTATCCACTTCTTTATATTCATGGTTGTATATACTTTCCAAATATTCTTTATTGGGAACATTCTCAATCTCAGGGTATTTGCTTATTTCAAATACATTCTTATTGTTGAAAATTTCAACATCACTATATACATAGGAGGTGAATTTTACGCTCCAATAACCATGTGTTACTTTATTATCATTTTCCTCATCATCCGATGAACACGAAAACGACAGTACAGACAGTAAAATAATTGAAATAATTAATGTTGGTTTCATATCAGTTTATTTTATTCATTTTCTTTATTAGTAGAATAATGTGAATCAAAGGTAGTGTTTTTTCGAGGAAGAGTAAATGTAAATAATTAATATCCCCTATTCTCTTTTAGCCATACGGAATCTCTTGCTTTAAGCGTATAGTTCCACATTAATTCCTTCTCTGAATACTCTTTAGAATCAATATAGATTTTACCATCTTCCACAAAATAGTCAGCCTTATAATTTTTCAGAACATACTTAAAATTCTCAAACTCGGATTGAGGTATGGAATCCTCCTGAATAAAGCTAGGAGAGCGAGGATGATCATCTCCTGCAACAATCGGCTTAAAGACAAGATACTCTTTGGTTCTGCCCCTGTTACCACAAGATAAAAGAAGAAGAATTATGATGGGTATAAATAGTTTTAGCTTCATAGTAGTTAGTTGCTATATTAATTTTTCATTCACTCACCTCATAATAAAAATCCTCCATTATCTCCCCTTCTGTCAATCGTTTCCGGAATCGGATAAAATAATATGTCTGAGGAATCAGAAATGGAAGTGCAACAAGCGGTATAGCCAACACCCCAAATATGCGACTAAACAGCATAATAAAAACAGCAAAGATAACCGGAAAATAAAAAGACAGGAATGACAGGGAAAAGTTTTCACGTACCGACTGATAAAGATTAAAACAAACAGAAAACGACCCGAGAGAAAACAAAATATTCGGGAAGATCAGAAATCCGTAAACCATCAGATACATTGTCTCGCGTGCATCCCGCTCCATGATCTTAGCGGCAATAAATGCAGCAATGAATGCAATGACAAAGGATATTGCCAATACCCTCAATGGTGTATATACGCAGAATTTATGGAGCTTGGTCATTTGTGTACCAGTTTAGAAGTGTGTCTTTCTCTGATCACAAATATATACTTTATTTTTACAGTTCTACAATATTTTCTTCCAATATGGTAAGTTTCTCTATTCCGTCTCCGGTGATCAGATAAGTATTCTCTATACCCACAGCGCCCACTTCGGGAATTACGAATTTGGGTTCGAGTGCAAAAACAATGTTCGGCTCGAGTATTTCTTTTGAGCGCGGAGTCAACACAGGCGGTTCGTTTATCTCCAGTCCTACCCCATGCCCTACAAATTTAGCCTGTTGTTTTGTACCCATGAAATACGGTTCAAGATTGTGCTTTTTCACCATTTCCATCGAGATATTATACAATTCGGCACAGCTCACACCGGGCTTAGCGATATCCATTATATGATTGTGTATATCAATAGATACCTGATGCGCATCGTAAGCTATATCCAATGTTTTTCCAGCAGAAAATACGCGGGTCATGTCTGTCATCCAAGGAGTGTAGTTGCCTGCCATATCCACCATGATAGTTTGTCCGTCTTTTATTTTCTGCCCCGAAGCTCCAAGTGGAATAATCGGGGTAGTACCCGCACCACCCAGAGCAAAATCGAATGGAGAAGGAACTTCGGCATTTTCGCCTACTAACAGGCTGCCCATGTAGATATCCATATTTTCGCCGTAACTACGGAACAGGCCTAATGAACCGTGTTGGCGCATCACTTTTTCTATCTCTATCTGCAATTCCATATCGGTCATACCCTTACGGTAAAGCGAAGGGATGAGTTTATATACAGCTTCGTGACGGCGTGCACACAATCTGACTTGCTCTAGCTCGAAATCAGTCTTCACACTACGCAGGCGGCGCATCAGCACCGAAGCATTTGCAGCCTCAGCAATCCCGAAAGTACCAAGTAAACGGGTGCACTCGCCATAGGGAATAACGTCTGTTTCCAACAATAATGTTTTCGGATGGGCGAACCCCAGATTCTGAAGTTCTTCGGTTATTTGTTCCGGCTTGCGGACATATATCGTATTCTCAAAGTCGATTCCTTCCGGTCGTTTCACAAAGTGTACAGGCTTTCCTTCGGCAGGCAGATAAAAGTAACCGTTATATACCTTGCCTGTCATGTAAAATACATTTACAACAGTAGTTAATACACATGCTTCTATGTTCATTGCCTGCATAGCCTGTTGCAGACGTGAACGCCGTATCTCCAAATCGTTTGACAATGCTTCCAGATAATTCATTTTCTTATTTCTGTCTATATAGTTTGTTCTCTATAATATAATCGTACACTCCTTCGGGTAAAAAAGCCCGTACATCCTTATCTCCGGAAAGACTTTCACGTATGAAAGTAGACGAAATCTCCACAATAGGAGAATCCAACGCCTCTACCCTGTTTTTCAGCTTATTGGGTATAGATATGCGTGATCCGAGACGCGGATAGACTTTCAGCTTATAATTATCGAGAATTGAATTGGATTCTTTCCAGTTCTCGAAGATATTCCAGTTATCTGCTCCGATAATCAGTGTAAAATCGTGCTGTGGATAAGCCTTATTCAAAGCTTTCAGCGTATCTATTGTATAAGACGGTCGTGGCAGTGAAAACTCAAAATCGCTCGCTCTGAGCTTGGTATAACTCCTTAGTGCTATATCCACCATTTCTAAACGGATATTCTCATCGGAAAGTTCATTCTGTAATTTCAACGGATTATGCGGACTGACAATAAACCACACTTCGTCTATATCGGTAAACTCCACAATATAGTTTGCAAGTATCACATGCCCTATATGAACAGGATTGAACGAACCGGAGAATATACCTATATTCATTTCGACAAAAATTCAGTTACAACTTTCAACGCTTCTGCTTTCGCCTCTTCCAGATCATTATTTACTATAACGACATCGAAACGTGGGGCAAACGTCATCTCCAATTCAGCCTTCGCCACACGCGCATCTATGACCTCAGGCGAATCGGTCGCTCTTTTTTCCAGACGGTCGCGCAGCGCAGCAATGGATGGCGGCTCTACAAAGATAGACAAAGCCCTGTCGCCATAATAGTCCTTTATATTGCATCCTCCTACTACATCTACATCGAAAACGACATTTCCACCGTTACTAAAGATCCTTTCTACTTCGGACTTTAATGTACCGTAAAACTTATCTTTATATACTTCTTCGTATTCGAGGAATTCGTCATTCTCTATCTTTTGCCTGAACTCGTCGGGACTATGGAAATAATATTCCACGCCATGCTGCTCCGTTCCTCTCGGTGGACGGCTGGTCGCTGAAATGGAAAATTGCAGATTAAGCTTTTGCGACAACAAATAATTTACGATTGTAGATTTACCAGCTCCCGATGGTGCGGAGAAAATAATCAGTTTACCCATTCTATATTTTTATTACTCTCTTTACTGTAAAACTATTATTACAATACGTTCAACACCTGTTCTTTTATCTGTTCCAGTTCGTCCTTCATGCGAACAACGATCTGCTGCATATCGGCATGGTTAGATTTCGAACCCATCGTATTGATCTCACGTCCCATTTCCTGAGCAATGAATCCCAATTTTTTACCTTGTCCGGTACCCGATTGCATTGTTTCCAGAAAATAGCTCAGATGGTTTGTCAAACGTGATTTTTCTTCATTTATATCGAGTTTCTCGATGTAATAGATCATTTCCTGTTCGAAACGATTCTTATCATAATCAAAGTCTTCTATTTTATGTAATGCTTCAGTTATACGGACTTTTATCTTTTCTACCCTTTCGGCCTCAAAAGGCTCGATGTCAGTCAGTAAAGATGATATATTTGCTACCTTTTCTTTAAATAGATTTTCAAGCATCTCACCCTCCTGTTTACGGAAAGCCAACAGTTGTTTGACCGCTTCGTCTATCACCTGCGATACAGCATTCCATTCCGACTCGTCTACCTCCTGCGATTCATACTTCAGCACATCGGGCATACGCAGTATAACCTGATACCAGTCGGCAGGAGTATCTATTCCCAATTTACGCGCCGATTCTTTTATCTGGTTGTAATATCCTTCTACTATACTCTGATTTATCTGTGTAGGAGTTTCATTTCCTATATTCTCCACATATACAAGAAAATCCACTTTTCCGCGTTCTAATTGACGGGAGAGCCTGTTACGGATTTCCATTTCATGCTCTTTATATAGATTAGGCAGACGTACTGACAGATCGAGCTGTTTGCTGTTAAGGGATTTTACTTCTACGGTTACCTTCCTTCTCTCAAGTTCGGTAGATGCTTTACCAAAGCCTGTCATTGACTGTATCATGCTGTTATTTTTTTGATTTTTAAATTACAAAAATAAACAAATATTATGCGCTTTGGCTAAAAAGGACGAACTTTCGATGCTGAAGCAGCGTTATTCAGTAGTAAATCTTTAAATTTGCATATTGTTAAAACCCAAAAGACAACATATAACATGGCGGATATCCTCTTTTTACAATACCCCAAATGCAGCACATGCCAGAAAGCAGCTAAATGGTTAAAAGAAAATAACATAAGCGTAGACAGCCGCGATATATCGAAAGATAATCCGACTAGGGACGAACTGAGTGCATGGATAAAAAAGAGCGGGTTACCCATTGCGAAGTTTTTCAATACTTCGGGGAAAATATACAAAGAAGAAAACCTGAAAGAAAAAGTAAAATCGGCATCAGAAGACGAATTGATCGGAATATTGTCATCGAACGGCATGGTTGTAAAACGCCCTATCATTGTTGCGAAAGGCTTTGTGCTGGTAGGATTCAACGAAGAAGAATGGAGCAGTAAACTGAAATAACGACCGTCTTCATTATTGCTCGGAATGTATTACTGCTAAAATAAAGAGAGAAAGGTAAGATCAAAGAGAACAGATGGAAGTAGAAGAAAAAGTTCAGGAAGAAATACAACCACCTAAAAAGAAGAGTTTTGCAAAAAAGCTTTTCAGGATACTTATATATATAGTTCTGGGCATTATAGGACTGAATGTACTCTTGTACGCCTTACTCTCTATTCCTTCCGTACAGCAGAAAGCGGCAGACTTCGCTATAGATGAACTAAAGAAAATGCTAAAAACCGAAGTCTCTGTCGACGAAGTGCGTCTCAGCCTGTTCAACCACGCCACACTTAAAGGTATTTACATCGAAGATCAGGCAAAAGACACCCTGCTTTACGCCAACAGCCTCGACGTCAGCCTCAGTCCATGGGAACTGCTGAAAAGCAGTAAGCTGGCGATAACCGGAATTACTGTTGACGATTTTCTGATCAATGTAACACTGAAAGACAGCATCAGTGATTTCAATTTCCAATTTATCATAGATGCCTTTTCGAGTAGCGATACCACAGAGGTAGATACCACAAAGAGTTCCCTCGTTATTGTCATAGAAGATGTGAGCCTCAACAGAGGGCGGCTCAATTATGATGTACTTTCCGACACCATTACTCCGGGTATATTCAATGCCTCACACATTGCCCTGTATGATGTAAATGCAAATCTCGACCTGAATTCGATAGATACTGACAAGCTGGATATTGCGCTCAACAATCTGAGGGCAAAAGAAAAAACAGGTATAGAAATAAAAGACCTGAAAGGACATCTCTATTCAGAAAGAGACCAAATGTGGGTAGAAGGGCTTACCCTCACCCTGCCGCAATCGCATCTGATAACGAGCAAAGCAAGATACAATCTGGCTACAAACCAGTTTGAAGTAGGAACGAATGATACAGAGATCGCGCCTGAAGACCTTATCGCCTTCATGCCGGAGCTTAAATTCCTGAAAAACAAAATTGGATTGCAGACCGATATAAATGGTACACTGCCGGCTGTGCAGATAGAAAAGATCAACCTGACATATGGAGAAGATTTCTATCTGAGTGGAAAGGCAGGTATCGCCGATTATTCAAAATATGGCACATCCGATATACTAATCAATATAGAAAAAGCCAAAGCAAGCCCGGATGCCATCAATTCCTTTGCCAAGCTGGGCGATTCTACATTCGTTTCTCCCGACATACTAAAAGACATGGGAGACATCTTCCTGAAAGGACAACTGACCGGACAGCTAAACAAATTCAAACTGGATGCCGAAGCATGGTGCCGTCAAGGCTCCATAAACATGTTGGCTACAGGTAAGGTAGATACTACCTTCACCAACTTTGACGTACTGGCAGGACTGAAAACACATGGTTTCAATCTGGGCAAGCTGCTGGGTGAAGATACAGGACTGGGTAACCTCACTGCCAACTTAGACATAAAAGCTCACCAAAGCGAAAAAGTGCCGCTATCGGCAGAGGCACAGGGAAGGATAGAAGCTTTGGGTTATGAAAAAGAAACGATTAAAAATCTGCCATTCCAGGCTTACTACAATGCCGATGAAATGGGGATTTCTGCAAAAGCTGATTGGAAAATAGGCAAGATAATGGCTGTGGCGAGTATGTCGCAGGATGAAGTGCCCGACATAAATGTAGAACTCAAAGTAGATACATTACATGTTGATTATTTCTATAAAAATCCGGATTGGGTAAATCCGCGCCTGAATCTTTCCCTGAACGGAAATATAAAAGGGCTCGATATAGATCAGGTAACCGGACTGGTGAATGTAGACAGCCTCCGTTTCTATGATGCCAATTTCAATTTTCATCCGGGAAAGTTCACATTGGAAGCAGGCAGAAAATCGAAGACAGACAAATTCATCAACCTTACCTCTTCGCTACTCACTGCAAACATATCGGGATATTACACATTTACGACTCTTGCCGATGAAATGGCACATGTAATGCACGAATATCTGCCAAACGTATTCCCGCACGAACATAAGGGTAAAAAAAAGCCCGACCAGAACGACTTTACGTTTAGCCTGAAGACTAATAATACAGAAGAGCTTGGACGCATCTTTGCCCTGCCTGTAGATGTAATAGAGCCGGCTAGCATAAGCGGGCGCATCAGTACGATAAATAATATAGTCAAAATAGACGGAGATGTCCCTTACATCCGTTACGGAGAATACGATATAAAAAATACCACGCTGAATATATCGAATGTAGATTCGGCATTCAATGTTGTAGGCAATAGCCGTATGCTGATGGACAAGGGTGAATACAAACTATCGCTGCTTGTAGATGGCGCTCAGGATGCAATACATGCTGTTACGAACATTTCCAGTGATAAGACTGACATCGGCATCAACGGGTATATGGAAGCCCTCGCCGAATTTAGCAGAAATGAACAGAACGAACTGGTATCGTCACTGAAAGTATCGCCATCAGACCTGATGATAGACAAACTGGCATTGAACCTGCTCCCTGCCGAAATAATAAATACAGGCAGCCGCACCGAAATACACAATGTAGGCATCGGGCTGAATAAGAAAAGGTATTTCGGGCTTGACGGTGTTGTCTCCGATCAGAAGTCCGATAGCCTGAGAGCTTACTTCGACCATGCTGAGATCGGTGACCTGCTCGAAGCTTTCGATATAAAAAACATAAGAGGGAATATACATGGCAATGTGCTGCTTACCAATCTGCTCGATCAGCCCGAAGTGTACACACGCGGACTGGAGATGTCCGACATTGTGATGTTTGCCGACACACTGGGAACCATGCACCTCGAAAGCGCATGGAGCGATGAATTCGGCGGAGCCAGACTAAATGCAACATTAATAAATAAGGGTGAGACACATGCCGAAGTAGACGGAACGGTATATACGAGTCAGGACTCACTCGACCTGCAAATACGTATGCTGGAAATGCCGTTGCGCTGGATGCAACCTTTCGTATCCGATATGCTGAACAAACTGGACGGAAGCATCAGCACCAACCTGATGGTGGAAGGCAGCATGAAAGCTCCTAAGGTAAAAGGATTTTTAGGATTCAACAATACACAGATAGGGGTAGACTATACCAATGTGACATATACCATATCGGATACGATACGGGTAAGCCCCGACAGAATAGGGTTTGACCACCTTACACTAAAAGACAGTCATGGGAATACCGCAAATGTAAGCGCTACACTTACACATAAAAACTTTGAGCAGATGAAATACTCGCTCAATATGCAGATGAATAAGTTGATGGTACTCAATACCGAAAATCGTACCGACAGCCTGTTCTATGGAAGAGTCTTTGCTTCGGGTTCACTCAATATAAATGGTGATGACAACGGCATTAATATGAAGATGAACGTAACAAATGATAAGAATTCGAGGCTGAATATATTACTGCCCCAACATTCCGAAGCTTCGGACTATAAAAGCGTAGTGTATATAAATGTACCGGAAGAGAAGCTAAAGGATGAACTGAAAAACGCTATAAAATCGAGAGTAAGCGAATCGTTACCACTGAAATTGGATGTAAACCTGAATGTAACACCCGATATATTGCTGGGAGTAATAATAGACCCGACTACAGGAGACGAATTACAGGCTCGGGGTTCGGGATCGAATATCAGATTCACTTATGATATGCAAACCGAAAACATGACCGCACGCGGAGATTATGCCCTGTCGGACGGATTCGTCAAACTGAACCTGCAAAATATAAAGAAACTCCAGTTTAAGATACAACCGGGAAGTAAACTTTTCTTCGAAGGAGACCCATTGAAGACAAGGTTTGACATTACCGCCTACCGCAGGGTAAAAGCCGACCTTAAAACACTGGATATGAGCTTCGAGAATCAGAACTATTCATCAAAAGTGGAAGTAGACTGCATACTGGAAATATCGGGTAATCTGGATGGGATGGAAGTTAAATATAACATAGCCCTACCGAATGCCAATGACGACATTATGACTAAAGTAGCCACATACATCAGTACAGATGAACAGAAAACCCTTCAGTTTGCCTCACTGGTTGCCACAGGATCATTCTACGCCAATCTGGGTAATGCCGGAAGTAATTTCGGAAACGGTATATGGACAAATATGGTGTCTACTGCCCTATCGAGTGGATTGACCGCTTTGGTCGGAAATATGCTGGGCGACAAATGGACGATAGGTGCAAACATAGATTCCAGCGATGGCTCACTATCCGAAATGGATATGAGTGTGAGCGTATCGCGCAAGTTTCTGGACGATAAGCTGAGATTCAATACCAATCTGGGATATCGTACCGACCAGACAACTTCGGCAGAAAATACATTTATCGGAGACTTCGATCTGGAATATCAGTTGAACTCGATGTGGACACTGAAAGCATACAGCCATACCAACGACCGCTATTATCGTCAGGCGCCTACCACTCAGGGCATCGGCATTGTGTACAGCAAAGAGGCGGCTACGCTGAAACGCCTGTTCCAGTCGTTCAAACCAAGAAGGAGAAGAAGCACGACAAACGCTCAGGACAGCATACAGCAACCACCACTGCAACAAGCTCCGGAAGCTGCCAAAACAGATTCATTACCATCTGATTCTACACAGTCGACAGTGGTAAAGCAACCGATGATAAATGATGAAAGGGAAGACTGATTTTAGCTTATTAGCTTGCTAGTCTATAGTTTACTCGCGCTCTAGTTTAACGTGAGTTCGAAATAATAGTATCTAAATATTAGCTAGTTATATATTTTCTTTGTGAGCCTTGTGTAAAACCTTGTGCTCTTTGTGGTTAAATCTTATTTCTTTTACCACAAAGGACACAAAGAAAAACCACAAAGAGCACGAAGTTTACATCATATATTTTGGAAAACAATTGATTACATACTATTTTTATATCGAACTCACGTTAGTTTAAATTTTTTCAGTAACCTACTTGCTAACAGTAAGGCGTAGAATAAGCGCATGAGAATTTGTATAATGTGTTTCTGCCATTCTCCGGACGAAAGATTTTTCGCCCCTACATCACCTTTTTCAAAATAAATAGAATCAGTGTAGCAGGATATTTTTCAGTTTTTGCCGCTTTTCGGGGGTGAGCTTCAGCTCATTCAGCATATATTCGTCTACCGAGCCGCTTTTCTCTCTTATGCACGATATGCCATACCTGAGATAAGCTAAATCGGTTTTTGTCAGCATTGTAAACGCTTCCTGACGCGATTCCGACAGGCTGTCGGCATTCCTTACCATTTTGTGTTTATCAATCTCTTTATCGGATGCCATGTAGTCGTTTTCTATATCATCCATAGGCACATCCAATGCCCTGAGCAGAAAATATGTAGCCAGCCCCGACTGGTCTTTTCCCAAGAAACAGTGATATACAATCGGATAATTCTTCTCATCGCAGAGGTAATCGAAAAATCCGGCATATTGCTCCGCAAAATTGTTTATCATATCCCTATATGTGTCTTGTGTAAAAATAATGGCGTCTCCCCTCAAAAACTGCCCATCCAACACTTTCTGTGATATAGCACTATATCCGCTATATGCAATAGGTATTCTTATATTATTGACAGCAGTATAGCGGTTCAGGGTTTTAGTTCTCACATCTTCCGATCTCAGGTCTATTACAGTCTTTATATTCAGATTATTCAGTTCGAGGCTATCGTGAGTAGTCATTCTCACAAAACTTCCGGAACGGAAAATTTTACCCCAACGTACTGTTTTTTTATCATTGGTAATATATCCGCCCACATCTCTGAAATTCTGAATACTATCCAGCTCAAAAAAACGATTGGTTATAACTTTAGATGTTGTGCCCCCTATCCTTATACGAAAATAGCGGCGCCCGACAATCGTATCCGAATTATTCTCGACAATGGTTATATAATCATTGGAATTAACTGTAAAAGATGGGCTCGAAGGAAAAACACTGTCATTATCGGACATGAATATTTCAGCGGGGATATTATCTACTTCGGGATACATCTCCCACCTGAGGATATAATTCCCATTCGGATCTTTTTCGCACAACGCTGTCACTGATGGTTTCGGAGAACAGTTATACAAAGCAAGCAGGCTTATAACACAGGCTATAAATTTAAGTTTCATATATAAAGTCCCATTATTTAAATTGATACCGTACTAACAAAGATACATTAGTCTCGAAAGCTTTTCAATAGTCTACAGGCTTTTTCCATAGATTTACCTTTTTTTCACACTTCACGCTATTTAACTATAGATTAGAGGATATACCAACTAATTCCGTATATTTGTATGTTTTTGCATACGATGAATTTGGAATTGGATATTCACAAGGAAAGGAAAGCTCCGCCGTCTATGGATAAGGGTATACAGATGATAGCCCGAATAATACGGAATAAATACACGAAAGAGGCCAGCCTTGAAATAAACGCAGAAGGTAATTGGTCTTTGTACGCCGGTCATACCGAGGAAAGCATTAATCGCAATACTCCTATACTGACGGGTAACAGAAGCGGTATTTACCATCTCACTGTAAGCACATCTATACGCATCTATTTCGAACTCGCCATAAACGATGAACGCATCATCCTCGCTGAAAAGCACCTGCCAATGGCCGGAGGGTATAATTTCCGCGATCTGGGGGGCATCAAAACAAAAGAAGGACGCACCGTAAAATGGGGTAAACTGTTCAGAGCCGACGAACTGTCCAACCTCACGATAGAAGATATCAAATACCTGTCGAGCATTCCTATCACATCAGTTATAGACTTCAGGGCGCAAAACGAAACAAAGCGTTCACCGGACAAACTACCGGCTACCGTACACTTCACCTACCCCATTGCCATTACTCCCGGAAACCTGAGTACGGAAGGCATTCAGGCAAATCTGCTAAAGACCAATATCGACACACATATGAAGCACATGAACAGGTTGCTGGTAAGCGATCCGGCATGTGTGAGAGCTTTCCGCATATTTTTTGCCATTGTGCAAAACAACCTGAGCGCACCGCTTATTTTCCATTGTTCGGCTGGAAAAGACAGGGCTGGCATGGCAACAGCACTGATACTGTTTGCGCTGGGCGTGGACGAAGAGACTGTGATGCAGGACTACCTGCTCTCTAAAATATACCTGAGCGACAAATACGATGCCTTCATAGCGAAATACCCCCGAGCCGAATCTATCTTCACCGTAAAGCGCATGTTCCTGCAAGCAGGGATCAACCAGATAAAGCGCGATCACGGATCGATAATGAATTACCTGACCAAAGTGCTGAAAGTAGATATAGCACGAATGAGGCGGTTATACCTTGACTAGGTTTACTAAAAACTACTGAATTATTCTTCTGCAATTTTATCTATAGGATTTTAAACAGACAATATACTTACATCCATTATCAGCTTATTTTTAAATGAAGAATAGCAGATAACTTTGTTCGGTTTGTAAGGTTTTAGTTAAAAAAAGCCCCACTCGCACAAACATCTCGTCTGTGTGTTGCGTAGCAGATTATCAGAACAAGACACTAACATAATGTTCGCACCAGCGAGTGATTAACAAACTAAATACAAAATAATAATGTATACAGTAAAGGAATTATATACAGATATAAAAAGAAGATGTTTTACAGATTTCACTTTGTGTAAAGGCAACATGAGTTATAATTGGACTCAGGATATAAATGGGATAACTAGGCGCATTGGTTTGAGCTATAGAAAATATCAATCCGGTTTTCTATTAGATCCACCTAATGTCAGAATTAGATTTAATAAAGTCGAATCAATTTTAGAAAATATAGTGAATAAGTATAATATAAAAAATATTGGAAGTGAATCTCTACAATTTACAATAATGGGGAATATACATCCGGTAAAAGGCGTTGATTATGAAATGTTTGATCGTTTTATCTCAGATTCGGAATATTTTTCTGGGACAGAAGCTTTTGATTTTGTGTTCGATGAAATGGAAGCAATTGTGAAATATGGAGCGATGCCATTTTTTGAGAAATATCAGACACTGGAAGATGTTCATAATCATGCCATTTCATTGCGAGAGGATGATTATCCTAAGTTTTTTCTGGAGATGGACCATTTAAACTAATGATTATAAAAAAATTATTGAATAAAAATGATTATGCAGAATATTCAAACAGAATGGTAGATGTTTGGACAGAAAATGCCATGAAATACCCTCAACATTTTAAAGATTATGACAAATTAGTTGCTGATTTAAAAAAAGTATTGGATCAGAAATAAGTTTTTTATTCAATGGTACAAGGTTCCCCCGCTACCGCGCGATTGCATCGCGTGGTATAATGTAAACAATTATGAGTCGTAATACAGAGAAACCACGCGATGCAATCGCGCGGCAGTTCAGGGTTTTCAAGGCCAGAAATCGCATAAGCTGTTCTTGCTCGTAAAGAGATATTTCTATTTAGTAACGGAACACCTAATAATCTTTCCTCAGAGTTTGCTCTTAATCCTTTCAAATCGAAAATGTTATCCGAATTTAAAGGTCTGTTTATTGATGGAATTTCATCAACATGTTCATTCTCATTATTTCGCTCTGACTTATTTCCACCAGTACACCCCAATGAGGCGAAAAGAGCTAAGAGGTATATTGACAGAATTTTATATGCTTTTATGTTGTTCGAGATTTTGAGCATGAGACACTATGATAAGTCACCCTTTACTGTATAATCTGCTTTATAGCTCCCATATCAGGATAGAAGATCACCTTTATGGGCTGTTTGGCGTTGTCGAACATTTGCTTAACCAGTACATCCTGTACGCCGTATTGCACTATATCGCATTCCTTCTGTACGTAGTTTCTGCCATTGTATGTTACTTGCAGGCTTGCCTTAGCCGGAATATTGTAGATAATGCCCGAAGAGAATTTCTTTTCCAGCTCTTTCTCTTCCTTCGGGGTAAGGAACTGCTCGGGTTTGGGTTCTTTATTTTTCAGCGTGAGGTAAACTGGCGCACCCGATAGGTCGTTGGCATCTACTATTCCTAGTTTTGACGAGAAGCGGCAGATAATCCTGTTGTCGATATTCTTTTCATCAGGGGTTATCACCAATTCTTTTGTCGCAGGTACTTCAGTTTCTGTTCCCGCAAACATAGAAGTAAGTGCTTTCTCTTGTTCATCGAGCTGTCTCATTACCAACTGGTAAGCATTCCCATCCGGCGGCATATTATCGGCTTCTCCTGTGAGTATGTTTGTGCGGCTTTCGCGCAGGCGGTATATTTGTTTAGCGATCAGTTCGGCTTGTTTGGCAGTCGAACCGGCGCGAAGTATTTCTTCCGACAAAAAGCTTTTCGGATTCAGAGACTGTTGCAATTCTTGCTGGGTTTTCATCGGAAGACCATCGTCCTCGAAGGTATAGTCACTGTTGATAGCGCATATCACACCATCTTTGGTAAGGGTTACAAATGGAGCTGTAGTGTTCGATCTGAACTCTACCAGATACGATTTATCTTTGTCTACCAATCCTCTTGTTCTCGATTCTATACTGTTCAGCGTGTAGATAGTCGCATCTTCCGTAATGGGGTTGGATATATTCAGGTACCTTTCGGCATACTGGAAAAATTCGCCTGTCTTCCGTATCTTTTTTGTATAATTTATGGTTATTACAATCGAGGTTTTTGGAAGCGAGTAAGCCACACCGAAGTCGTTAGCTTTCACCGCACTCATTTTTACTGTATTTTGTGAAAATGCTGTAGCTGTGCCGATAGCAAGAAGCAGAAATAAGCTTATACAATGCCTCATAAGTCTTCTGTTTTAAATATATTTATCCACAAAGCTAAGTATTTTTTATGAAAAATGCAGAGGTTAAGGCTGTTTGCTTCAATCTTCTTCCGAATATTCGCTGTCGTCACTGCTTTCAGTATCGGTGATTTCGGGAGCATGGAAACCCGAATTCCGATCCCATACTATATCCGGAGGTCTCGAAATATGATTCTTGGGCAGGCATTTTTCAAACCGGGAAAAGTATTGTTGCAAAGAATCCACATCTGTAACCACATAACCTGTTTTCCGCCCTTTGTAGTCTTCAAACACTTTCCTGTAGACATACTTCATGTCTTCGGGCAGATCGTCAGGTATATACATATCCAGCAGTATGCGCGAATTATCGTTGCGTTCTATCCACAAAAAGTAGTAATAGCCACCGTACAGACGCGTGCTCACCTTATTGTTGAGACTGTAGAAGGTAGTATCACGCGGATATTTGTCGAGTATTCCGGATATTTTGTTTCTAACGCTGTCGGCAAGTGTAAACGTTGTGCTACGGTAGTCTCCTCTCCATTTGCTTCGTTGGGTAGTCACTACATTATAGAACGGATCTATTTCGCTCAATCCGTTCACATAGAATGTGAATTCCGTTTCCGGGGGGTCGGGTACATCAAAGATATATTCTACCAGATACATTTTTTCGGCAGGGAGCTTTATTTCATTCTTCCGGCACGAAAGAAAAGCGATAAGTATAATGAGAATTATTATTCTATTCATCGTCATTAATTATTTTAAGGTAATCTATCGTATCCGGCACTATGCCCACAGGGGCGGCAATGATCAGTTTGGGATCTATACCATGCTGCTCGCGCCATCTTCGGGGAGGGGCAGGCGGTGCAATATATCTGTCCGTAAACATCCATTTCGGAAGTGAGTGTGCCAGATCTTCGACTACAATATTATAAACCACTTTCATGTCGTTTGCCAGTACGCCCTTGCTGGTATCTACATGGCCTGTCCTATCTGGCAGCTCATTATATAAGAGTTCAAGTTCGTTACGCAAATCTTCTATATCTAAATCGAGAAATACCTGTTTGCCATCCGCTTTCTTTATCAGTAGAAAAGCATATAATCCACTATATAGCCTGACATTATTTTCATCATAAAAAGAGGTGTCCACAGGATAGCTGTCAATAACCCTATTTATTCGTGTCTTTGTACTATCGTCAAGGGGTAGCTGCCATTGGTAATAACCTTTGTCGCCTACAAAATCGCACACATATATATTTGTACTGAATGACTTATCTATTTCGGCAAATCCGTTAATCGTAAGTCTTGTACTATAATCATCCAACCAACGAGAACGATACCTTACCAGATATACTTTCTCCGCATCCAGCATTATCTTTTCTTTCTCGCTGCACGAAGTAAAAATGAGGGTGAGCAGAAAAAATATAAGTATTCTTCTCATAGTATGAAATGTAAAGTTTTATAGAGTAGATAAAACTAGCATTTCTTTTCCATAAAAAGCGGTTGTTTTTTCAAATATTTTATTTTTCCGGAAAAATATTTCTTTCTTTTGTAACACTTCTTTTTTTAGTCCGTACATTATATATGAAAGGGTAACCAAAAATAGATGATCAGTTTCGAACACGGTATAATAGACCAATGCAGAAAAGGCGAGCGCCGCGCACAAATGCAGCTGTATAGTACTTTCTACAAGAGAGTATATAATACATGTTATCGTGTGTTGCAAAACTCGGCAGAGGCAGAGGATGCCATGCAGGAAAGTTTTCTGAAAGCTTTTTCGCGACTCGATACGTATAGCGATTCTATCCCTTTCGAAGCATGGCTGGTGAGAATATCGGTGAATACGTGCATCGATAAACTCAGAAAGAAAGAACTGGAACTGACAGACCTGAACGAGAATATCCATTACGAGATAGAAGATACTCAGGACGAGGAAGAATGGGAACAGGTACTGGAAAAGGTGGAACAAGTAAAGGCTGCCATCGCAAAATTGCCCGAATCGGGGCGATTGGTCATTACCCTCTATCTGATAGAAGGATACGACCATGAGGAGATAGCCGAGATATTGGGCATTGCATCGGGAACAGTGCGAATACAATATATGAGAGCAAAACAAAAACTGATAGAACTTATTGCATGAAAGGAGTGTAATATGAAAGATAACAGAAAAAAATACATAGAAGATAACAGGCCGTTTTTCGACGATAAAGAACCCGATGCAGGGCACTTCGAGCGTTTCGAGGCATTATTGGCGAAACAGGATGAAAAAAAGAAGCAAAGTAAGCCTGCTCGGAAAGTGAGACTATTCAGTCTTATATCAGTTGCAGCCTCTGTCGCAATACTTATTGCAGTGTCAGTCAAATTTCTGGCTCCGGGTAGTATAGATGTGCTGCCAACACAGGAAAATGGCGGAGTACAAACTGAACTTGAGGCAACGAATGAATACTACAATCAGCAGATGCAGGAACAGATTGCAGATATTATGTGCAAACTGGCTTATACCGATACCGAAAATCAGGCACAACTGACAGCCGATCTTCAAAAACTGGTGGATAGTAATACGGCTTTTGTGGAAGAAATGAAAAAATCCGATAATCAGGAAGTCGCGATACATTATCTGGTGAAACACTATAAGACGAACATACAAGTACTTGAGAATATAAATGAGAAATTAGGAAAATACACAAAATGCTAAAGCTAACGTTATGAAAAAGCATATAATATTAATAGGACTATTTTGCCTTGCCTTGCTGAAAGTCGATGCAGGGATACCACAGGATTCAACACATACATACAGGGGCAAGATTGACTTGTCTGATATGGACGAGATGTTTGAGGATTTGAAAAATATGGAAATCCCCAAAATCAAATTCGACTCTACTGAGATTGCCGAATTCAGAGAATCGATGCGGATGAATTCTGCAGAACTATCTAAACTACGGAAGGAGTTCAAATCCGATTTTGGAAAAGATTTTATGGGTATGAAAGAGGAATTCCGGGAGTATGCAAAAGAGTTTAAGAATTTTGGACGGAATTTTGATAATAATGAAGGTAAAGAGAAAAATCAAAACAATCAGAAGGGTACACCTAAACGCATCGAAACGAAGCTCTTCACAGGCATATCGAATGTGAAAATTGATCATAAGTATGGAAATATTATCATTAGGCAATCGGATAAAAAGCAGGTTGATATCGAAATACAGTACTTCGATTCGAGAAATGTGAAAGGTACATCTTCTGCAAGTGTAACAAATAGCTCATTATCAATAATTACGTCGGGCACAAATTCCGTTTCAAAGATTAATTATATAATCAGTATCCCCGAAGATGTGTCATTGGATATAGAATTGAAATACGGAGATATAAAGGCAGATAAATTGACAAGCCCTATCCGTGTAAATCAATGGTACGGGGATTTCAATGCCCAGAAGATTTCAGGAAATACGACTCCTTTCTTTGATATAAGATATTCTGACCTGAAAGTGACAGAAGCTCAAAATATAAAAATTGTCGGTGCATATTCGGATATAAATATTAAGAAAGTAAAATCGGCAGAGATATCGGGTAGTTATAGTGACTATGTACTGAGTGAAGTCGAAAATGTAGTCGCAGAACGATCTCTGCTATATGGAGACCTTAAGATAGGTACAATAGATAATATAAAAGGAAAATTTACTTACACCGATGTTTCAATTGGTACCCTCGTTTCGTCAATAGACGCTAAACTCACCTATGGGGATATTAAGATAAAAACCATATCGCCAAAACTGAAAACAATAGATATGACAGGGAGTTATACCGATATGACAATAGAGCTTCCCGCAGGGATCAAAGCTACATACGATACCAGTGCTACTTTTGGCAGTGTAGATATAGGGAAAAAGCATACATTGAGCAATGTGCAGCAAAGGGAGACCAATACGAATGTAATAAAACAGGGACAGATAGGAACAGGTACACCGACTGCCAAAATAGTGATGAGAAGTACTTATGCAGATATATTAATTAAATAAAGATAATACGATGAAAACGAGAAATGTATTGTTAATGATGTGCTGTGTTGTGAGTCTGGGAATCTCGGCGCAAGTGGTAAAAGAAAAGCAAACAGTAACATCTTTTGATAAGATAGCTTCCAGTTCGGGAATAGATGTTTACTTTACACAAGGCAATTCGTATTCGCTGGAGATAGAGACAGTAGCCGAAAATATGCCGAAAATAGATGTAACGGTGAAAGAAGGCAAGCTTGAACTGAAGAGAAAAAAAGGTGAAAACTTTGCACGCAATACCCAGATAAAAGCATATGTGACTGCTCCAACTCTTAGTGCTATAGGAATGTCGGGTGGTGCTGATTTCAGCGCACAAAAGCTTGCCGCAGGCAAATCTATAAATATAGCTGCTTCGGGCGGTGCCGATGTAGAGATAGATGACCTGTCGGCAGATGAATGTAAAATCGCATTTTCTGGCGGCGCCGATTGTGAGATCAAACGATTTAAAGGAAAAAATCTGACGCTCGCATTCTCGGGTGGCAGCGATGGTAAGATTAGCCAGGCAGATGTCGATAACCTCACTGCGGCAGCCAGTGGCGGTGCTGATCTGATTATCAGTGGGAATGTGAAAAATGCGATAGTATCGGCGAGTGGTGGTGCCGACATCAATATTAGTCAGCTAACAGCAGGTAATGTAGTTGCCAATAAATCGGGTGGCGGTGACATCAAACGATAACAGGTTTTCGAGATAATGATAATTATAATCAAAGCTAAGAAACGGCTTCGGGAAATTTTCCGAAGCCGTTTTGTATTATGGTTAAAGATATTTAGAGAAAAGAGTCATTAGATTCAGTTACCGTATTATCTCCCCCTGATATGAATTTTTCACCTTGATATCAGGAATATAGGCCTCTGTACCATTGTAATCTTCCGGAGCATCTACGTTATTGAACGGAGAATAATAATCGACCATTTCCACACCTTTCTTTAATGGAGGGAAAATGTAGGTGGCTTCAAACCATTTTCTATCTGTGCCTTCAAGTATAGATAACCGTCCGACTTCTTCGTCTCCTTCAATGTCACGAATCATATAACGATCTCCGGTGCTTTTATCTATCAGACAGGTATTTTTGTCGGTAAATCTCCATACCCAGTTCGAATAGCTTGTAGTTGCAAGAGTAATTTTAGTCTCTTTGTCATTGGCTTCAACTCTTAATATACGTCTGGGCTGTTGTAAATATTTCTCTTTTACCCATATCCTTTTGTTTGTTATTGCTTTGGCATTATACTTGACGCCGCAACTCCTTGTCCAGTCTACAAGAGCCACCCCATCGGGATTTATCCACGAACCATCAGCAGCTAGGATTACATTATGGCGGGCGTAATCAAATCCCTCTTCCAGATTATTTGCATAGATAGGATAGTCATCGGTTGCATCCTTAATGTAATTACCTTCATGGTCAACATTTATCATACGTACAGGGGGCAATCCTTTGATTCTGAAAGAAGCCATATCTTTGACTTTCTCTGCTAGCTCGTCGCTCCAAAACAGTTCATATTCACCGTTAGAATTCCTGACTTCATATAAGAGTCTGTCGCCCACATTCTCAACATTTACCAGTTTCGACTTATACTGCTCCTCATATTGCGCTGTTACTCCTTTTTCGGCTTGCTTGCAGCTAAAAAAGATAAGCAATATTACAATGAAAGGAACTGTCAGAGCAACCCTCAGGGCTCTGAATCTAACACGATTTTCATTTTTCATATTTATAAAACGTTTTTTTATTAGTGATCCCCGCAAACCGTTTGCCAGAGAAGGTATTCTTCCTGTAGTTTCTTCCAGTATAGCAATCATGTATTCACGTGCTTTGATGCCGCTGTGCAATAGTTTTGTATCGGCTTCGAACTCGTGTACAGCACGCAGTTCTTTGCGGATAAGCCAGACTACAGGATTGAACCACAACAAAACAGACATGATTTCTAATATAATAAGATCGATGTAATGGCGGGATATTATATGCTGGTATTCGTGTTGTATGATGAGGTTCAGTTTTTCATCGGCTATATTGTTGCGAACATAAATCTTTTTCATAACGGAGAATGAACTCTGTACATTATTGCTGCTGTAAACCGGAACATTTCCTACATAGCGTAATGGCTCTTCGGCGCATACTTTTCTGATCCGTAGCATTTGCCGGATTATTGAAGCGGCAAGTGTAAGCGAAACAAGCAGATACACTATCATCACTACTACAGGAATTGTATAGTCGTGGTTCTTTCCGGATATAATCTCACTCCCCGGATATGGATATAATGCAGGGGGAGCTGTGATTGCCTGTTCTTCGATTGCTGGAGCATCGTAGTTGAATGCTGCCGTATAGTTCGCCGCCAAATTATTATTTATTTCGCTTTTGTTCTCAAACAAACCTGATATCGAAAAACCGGCTATTCCATTTTCGGTCTCTATGGTTGTCAATGAAAAGATCAGGCTCAACAGAGGGATCACCACTAAAAAAAGCGGCTCGCAAGGTATGATGCCTTTCCTTTGAATAAGCATAAATAAAATACAAATAAAAGGCTTGATGAAGCTATTATCTTTATAATCGTGAGTAGTAAAGATTCCATGGTTTAGATTTTATCAGTTCTTTATTTAGTGCTGTTTAGTATTTCTATCAGTTCTTCTATTTCTGCTGATGAAAGCTTTTCTGATTCGGCAAAAAATGAAATCATCGATTTCAAAGATCCGCCAAACAGGTTATCTTTTGTGTTTTGCAAAAGCGTATGTGTATAATCTTCTTTATGTATAAGCGGATAATACTGGTGGCTTTTGCCAAAAGCATTATATGCTACATAGCCTTTTTTAACAAGAATGCGCATCATAGTTGAAATAGTAGTGTATGCCGGTTTGGGTTCGGGCAATATTTCTATGATATCATTTACAAATGCTTTCTCTTTATCCCACAGGATATTCATCAGCTTAAGTTCTAATTTGGTAAGATCTATTTCCATAATCATTAATTTATAAAACGCAAATGTATAACTACTGTTTTAGTTATACAACTAAAACGTTAATTAAATAACTAAATATTTAGTTATTGCGATATAATATATTAATACACAGTAAATTAAAATGATTTAATATTTGTGTTTTCTTTGAAAAAATATAATTTCACTTCCCTTTTTCGGGGCTTGCAATCCCAAAGTTGATACTCCGGTGCTGCTACTGCCCTCGCTGCCACGCAATTGTATCACAGTTCAAAACCGAATAGGAAATAATGGAAAAATTGGAGGTGTAGACATGAAAAGAAATATAAATGAATCAGGTTCTTTTATTGGAGATTTTTATTCTAAATTTGAATCTTATTTTGGTCTGTCATTTCAATCAAAATTAGGTGTTTCAAAAATTCAAATAGTTCGATTGATGTGAGTCCTTTTTTAAACTTAAAATAAGATGATACAGTATTATAAATCATACCCGTAGTGCATTTATGCAAATAGCTGGGTCATTCATGAAGAGAAGTACACATAAATATGCTTCAAGAAATATTTGAAGTTCAATTAAATACCTCATATGTCTTTGAATAGGAATGTGCTTTAAAATTAAGAGAAATAGAATAAAAAATATCCATGAAACAACTACACATCATCATATTACTCTTCATCTTTACCTTGTGCCAGTTACAAGCACAAAATGTAAACGATGCTGAAATCCCCACACCCCGCTGCCGCGCCAGCGTAATAGTTTCATCAGGGTTTAGTTAAAATTTTATTAACTATCGGCTTATAAAAAATGTCATCTTTATCAGGTTTTATTAAAAAGCACAGTAGCTTTGCAAGGTGAATAGAAAATACAAATATGGGATACAACATAGTAAATAAGATAAAATCGTACATGATGCCTATAGCCATGATTACAGGTGTGCTTCTGCACCGGTATATGGATGCGCTGGGCTTCCTCACCCCTTACCTTATAGCCTCTATGCTCCTTATCACCTATTGCAATATTTCATTCAAAGACATAAAGTTTTCGCGCCTGCATCTGTGGCTTATCCTTATACAGGTATTCGGTTGCATTATTGTCTATCTGCTGTTGCTTCCGGTAAATCCCATCATAGCACAGGGGGCTATGATCTGTGTACTGGCTCCTACGGCAACTTCGGCTCCGGTGATAACGGGGATGCTCGGCGGAAATGTGGAGAGCCTTACCGCATACAGCCTGCTCAGCAATATGACTGTCGTATTCGTAGCCCCCATACTGTTTGCCCTTACAGGAGAAGTAGATGCTTCGTCATTCATACACTCGCTGTGGATTGTCTTCCAGAAGATATTTATACTGTTATTCCTGCCTTTCTTCGGCGCCTTATTGCTACAGAAGCTATTACCCAGAGTACACTATGAAATACAAAAAGCTAAAAGCCTTTCATTCTATCTGTGGTCGATAGCATTGGTCATCATCACAGGGAAAACCGTACAGTTTATCAGCGATCAGGAAAGCCCCAACTATATAGTAGAGATATCGATTGCCCTTGCCGCACTGATAGTCTGCGTAGCACAGTTCTTTACAGGGCGCAGGCTGGGAAGCCGCTATGACAATACTGTTGCCGGAGGACAGGGACTGGGGCAGAAGAATACTATTCTGGCTATCTGGATGGCACAGACTTACCTCAGCCCTATTTCGTCTATCGGGCCGGGGGCTTATGTGCTATGGCAAAATATCGTGAACTCGTATCAGGTGTGGCGCAACAGAAAGAATTTGTAGCAGCTCAATTTGCGTGTGCCTGTTTCATAATATCGGAAGGTACCAGCACCATATTTTTCAGATACTCGAATTCCAACTCGAAGCATTCGCTGAATATTTCATCAACAAAACTTTCTTCAAGCTGTTTTACAGTCCAGAATTTTCCGGTCATTTTCCCATCCCTCTTTACCTTGCTTCCATCTTCAAGATTGGCTACAAACAAGAATACAAGGCGTTTTGTATCTTCATTTTCGAACACATATTTCAGCAGGAACGAAACGGAGACATCTACATTTTCACCTACCATCTGCCGGATGCTGTTACGTGCAGCCAGATTTATCTCATGGTTGAACAGCATGTATTTCTCGAAAGGATAATCCAGTTTTCCGGGGTTAAGGATATCGTCAGCAGGTCTTTCCTGTAAGTAGACTTCCGACTTGGATATCAAAGCAACCCTTACTACAGGATGAAGAAACTTATTCTTCATGTTGAAGGAAACACTTTTGGCTATTTTTCCGGTCACTTCGCCTTTTTCGGTTACTATAGGAAGCCATTCCTCATGTTTTAACTTAGAAGACAATGCGCTTACTTTAAATGCCTGATAGGCTCCGATAAGCAATATAATGAGTATAGGCAGTACAGAGAAAATGATAGGGTCGATAATCCGTTCGGCAGGATTGGCTAGCGTGAACTGCCGGTATAGCAATATGCAGAATATATGAATGGTGAGCCCGTATTGCAGAAATGTAGCAGAGTCGAAAAACTCGTTCATCAGAGCCTTTTGCAATAGGTTCTTTTGACGGAAAAATTTCGCTGCAATATACGTTTTACTGGCTCTGAGTACCATAAACAAGGAGATAATAGATACTTCACATATCACAATGTATGTATTGGGTTTCCATACATACCGGTAGGTCAGAAACCATATCAGGAGGGTGATCACAATAGATATACCCGAAATGTAGAAGGTAACACTGAAACCTCTGCTCTTGTAGTAGTTCCTGATCAGTATCTCTCCTGCAACAGCAAATACAAGTCCGGCAATGAGCGCATACGAATCCAGCACATTCATTGTATGCAACACAACAAACAGGACAAATGGAAGAAGTCCGATAGCAGGGTTCGATAAATATTTTCTTATTCCTTTATTAAGCATCTTGATTTATTTATCAGAAAAGGAGTTATGTATAAGTTTGTTTTTCCATGATAGCTATGCAGTTTTATTTATCCAATAAATCTGCATAATCCTCCTTAATTTATATTTTAAACAAATGATGATAGGTTTTGTTTGATGCACTCACGTTAAATCTTCCTGTTTGTGTTGCCTGAACGTGAAAAACTTGTTAATAAAGAATTGAATAGCTACAACAATAACAAGCGCCAGTGCCTTTGAAAGCATTTCGTCTATCTGGAATTTACCGACAAAAATAGTCATAAGGGTGGTACTGATAACCAGTCCGACTGCTGCTACTCCGAAGAAAGTAAAGAAACGCCTTACCTTATGGTCCGTAACTTTGAATGTGAAATAGCTGTTGAGTATAAAATTATTGGTAATAGCCAATACCGAGCTTATGATGTGTGACGTATCGGTATCTATGAGAGCTACGGACATCTTGCCATTCAGCATGTCACTGATAAACCCGGAGAAAGGATAATGAACCGAAAACTTTTTAGCTAACAGGTAAAAGACGGTCATCTCTATTACCAGACCGGTCATTCCCACCAAACCGTATTTTATAAGTTGCCTGACAGATTCTCTTTTAGCCAGATTGCTAATTTGCTGTTTCATGTATGTAGTTCCGTTTGTTACTCAAAATCATTTCTTCTCTATCTTGAAGAATAGCATGTTATCCTTGCAATCGTTCAATTTATCACTGGATTCGAGTAAAGTAAAATTATAGTTGTTGTATTCTTCCTGTATCCGGTCAATATCTTGTCTCAGAGCGACAAAGAAGCCCTTTTCAGGCTGTTCGGTCGCAATGTTTCTAAAATTGTTGTGTAAGTAAAAATTCAGGCCATACAGATTTCTGTAGTTTTTCAGATAGTTGGTAACGTAAACATTATCCCTGAGTTCATATTTATCCGAAAGCTTTTCGGCAAAAGGCTTAGCTGAATATGAATCTTTGAACCCGGCGAGCAGATATACATCCAGAAATATGTTCAGAGCAAACATAAGACCAAAGCCTGCCATCAGTATTTTTACGTTTATCTTCTTTCTCAACAGATAAATACTGTTTGCAACAGCGCACAGAAGAACGAGTATGGCAAACAATCCGTTCCAGCCGATATTTATAAACATATCTGAGAATAGCTTTATATCGCGCAGTGTCCGCTCACGTTTCGATATATGGTGAGACAGCTCTTCTACATTAATAATACCCGTATAAGCCAGCCCTACAATAATCAGCATCAGAATACCGATTGTTACCAATATAGAGGTCGAGATACGTATTGCCAAAGGCTTCATTTCGGTAAGGTAGATGAAAAAGCGGGCAATAAATATAGCTATAAAAGGATAGACAAGCATGATATACACACTCCGCTTCGAAGTAGGAATGGTAAAGAATATCAGCGACACGACGATTACCGAAAGACTGAACAGATGCACTTTATCCATTGACAATATCTTCTGGAAGAAAGACTTTATTGTTCCTGCCGGCTTTTTATACTTTATGAAGAACAGGGAAATAGCCAGTAACAGAGTCCAAGGGAGAAATCCGGCTACAAGGGTTATCGGATAATAATACCATGGGTTTTCCACACCCAGTTCGTAGGTTATATCCAGATTTGATGACTTCATACTCAGGAATCTTCCGAAATTTTCGGCAAATACCTTATCCAGGAAAGCTTCACCCTGAATCTGATAAGCAGCGTAGTACCAAATGAAAGGTATAATAAGTGCAGGAACTCCTATTATCAGGCATTTCAATGTGGCTTTGAAGAAGTTATCTTTTTGTATAAGCAGGTATGTTCCGAAGATCATGCACGGAACAAGTATGCCTACAGGCCCTTTGGCTAACGTAGCAAAGCTCATCAGCAACCATATCGATAACAGCTGCCCGAACCGCCGTTTCTCGTACCATGTGTACATTTGTATCAAAGCACACACCATCAGAGCTGTCAGCAACATATCTATACGAGTAGTCATGGCAGCCCGATGTAATTCGAAACAAGTAATGAGAATGAGACACGAGACAAATGCCTCTAATACAGGACGGCGACGTGCAAAGAACATAAAACAGACTCCTATCATGGCTATAAAAGCCAGTGTAGACGGTAGGCGCGATGTAAACGGAGTCACTTCCCCTTTATTTATAGCTAGTGAGAATCCGGCAATCAACCAATGATTCAACGGGGGTTTATATGCAAATTCGTCTGCATAATTGGATGGAATCACCCACTCTCCTTTTTCGATCATCGAAATCGCTAAAGCTGCTTCGCGCGGCTCTCCCTTTGTATAGAACTCGCCCATACCTATCCATGGCAGGGTAGATATTATGGCTATCAGCAGTATAAGAAGGAGTGGCTTTTGTAGATAAAGCGTTTGCAGAAAATGCGACTTTCTCATATCTCAGGTAAATATTTGGTGCAAAGATAAGTTTTTATTCTTTTTTAAATTATAATTTCCGGTTATTAACAGGCTAAGCCCATAGAAATAGTATATGTGCATGTATTATTTTCATAGAATATGTTTATCTATGTATCAGTCAACAGTCATCAGTCATCAGTTAACAACGAAAAGCGATCTTTGAATAACCAGTGTACTAGATTATAGAGTTAGCTACACCTTGTTCCGCTGAACGATGTTTCTAGTTTACTAGAAAAAAGAATTGCAAAGTAATCGGCGGAGCCAAATTTAAACTAGCAAGCTAGTAAACTAAAAAAACTAGTAAACTAGTAATGTTTGTCAGGTTTTAGTTAAAATTCATCAGACCATGTATAAAACATTAAAATAATTTGTATTTGTCGATAATAATATTTTCCTTTGCGAATAATTTCCACTAGCAAATAAAATAATGGAACCGATTTGTAAATTAAAAGATGTATATAAAGCACTCTATAACTTCGAGAAAGAGTTTGCTGAAAAGAATGGAATCACCATCAACGAGGGAATGCTTCTTTGTTGCCTCAAAGACGGAAAGCCGAAGTCGGCAAACGAACTCTGTGATTTTGTTGGTTTATCCAATTCACGCGTATCACGAATAATCACGACCGTAGAAGCTAAAGGCTATATAGAGCGTACAATGGGAACAACAGACAAACGTCAAATGATCTTTACACTGACCGAACTGGGAAAAGAGAAGACTGATGCCATGCAAGCTCAGAATATGGACTTCTCGGGACTTGCCACCCAAGTTTCAGGACTGATAGGATAGGACTAATTTTTTAAACATATAATTGCTAATAACAAATATTTATAATATAAATTATGAAAATACTTATTATAGGAGGAGTTGCCGGAGGCGCAACAGCAGCAGCAAGACTAAGGCGCATGGACGAGAATGCGCAGATCATTTTGTTCGAAAGGGGTGAGTATGTATCGTATGCCAATTGCGGATTACCATACCATATAGGAGGAACTATCAGTGACCGCGACAGGCTCTTTGTCCAAACTGTAGACGGTTTTGTAAACCGTTTCAATATTGACATCAGGGTACAGTCGGAAGTTACAAAGATAGACCCTGCGGATAAGACAGTAACAGTACACAATCTTGCCTCCGGAAAGACTTACACCGAAAACTACGATAAGCTTATTGTATCTACAGGTGCTGAACCTATCAAACCGCCACTAGCCGGAATGGAGGACAGGCGAATATTCTCGCTGCGGAATGTTCCCGATATGGACAAGATAAAAGCTTATATAAACGAACACAAGCCGAGAACGGCTGTCGTTGTTGGTGGTGGGTTTATCGGACTGGAGATGGTAGAAAACCTGCACGAAGCAGGGCTGAAAGTTTCTGTTGTAGAGAAATCTAATCAGGTGATGGCTCCTATCGACTATGCAATGGCAAGCCTTGTACACCAACATCTGAGACAAAATGGTGTAGACCTCTATCTTGAGGAAGGCGTTACTGCCTTTGAAACAACAGATAGCAAGCTGAAAGTGCTATTAGAGAAGAATGCACCGCTCGAAGCCGATATGGTGATACTGAGCATCGGAGTGCGTCCTGAGACAAAGCTGGCAAAAGAAGCCGGGCTTGAGCTGGGTACACTGGGAGGCATCAAAGTAGACGACTATATGCAGACCTCCGACAAGGATATATATGCACTGGGTGATGCAGTAGAAGTATTTAACCCTGTCATCGGAAAGCACGCTCTCATCCCGCTTGCAGGGCCAGCCAACAAGCAGGCACGCATTGTAGCGGATAATATCATCGAAGGGAATAAGTATCAATACAAAGGCACAATAGGCACTTCCATTGCTAAAGTATTTGACCTGACAGTTGCTGCTACCGGAGCTTCATCTAAACTGCTTGGCAGAGAGGGCATAGCTCATATAGAATCATATACACATGGTAGTTCGCATGCCGGATATTACCCTGATGCACTGCCTCTGTCTGTCAAGATAAACTTCTTACCTACAGACGGCAAACTATTAGGGGCGCAGATAGTAGGCTTCGACGGAGTAGATAAGCGTATTGACCTTTTTGCTGAAGTGATCAGAAAAGGGGGTACTATCTACGACTTGCAAGAGATAGAGCATGCCTATGCTCCTCCTTACTCCTCGGCAAAAGACCCTGTAAATATAGCAGGCTTCGTAGCTGATAATATCCTTAGGAAAAAGGGCAATATCATACAATGGAACGAGCTGGCTAAATCGGATAGTTCACAGACTTTTGTAATAGATACACGCACAGCAGAAGAACACGAGTTTGCTCACATCGAAGGCTCTGTTAATATACCTGTAGACGAAATCAGGAGACGACTATCTGAGATACCGAAGAATAAGAAGATCGTTCTCTATTGTGCTGTCGGATTAAGAGGTTACCTTGCTTCGCGCATATTGCTACAAAACGGATACACAGAGGTATATAATCTTTCGGGTGGTTACAAAACCTATTCGGCTGCTACAGAAGATAACACTACTGCGAAACCAACAAGCTGTGCTGTAAAAGTACAGGACACAGTTATAACCCAAGCACTCAAAGAAATGAAGACAATCACTATAGACGCCTGCGGACTACAGTGTCCCGGCCCGATAATGCAATTGAAGAAGAACTACGACCAGATAGCCGATGGCGACCGTCTACAGATAAAAGTGACTGATCAGGCTTTTGGTGAAGACCTCAACGGATGGTGCCGCATGGTAGGCGCCAAACTGGTAGGCATGGACAATACAGGAGGAATCATCACTGCAACCGTAGAGAAGCAGGCACAGTCTGCATCCAATAAACCAGCAAGTGGTGGCGACAACAAAACTCTGATCGTATTCAGCGATGATCTCGACCGCGCTTTGGCTTCATTCGTCATTGCTAACGGAGCAGCAGCATCGGGCAAGAAGGTCAGCATATTCTTCACCTTCTGGGGACTGAACGTAATCAAGAAAGCAAAGAAGCCATCTGTATCAAAAGACTTCATGGGCAAGATGTTTGGGTTCATGCTTCCGTCGAGCAGTAAAAAACTAAGCCTGTCTAAAATGAATATGGGTGGTATGGGCAGCAAAATGATGCGCTACATCATGAAGAGCAAGAATATTGACAGCCTCGAAAGCCTGATGCAACAAGCCAAAGATAATGGCGTGGAATTCATTGCCTGCTCTATGTCGATGGATGTGATGGGTATCAAAAAAGAGGAACTGATGGACAACATCACCATCGGTGGTGTGGCTACTTACTTAGACAGGGCTGAGAATGCCAATGTAAACCTATTCATATAAAACATGTAAACAATGGAAAAGCTAATCACTATATTCAGACGCAACTGGACATATCTGGCCGGAGCAGTCGCCGGAGGAATTACAGGATATCTATACTGGTACTTCATCGGTTGCAATACAGGAACTTGCCCTATAACCGCTTCGCCTATCAACAGCATCATATGGGGTGCTGTAATGGGAAGCCTGCTGTTCAGCCTGTTCAAGAAAGGGGCTAAGAATGAATAGAATAAGAAAAAGTCCAAAATACTTGTCAGTCCCGATTAAAGGCATGATATTTGCATTCATCATAATGTTCTTCTCTACTTCCTGTTGTATTACAGGCTATTGTCAGATGAGTACAGCAGATGTGCAACAAGAAAAGCAAGAAACAACAAAGTAATAAATGAAACGACTATTATTCTTACTGCTCATAGCAGGATTTACATTCAGTGCCTGTAGTGGACAAACGGGCAAGAAACAAACCAAAGAACCAACTAAAAAGGAGACTAAAATGAAAACAATACATCTCAACAAAATAGACTTTTTGAAGAAGGTCGCTAATTATGAAGCCAATCCTAATGAATTCAAGTACTTGGGAGATAAACCCGCTCTTATCGATTTCTACGCAGACTGGTGCGGGCCTTGTAAAGTTATCGCCCCTATACTGGAAGATCTGGCTGCCGAGTACGACGGCGAAGTTTACATCTACAAGATAAACACCGAAGAAGAACAGGAGCTGGCCGCATTGTTCGGCATCAGAAGTATCCCGAGCCTGTTATTTATCCCAATGGACGAACAGCCGCAAATGGCACAGGGCGCTTTACCGAAGTCTGCTCTGAAAGAAGCTATCGACAAGGTATTACTGAAAAAATAACCCGATATAAACTGTAAAGAAAGAGGCTATTCCACAAGTAAATAAGGATAGCCTCTTTTGCTATTTTAATCAGAAGTGTTCCAAAAGTGTTTAGACGTGAAGCCGCTGGTTCTCAGGAGGACGGGAGCATACTAAAGTATGTGACCTACGACTGATGAAGCTAGCAATGAAGCAGATGAGCACTTTTGGGACATCTTCTTTTGTTTTACATCAGGGCTACAAGTCGAAAAGGCCTTACAATCCGGTATTTTACTCTAAACTACCGGCTTTCGCCTGACAGGAATCGCACCTGTGTCGCCGGAGCCAACGAAGAACTCCTTTTCTACGGCACCTGATTATTTCTCACAGAAGTAACAAGCGATCAGAGACGGGGGCACGCTAGCCGGATTCGAACCGGATAGTCTCACCGATTTTACGGTCTCACTATTCCTCCCCCTTAATGGCAGCGAAGTATCTCTTTTCTACGACATTCTGTTTACCTTAAAACAAGGTAACAAGCAAAAAGAGCCAATATCCTAATGGATAGTGGGATTTGAACCCACAATAATGTATATAACATTTCTACCGAAGTAACTCTTCTTTACGACACTTGTTTGTATATATCAAAAAACAAGGCAACGGGCGGAAAGGGACTGTTTCCTGCTCTACCAACTGAGCTACATCTCGAAAGACGGCGGGAATCGAACCCGCGACCCGGGCGGTTAATGCGAAGTAACCCTATCCTACGGCACTTGTTTATATCTTAATTCAAAGAACTCTCATTTGATACTGCAAAGTAAAAAGGGCGGAATGCAACCTTTTTGCGCAGCGGCAAATTATTTTTTATTTTTTTAGTCTGTTGTAGATGCTACTATCCCTATATAGATGTCCTTCACCGGATTGTAGACAGTCCAAAAGTATGCGCCCCACCATTCTTTGCCTGCATTAAAATATGGATTACAATCGGTACTCCACTTATAGACCACTATTTTATCCAGATTATCAAACAACAGATCGAAGAAATTGAGTACGTATTCTCCCCTGTCTTTCAATGTCTCACCAAAACTCATGCTATAGGGTGGTTGTATAAGTGCATAGATAAATCCATTGTCGCAAGACGGAAATTTCTCCATATGCTTCTTAACCAATTCATTCATTGGCAGTGCATTCCCGGAACATTCATCATCAGTGTATCTGAAGTATGAGTTTAAAGTAGAGTTATCCTTCCGGCCTTTGATATATGGCATATTTTTTTCAACATCAAAATAGGGGCCTAAAAATTCTTCCAGAGAAATTTTCCGTCCGTTTGCAACCAAATCGGAATAATCAGTGGTACTATTTGGTAAATCATCCAGACTTATCAACCCCTTGATGCAATTGTAACTATATCTTGCTTTATTGAAATGAAAATTTGTTTCATAATTTATCAATTCCAAGATTTGCGTAGCAGTCATAAGGTGATTCAAGTATTCATCGTCCGACTTTTCACCTAAATAATTTTCCTTTATCTCATAGAATGCAAATTCTACACATCCTCCATTAGAGTAATACTCATCAATGAAATTTTCAATCAGATCTATTTTTTTTTCAATAATATTAATCATAATTCATATATTTTTGTACTCTTAAAGAGGCCCAAACTCATATTCTCCGCTACGGATAGTATAGCCTTATATATACGTTTCCCTACTTTACACTTACAAGTTTTGATGCATCTGTAAAATACAATTTTACCACAGACCGTCCACATTTAAGCCATAGGGATATCAAAAAACAAGGCAACAGGCGGAAAGGGACTGTTTCCTGCTCTACCTACTGAGCTACGTCTCGAAAGACGGCGGGAATCGAACCCGCGACCCGGGCGGTTAATGCGAAGTAACCCTATCCTACGGCACTTGTTTATATCTTAATTCAAAGAACTCTTCATTTGATACTGCAAAGTAAAAAGGGTGGGATGCAATCTTTTTGCGCAGCGGCAAATTATTATATATTTATTCCATCTTATCAAAAAGACCTCTTTTACTACATAGATAAATTAGTTTCAGAAGGGTAACAGAAAAGACGAAAATCTTGTACTCCTAATGAGGCTCGAACTCATATTCCCTTTCAGGCAGTACGGCTCTAAATACGCTTCCCTACTCTACAGTTACGAATTTCGGTGCATCTGTAAAATCTACCCACTGCAATCTGCAACGGGGATATCCGCACACTCTGTGGTAAGATCTAATTTTTCCACAGGCTTTTCCATTTAAGCTATAGGAGTATATAAAAACAAGGCGACAGGCGAAAAGGGACTGTGTTCCTGCTCTATCCACTGAGCTACACTCCCTTCATGTTTTTCAACTTAAATAGTAGGAGTGGTGGGAATCGAACCCACGACCCGGGCATTAATAATGCGAAGTAACCCTTATCTACGGCACTTGTTTATTCCTTATATAATTAGAGCCTGTTTAAATTTTACCAAAACATTTTGTTATCGTTCTTTTTTCGTTCATTTTCAGTCTCTTTTTGTCCGATTTTCCCCTTTCTTCAGCTTGAATAGCCCGCTATTCGCGCTTCAGATAAGAAAAAATCATTCCAAAAATAGTGCTGAAAACCTAAACGAATAAAATTTAAACAGGCTCTTAGTAATTCAATGATCGCTTGTTTGATGATACAAAGTAAAACAGGTGTTGCGCAATCTTTTTGCGTGGATGAAATTATTTTTTATAAAAGTGTAATTTTAACTAAAACCCGACATAAGTTACAAGTTTACTAGTTTTTAAGTTTACTTGCTTGCTAGTTTTTCTTTTTTCTAGTATACTAGTACACTTATAACTAGTACACTCCATTTTAATTAACTAAAACCTCACATTTCTTACAAGTTTATTAGTTTATAGTCTACTAGTTTGCTAGCATTATTTTCTGTTTTTCGTATGGGCTGACCTACGTGTCTGCCCGTTTATTTGATCTTCGGGCGAACACATGGGTTCGCCCCTACAAGCTCGTTCCCTTTTTGGGCTTTGCAACCCCCTCTCACTTTGGAAAGGGTCGGGGTGAGGTGAATTTAACTAAAACCTGACAACTCTTACTAGTTTACTAGTTTTTTTAGTTTACTAGCTTGCTAGTTTAAATTTGGCTCCGCCGATTACTTTGCAATTCTTTTTTCTAGTAAACTAGAAACATCGTTCAGCGGAACAAGGTGTAGCTAACTCTATAATCTAGTACACTGGTTATTCAAAGACCGCTTTCCTGTATAGATAAATTTCCCGTAATATTTATACAGTGTCTTATCGCCCATAAAAAATAAGCTGTGAAACAATCCCCTGCGTATAATTGTTTTTATTAAAATATATTCTGATATTTGAATAATATAGAACGTACTTAAAAACAATATATCATGAAGTTTTTTATTGATACAGCTAACCTCGATCAGATACGCGAAGCCAACGATCTGGGGGTATTGGACGGTGTAACTACAAACCCGTCACTGATGGCGAAAGAAGGAATCAAAGGAGTAGAAAACCAGCGCAAGCATTATCTCGCCATCTGCAAGATTGTAGATGGCGATGTTAGTGCTGAAGTGATTGCCACAGACTATACAGGCATGATACGCGAAGGGGAGGAGCTTGCAGCTCTACACCCTAACATCGTGGTGAAAGTGCCTTGTATCGAAGATGGGATAAAAGCGATTAAATATTTCAGCAAAAAAGGCATACGCACCAATTGCACGCTTATCTTTTCGGTAGGGCAGGCGCTACTTGCCGCAAAAGCGGGAGCCACCTATGTGTCGCCGTTTGTAGGACGCCTCGACGATATTTCGAGCGATGGTATCGAACTGGTAGGTAAAATTGTGGATATGTACGCTACTTACGATATGGAAACGCAAGTATTAGCGGCATCTATACGCAGTACACAACATATCATACAATGTATAGAGGTAGGTGCCGACGTGGCTACCTGCCCGCTTCCTGCTATTAAAGGATTGCTCAAACATCCGCTTACCGATAGCGGTCTGGCTACTTTCCTTGCCGACTATAAGAAAGTGAACGGATAGAAAAACTATAAAATGAAATATCCCTGTGCAGAACTCTGTACAGGGATATTTTCTATTTAGGAGATTGTTATTCTTCCATACTACCGATTGCCATCCCGGCTGTCTCACCACCGTCCACTACAATCTCTGTTCCTGTAATGAAAGACGACTCGTCGCCTGCCAGAAACAGGATGACATCAGCAATTTCTTTTGGCTGACCTATTCTGTTGAGTGCTATGTGCAGCGTTTTCATTTCGTTATTGTTATCCATATGGGTTTGCACACGTCCCGGATGCACCGAGTTGACCCGTATATTGTATTTGCCCAGTTCGAGGGCAACACTCTTTGTCAATCCGCGTACAGCCCATTTAGATGCTGCATAACCTGAAATAAGAGGATAGCCCGTCATTCCGGCAGTAGATGATATATTGATGATAGAACCACCTTTTGCAGCCTTCATCGATGAGGTTACAGCCTTCATCCCGTTGAAGGTGCCTATCAGATTTACATCCAGTACATTGCTAAACTGTTCGGCTGAGTATTCTTCAAACGCACCGTTATCTACGATTTCGGCATTGTTGATAAGTACATTTACATGTCCGAATTCTTTTTCGGCTGTTTCCACTGCCTTATTCCAGTCTTCGGGTTTAGTTACATCCAGATGAACAAAACGCACACTATCGCCCAATTCTTCTGCTAACTGCTTTCCTTCGCTGTCGGCAATATCCCCAAAGACTACTTTGGCTCCTTCCCATACCAACAGGCGTACCTCTTCGGCGCCCATTCCCTGTGCTCCTCCACTGACAAGTGCTACTTTATTACTCATCTCGCTCATCTGTGCGTTTTTTAGCATTTATAAATACCTTTTTCTATTAGTCGCTTATTATCTTAGACGAATCACATCGGATAATATTTTAATGAAGTTTATAATAATTCTAAATTTGTTTCAGACTTATATATCCGCGACTCTTCTTCCCATGGATGGTAACCCTGACCGATATAATCGAATCCGTATTTTTCGTAGAACCCTATATGATATGTACTTAGATAGATGCTTTTAAACCCCGCTTTAGCTGCATCGTGTTTCGATTTTTCTAACAATAATGTACTATAGGCATTCCCTCTATGGGTTTCCTCTATATACAGGGCACATATCCAGGGGTATAGATCCATCCTGCTGATAAAATCATTTGTGATAAGTCCGGCACAACCGATTATCTCCCCGTCCTTTTCCAATAGATACCACTGGGGAAGCGGCATATCGGATGTAATGGCATGTATGATACAATCTTCATAAATAGGGGGATAGACCGAAGGCCATTTACTCTGAAAATATTGAATGGCTATGCTCATGTATTCGGGATTTTCCCGTATCGATATTATTCTCATATTCTTTAGTATTAGTAACTGTTTAAATTTGATTGGCACTCTTATTTTTATTCTTTTTCTAGTTTCCACCAAATGCTTTCATTGGTTTGTCTGTATCTGTGCATCTTGCATTTTTCCAACACCCGCTGCGATGGTATGTTATTTATTTCCGTCTCAGCCGTTATACATTTTATATAGGGTTGTTGCAGTGCCCATTTGCACAATGCCTGTACTGCTTCTGTCATAAAACCTTTGTTGCGGTATTTTGCATTTGTCCCATAGCCGATTTCTACTTGCGATGGTGCGCTCTCATCTTTCATAAAACAGGCACTGCCTATAGATTTATTTTCAGATTTGAGTATTATTTGCCAGTTGGTGTACCAGTAATAATGCTCGGGATACGCTATTGCTTTTGCATAAAGGTCTTCCATTGCCTGTCGGGTATGTTCATCGGGGATTTCTCTTGAAGGAGTTAATCCCATTTGCAATTCCATCTTTTCTGTCTCGTCCAGAAACAGACGGAAATGTTCCACACTGAGCGGAACAATTCGTAGTCTTAATATTTCCATTTCCATTCCGGATTACTTTATTATACCCAAAGGTTTTCGAGCGACAATATATCCGAAGCTTGTCCAGCGTCCGTTATCTACAGCCAATGTTTTTGGGTCTTCGTCCGGATTCAGCTTACAGTAAGGGTCATGCGCTGCATACTCTTGCCACCACAGGTTAGCATCGGGAGCATAATCTGCTTCGACAACCTCAAATCCTGCTGCATATATTGCTTCCAGTGTATGCGAAAGGCTCTTGAAGCAGTCTTTCCATGCAAAAGATTCCTGCGACAGATAAGGGATGAGGTCTTCGGGGATTTCCGTTTCGAGGTGCATTGGTTCAGCCAGTCCGAATATGCCGCCGGGTTTCAGTACTCTGAATATTTCTTTTACTGCATTCCGATATCCTTCTTCGCCTTCCAGTGTCCTTATCATTTCCAGTGTAGTGGTCGAATACACATAGTCGAAAGTTCCGTTGGCAAAGAATGTCTCCGGCAAGGCTAGCTTCATTGCTATCAGCCTGTCGGCAACATTCCATTTGCTTGCATTCTCCGTTATATAATCTACCTGAGGCCGTTGGCTTGTACGGTCGTCCCAAGGGTCTATAGCTATGGTGAATGTATTGTATTTCTTAGTCAGGTAACAGGTTGGAAAACCTCTGTTTGCTCCTGCGTCCAACAGCTTCTTCCCGGTTTCTATTCCCATTTTCTTGGCAAGGAAGTCTACTAGCCTGAGACCACCCGGTCCGCTACATTCTGTATATATTTCGTCAAGACTGATGTTTTGTATATTGCTTAATTCATATTTTGTATTCATGATCGTTAATTCTTTTGTTATGAAATTATTTCATCCAAATATTGGAGTTTGGCAGGTACATAAAGACGCAGACATCTTACATGTGCAAGCATGAAAAATTTATTACTTATATGTAAATAGAAAAGGTTTTGAATAATGACAATTATTCAAAAGCGCCGAAGGGATAATCTGTAAAAGGACTACAGATTATTTACCTCACCAATATTTGTTTGTTTGTAGAATACATAAATTCGTTATGATAGGGCAAAGATATTTATTCTTTTGAAAAATGCAATATGATATGAAGATATTATTTTGCTACAGCTTCGGCGTGTGAGGAAATATATTTTTTACATTTGCAGTGAAACAATTAAGCAACTCTAAAAAAAGATACTATACTATGGTCGGAACCCTTGTAAATACAGGAGCTATTGTTGGCGGGAGCCTTCTGGGACTTATGATCCGCTCGCGCCTGTCGGAAAGAATGACTGCTATCGTATTTCAGGGTATCGGGCTGGTTACCATTGCTATCGGCGTATCCATGTCGTTGCAGACAAAAGACATGATACTGGTTGTGGTCAGTATCGTGTCGGGAGCAATACTCGGGCAGGCTGTCGACATCGACAAATATCTGCGGCGCTTTTCCGATTATCTCCGATCGAAGACCCGAAAGGAGAAATTGGCAGATGATGCCGGACAGAACCGTTTTACAGAGGGGTTTGTTACAGCTTCCATGCTTTTTTGCGTGGGGTCTATGGCTATACTTGGTGCTATTGAGGACGGTATGGGTAAAAATCCCGATATATTGCTTACCAAGTCGGTGATGGATGGGATATCTTCTGTTGCTCTGGCTGCATCCTTCGGAGTCTGCATTCTGTTTTCATCTATACCTGTACTGATTTATCAGGGTAGCCTTACTCTGTTTGCCGCTTTTATCATGCGCTATATGAGTGATGATATGACAGCCAATATGACCGGTGTCGGTGGCATTCTGCTTATCGGTTTGGGAATCAGTATTCTCAAAATAAAGGATATAAATGTGACCAATATGCTTCCGGCTTTGGTGATCATTGTTATTCTTTCTTATTTTTTCTGACACTATTCCTGTATTATGTATTGCAATTCTCCCAAAAGCTTCATATCTTCGGCGTATCAATCTATTCAGAAAAGATAAAGACATACCTTATATTTAGAGACAAAACTATCAACTATGTACAAAAGAACACTATGCTGCATCCTGGCTATTTGCGGTTATTTCTCCCTTTTTGCTCAGACCGATGACGATAATGTCATTATTACCAACCGTATAGAAACTTATGTTTTTGAAGAAAGCAAAGGGACTGCTGTGGTAAAAGAGAAGTCTGAAACCTATTATGAGTGTACAAAGAGAGGTACATCTATCCCCATCATGGAAATGTATGACAGCCAGACCACCCTCGACAAGGTAAGCAATAAGCGGAATGCAACGCCTAAGTACAATCTGTACACTACCGATGACATGTTTTACTCCGATGCGAAGGTATGCCACTTCGACCTGTCTTTCGACCGCAAAGGTTCAACAGGTGAGGTTAAGTTCGAAAAGACTTATAAAGACCCGCGCTACTTTACATCCATATACTTGTCAGAGCCTCAGTTTGTAAAAGAAAAAACGGTTACGATAACTATTCCCGATTGGATGAAGGTGGAATTGGTAGACCGTAATTTCGGTAAGAATGTAGCTAAGGAGGTGAAGGTGGATGAGAAGAACAAAACCCATGTCTACATCTATAAGATTACCGATGAAAAGGCGACGAAAGTGGAAAATAATATGCCGGGCAAATCGCACATCTTCCCACATATAATGGTATTATCCAAGTCGGCTACCATAAAAGGAGAGAAAATCACATACTTCGAGACTCTTAATGACCAGTACGCATGGTATAACGACATAGTGAAAGACGTAAAAAATGATGAGGTAATAATAAAGGCTAAAGCCGATGAAATCACTAAAAGCTGTACAACTGACGATGAAAAGGTGAAAACCTTGTTTGCATGGGTACAGGACAATATACGTTATATTGCTTTTGAAGATGGAATAGCAGCATTCAAACCTGATGATGCACAAGAAGTGCTGAGAAAAAAATACGGAGACTGTAAAGGAATGTCGAACCTGTTGAAAGCCCTGCTAAAGGCTAAAGGCTTCGATGCACGTCTGGCATGGTTGGGGACGAACCATATAGCTTACGATTACAGTACACCGTCGCTGTCGGCCGACAACCATATGATTTGTGCCCTGTTCTTCGATGGAAAGACCTATTATCTCGATCCTACAGTGAAATATATGCCGTTGGGCGAGTATCCTCAGACTATACAAGGGCGCCAGACACTGGTACAGGATAAGGATAAAAGCAAATATCTGCTCAACAGAATTCCTGAATTTACACCTGTACTGAATACCGACAGCCTATACTGTGAATACACTATAGATGGAGATGTGATGAAAGGCAAAGCCGGACAGTATTATATGGGCGAATCCAAGCAGGTGCTCCTTTCTCTGATGGATGCTACCCCGAAAGACAGGCTTAGTGGGGCACTGAAACGGTTCTTGGAGAATGGCAATTCGCAGGATGAAGCTTCCGATATACAGACTATAGGTGCTACTTCGCAGTCGAAGCAGGTAGAAATGCTGTACAACATAGACAACAGGTCGGGGTTGCAGCAGCTCGGGGCTGAATATTATATAGACCTCGATGCCGGTAAGGATTTCATGACAAATAATATAGATACTGCAAAACGCGTCAACGATCTGGAATTTTCTTACCGATATCATATCGTGAAAAATGTAGTACTGCATATTCCTGAAGGATATAAAGTTTCACATATACCCGAAAAATTAAATATAGATAAGGACGGATATACTTTCAGGATAAGCTATAGACAGGAAGGTAACAAATTATTCTACAAAAAAGAAATTACAATACGTGACATCTATCTGAGAAAATCAAATTTCGCAGAATGGAATTCCGACATCGCTAAATTGCGGAAAGCCTATATGGAGCAAATATCACTTACAAAATAATAAAACATGCGATGAAGACATATTTTAAATTATTACTATGCATTATCTCCATCCTGCTCGTTCAGAATGTATTTGCCGATGATTACGACGAATATGCCAAAAAGGTAAGAGAAGAAGTATGGGCGTGGGGCAGACCCGAATTTAAAAACTACAATGTACCTGCCGAATTTAAGAACGAATCGGCGGTGATACTGGCTATGCACAACCAGCTGCTAGCTACAGGTAAGAGTCGTTTCAGAATAAAGGTCACATTGGCTATGAAAATAAATAAGGAGTTGCTCTACACCAACACCTTTCGCAAAATGGTAAAAATAAATGATAAAGCTGCTTTGGATAAGTTTTCCGAAATCTCTTACAAAGAAGAGGCCGAAGCATCGGGAAGTATGATTACCAGTAAGTTTAAGACAATTGTAGGTGTGCGTATCATTAAGCCTGACGGCATCATCAAAGAAGTAAATGTAGACGAGGCTGTATCGGTTACTGAAGGGAAAAAAGACAAGGAAGATCATAAAAAACTTGCTATTTCTGACTTGCAGGTAGGTGACATACTCGACTATTTCGTCCAGAGAGAAGGTCATGCCGATACCGAAAATATACCCCCGATCGACTTTGTGTTTGCAAACGAATATCCGATGATGTCCTATTCGGTTCATTGCGAAATAGGCAATAAACTGACTACTGAGTACCGTTGCGTGAACGGTGCTCCCGACTTTACAGTGTCTACCAACGATAATGAAGATATAGTACTGGATGTGCAGAAGAAAGATATATCAAAGATGGAAGGTATGGAACGCTGGACTTCGCCCTATCGCGAGTTTCCGATGATACGCATGGCTGTACTCAACAACAGGTCGAAGGAAATATGGAAACCAAAGTCAGCACGCAAAAACGGGCTACATAAAGATGTACCTTCCGCCACCATATTTGAGGATGCCGGAAGCCAGATTCTTGACAACTATATAGGTTTTTATATGGGAATGAAGGAAGCATCAAAAAAAATAGCCGATCAGACCAAGAACTATAAGAAAGAGAACCCTTCGCATACAAAAGAAGAACTGGCTGAGTTTGTTTACGATGCTGTTCAGTATAATTTGTTTAAAGAGGCACCGTACTATCTCACTCCCTCAAGCTTTGTGAATACGGTAAACTATTATCTTAAACAGAATAAAATAGACTATAAGGCAGGAATGGTGACAAGCAAATATAGCGCACGTAAAAACGAGGTAGTTAACATGGACGACATCACTTATCTGACTGTAGTAAATGGTAATAAGCAGATATTTACTTTCGATCCCATATTTACCATAGCAGGCGAGGTAGACTACAGCTTTGAGGGCGAAACGGCAATGCTTGTGGCAAATACGAAGGATAAAACTAAAACGGAGTTTGCTATACCCGTATCCGATGAATCGAAACACTTGGGCGCAACCACCATGAACGTAAATTTTTCGCCCGACGATATGTTGCTGCTCAACATCGACCGCACCACCCGTAACAGGGGAAGCCTGAAAAGTACATATCAGCGAAGATTTTTTACCCTCGAGCGATACGAGGAAGATATGCGCAAGCGTCTGGGCATAAAGCAAAGCCAGTTGGAAGAAATGCAGAAGAAAAAGAGTGACCGTAAGTACATTGACGACTACAAAGATCTGAACGAAAAGATGAGGAAAAATCAGACTGACGAATTTAAGAAGGAGATAAAGGACTATCACGACGATATGGAAGCCAAAGAGGTTACCGCGCAGTCGGTCATTCACATGGGTATCACCAAGGCTCAGCCCGATTTCGAGTGCAATGTGAAATACAGCATGGAAGGACTGGTAAAAAAAGCCGGAAACAATTATATCCTCGATGCAGGAAAACTTATCGGTGCCCAGCTCGAACTGAAAGATGAAGCCCGTAAACGTAGTGTGGATGTATATATGCCTACAGCTCGCTCCTATGAGCATGATATACAGGTACAGATACCTGATGGCTATATAGTAGAAAATGTGGCTGCTCTGAATAAGAAAGTGGATAATGTAGCAGGTTCGTTCACATCATCGGCTACGCTTAACGGACAGGTATTGACTATAAAGACCCGCAAAGTCTACAAACATGCTTTCGAGCCGCTTAGCAACTGGCCGCAACTGCTCGAAATGCTGGATGGCACGAATGAGTTTTGTGCCCAATCGGTAGTGTTGAAAAAAAAATAACAGTAGATGTAGTCCAGTATGGCTTAATTATAATCTATACAATCGACATCAATTTTGAACATATAAATAGACAAATACTATGAAAATTCAATTTAAACTATTTCTGTGCATTATTTCTATTCTGCTCGTTCAGAATGTATTTGCCGATGATTACACCGAATATGCCAAAAAGGTAAGAGAAGAAGTCTGGGCGTGGGACAGAGCTGAATTTAAGAATTATAATGTACCTGCCGAGTACAAAAACGAATCGGCAGTAATTCTTGCACGTCACAGCCTGATAACGGCCACACGGCGAAGCCGCTTGAGGGCAAGAACGACCTTTACCATCAATAAGGAACTGCTTTATGCCAATACATACCGTACTATGGTAAAAATAAACGATAAGGTTGCACTCGAAGAATATTCAGAAATATCGTTTCGGGAAGAAGACCGGTCTTATGGAAGACATGTGACCAATAAGTTTAAGACGATTGTAGGTGCGCGCATTATAAAACCGGATGGTACCATTAAGGACGTGGATGTAGATGAGGCTGTATCTATTACCGAAGGTAAAAAAGACAAGGAAGATCATAAAAAACTTGCTATTGCCGATTTACAGGTAGGTGATATCCTCGACTATTTTATTCAGCAGGAAGGGCTGGTAGATGCTTTCAATATAGACCCGATGCTCTTTATCTTTGTTGATAAACATCCGATGTTATCTTATTCTATCTATTGCGAAATAGGACGTAAACTGACTACAGAATACCGCTGCCTGAATGGTGCTCCTGACTTTACGGTTTCTACTAATGAGGACAAGGATATTATACTGGACGTGCAAAAGACCAATATCCCTAAGGTAGAAGGGATGGACAGATGGACTTCCCCGCTGCGCGAGTATCCTGTAATTCGTCTGGCTATATTGAACAATGGCTCGGGTGGTATATGGAAGCCTAAAACAGCACGAAAAGACGGACTGCATAAAGATGTTGCACCCGAAACCATAATAGAGGATGCCCGTTCTTATTTTGGAAGTGAGAAACCCGGACCGTTAGGTGACGGAGCAAAAGATGCGAGGAAGCAGATAAAGGATTATGTGAAGAAGAATCCGAATGTATCAAAAGAAGATCTGGCTGCTTATATTTATGATGCACTTCAGTTCAACCTGGGAAATAATTCGCGAAACTATTACTACTTCCAGAGAGTATTACATACTTTTCTTAAAGAGAATAAGATAGAATCAAAAATTATGTTTACTACCAATAAATATGGTGCCCGTAGAAGTGAGTTGTTTGAGATGGATGACCTTTTTCACTTCGTTCAGGCTAATGGGAAACAGATTTTTGTCTACAATCCTCCTTTCAATATTGCCGGAGAGGTTCTTCCTGCTTTCGAAGGTGAAACAGCTCTTCCTGTATTTAATAAAAAAGATGGCAACAATGAATCTAAAGTGCCGCTAACAGATGAAAATTACAATCGTAGCATTAGTAAGGTTGTGGTTAAGTTTTCAGACAATGATCCGTTGCTGCTTGTTGTCGACCGCACTACTGATAATGCCGGCAATCTGAAAAAAGAATTTCAGCAGAACTTTGCCACTGTCGAAAAATGGCAGGAAGAAGTCCGCCAACGGCTGGGTATCACTAAATCTGTGCAGCAGGAAATGGCAGAGAAGCGCAGTAGTCGCAAATATATTGATGACTACAACGAAAAAGTAGAAAAAGATCGTAAAGATTTGGTTGATCGGTTCAAAGAAGAAATAAACAACTATCATGGAGTCGATCCGAAAGAGATATCCGAACATACTGTGATAAATCTGGGGATAACAAAAGCTAACCCGAACTTCCGTACAAATGTGAAATACAGCGTAGAAGGATTGGTAAAAAAAGCCGGAAATAATTATATCCTCGATGCAGGAAAACTTATCGGCGCCCAGCTCGAACTGAAAGATGAAGCTCGTAAGCGCAGTGTAGACGTATATATGCCTACAGCTCGCTCCTATGAGCATGATATACAGGTGCAGATACCTGATGGCTACACAGTGGAAAATGTAGCTGCCCTGAATAAGAATGTGGATAATGCAGCAGGATCATTTTCGGCATCAGCTACACTTAATGGACAGTTATTGAATATAAAGACGCGCAAAGTGTATAAGCATGCTTTCGAGCCGCTTAGCAACTGGTCGCAATTGCTCGCAATGCTGGATGGGACAAATGAATTTTGCGCCCAGTCGGTAGTGTTGAAGAAGAAATAGGACACGAAAGATGAAGACAAGCGGGAGGGTATGTCAATTTACTTTTGACACACCCTCCAATTAACTATAATACAGAAATTTAAATTCTTCCGGCCATTCGTGAATAAACATCCGCATTAGCAGTTACTAATTTTTATAGTGTTATTTTTCGGGCTGAAAGCCCGTAGGACAATTTATTCTTTGTTTATTCTGCCACACAACGTATTGACCGTCCATAGCTGCGATCGCCGTAATGCCTGACCATACCACCACTAGCAAATGCCAAAAAATAAGCGGTACTGTCATCAGGTGCCATGCTACTCCAATAATCGCCATAAGAACCAGCATCACCAAGTGAACCATCATTGTAGAAGCGATAGCTTGCTGTAGGCAGGAAGATACTTTTTTTAGTCATTCTATCGGTAAACTTTCTCCCTGCTATGCCGTTTTGGATTATCCATTCGTTGCTCACTTTTTCTTCATCAAGTAAACTTTCTAGTTCATCAAAAGTTGGTAATCGCCAGCCTACGGGACTAGGATCGTTAACTTTCTCCCATTTCTCACCTTTAGGCATAGAGTTGTCCCAATTAAAAACAAATTCATCTGTTGTATTCCACGCTTTTTTGCGGTTCCATTGGTAAAGCATTCCGGCATCTTCGGGTTTGGCTGTAAAAGTGCCGGGAGTATCTACATTGCGCGTAGCCCAGCGTACGCCATTGATCACTGCATCTTCTTCATGCGACACTGATTGTCGCTGTATGCAACTTGTGAAGCTTGCAATTATTGTGCAAATGCTAGTTAATAATATTATTATTGTGTATTTCATCTCTATCATTTTTCTTTTACAAAGAAAGTTAAAATCCAATATATTCATTATTATTTACTTATAAATATTTTACTTTCTTTAGCACAAAATGTATTGTTTTATTGTTTATCTATTGCAGATTGTCAGTTGCAAGTTCGGGCATAGCTTAAAATGTTTTAAAACAAGAGAGTTTCTCATAGTAATGAAAAAATAAATAAGTATTTTTGATCTAAGATTTGTAAGGTTATGGAAGAAAAAGTAAAATTATCAGTATTGGGATTTTCTTTCAATCAGACACAATCCGGCGCTTATGGATTGGTACTGGCAGAAGAAGACGGAATCCGGCGGCTCATGGTAGTCGTAGGCACTCCCGAAGCCCAGTCCATTGCTTTCAAACTGCAAGGCTCTGTACCACCGCGACCACTGACTCACGATCTGTTCAAATCTCTGCTGTCTCAGTTGGGTGTCGTTTTGCGTGAGGTGCAAATCTATAAATACGAAAATGGGGTTTTCTTCTCCAAGATGATCCTTAGTCAGGGAGAACATATCGTGGAAATAGAGTCACGTACTTCCGATGCGGTAGGTATTGCACTTAGAACACGCTCTCCTATATATACTACAGAACGCATAATGCAGGAACAGGCAATTATCTTCGACGAAAATTCGGTTCAGGATAATGCACGCGATGACGAAAAAGACAGCCTCGCACTAGACTACTCCCTGCTCAATCAGGAAGAACTCGAAACCTTGCTGAAAGATGCGATTGAGGGGGAAGACTACGAACTTGCTTCCCTGCTTCGCGACGAGCTGAAAAGAAAAAGAAATAATCCGATATAATCGCATAATCCCACTCCCCCTTGCCTGTGGCGGCATCCGAAACATTTTTTAAGTTTTATAAATACTCTTTTGCGCAGCAGGAAGATTTTTTCTGCATCTCATTTATGTAACAATTTTCTATAATACATCGCACCATGAATTAAACACGTAAAGGGGTTATCGCTTTGGGCGGTGGCTCCTTTTACGTGTGTGGTATGTAGAGTCACATCATTCTGAATGATATTGGAAGGGTGTAATATACCTTGACGTTTTTTCCGTTTATCTTTGCCGGAGTCCATTTCTTCGGTATTAGTTTTGTTATACGTAGTGCCTCTCTATTAAGGCTGCTGTGAGCCTCTTGTATTACTTGAAAGTCAGAAACATCTCCGGTCTCGGATATTATAAATCTGGTACAGACTTCTCCCTCTATTTTATGTTTCATGGCATTGATGGGGTACTTCAAATTCATGGCTATAAACCTTTGTAATTCACTTTCTTTCTCTTTATATTGAGGGTGGATAGTCACTTCCTCCATTGTATATATCCTGTCTTCGGGGATTTCATCCGTATAATAGTTTATTTCCCGTTTTATCGTTATTATCTGCCCGTTACCGGCATATATACATTCTGTCCAGTTGTTTTTTTCATCGTACTTGTATGCATGTGTTTCTACTGTATAGGTAGTATCTGCCTGCTCTCCCGATACGATATGTGATGTGAATTTTTGTTTTATATCATTCTTGTCGTTATATTCCATGTGAGTATTTACCGCAATATGCTTATCTCCCTTATCGTAGCTGTAATATTTTTCTATCAACTGTTTGTTGTCGTCATATCTGTAATTTACAGTCATCGGTTTATCAATAAAAAACACTTCTTTTACCAATCCATCGGGATAGTAGGAGATATTTACGGATGTTTTATTGCCATATTGAAGAACCACACCATCCGTCCCATATTCAGCATCAGTCAGCCTGTTCTTCTTATAGTCATATTCATAATGAACGAGATTCAGATGGTTTAACTCTTGCTTCAGATTGCCATCCTTTGTGTATATATATTTTTTCTTTGTATTATCGACTATCATTCTTGCTATCTTCCCGTTGTCGTCGAATACAAATTTTGTTTCTTTCAGAGTCTCATCGCTCGAGATAACCTTTTCTGTAACGAACTCTACTTGATCTCTCAATCCCAATTTACCCCAATCTGTTTCTACATTGCAGATCAATCCTACTATTTCCGATAATGAGGGATCTTCTTTTAGTATGTCAATCTCTTGTAGGGGTTTGTAAGAGATATTACTTTGTCCAAAGCAGTTCAGAGAAACCAATAGAAGTAAGAATAATGTATTGATGTGTTTCATATTGGATTGTGGATTAAAAGAGGGTGTGCCAAAAATGGCACATCCCTGTTATTGTTTTTTTACCATTCCCGCTTAACACTAAGCGAGCCATCAGGATTTTTTGTTACTATATCATCTTGAGCCGATTTAGTCTCTTTTGGCTTATACTTCTCATAGTATTTGCTATAGTTTGGTATAATGACTTCGACCTTCTCTATTTCCATGTCTTTTACATAATCGTACATTCCGTCATGCCAGTCAGGATGCCTCCGGAAAGTTTTATATGTTTTGTCGCATACATCAATAGGAGTTTTCCAATGAATTAAAATCGTATTATCTTCTTTCTTTTCTTCATCCATTTTATCAATAATATTACGGTCATATAAATATATATATGCCAGTAAAATAACCACCTCTGGCTGAGCTGTTTCTTGTGTAATCTTTGATAGGTATCTGTAAGTCTTTTGATACTTCTTTTATTGTCTTTCCTTTATAGTAATCCGCCCGATCCATAAAGTTATAGATAATAAAAGCGGTAGTATCCTTATTAAATTCGGATAATGCTTTGTATGGCTGATTGCATTGGCTGTAACCCGCTATTGCCATAACAGCTAATATTAATATTATTATAATTCTTTTCATAATCAAAGAAGTATAAGCAGGGCTTTTCAACCCTGCCTAGTTATTATTTAGTAGATACTTCTCCTACAATATTATTTTTAAAGAAATTGTAATGTTCCTGTACCCATACGTCATCATCATATTTTCTTATTAACTTCAGAAGATCTGTATAATCCATTAATTCCGGCCAATATATATATATATATTGAGTTTTCATTTTAGGATTCTCTATCCTTTGTGCTGAATAGCTATTATCTACATATACATATATACCGCTATATTTATTTTTATATGTAGAAGGTATTGGTACATAAGACTTTGGAGTTAACTGTAAATCAGTTAATACTTGAGCTACCGTTTTTCCTTTATAGCAATCGGTCCGTTCTTTAAAGTTATAACGCAAAAATGCTGTTGTATCTTTAGCGAATGCACTAAAAGCTTTGTATGGCTTGTTGCATTGAGCAGATGCGCCTAATGTGAATAATATAAAAAATAGAATTAATATAATCTTTTTCATGATTCCGGACATATTTGTGGTTTATACTTTATGCTTTTTCCTGTACCTGTTGTGGTCGTTTTCTGTTCCTTAAAGTTATCATTTTTGTTTTTACGGTACGATATTTTAAGACCCATTTTGTAATGATCGGATACATAGGATAAGGCGTACGCCTGTGCTTCATTCTCTGAGTACCCTTCTTTCTCTAATTTTCTTTTTACATCTATATAGATTCTTTGATATTCTGAATCTTTTTTAAAATCCGATCCGTTGGCAAGTTCGGTTGTTTTTGCTACAAAGAAATCATTGTTAGTCGGCAACGCATTGTAAAATTTCTCCAGTGCTACCGGATCGTCCACATAGATCAGATATTCCGAGCCATCGGCAGCAAAGTTAATAGTTCCTTTGTAATCTCCACCCATCGCTTTGATTTCTTTATAAAATTTGGCGGTAGTAATAATATCACCACCCGACGATGCGGCGTTCAGTCCCTGATAGTGTGTATGAGCAGTATAGACAGTATAAGCACTATAAGTTATTTCCACAGAATTACTGCCTGCTGCTCCTTGTGCTATTTGCCCGCCGGTAATGCTGTATGTCCCAAAATTACTGTCGTAGCTGATACCTGCTCCATATTCTATTTTCTGACTGGTATTAGCATTGGTTCTCAACAAATTCATCTTGTCTTTTATATCTATATCGTTAAGCATATTACTCGTATTCTTCCCATTCAATCGGGATTTTTCGGTGCAATCGGTACGTTTTTCAGGTTCTTTGTCCAAAGTTGGAATACCCCCACCCCCGGGACCACTCATCGGATCATAGCCCGGATCGATAGGTCCACCACTATCTATTGCAGGAGGGGCATCCTTATTTTCTTCTACAAACAACCAGTAGTACTCACAGTGGTAATTCCAATATTGATTTCCACCCGCTGTGACTAGTGTCCAATAACAAGTCTCTACTTGTATAAAGCCTTTTGTTACTTTATCTGTACTCAGTGGTGTTCTCCCCACTATTCTACCCTCCTTATACTTCCATGCATTTACAAACGAGCCCTCGGGCGTGAGGAAATAGACATATCCATCCAGATCGGTTTCCCGTGTCAGGTATTTGTTTTCATGGATGGCAGCTCCCTTTCTGTACATATAATCCAGTTCGGGCATCACCAGCATGATGAACGAATAATTCAGTCCGGTTTCCTTGTTTCGCATTACCACCAGGCGGAGTATCTGCTCTATTTGTGTGTTTTCGTGCTGCTGTGCATATTCACCTACATCTTGGGTCATAAAGATCATTTTCATACCATCTCTCTGTTCCAGCGGCGACTCCACCACATACCAGTTACTGTCCGAGAACAGTTGCCCTGCATTCCAGTCGGGAACAAGGTTAAATTCTCCGTTTCCATCGTCATTTTTCAGATACGCCGTTGCACCTACATACTGTTCGTACAGCGATTGTGCCATAGCTACTGTCAGCGGCTCTACGGGCTGTTTGGTGTCTATATCGGGGCTGTCTTCCGACTGGCAGGCATAGAGGATGGCTCCGAGCAGTAAAGGCACTGCAAGCCATCTTTTCAGGTTTTGTATGTTCATGATTTCAAGAAGTCAATAAATTTTTAGATAATCTTGTTAACTATAAAGTAAACCTGTGCACCGGCTATCCTTTTGTCAAAGATACTTCAAGGATATCGTAAAAAGATAGGTCAAGGCGATGGAATATGACTTTTTTTGATGTGCTAAATGTTTAATATATTGACAGTAAGCGAATGGCACTCACCTGAGTGTTGTTGAGATATGATTTTTAAAGAAAGGAAAATGAAGGTAAAATTCCTTTTACATATTTATAACACCTGCTGTCCTCAGGCAAAATAGCATATCTGTTCTTTTTTTAGTAATTTTGTAGCCATTTTTTTAGAGAATTATGTCCGAAGAAAAAAATATTTTTATAAAGGGAGCGCGCGTCAATAATCTCAAGAATATAGACGTAGAAATACCTCGCAACAAGTTCGTGGTTATTACAGGTTTATCCGGATCGGGTAAGTCCTCACTTGCATTCGACACACTCTATGCCGAAGGGCAGCGGCGCTATGTAGAAAGCCTGTCGGCCTATGCCCGTCAGTTTCTCGGTCGTATGAACAAGCCCGAGAGTGACTTCATCAAGGGTATTCCGCCCGCTATCGCTATCGAACAGCGCGTAAGTTCGCGCAATCCGCGTTCCACTGTGGGTACATCTACTGAGGTGTACGAATACCTGCGACTATTGTTTGCCCGTATCGGAAAAACCATTTCGCCTGTCTCGGGGCAGGAAGTGAAAAAGCATCAGGTGAGCGACATTGTAGCCAAGATGCAGACCTATCCTGAAGATACCCGCCTTGCCATTTTTACAAAGATCATTTTGCGCGACAGCCGCACCCTGAATGAGCAACTCGAGATATTACAGAAAGAAGGCTTCTCGCGTGTAGAGCTGGACGGTAAAATAGAGCGCATTGACAATATACTTTCCTCAAAGGAAAAATATAAAGTCGACCAGATGCTTCTGCTTATCGACCGTCTTACCTGCGACAAGGATGCCGCGAATATAAGCCGTTTCTCGGAATCTATAGAAACAGCATTCTATGAAGGAGAAGGAGATTGTATCATCCGTTTCTATATAGAGGACAGGATAGAGTCGTTTGACTTTTCGCGTCACTTCGAAGCAGATGGGATAGAATTTCAGGAACCGACCGATCTCATGTTCAGTTTCAACAGCCCTGTCGGAGCTTGTCCTGTGTGTGAAGGTTTTGGGCGGGTAATGGGAATAGATGAAGACCTTGTAGTCCCTAACAAAAGCTTGTCTGTGTATGAAGATGCCGTTATGTGCTGGAGGGGAGACAAAATGAGCGAATGGAAGAACGAATTTATCCATGCTGCCGGTAAATACGATTTTCCGGTACATCGTCCTTACTTCGAACTGACGGATAAAGAACGTGACCTGCTCTGGCATGGTGCAAAAGGTCTGCATGGTATCGATGACTTCTTCGCAATGGTGAGCGAAAACCAATATAAGATACAATACAGGGTGATGCTTGCCCGCTACAGGGGAAAGACTACTTGTCCGTCCTGTAAAGGAGCGCGGCTCAAACCTCAAGCGCTGTATGTGAAAGTGGGTGGGCGTACTATTGCCGATCTGGTACTGATGCCGATAAGCGAACTGAGAGAATTCTTCACTTCGCTCAATCTGGATGAAACGGATGCCGCCATTGCAAAACGTCTGTTGACCGATATAAATGTACGGATACAATACCTGATGAATGTAGGGCTAGGCTATCTAACCTTGAACCGTCTTTCAAACTCCCTCTCGGGAGGGGAGAGCCAGCGTATCAACCTGGCAACCTCTCTGGGTAGTAGCCTTGTGGGTTCGCTCTACATACTCGATGAACCGAGTATTGGTTTGCATTCACGCGATACCGATCTGTTGATAAAAGTTTTGCAGGAGCTTAAAGGAATTGGTAATACCGTCGTTGTAGTAGAGCATGATGAGGAAATTATCCGTGCTGCCGACTATATCATCGATATGGGGCCTAAAGCCGGACGTCTGGGGGGGGAAGTCGTTTATCAGGGCGATGTTGCCGGATTGCGGAAACAGACAGAAAGCTATACTGTCCGCTATCTGAATGGTGAAGAGAAAATAGACGTGCCGAAAACCCGCCGCAAGTGGAACAACTATATAAAAGTAAAAGGGGCAAGACAGAACAATCTGAAAAACATCGATGTGAAGTTCCCACTGAATGTGATGACTGTAGTAACAGGTGTCAGCGGTTCGGGGAAATCATCTCTTGTCTGTGATGTGTTCTATACTGCCCTCGAACGCCATTATAAAGGAAAAGGCGAACAGGTGGTGCAGTATAACGGTCTTGAAGGCGATCTCAAGCTGATAAAGGAAATAGAGATGGTAGACCAGAACCCTATCGGCAGGTCGACCCGCTCCAATCCTGTGACATATATAAAAGCATACGACGAGATACGTAAATTGTTTGCCGACCAACCTCTGGCAAAACAGCTGCATTTTACACCCGCCTTTTTCTCTTTCAATGTAGAGGGTGGCCGCTGCGAAGAATGTACCGGAGAAGGTAAGATACTTGTAGAAATGCAGTTTATGGCCGATGTGTTGCTCGAATGCGAGGTGTGTAAAGGAAGGCGTTTCAAGCAGGATATACTCGATGTACAATACAAGGGTGCAAGCATATACGATGTGTTGGAAATGACGATCGATCAGGCTATCGAATTCTTTGAAGAGGGCAAGGGAACTGCCGAAAAGAAGATAGTGAAGAGGTTAAAACCGTTACAGGATGTAGGCTTGGGCTATGTCAAACTGGGACAGTCATCATCTTCGCTTTCGGGAGGTGAAAATCAGCGTGTGAAGCTGGCGTTCCATCTGGTAGAAGAAAAACCGGAGCCGACCTTGTTTATTTTCGATGAACCTACAACAGGGCTACACTTTCACGATATAAAAACATTGTTGAAAGCCTTTGATTCACTGATCAAGAGAGGGCATACAATCGTGATAATCGAACACAATATGGATGTGATCAAATGCGCCGATCATATCATAGACATAGGCCCCGAAGGAGGAAAAGAAGGTGGCTATATAGTTTGCGAAGGTACACCTGAGAAGATTGTGAAATGTGAGAAATCTTATACAGGTCATTTCCTGAAAGAAAAGTTATAAATCGTAACTTATTTATTTACTGCATAGTGACTAGTCTTAATTAAATCTGTAACGGTTGCTTAGTACTAGTAGTTTCATTTTAAAAACAAGTTTAGAATGCGGTTTGATCGAAACAAATAGGAAATTTGTTCGTTGTATTTATATTAAAAAGAGTAGATTGTATAAATAATAGGTTGTTGGTTGCCAATAAATTTTGTTACCTTTGTTTTAATAGTAGAGATGTCACTAAAAATCTGATACTTGTACTTGCTTCTGGATCTGAAGCAAGCGTGTGTATTATAAGAATTAATGGATAGTTTAAATTCGTCCAATTATAAGACGTTTTATGTTACCTATTATGATAGGTGCTTCTTGTTCGCTAAATCATATGTTCATAATGATTTGGTAGCAGAAGACATTGCATCCGAAACTCTGATTAAGTTATGGGAATTGTCTACAATAGAAGAAATTGAAAATCCATCCAGATTGTTATTCGTGATTTTGAAAAATAAGGCGCTGGATTACCTGAAACATGAAAAAATAAAACAAAGTGCACTCGAGTCTATGTCTACTTCTGCAGACCGCGAACTTGAAATCCGTATATCCACATTGGAAGCCAGCAATCCTGATAAGATTTTTGCCGACGATATCCAGAACATTCTCCGCGCCACCATAGCCACTCTGCCAGAGCAAACCCAGAAAATATTTGAAATGTCACGTTTCAAAGATGTGTCGAAAAAAGATATTGCAGATCATTTCGGAATTTCAGTTAAAGGTGTTGACTATCACATATCTAAAGCGCTATCGTCTCTGCGCGAAAACCTGAAAGATTATTTTCCTATTTTCCTTCTTTTATTTATTAACGATTTTTAACTACATCTTCACTAGTAGGTCGCGACGATCAATCGTATTATATAGACTAAGGGGAAACTAATTCCTTTGGTTATATATGAAAACTATGGATCACGAAATTCTTCAGCGATATATCGAAGGTAATTCTACTCAGCAGGAAAAAGAAGACGTAGCCAGATGGCTCGACGCCGATGACAAACATATGCAGGAATTCTTATTGCTGAGAAATGTATATGATGTATCCCTGTGGAGAGGTAAAGATACTTTTGCAAAGGTAAATGAAGAACATACCGAAGATAGCGGAAACAGCAATAATAAAAGAAGAATAAAACTGGTACGCGAGTTCCTTAAAATTGCTGCTGTCTTTCTCCTTGCTTTGGGTTGCTATCATATGTTCCTATCACCGAATATGCAGATTCAACCTAATTTTGCATTGCAGACTGTATACTCTCCCGAAGGACAACGGGCTGAAGTCGTATTATCCGATGGAACTAAAGTATGGTTGAATGCAAAATCAAGCCTGACTTTCCCGAATGAATTTTCTGAAACCGAACGCGTCGTCAAACTCGATGGTGAAGCCTATTTCGATGTTACACACGATGATGCGAAAAAGTTTATTGTAAAAACAAAAGAATATCAGATAAAAGTACATGGTACCGAATTCAATGTGAATGCGTACGGTGGCAGTGATGTTTTTGAAACTGCCCTGATAAAAGGGTCGGTAGAAGTGATTGCCAATGCTACGGACGAAAGCATAATGCTGTCGCCTAACAATAGGGTATATGCCGAAAACAATAAGCTCGTATTAGCTAATCTGGAATCACAGGATCAATTCTTGTGGAAAAAAGGTATTTTGTATTTCGAAAATCAGGATGTTAAAGACATTTTCGAAAAGCTAGAACTTTACTATGATGTGAAGATAGACGTAAGAAACAGGGAGATACTTTCTCATAAATACCAGTACACCGGAAAATTCTGGTCTAAAGATGGCATCGAACATGTGTTGAAGGTTCTCCAACTCCGGCATAACTTTAAATATACCAAAGATGATATGAATAATATAACCATTTACTAATACAATAATTAATCTAAATCTAATTGCCAATGGGAAAATCCGAAGAATAAAAAGACCGGAAAGTGGAGCGAACACTTTCCGGTGGAAGATCAATACATGACAAGATTGTAAAAATCACTTAGTATTAACTTCATTTACATTACAAATGTATGAAAATTAAATTAACCGAGAAAAACCGAATACTGTCTAATCCTCTATCAAAGAGTGTAAAAAAAACAGGAATTACTTCCTTTCTGCTATTTATATTCATTTGCGGCTTATTATTTTCTCCCGGAGCCTATGCACAGGGCTCAAGGGTAAACATAAGTGCTCAGAATACCAGCTTAAAGGATGTTATCAGCCAGATTGAAAAGCAAACGAACTACTTATTTGTTTATAACCAACAGGAAATAGATCTTACCCAGAGAACAACATTAAATCTGAAAGACAAATCCGTTAACGAGGTTTTAACAACTGTGTTTAACAAAACAAATATTTCCTATCACATCGAAGGAAATAACATTATGTTGATGGAACGCTCGAATACGGGGCCGGATAAAAAGAAAGTCACCGGAGTCATTATTGACGAAAATGGCGATCCACTTACCGGTGCAACTGTTGGCATAAGGGGTACCACAGGAGGTACTATGACCGATATCGACGGAAAATTTGAATTGAATGTAGCTAAAGGGGCTACACTCATAATTTCATTTATGGGTTACAATTCTGAAAGTATAGTCGTTTCAGACCTGAATAACTATGACGTGAAACTGACTCCGGTTTCCAGAGAGTTAGATGCTGTTGTGGTTACTGCACTGGGTATAAAACGCTCACAGAAAGCGCTGAGCTACAATGCACAGGAAGTGAATCAGGACGAACTGACACGCGTAAAAGACGCTAACTTTATCAATGCCCTTTCGGGAAAAGTAGCGGGGGTAACTATTAACGCCAGCTCTTCCGGAGTCGGAGGTGCCAGCAAAGTAGTTATGCGTGGTGTGAAAAGTATAGGACAATCGAACAATGCCATGTATGTGATAGATGGTATTCCGATGTTCAATACCGGAGCCGAAGGAAGTACCGAGAAAGGTTCTTCGGGTACAACCGAAGCTATTGCCGACCTCAATCCGGAAGACATAGAATCGTTGACAGTGCTGAACGGTGCTGCTGCTTCGGCCCTATATGGTAGTAATGCTGCTAACGGTGTTATCCTGATAACTACAAAAACAGGGAAAGCCGGAAAAACAAGCCTGACATTTACACAAAATACGGAATTCCTTAACCCGTTTGTTCTTCCTAAATTCCAAAACTCTTATGGAACTGGTACAGCCGGACTTAATGGAACAGGAACTGACCTGAGCTGGGGTTCGAAACTGAATGCCGCTAACTATATGGGTTACGATCCGCGTGACGACTATTTCAGAACAGGGGTTGTTACGACCGAAACACTGACTTTGTCTACAGGTAGCGAGCGTAACCAGACTTATGCTTCAGCTGCAGCTGTGAATTCAGAAGGAATTATCCATAACAATACTTACGACCGTTTGAATTTCTCGATACGTAATACAACATCTCTTCTGAAGGATAAGATGAAGATCGACGTAGGAGCAAGCTACATCAAACAGAAGGATAATAATATGACCAATCAGGGAGAGTACCAGAATCCGTTGGTTTCTGCTTATCTGTTCCCTAGAGGCGGTGACTGGAATGATGTGAAAATGTATGAAGAGTGGAACACTTCGCGCAAAATTTATGATCAGCGTTGGGACTATGGACTGAATACATTTACAGGACAAAACCCATATTGGATCAGTTACCGCAATCTTCGCAAGAATACAAAAGACCGTTATATGCTGAACGGAAGCCTGAGCTACGATGTATTAGATTGGTTGAATGTATCGGGACGTGTGCGTACCGACTTCTCACACAACAAATATACCGAAAAGCTGTATGCCGGTACTAATACTACACTGACTGAAGGTTCTACTACCGGTTACTATGCCGAAGTGTCTACAAGAGACAGGCAGACTTATGCCGATGTAATGGCTAATGTAAACAAGACTTTCAACGAAGAAGTAACATTGGTTGCCAATGTCGGAGGTTCTATCTCGGATATCATGCAGGATTACATGGACGTCAGAGGTCCGTTGATGGATGGTCTGTATGACGGTGCTGTGCCGAATGTTTTCAATATTATGCAGATTGACCGTAGTAAACTGAAACCATTTCAGGACAAGTATCAGGATCAGACACAGTCTGTTTTCGCAAGTGCCGAAATAGGATATAAAGGAGCTTACTATCTGACATTGACAGGACGTTTCGACTGGCCGTCGCAGTTGGCAGGAGCCCAGTCTACCAAGAGTGGATTCTTCTATCCATCAGTAGGAACATCATTTGTTCTGTCAGAGATATTCACTATGCCGAAACAAATAGAATATGCTAAACTGAGAGCTTCTTTTGCTTCTGTCGGTTTACCGTTCGAACGTCGTCTGGCACAGAGATATCACTCATGGAATGAAAGTGGTTTGGGTTATTATCCGAATTACGACCACTATCCGATAACTTACCTCGACCCACAGAAAACCGATTCATGGGAAATAGGGCTCACTACCCGTTTTCTGAAACACTTCAAGTTCGATATCGGTCTTTATCATGCTAAAACATACAATCAGGTATTTAATGCTAATCTTCCGGCGTCATCCGGTTACGATCACTATTATGTTCAGTCCGGTAGCGTACTCAACAAGGGTATTGAAATGTCGCTGGGATATGAAAATACATGGAGTGGCCTCACCTGGTCAAGCGTTTATACACTCAGTGCAAATAGCAATAAGATCAAAGAGTTGGCTAATAATTATGTAAATCCGGCTACGGGAGAATCGTATCCTGTTGACCGATTAACGCTTACAGCATTTGGTGATACTAAGTTTATCCTGAAAGAAGGTGGAACGTTGGGCGATCTTTATTCATTGACTGACCTGCAAAGAGATGGAAACGGAAACATCTATGTAGATGCTGCCGGAAATGTCACTAAAGTTACTGTAGCTGACAATCCTGTAAAACTTGGAAGCGTATTGCCTAAGGCTAATATGTCGTGGAGAAATGATTTCTCATGGAGAAACTTCAATCTCGGATTCATGGTATCTGCTCGTCTGGGAGGTATTGTCTATTCTGCGACTCAGGCTATCCTCGATAGCCAGGGCGTATCAGAAGCTTCAGAAACAGCCCGCGATAACGGAGGTATGGTTGTAAACGGATCAGATGTTGTCGATTCTCAGACATGGTATCAGACAGTGGGTTCCAGTTCCAATATAGCACAGTACTACACATACAGTGCAACTAATGTTCGCTTGCAGGAACTTTCTTTCGGTTACACTTTCCCTAAATCACAACTATGGGGTATAGGAGATCTTACTCTTTCACTGGTAGGGCGTAATCTGTGGATGATCTACAACAAAGCGCCATTCGATCCGGAATCTGTTGCTACAACAGGAAACAACTATCAGGGTATCGACTACTTCATGATGCCTAGCAACAGAAGTATGGGATTCAATGTTAAATTAAGATTCTAACTAATTTAATAATAGAACGACAATGAAAATATATAAATATATATCAATCGTATTATTAGCATTCACTGCTCTTTTCTTTACTCAGTGTACCGATGCTTATGATGATTATAACAAAACCGGAATAAACGACGAAGAAGGCGAAAGAGATGCGTATTTCCTGAGACAGCATATGACCAATATGCAGAACTGGATTATTCCTAGTAACGAGCATGCCAACCAGTTTACCGAACAACTGTTGGGCGGAACTTATGCAGGTTATTTTGCCGATGTAAATCCGGGTTTCAATAACAGAAACTTTTCTACTTATGCACCCGAAAGCGGCTGGATAGAAGCAACATTCAACAATGCAATGAAGAATGTAATGACTTCGTACAATACGATAATTACTATGACCGAAGACCCTGTGTTATTATCTGTGGCTTCGATCACAAAAGTGATGGCTATGTCGCGTATTACCGACATATATGGTCCTATCCCATACTCTAAAGTAGGAAAAGACGGTGCGTTAAATACGCCGTACGATTCGCAGCAGGATGTGTATAAGACGATGATAGGAGAACTCAATGATGCAATTGCTATACTGACAAGTAACCAGACCGGTAACTTCTCATCTAAAGCCGATCGTATTTATGCAGGAAGCACAGTGAACTGGATAAAACTGGCTAATTCGATAAAACTCCGTATGGCCATTCGTATGGCAAATGTTGATGCGACTTTGGCACGTACTACAGCCGAAGAAGTAATGTCACATGCCGTAGGGCCTATGGTATCTAACAGTGACAATGCCAATCTGATACTGATCTCTGGTCAGACAAATCCTTACTCTTTTGGTTTCAGCCTTTGGGGAAATGGAGGAGATACACACATAGGAGCTGATATCATATCTTATATGAACGGATACAGCGATCCGCGCAGACCTCGTTATTTTGCTGACGAAAGCGGTTTCGGCAAGGATGTATATATCGGTTTTCGTTCAGGTATCAATATCCCTGATCAGACGATAGGACAGAGATATACCAATATGAACGCTGATATCTACAACGGATCGACTATGCACCTGATGAATGCCGCAGAGGTTGCATTCCTTAGAGCAGAAGGCGCTTTACGGGGCTGGAATATGGGCGGTACGGCTAAAGACCTGTACGAATCAGGAATTACCCTTTCATTCGAACAATGGGGTGCAACAGGCGCACCGGCCTATATAGCAGATGCAGCGAGTATGCCTGAAAGATATGTTGACCCTCTGGGTTCATTCAGTTACACAGGCGCAGCTTCTACTATAAAAGTTGCATGGAGTAACTCTGCAACCTTTGAAGAAAATCTGGAGCGTATCATTACCCAGAAATGGATTGCGATTTATCCGAATGGTATAGAAGCATGGAGCGAGTTCCGTCGTACAGGTTATCCTGAGTTGATGCCTGTAATGCTAAACCGCAGTTCGGTAGTAAGTACAGCACGCATGGTGCGCAGACTCTCTTTCCCTCAGAGCGAATATACAGGTAACCTGAAAAATGTGCAGGATGCCGTTTCAAACTATCTGGGAGGACCCGACAATATGGCTACGGATCTTTGGTGGGCTAAGAAGAACTAATTTATTTACGATCTAATTATGGAAAATAATAATATGAATAAAATACTTATATTTCTATTGTCGCTTATAGCCGGAGGTTTATTACTTACCTCTTGTAGCGACTGGACCGAAGACGAAAGTGTGGATATTAAGCAACCGGAAAAACCGGCCTATGGTAAATATCTGGAGAACCTGCGAGAGTATAAAAAAACAGATCATGTTCTGGTATATGCTTGGGTTGATAACAGTGAAAAGAAACCTTACAGCAGGGCGCATCACATCACAGATCTTCCCGATAGTGTAGACATAATTGGGCTGATGCATCCGGACGAACTCGTCAATTGGGAGTTGGAAGATATAAGCAAAGTGCGTAACGATAAAGGAACAAGGGTTATTTACACAATAGACTTTGAGGCAATCAAAGCCGCATATAACGCCAAACTTGAATTGGCCACAGAAGAAGAACCGATTGCATTGGAATTTCTAGATTTTCTGACCGATTCTCTGGAGTACTCACTTAGCCTGGTGAACAAATATAATTACGATGGTATTTGTATAGGTTATGCTGGAAAATCACGGCTCCATATGCGTCCTAATGAATTGAAACAATATATCGAGAACGAGACTGCTTTTATCAATATTATGAGGGACTGGAAAAGACGTAATCCGGGGAAAATGACAATATACGAAGGAAAACCTCAAAATCTGATAGATACTTCATTACTCGATGATTGTTTGTCCATCCTTATTTCAGGAAAAACTGCAACAGCAAAGGACGAACTGACTTATACTTTATTTCTTGCAAACATAGATAATATTGCAAAAGATCGTTTCGGAATGGTGGTGATGGCTATTGACCTGAATGATCCGAACAAGAGTACTGGATATTTTTCCAACGGAACAGTGACAATGGAAGGACTCGCCGACTGGGCATCAGTTGCGCACGATGGGATAAAAGTAAAGGCTGTAGGTGTTTACAATGCCTCTACCGACTACCATACTACTGTAAAGGATTATTATTACCTGAGAAAAATTATTTCGAGTGTTAATCCATCCATAAAATAAAAGAAGAAATAATTATGAAAAGCAAAATCAATAATTTAGTACTTTCATTTTTTGTAGCGCTCATAGCTTGTGGTGCATTGACGTCTTGCGGAGAAGATGCAGAGAATTATGACAACAAAGCTTTCACTACCTCGGAGAAAGTCAGTTCTATACTGCTAATGGGAACTAATGACACAGAGAGCAGAACCATTCAGACTTCTATTGCTAAACTCGAAGGATCTGATGTTGTAGTGACATATAAAGTGGACGAATCTTTAGTAAGCCAATACAATATGGCATATGCAGATAATGCCATTATCCTTCCCAGCGAATATTATGAGCTTACGGTGGCAGTATCTACCATTGCTGTAGGTACAGTGAAAGGGAATGATGTGGAAATAAGCTTCAAAAACCTCTCTGGTTTAGACCGCGACTTGGTTTATGTATTGCCGATAACTGTGGCCAACTCAAATATTGAATTTCTGAATAGTACCCGTAGTACTTATTTCGTAATAAGAGGTGCTGCCCTGATTAATACAGTAGCCGATATTACGACGAATTATCTTTCACTACAGAGTCCGGGAACTTCTTCCCTGAAAAATATGGGAGAGGTATCTATAGAAGCATTGTTATATATAGACAAGTTCGGTAAACTTATCAGTACGGTAATGGGTATTGAAGGAAATTTCCTGTTCCGTATTGGCGATGCAGGGCTTCCTGACAATCAGTTGCAATTAGCTACATCCAATGGAAACGTCACCGATGCAGCCTGGCAGTTGCCGACCGGCGTATGGGTACATCTGGCCGCCACTTACAATTCGGCTGATGGTGCAGTGAATGTTTATTTCAATGGTATCAAAAAAGGAGATACCAAGACGACTAGCTACCGGAACAATGTGAACTGGGCTACATCAAGTTTCTATGTCGGCAAATCGTACGATGACAATCGTTATCTATCAGGATCTATATCCGAGTGCAGGGTGTGGAATCGTGTGCTTACACAAGATGAAATTCAAGGAAAAGATCATTTTTATGTAGTGGCACCTGACAGTCCGGGCTTAGTAGCATATTGGAAGTTCAACGAAGGAGGCGGACAGATAATAGCCGACCATACAGGTAATGAAAATACCATAGTTGCAAACAAGACAATTACGTGGAATCCAGTCTCATTACCTAATTAATAGTTTTATAACTTTTAAAGAAAGAAATTATGAAATATTTAAAAATTAAATATTGGATTGCAGCATTTATACTGGTAGGCGGTTTACTTACAGCGTGTTCCGAAGACATTGCAGTAGGGACTCTTGATGAAAATAGATACTCTACAGGAGACGGTTCTGTAATGGGCTACATTAGCGATAACAACGGAAAGCGGATGTTCTCGAACGTGGAATTTCGCGATGCGGGCGATATGCACCTGCAACTGAAGACGACAGCAAAGCTTGTTTCGGGAGCCACAGTAGCCGTAAGCTATGACGAAACGGTTCTTACTGAATACAATAATACTCACGGGACTGCCTACGAAGCTTTTCCTCAGCAAAAAATTACATTAGCCGATGGTGGAATCATTAACCTGAGTACAGGTTCGACGCAATCGGTAGGGATGAAGGTATCATATACTTCCGATGGTAATCTTTCTGCTGACAAGAGCTATGTTATTCCTTTACGGATGAAAGTAACTTCGGGAGATTTTAAATTGGCGGAAACCGATCAAACCCGTTTGATATTCGTAAAAGACCTGACCGGAATCCCCGACTGTACCAAATACATAGATGGCACTCCGGGTGTTAAAGTATTCAGTTGTATGGAGGTTAATGATACCAATCCGTTAAATAATCTTAGCTTTACGTTAGCCAGCAATGGTAAACCGTTAGTGGATGCATTGATTATTTTTTCTGCGAACATCAACTATAACGAAGAAACCGGGCGGGTATATATCTTCAATAACGAAAATGTAAAAGCTATTCTTGATAACCGTGAGAAATACCTGAAACCGTTACAGGAAAGGGGTATAAAAATCATACTGGGACTTCTGGGGAACCATGACCGATCGGGAGTAGCAAATATGAGTAAAGAAACAGCTCAGGAGTTTGCCAAAGAAGTAAAGGCAATGTGTGATGCTTACCAATTGGATGGAATCTTTGTAGATGATGAATATTCAACCTATGAGTATAGTAATTTTACTCCCGGATTTGTATATCCGGGTAAGGAGCCGGCAGCGCGCCTCTGCTATGAAGTGAAGAAAATACAGCCAGAACGATGGGTGGTTGCTTATGCTTATAGTACGACATACGGCCTGCCTGCTATTGATGGTATGAATTCCGGTGAATTTGTAGACTACGCATTACATGATTATGGTGGTTCTGCGGATCTATCCTCTTACTTTCCCGGAATGCCTAAATCGAACATGGGCTTGTATTCACAAGAGTTTTCGCAAGGTCGTACAGCAAGCGAAAGCAACTTGAAAAGAATGCGTGACAACGGGTTTTTGTCGCATATGATCTTTGCTATGGATCCTAACCGTACCAACTTTACATCATCGCAGTTACCTGCAATGCAAAGAATGGCCAGAGCATTCTATGACGACGAACTGGTATTTGATGGTATTAAATATCCTAAAGATTGGAAATAAGAAAGCGTACTAATCATTCAAATGTAAAAATGAATTATGAAAACCATAAATAAAGTAATACAGATATTGGCCATAGCCATGTTGTTGCTGTTGCCCATTGGGTTTACCGGATGTAGCAGCGATGATGATGAAACAATAAATCCCGGTGGCGAAACCGAAGTTCCGGCATTTATACTTGGGCAGGAATCTATCAAAGTGAAAATAGGCGTTGAAAATAAAATGTCTGTGGATATAAAAGAAGGAGGAGGAGAATACGATGCCTTTATTCTGGATACAAATATAGCTAAAGTTGAAATGGTAGATGGAGTGGTGAAAGTAGAAGGACTTGCAAATGGGCAGACCTCATTGATTGTTTCCGATAAATATAGCCGCTATCGTAAAGTACCGGTTAGTGTGTACACTACCGACAAACTCCAGCTAAGCCATGAAACATTCGACTTGATAACTGTACTGGGTAATTCCAAGACGCTGACAGCAGATGTAGTGTTAGGTAACGGCGGGTATGAGGCTACATCGAATAACCCTGCCGTAACAGCCAGTGTGAATGAAGAAGGGGTTATCAGTATGACTGCCGTTTCCAAGAAGGCAGAATTTACGGCTATAGTTACAGTAACAGACTGTACCGGGCTGTCGGAGGATATCGCAGTTACAGTAAAGGCGTCTATGGATCCTTTTACGGATGCAGAGTTAGAAGCTATCATGCTTGATAATACCCGGCGTTATTATTATAATGGTTCTAAAACGGATTCCTCATATTACACATATCTGAATGAAGTAACTAGCCAAGGTAAGCAAAGGTATGGCTGGGATTACTGGTCATATTATTGGTATAAACTGGAATTCAAAGGTGGTAAGAATGTAGGAGTTAAAGAAGAGGCCGTATTTGATTATTACTATTATAGTGCAGGTTCTATTAATACTCCCGTCACAATGGAAATCATCAAAAATGATGGTGTCAATATTTGGGGAATATTCTCATATGTGAATGACGCACAGGAGAAATTATATACAGGATACTTCTGTTCACCTATATAGAAGATAATCTTAAAGTGTTATAAACAACTAACAGCCGCACGGCCAAGAAGAATAGATAATCTTTGTTTGTCCGTGCGGTTTCCTTTAGACGATAAAATGAACTGATCAATCCATGAAATAGTTTTGTGGCCTGTTAGGTTTGTGCCTTAATCAATTTGAAAAAGAAACAGACAAATTGCTATAAAAGTTTCTTTGTATTGTACACAAGGAGTTCGATAAGTGCCTCCTTTTATATAAAAGTGCCTTATGAAAAAATATTTATTATTTATTACAACCTCGTTACTTTCTCTTACAACCATAGCGGCTCAGGAGAATAATTATGTAGACTATGTCACGCCCTTAGTTGGTACACAGAGTAAGCATTCCTTATCTACAGGTAATACCTATCCCGCCATTGCCCGTCCCTGGGGCATGAATTTCTGGACACCACAGACCGGAAAGATGGGTGACGGATGGACATATACCTATGATGCCGATAAGATCAGGGGGCTCAAACAAACCCATCAGCCAAGTCCTTGGATCAACGATTATGGTCAATTCTCCATTATGCCCGTTACAGGCAAACCCATCTTCGATGAAGAAGAAAGAGCCAGTTGGTTTTCACACAAGTCCGAACAGGCAAAACCATATTACTATTCAGTCTATCTGGCCGACCATGATGTTATAGCCGAACTGGCACCCACTTCCCGTGCTGCCATGTTTCGCTTTACATTTCCGCAGAATGATAATTCATACGTCGTTATAGACGCCTTCGACAAAGG